>JAXFOR010000021.1:0-5006 GCA_034180305.1 Finegoldia sp.
GATAGTCTTTCCGTCCTTGTCTTGGTAAGATCCTGTCTGAATCCTCCCCTCAATCAAGCACCTAGACCCCTTGGCTAGGTATCTGGCTGCGTTCTCCGCTTGCCTTCCAAAGACTACTACCCTAGGGAAATCAGCTGTAGGGCGATTATTCGCCTCTGCCTCCTGCCTTTTCTCCCTGCTAAGTCCCTTATCCACGGCAAGGCTAAAGCTCGCTGTAGGGGTGCTACTCCTCGTGTACATAAGGTCTATATCTCTAGTTAATCGACCTGTTAAAATTACCTTGTTCACTTTCTATCCATTCACTCCTTAATTTCTCGATCTCTCTGTTAGCAATAAATTCAACTTCTACCTTATCTGGCTCTTTTTGTGTCTTGAGGACCTTATCTACATAGCTGAAATTCGTTATTCTTGCGTTTTGCTCTGTTTTTAAATAATAAAGTGTATACAAAACTCTAGGCCATCCATATTTTTTAACATCGCTAACTGCTAAATCCCAATCGCTTCTACTTGTGTTATTTTTGAGGTGTGTATAAAAATAGTCGACAACAAGCTTTTCGTTTCTTGTAATATTCTTAGTATTTATTAATTCATCGTTATTATTGTTGTTGTAGTCTATTTCTATTCTATTCTTATTCTTATCTTGTCTATTCTTATTCTTATCTGTTGCGTTACGTAACGTTACATTAACGTTACTGTTATTTTCTTCTTGTTTTTTAGAGTCATTAATCTGTTTTTGCTTTTCTCTATGCTTGGCAACCCTCTTCCTTGTCTGCTCTCTTACTCTTTCCATCCCCTCAATATTTTGATGTTTCTCCCAATTATCTATCACTATCAAGCCATCATCATTGGTACTAATCATTCCAAAATTTTGAAAGGTTTGTATAGCAAGCCTTACAGTATTGAGAGGCTGATCACATATAGTTGCCAGCATCTCATCTGTGTAATAAAGGTGTTGACCTATATAGATAGCCCCTCCGTCATTGGTCTTACCAGCCAGGCAAAGAAGTTGAATCCAAATTAAGAGAATAGCATCGCCTTCTGGCATTTTTCGTATCAGCTTTATTTTTTCATCATCAAAAATATTCACCGATAGCTTAATCCAACTTATTCCGGCCATCTAACACACCACCACCTCAATTCCTGTAGTTTCTTGTATAGTCCTTTTGATTAATTCTTCATCGCTATTCCCATCTGATAAGTGCAGCAAGTATATCTTTTTGCACCTAGATAAGTCCGCCAGCTTTAAGGCTTCTACCAAGCTTTCCAAGGACAAGTGATTCTTTAAAATCCTGTTTCTAAGATTAACGTTGATTTTCCCTTGTTTAACTCGCTCATCCAATACAGACTTTACATAGTTACATTCAATCATAAGACACTCACAGTCGGGTATTTTATACTTTAAATATGCAGTATCAGTTACAAATACTAAGGATTCTTCGTCATCCCTAGTTTTTATGAAATAACTTACTGGCTCGGCTACATCGTGAACTGCTTCAAAGGGTACAATTATCAAATCCTTTAATACTTCCGAATAGTAC
This sequence comes from Finegoldia sp., assembly GCA_034180305.1. Taxonomy (GTDB): domain Bacteria; phylum Bacillota; class Clostridia; order Tissierellales; family Peptoniphilaceae; genus Finegoldia. The sequence goes on from JAXFOR010000021.1 coordinate 1,539, forward strand.
CTAGCTTTTTCGAACGGCCTAAAAGTCTTTAGCCTGTGTCCACTTACTCCTAAAGCTTCAGCCGTCCCCTTTGTCATATAGCAATCGACCCCTGCTTTCATCAGATCTTTTACTGCTTTTGCATGATCCATATGCTCATGAGTTACTAAGCATGCATCTATTTCCGATACCTTGAAATTAAGCTTTTTTTGAATTACTTTAAAGGACAGACCACACTCCAAAAGAAGTGTAGCCTTGCCAATTTTGACCTTGTAGCAATTGCCACTTGATCCAGTACCTAAAACTTGTATTTTCATTAGAAAGGTGCCTTTTCTAGTTCTTGAAAATCATCTCCAAAGAAATCTGATTGACCTTCTATGTTATCTTCATGCTCTTCTTCAATGTCATTTCCATCTTCATCAATTATTTCTCCAGTATCCAAATCAACATTAGAAGGAGGTTCGATGATTAATTCTTGTTTATTGGCTTCTTCTTCCATGTCCATTGCTAAGCTTGTATCTTCTTCAATCATTTCCGCATTTTGCATTTCGACACTAAGCACTCCATACTTAGTTAAAAGCCTTCTAGTCATTGTCTTTAGTGCCATCTCGTCAAAATTGCTATCCCAAACAAATTTTTCTGCCTTGTAGTACTTACCTTTTTTAGCATTTTCCATGCTCTTATAGCCTTGGGAATGTTTCTTGGCGTGTTCAATAACTTGTTCTCTAGACCAATATAGGACTTTTTCAAACCCATTAACTAACTTAAAGTAGCTAAAGTAACCTATAACTTTATCGCTTTTCTTTTTGCCCTCGATCTTAACACTACCTGTCAAATAATCTTCGCTTACTTCCATACCTTCATATACAACGTTAGCATTAATTGTTTGATATTGGCCTGTTCTCATAGCAAGTTGTATCAATCCCTTATATCCTATTTGGAATTGAGGGTGGGCTACCTTAACCCATTGAGTTTTTCCATTTTCATCAACTATTTTTGTATTTTTGTTATATGGTATGATCCACGCAAAACCCAGGTTTTTATTAATGGGTAACTTCAAGGTTGCAGCCTTTAAGGCTTCCATTATCACCTCTTTAGGTTCACATTCGCTTAAATTTCCTGCTGGGTCTGAATACACTTCAATAAGTGATGAGAGAAAAGCTCCTGCATTTTTCCCTAGACTCTCTTTAAACATTTCTTGAATGCCGCTATTGCTAGTTAGTTGCTTCATTCTGTTAACTGGTGATAGTTGTTTTCTTTCCTGTTTCATTAATTCTGTCATTTCGTCCTCCTATAAATTTTCAACTCTTATATTTTTAAATTTGCTTACTGATAATGTTATTAATTGGCTATTTGTTTCAGCTATATCATTTATAGATTCAGCATTGTCCACAAATACTGGGATTTGCTTATCATAGTGCCTAGACAAGCTTTTAATTACATCGAGACCAGCATTAATCTTAGCTGCACTATTAAGTGATCCATAAGGTACGCCCTTATAGGTTGCTTCGGCTGTTTCCTGGATTCCCCCGTTGATTTGTATATCAAATAACTTAAATTCAATGTAGGTAAAGAGGTTGTTTATCTTATCGCTTACTAAATTGGTGTAAGTCCTTATATATTCGTCACATAAGTAAAGGTCTCTTTGTTTTTCTTCAAATTGTTTAGATAGTTCTTTTTCATCTTCCATATATTGAGCAATTTTCTTATCTAATTCGGCATTTAAACCTTTCTTAGATAATTCCTTATTAATACTTTCTAATTTGTCATTGTAGCTATCTTTTTGATCCAATATTGAGCTTGTATCAATCTTATTTACATCGGATATTTCAGCTTCAGTCTTAGCAATTTCACCTTCAAAAGCTTTTATCTTTTCTTTATCTTCTTGTGTCATTTCCAAATTGTTTATTTCATCAATCTTTACTTGTAAGTCTTTTAGTGATTTTTGATTATTCATCTTGCTATTACTTAGATTTTCAATCTTTGCTTTTAAATCAGATATCTCATTGTCATAATCGCTTATCTTTTCTTTGGTGTTTTCTGCACCAGTCTTTAACGATTCAGCTTCAGCTTTGCAAGCTTCTAATTTTTTGCTCTTATCTAAATTGAAGTGTTTTAATATTTCCTCTTTCTTATCTGGATCAAATTCTTTACCACATGTCGGACAATTTAAACTTCCATCAAATTTTCTGTTATACAGCTCAAGATATTTCTTTCTTAAATTCTGAATTTCTTCTTCTACATCTTTGACTCTTTCAGTATAATGCTCCTTCACGCTTTCTAAATTTTTGATTCTTGACTTAGAATTATCAATTTCAAAGTTTATAACACTTTCTTTTTGCTTTATGTCTTGGGCTTCTTCTTCATAGCCTCTCGCTTTTTCTTTCTTATATTTTTCAAAATCATCCTTGATGGTTTCAATGGATTTTTTGTATTTAACTATAAGATCATATCTATTATCAAGCTTCTCACTTACGCTACTTAGTCCAGCTAATTCTTTGTCAATTTCATTTATTTTTTTCTTGATTTCTTCTTTATCTTTTTCTAGTTTTTTAAAATCTTCAGTAGTTTTAGTTGCTTCTAACTCATCAATCCTTGCAGGAATTTCTTTTAACTTGTCATTTATCTTCTTACAAGTTGACTTTGCCATAGCTTGGATTTCTTCTATTGTGTAGTTTGATAAGTCGAGGTCTTCTAACTCTTTATTAGCCTCTTTTACATCGTCGATATTTACATCTTTTACTAGGCTTAAAAGAATTTTTCTTCTTTCTTTTTTATCTAAAATCTCGTTAAAGTACCTAGGGTTGGATAAGAGATTGAATTCATCTTCGCTTACTAATTCGCTTATCCTATCTTCATATTCTTTTTTCTTTAATGGCACCTCGTTAATGTAGAAGTCGGTTGTATTTCCTGTAAAAGTCTCAGTGTTTGATCCCCTCTTTTTCGTCCATACTTCTTTGTATACTCTAGTGAAGGTTGTTTCTTTTCCATCTATATCAAAAACACCCTCAACAGATGATTCTAAATTGTGAATTACATTGTTATTCTCATCATAAGGTTTGATTTCATAGTCTTTGCGATTATAGCTATCCTTGCCCCATAAAAGCCAAGTATAGGCATCAAAGATTGTTGTTTTCCCTGTTGCATTGTCTCCGCTTATATTAGTTTTATCTGAAAAGATTACTTCTTTTTCTTTTGTCCCCTTAAAATTTTTAAGTGTTAATTTCTTTAATTCAACTCTCATAAAATCTCCTCATCATCTTCATATAGCTTTGCCCTTTCTCTTCTTGCTTCTTTTGCTTCAATCTCGATGTTCAAAAGATTTAATTTTGCGAACTTTCCATATTCATCTTTAGTTTTTAGCCAATCCCTTACTAGATATAGTTCATCTAAAGTAAGGGTTTCTATGTTGCTCAAAAATTCTTGTTGATTTTCAATTTTCATTTTCTTCATCTCCTGGTATAGTATGAGTATAAACAAATGTTTAAC
>JAXFOR010000022.1:0-5977 GCA_034180305.1 Finegoldia sp.
TGCTGTATATCACGTAGTTGAAGACGAAATCAAATCTTTAGTTAATGAAGATGTTTATGACGAACAAGTAGGTATGATGGAAATGGTACTTGACGTTGACGATATCGCTGAAACTATGAGAGATATCAGAGAAGAAGGAACTAAATATTAATTTTTAATATATAGAAATAAAATTACCTTTATAAGTTTTGTCAGGAGCTTGAAAGCTCCTGATTTTTTTATTTCTTGCCCATTTAATAAAGAATATTTAATTATTTCAAAGTAATTTCTTATATTCCATTAATGTAGCTAGCTACATTTAGCTAGCCTATTCTTATTTTCTATCGATCAATTTTAGATGTTTATAAATCTCCTATCATCTTTATCTATTAGAAAGCCCAATTAAAAGATTTTATATCTGATCTAATTGCAGGCATAACAAATAGTGCAAGATAGGAATACTTCCCCTCTTACACTATTTGTTCCTAAAATCTACCCTAAATTTCTTTAGGATTAGTCTAGCTTTTTATTATTTTCCAAGATAAGGCTTGTTGTGATCCTTAGCAGCTACCTTATTAACTTCTGCTTGCTTTCCTGATAATTTTCTGAAAAGCATTACGAATAATAGGATAAATCCTACATATCCACAGTATTGATATGCCTTGTTAACCAAGTCAGAAAAACCTATAGTAAGTCCTACTATAGCACCTGCAACCCCTAATCCTAAAGCGCCAAGCTTGTAAGTCTTTGTTCCTTCTGTGAAGAATCTATCTACTACAGTCCATAGCAAAGGAACTGCTGATGTGAAGATACCTAAGAAGATAAGAACTGAGAATACTGTTGCCAATACAGGATGTACATTACCTGCTAAAACAAGGACAGGTATTTGAGATGTGTGAACTTCTTCTATAGATAAGATTATAGCAAGGGACACAACAGCCATAGCTATAGAGAATACTAAAGCTCCAAGCTTAACCCCTGATTTTGTTTCATATAGATTCTTTGTAGTCTTACCGATATCTGTTAAGAATGCTACTAACCAAATTAAGTTAAAGCCTACATAAGCAAAGGCTGCAAATAGGAAGTTTGCCCCTACAACCTTCATATCTCCACCTTGTCTGTATTGACTTACAAGATTTAAGGCATTAGATAAGTTATCCCAATTTTGGACTATTGAAATAAGACCTATTATGATAGTCATAATAGCTATTACAGGTCCTATATTTCCTATTACATCTACAATTTTACTTAAGCCAAGCATAGCTATAATGATAACTACAGCAGCTAAGATTAAACCACCTACAAGCTTAGGAGCGTTGTAGTGTTGCATAGCTGTCGCATCCGCACCGGCTACCATTATTGCATAAGATAAGAAGATAAAGAATACAGCAAAGTAATCGAAAAATGTTCCGAAAGCATTTCCCAATATAGCTTTGTAAATATCATTCGGTCTGTCATATTCTCTATAATAACCGTCTTCTACAAAATATAGGCCTACAAATGTAAATAAAACGCATATTACTATAATTCCTGCTAATCCTAATAATCCCCATGCAGAGAAGAACTGCATAATTTCTTGGCCTGTTGCAAAACCTGAACCGATCAAAAGAGCAATAAAAGCTCCGGCTAAGGTTATAACACGACCCATGTTAACCTTTTGTTTTTCCATAAAAACCTCCTGTTGATACTATGTATTTCTAAGTCAAATCATTATTTTTTCTACGATAACGTTTTTCTCAGTATAAAGTAAAACAAGAAATAAAATAAGATTTAACAGGTTTGATTATACCATCTGCGAATTATTCGTGTCAATAAAAAACCTAGCGAAATACTATAATAAAACGATTTATTAAATTATCTTAACATTATAAATTTGAGAATTGATTGGCTAAATTTTAGACTTTAAAATCATTTGCCTAAAATCCTAATTCTAAAAATTCTATTTTAAAAAATTTTTAAACCAAGCTTTTAAATAAAAAAATTACCGAAGAAAAATAAATCTCCGGTAATCTATTAATTAAACTTTCTTCCTTAATATATACTAGGAAAGTATAGCTTTTATAGTCTGTGCTATTTTATCAAATTCATCTTCCTGAATAGTTCTAAGATCCATAAAATATCTGTCATCGTGTACAGTTCCTATTATATGACTTTCAGATAGTCTCATCTTTTCTTCAAAAGAAGCTACAGTCATCGGTGGATTTATGGAGATTCCCTTGGAGTCAAGTTTATCAAGAGGGTAGGCTCCCCCACCTATGCCTGATTGGCAGTCTACTATTTCATTATCAATCTCTACGACTTCATCTATCTTTGCTTTAAGTTTTTTTGCCTTCTCGATTAGTTCTCCCTTGCTTGCTGAAATCATCCTTAAGCTTGGGATATTTTTTATGGCAGTCTCTTCATCAAGGTAGAACTTCAAGGTAGCTTCAAGGCCTGCAAGAGTAAACTTGTCTACCCTGAAGGCTCTTAAAAGTTGGTTCTTTTTTATTTTATCTATCAGTTCTTTCTTGCCGACTATTATTCCGGCTTGAGGTCCTCCTAAGATTTTGTCGCCCGAGAAGGAAACTAAGTCTATACCATCTTCTATACAATCAATAACGGTCCTTTCATAGGATAAGCCGAACCTACGAAGGTCGATTAAAGATCCACTTCCCAAGTCCTCTATAAGATAGAGATTATTTTCACTGCAAAAATCTCTAAGCTCATCAACTCCTACCTGGTCAGTAAAACCTACTACAGCGTAGTTGGAAGCGTGAACTTTCATTACAGCATTTGTATTTTCCGTAATATTATCTTCGTAGTCGTATAAGTGAGTTTTATTTGTAGCCCCTACTTCTATAAGATTGGCTCCGGATTTTTCCATAATAGATGAAATCCTAAATGATCCCCCCACTTCTACAAGCTCACCCCTGGAAACTATTACATCTTTTTTATCGCAAAGAGTATTTAAAATTAAAAATACGGCAGCAGCATTGTTGTTAACTACAAGAGCATCTTCTGCACCTGTAATCTTCTTTAAAAGTTCTACTGCATGAACGTACCTTGATCCCCTTTGTCCTTTTTCAAGATCATATTCAAGATTTGAATATGAGGAAGCTATCACTTCCAAATTTTTAACAACGTCCCTATTTATAAGAGCCCTGCCGAGATTTGTATGTAAGATAACTCCTGTGGCATTTATAACCGGAGCTAGGGAAAAAGATTGATTTTTTTCTAAAAGTTCCTCGCTCTTATCTATTACATCTTCAAGACCGAAATCAAATACCTCGCCATCAAGGATTCTATTTCTAAAAAATTCTATCGAATCCCTAACAGAATCCTTAACTAAAGACTGAGGATTTTCTTCCATTATTTTTTTTATTCTATCGCTTTCTATAACTTCCGATACTTGGGGAAGTTTTCTAAACATTTCCTTCATAAAGCCTCCTGTGCATATTGTAAGCCTATAATTGACATCTTTTATTAGCTCAATTATAATATAGACGTAAACTAATTCGCAACACCTCGTAAATTATGATCCGTTACCTTACAAGTGTAGCTATAATTTTTTTGAGGATATTGTTTAATATTTATCATACATTTTGATTGTCGTTTTTGATTTCCTTAACTAAATTAAAATGTCACATTTTCTCTTCATTTATAAAAAATTATTATAAGTGCTAAATTGTTTTGTAAAAGATAATAGAAACGGGTATAATGAGTATGAGAGAGAATATGTTTACTAATTTTTAGTTAGGATTTTATGATGATATTAATTACAAATAACGATTTATTTAAAAATAATATAAAAAGAGATGACATCGAACTGAAATATGTAGACACTGACTATGTCGGGGTTTTAAAAAAGGCTCGCGATATGATTCACGCTAATTATAAAATGCTTACCCATCCCCTATATGGTTCGATTAAACCCAATGAAACAGTTTACAGAAGCGTTTTACTTGAAGAAGGAAACTCTCTTGATAGCGACTCTGTTATTCTTATAGAGGATGCTATCGCAACTGCAACAAAGTTTTTAAGAAATTCACAACCGAAACCATGGCCTGAAGATATCCTTGATGACTTTAGAGTTATCGATTTTGATATCTTATCGCATACTTTCGACCAGATTGAAAAATAGTTGTAGGAATTTAGTTTAAAGCAACTTGGAAAAATCCCTGTTGTTTAAATAAATATTTTAAATAGGAGGCTAAGATATGCGTCTTGAATTAGGAAAGATTTTTATTAAGGATGTAGTATTCGACGAAGGAAAATCAAGAATTGAAGATCACGTTGTATACCTTAATAAGGAAGAATTAAAAGAAGCATCTGAAATCGCTGATGATGAATATCTAGAATCAATCGATTTTGATATTGCTCATCCAGGTGAAAGTGTTCGTATAACTCCGGTTAAGGATGTTAATGAACCAAGAGTAAAAACAGAAGGTGGACAAATGTTCCCTGGTATCTTAAATAAGGTAGACCCAGTAGGAACTGGTAAGACTATAGCTCTTAAAGGTATGACTGTTATGACTACAGGTAAAATCGTAGGATTCCAAGAAGGTATCATCGACATGACAGGCTTAGGAGCAGAATACACTCCATTCTCTAAGACTATCAACCTAGTTGTTACAGTTGAACCTAAGGAAGGTGTTAAACAACACAACCACGAACATTCAGTAAGAATGGTAGGTTTAAAATTAACTGACTTTATTGGTAGACTTGCAGCTGAATTAGACGCTGACGAATGGGAAACTTTTGAAACTCTTCCAATCTTGGAACAAGTTAAACAATATCCTGAATTACCAAAGGTAGTTTATGTATACATGCTTCAAACTCAAGGTCTATTACATGACACTTATGTATACGGTGTAGATGCTAAGAAAATAATTCCAACTTACCTATACCCTACTGAAGTAATGGACGGTGCTATCGTTTCAGGTAACTGCGTAAGTGCTTGCGATAAGAACCCTTCATACGTTCACTTAAACAACGGTGTAATCAGAGAATTATATGCTCAACACGGAAAATCATTAAACTTTCTAGGTGTAGTTATCACAAATGAAAATGTATACCTAATGGATAAGATCAGACACTCTGATATGACTGCAAAATTATGTGAATTCTTAGGTGCAGATGCTGCTATCGTTTCCCAAGAAGGTTTCGGTAACCCAGATACAGACTTGATCATGAACTGCAAGAAGATCGAAGCTAAAGGCATCGACACAGTAATCATCACTGATGAATATGCAGGTAGAGACGGAGCTTCTCAATCATTAGCAGACGCTGATCCAGCTGCAAATGCAGTAGTAACCGGTGGTAATGCTAACCAATTTATAACTCTTCCTAAGTTAGACAAGGTTATCGGCCACATAGAATATGTTGATACAATTGCCGGTGGTGCTGACGGAGCATTAAAAGAAGATGGATCTATAGAAGTAGAAATCCAAGCTATCACAGGTGCTACTAACGAAACTGGTTTCAACAGATTAACTGCTAGAACTTTCTAGTTAGAGTTATATATAGTATAATATAAGCATAGATATAAAAATATTCTTATAATATTTAATAAGGAGAATAAATGGCTGACAATATTTTAGATGGCAAGAAGGTCATCATAATCGGAGACCGTGACGGTATTCCTGGTCTTGCGATTGAAGAATGTATAAATACAGTAGATAATGTTGAAGTAATCTTCTCATCTACTGAATGTTTCGTCTGAACAAGTGCTGGAGCTATGGACTTGGAAAACCAAAAGAGAGTTAAAGAATTTTCTGAACAATATGGTCCGGAAAATGTAGTGGTTGTTCTAGGTGCATCAGAATCTGAAGCTGCAGGTCTTGCAGCTGAAACAGTAACTATGGGAGATCCTACTTTCGCAGGTGCTTTAGCAGGTGTTGAATTGGGTCTTGCTGTATATCACGTAGTTGAAGACGAAATCAAATCTTTAGTTAATGAAGATGTTTATGACGAACAAGTAGGTATGATGGAAATGGTACTTGACGTTGACGATATCGCT
>JAXFOR010000024.1:0-84444 GCA_034180305.1 Finegoldia sp.
GATACACCTGTAATCCTAAACCCTGCCAAGGGAACAAATGAGGACGTAGAAAACTACCTTAAAGAAAACAAGATAGAAAAAGTAAATATCTTCGGTGGTAAAGTTGCTATCGAGAGAGATTTCTAAAAGCACGAGATCACACATGGCCTAGCTATGAGTGATTTTGTTTGCCTAAAAGTTTATAATTGTAGATAAATATTAGACAAGTTTACACCTTATCCTTTCAATTCAAGGTTTCTTATTTGATAAAATAAAAAATATCTTAATAAAATATAAAATATTAGCCAGAGGAAAATTTTGCTATGAAAGAAAATTTAGAAAAATTTAAGAGTGTTTTTAAGAAAATATTTTTTATTTCAGTTCTTGTTTTAGTAATTATAGAGTTTAGAAGAATAGGTAAAGAAGTAAAGGTTGAAGATGTGAAGGCAGTTTTTTCAACCCTTTCTTTTACCGGCATATTTTTGATGATTCTTTACGGGATTCTTGCCAATGTTCCTGCGACCCTTTATGATTTTGTCTTAAATAAAGAGCTTGGAAATGAGATTGACAAGAGGTATATAGCTGAAACGGGCTTTACTATAAATAATTTCAATGACCTCTTAGGTTTCGGAGGGATAATATCGATAGGACTTAGGACTGCCTTTTACGGAAAGGACCATGAGCCTAAGGCCCTTGTGGCAAAGATAGTACAACTTTTGATGTTTTTACCATGTGGGCTCGGCTTTTTCTCTATCTTATCCTTAATTTCCTTACAGGCCTTTCCTAATAAGCCGGGAGAAAATTATCAGATCCTCCTTATTTTAGCAAGTGCCTACCCGATAGGAATTATAATCCTATCGCTTTTAAAAAAAATAAATATCGAAAGTAAAAATAAGGTCAAACTATTTTTTATCTCCATAGCTGAATGGTTCGGAGTTATGAGCTCCTTTGTAGTCGTAGGGCTTTTGATGGGGATAAAATTTGACATCATAAATTTGTCAGTCTTTGTCGTAATTGCGAATATAGTCGGTTATATATCAATGATCCCGGGCTCTATAGGCTCTTTCGACTTGATTGTTTTATTTGCCCTTTCAAGTCAGGGAATAGACAGGGAGACAGCCTTAGCCTGGATCCTCCTTTATAGACTTTCTTATTATGTGGTTCCCTTCTGTCTAGCCTCCTTCTTTTTTGTAAAGAACTTCGCCAAGGCCTTTAAGCTTAAGGACGACAAGTTTGTAAGGGGGCTTGTCGGAAATATCTTGGTAGTAGTTAACTCGGTGATGATGTATATATTCGGGATCTTTATGATTCTTTCTGTTACCTTTATAAGCAATGTCTACGGAAGTGGATTTTTGGCAAAGATTAACCCTGTGAGGGCGTCGGTAATCTTTCAATTTCCATCCATCCTCTTCGGTTTTACCTTTATCCTTATGGCGAGGGCAACCATATCAAGGCAAAAAAAGTCGAAGGTCCTCAATGTAACAGTCCTGCTAATGAGCCTTATATTTACTTTCTTCACAGGCTATGGTTTGATTACAATTATATATATTCTCATAATGCTCGCTCTTGTAATCCTTACAAGGAAGGATATGGATACCAAGCAATTTTTATACGCCTTTGAAGATAAGTTTGTAGATTTTCTCCTGGTAAACTCCATGCTCCTAATCTTTATCATAAGATTTTTAAGGACAGGAACAGTAATTGACCTAACTAAAAAATATATAAGTGACTTCATCTTTGTGCCTTTTGAGTACAGCATATTTTCCATTATGGTAAATATAGGAATAGTCTACCTGATTATATTTTTACTTATGAAATATTTACAGGGGTCAAAGATAAAAATAGGAGAATCTTTTGACAGGGAAAGATTTTTAAAAATGTGTCAAAGTCAAGGGGGATCAAAAGAAGCCTATCTTGCCCTCCTAAGAGATAAGGACCTCTATTACTACAGGGAGGAGGGTGAAGACAAGGCAGCCTTACAGATAAAGACGATCAAGGACAAGATAATAGTTATGGGAGATCCTATCGGCGATGAGGATTTTTTCGATGACCTTTTGGATCAATTTATAAATGAAGCTGATGACTACGGCTACAATATAGCCTTTTATGAAATCAGCAAAAAAATTACTATGAAGCTTCACAATTACGGCTTTAGGTTTATGAAGTTTGGTGAAAGCGCAGAGGTAGACCTTCAAGCCTTTAACCTTGACGGAAAGAAAAACAAAAGCCTTAGAAGGCACTTAAGCAGGATGGAAAAGGAAGGATATTCCTTTGAAGTCTTAGAAAAGCCACACTCAGGAGAAACTATCCAAAGGCTTAGAGAGATTTCCGACTCCTGGTTAGGTGAAAGCAGGGAAAAAGGATTTTCCATAGGCTTTTTTGACTACTATTACTTGGATGAATCCGACATAGCAGTTGTCAGAGATAAGGACTCTAAGATTATAGCCTTTGCAAACTTAGCTCCGACCTTCCTGGATGACTGGAGGACCGTTGACCTGATGAGGTATGAAAGGGGAGTCGACAACCTTATGGACTTCCTCTTTATAAATATCTTTAACTACTTTAAAGAAAGAGGAGTAAAATATTTTGACCTCGGCATGGCTCCCCTGTCAAATGTAGGAAGTGCCAGACACTCCTTCCTACAGGAAAAATTTGTCTACATGATCTTTAAGCTCGGAGATAATTTTTATTCCTTTGAAGGGCTTAAGGCCTATAAAAACAAGTATGCAAGCTTTTGGGATGAGCGATACCTGGCCTACTCCAAGGGTTCTTACCTGATCTTTGCAGCAAATACGATTTTTTGTGCCATTAACAGTAAGTAAAAGATTAGGAAAATATGAGAAAAAATAGTAAAATTATAGGTGAAAATTTTTATAAAAGGAGAAAAATATGGACAATCCGATAGTTACATTTGAAATGGAAGACGGATCTGTAATTAAGGCTGAACTTTATCCTGAAATTGCAGAAAATACAGTTAATAACTTTATATCATTGATCAAAAATAATTTTTATGACGGATTAATCTTTCACAGAGTTATAAAAGACTTCATGATCCAAGGAGGAGATCCTCAAGGCACAGGTATGGGTGGCCCGGGCTATGCAATCAAGGGAGAATTTTCCTCAAACGGCTATGAAAATAATCTTGCTCATGACAGGGGAGTGCTTTCCATGGCAAGATCTTTTATGAAAGATTCTGCAGGTAGCCAATTCTTTATAATGCACCAAAATGCTCCTCACCTTGACGGAGAATATGCAGCCTTCGGTAAAGTAATAGAAGGAATGGATGTTGTAGACAAGATAGCCGAAGTAAAGACAGATATGAGTGACAGACCTCTTGAAGACGTAAGAATGAAAAAGGTAACCGTAGATACAAAGGGAGTTGACTATCCCGAAGTAGAAAAAATCTAAAATAAAAACTGCCCTGAAACTTTTATAGGTTACAGGGCTGTTTTTATTTGAATAGACAAGGATCTATGGATATTTGACCGAAAACTTTTAATATGATATAAAGCTATAAGGGATAGGATTTTATCACGTAAATATAACAGAACTTATATTAAAGGAGAGTGGAAGAAATGAAAAAGAGAACCAAAAGTTTAATTTTAGCAAGTTTGATTTTAAGTCAAAGCTTTTATGCAAGCGTTTTAGCAGCTGATCAACCTACAGATAGCTTAAACACTGTAGTAGCAACAGACTCCGGCAATAAAAAAGAACCTGTTAGTGACAAAGAAACTTCTAAAGATTCAGACTTACCTAAGGACTTCGGATATAACATAGTAGTAACACCTATAGAGTCAGGTAAAAAAGAACCTGAAATAAACGTACCTAAAGATTTTGATTACAATATAGTAGTAAGACCTGTAGGAAGTGACAAGGAAGAAGGAAAGCAACCGGTTGACGGAGTAAGTCTTCCTGAAGACTTTGACTACAACATAGTAGTAACACCTGTAGAGTCAGATAAAAAAGAACCTGAAATAAACGTACCTAAAGATTTTGATTACGAAATATTTGTAAAACCTGTAGATACAAATAAGGAAGTAAAGATTCAATCAAAAAGAATAGCCGGAGCAAACAGGTATGAAACAGCTATAGAAATAAGCAAGAAAGGCTTTAAAACAGCTGATACAGTTATAGTAGCCACAGGAGAAAACTATGCAGATGCTCTAGCGGCAGCTTCTCTTGCAGGAGTGCAAAAGGCACCGATCCTTTTAACAAACCAAGGCCAAACAGACCTAATTTCAAAAGAAATAAAGAGACTTGGAGCTAAAAATATAATAATAGTAGGTGGAGAAAAAGCTGTAAGCAAGGCTGAAGCAGAAGCCTATGCAAAGCTTGGAAAAGTTGAAAGAGTAGCCGGAGCAAACAGGTATCAAACAGCCTTAAAGATAGCTGAAAAGGTTCTGGCAAAGACAAATAGAAATGTAGTTATAGTAGCAGACGGACAAAATTATCCTGATGCCCTTGCAGTAGGAGCTTATGCAGCAAAAGAAGGCTTACCTATAATCTTAGCTGACGGAGACGACCTTCCTTATGCCAAAGACCTAATCGCTAAAAACAAAATAAGCAGAGGAATAATAGTAGGTGGAAAGGTAGCTGTCGGAGATGTAGAAGGATACTTTAAGCAAACTAAGAGAATAGCAGGAGCAAACAGATATCAAACAGCTATAGAAGTAGCTAAAAACTTGTTTAAAGATACAAAAGAAGTAAACCTTGTAAGTGGGGAAAACTATCCTGATGCCTTGGCAGTAGGAGTATTAGCAGGAAAGACAAACACCCCTGTAATCCTAAACCCTGCAAAGGGAACAAATGAGGATGTAGAAAAGTACCTTAAGGAAAACAAGATAGAAAAAGTAAATATCTTCGGTGGTAAAGTTGCCATCGAAAGAGATTTCTAGGATCTCTAAAAAAATCATGCAAGTTTAGTTCTTGCATGATTTTTTTTAGCATAAGTATAATTATTGGGGATAGAACAAATTTACTCCAAGCTCTGTTAATTTTTCTATCAATTTTAAATTTATATTTTTATCTGTAATTATCCCGTCGACGTCATCTAGGTCACAAACCTTAATCGTTGCTGTTTTTTCAAACTTGGTATTATCTGCTACACAAAATACCCGGGAGGAAGACTCTTTCATTGCCATTTTCACATCGAACTGGTCAAAGCCATAATCCATGATTCCATTGTCCAGGCTTATCCCGCTGGCACTCATAAAAAATATGTCTGCATGATACATCCTTATAAAGTTTATTGCAGACTGACCGTAGGTGTAGAGGTCTTTATTATTTAATCTTCCTGATGCAAGTAAAATTCTCATCTTGGGGGTTTTTGCAAAAATTTGGGCAATTGCAAAGGAATTTGTTATACAGGTCAGGTTTGAAAATTTCTTAGCCAAATTTTTTGCTATTTCTATATTAGTTGTACTGTCATCTAAGGCTACCAGGCTTCCTTCATTTACAAAATCAGCTGCTATAGATGCCAGATTCATTTTTTCAGAGATATTTATAGTTTCCCTGGTGTGTGCGTCAAATTCTTCAATGTTTTCGCCGGCACCTATCGCTCCTCCGTAAACTCTCTTTAACTTCCCTTCCCTTTCCAGCCCTTCCAGATCTCTTTTTATGGTTTCCGGAGTCACTTTTAATTTTCTTGAAAGATTTTGTACAGTCACACTTCCGCTTTCATCTAAGGCAGCCATTATTTCCTTTAGGCGTTGATTCTTTAGGATTGTTTTAGACATTTTTCACCTCTTTTTTGATTATAGCACAGATAAACAATGTTGGATTATTTTTGTTTCCTTTTGTTTTTCTTTACTTTTATTTTACGATAGAAGAAATTATCCTTAACACTTAATGATTATGATTAAGGAGGAAACAAAGAAAAACAAAAATAAAACAAGATAAACAAAAATTAAAAAGGAAGGAAGGTTTTATGAGTAAGATTTCTTTAAAGAAGGTCTGCAAGATTTACGATAACTCTTCTGACTATGCAGTTAAAGATTTTAATCTTGATATTGAAGAAAAGGAATTTATCGTATTTGTAGGACCAAGTGGCTGTGGGAAATCGACAACTCTAAGAATGATTGCGGGTCTGGAAGATATATCGGAGGGAGACCTTTACATAGATCAAAAGAGGATGAATGACGTGGCTGCCAAGGACAGGAAGATAGCCATGGTTTTTCAAAATTATGCTCTCTATCCTCAATTAAATGTCTATGACAATATAGGATTCGGCCTTAAAATTCGCGGAGTAGATAAGAAAGAAAGAGATAAGAGGATAAGGGAAGTTGCTCAGATGTTAAACCTAACTGACTTTCTAAAGAGAAAGCCTGCAGAACTTTCCGGAGGACAAAAGCAAAGAGTAGCTCTGGGAAGGGCGATAGTAAAAGAAGCGGATATATTTTTGATGGACGAACCTCTTTCAAACCTGGACGCAAAGCTTAGGGTAAGGATGAGGGAAGAACTTGTCGAACTTCAAAGAAAGCTCGGATCTACTGTTATATATGTAACTCACGATCAGACAGAGGCCATGACTATGGCAACAAGGATAGTCTGCTTAAATAACGGAGAAATCCAACAGGTCGGTACTCCTGAAGAACTCTACTTCAATCCGACTAATATGTTTGTGGCAGGATTCTTGGGATCTCCGCCAATGAATTTTATAGGAGGAAGGATAGAGGGAGGAAAGTTTTTAGATAAGGATAAAAATTATATCTGCGATATCGGACCGATATCTAATAGGCAAGTCGTCCTTGGAATCAGACCTGAAGCGATCAAACTATCAGACAATACAAATTCCCTAAAGCTTAGGGTAAATTTACTTGAACTTCTAGGTTCCGACTACCATATCCACGGAAAAGTTTATAACAACAAGATTACCATAAAGACTGAGGTAAATCCTTTCATAAAAGAAAAAGAGGACTTATATATAAGTTTCGCCCCTGAAAAAATTTTACTATTTGACCCTGAAACAGGAGAAAGAATTTTAGGGGAGGCTTAGATGGAAAAAGTAAAAAAAACATATAAGCTAAAAAAAAGAGAAAGTAAGAAGGTTGATGAAAAAAAGCTCGGCTTTTCAAATTTCTTTATCTATATCTTAATCCCCTTGCTTCCTATCCTGGTCTTTTGGTTTATCCCTATGCTGGTATCCTTATTTTTAAGTTTTACCGATTGGGATTACATAAGTCCGACCTTTAATTTTGTAGCTATTAAAAATTATACGGACATTCTTAAGAACGATGACTTCTGGCAGGCCTTTAAAAACACCATAGTCTTTGGACTGGGAACGGTCCTTCCAACTATGATCCTGGGTTTTTTGATGGCTCTTTTAATAGACAGGCTAAGGAGGGGAAAAGAAATTTTTAAGGGTTTCATGTTTGCCCCTTGGATCACTCCGATGGTTGCCATGAGCATAGTTTGGAGCTGGATGTTCAGACCGGAAGACGGCCTTATTAATTACTGTCTTTCTCTTATAGGAATAAATGGGCCTAACTGGCTTACCGATTCTAAGACAGCCCTTATAGCTGTAATGATAGTTACCATATGGAAGACTGCAGGTTGGGCCATGCTTTACTACGCCGATGCTATCAGCAAGATAAGTAAAGATTTATTTGAAGTCTGTGACTTGGAAGGGGCGAACTTTTTCCAAAGAATCCGCTATATTTATATCCCTATGACCAAAAATACCGGCTTGTTTTTAGCTGTCATAAGTCTTATAAATTCCATCCAGGCATACGATCAAATTTCTGTACTGACAGGTGGAGGACCTTCCGGAAGTACAAGGACCTTGCTATATCTTTTCTACCAGATAGCTTTTGAACAGTTCAATATGGGCAAGGCGACTGCAGTTGCCATGATAATGATAGTAATCACAGGACTTTTATCAAGTCTTATGTTCTATCTTCAAAAGAAGCTTAATAGATAGGAGGAGAAATGGTTAAAGTAAAAAAATTTATAAAAATTGTAATCGCTGTTCTTTTAAGTGTAATTACTTTTTTCCCTTTGCTATGGATGTTTTCAAACTCCTTTAAGAGTGCGGAAAATATTATAAGAAGACCCTTAAATCTCTTACCTGAATTTTTAGACTTTAGAAATTTTGTAGGAGCCTTAAATCAAGCTCCCTTTGACCTTTACATCATAAACAGTATAATAACAGGACTTCTCATAGTCATCCTGCAACTTGGAACAGGAATTCTTATGGGATATGGCTTGAGCAGATTTAATTTCAAGGGAAAGAAACTTTTATTCTGGGCAGTTCTTTTAACCTACATGCTACCTGCAGCAGCAACTTATGTCCCAAGCTATGTAATTCTTTCAAAGATGAACCTGATAGATACTCTTACAGGAATAGTCATATCAAATGCGGCCAGCGTATTTACCATCTACATGGTCTACCAAACTTTCTCAGCAATACCCAAGGAAATGATCGAGGCTGCCGAGGTTGACGGGGCCAATAACTGGCAGATTCTCTGGAGGGTAATGGTTCCCCTTTCAAAGTCAACCCTACTTACCACAGCTCTGATCCAATTTGTAGCCATGTACAACAATTATATGTGGCCATCTTTGATAACAAACAGC
Source organism: Finegoldia sp. (assembly GCA_034180305.1). GTDB lineage: Bacteria > Bacillota > Clostridia > Tissierellales > Peptoniphilaceae > Finegoldia. The sequence continues at coordinate 8,551 of JAXFOR010000024.1, forward strand.
AAGAAGAATTACCTGATAAGTGTCGGCCTGAATATCTTCTTTAATTCAAGAGGAAATTTTACCCAAAACCTACCTATGTTAATGGCCGCCAATACAATTTCAGTTTTACCACTTTTGATCTTGTTCCTTGTACTACAAAAGTACTTTATTAAAGGAATAAGTGATAATGAGATAAAAGGATAATAAAAATATATTAAGGAGGAAATTATGAAAAAATTTAAAAAGTTAATCTTGATGGGACTTTGCTCAGTCCTAAGCCTTACAGCTTGCTCACAACAAGCTAAAGAAGCCCAAAAGGAAGAAAGCACAAGTAGTCAGCCCCAAAGCCAAACCGGTGAAGAAAAAAAGGGCGGCCCTGTAGAAATTCAATTCTGGTATGGATTAGGTTCAGTTGCCGGAGAAACTATGGAAGAAATAATAGCTGATTTTAACTCATCTCAAGACAAGGTTAAGGTTACAGGAGTCCAACAAGCAGACTATGACGAAACTTACCAAAAAGTTCAAGCCGCCATCGCTGCTGATAAACCACCTGCTGTCTTTATCGGAAGCAATGTATCTGAAATGGCTCAAGCCGGAATCTTAGCAGACCTTACTGAATACATAGACGACAGGACACCTGTAGAAGATTATCTCGATGTATTTATGAAACCGGATCAAATCGACGAAAAAGTTTATGGTTTTCCTGCCTACGGGACAACTCAAGTAATGTACTACAGAAAAGACTTACTTGAAAAAGCAGGTATAGATCCAAAGGATGCTTATTCTTCCTGGGAAAAAGTATATGAAACCTCTAAAAAGATGCGAGAAGCAGGAGTATCACAATGGGGTCACCTACCAATGTGGGGACCTGACAACCTGATGGATATAGCCCTAAGTAACAGTGGAACAATCCTAAGTGAAGATGGAAAGAAGGTTACCATCAACACTCCTGCATGGGTGGACTCATGGAACTTTATCAGAAAACAAATCTTTGAAGACAAGACAGCCAAGATTGAATCAGGAGGACAAGGCTGGGAATACTGGTATAAAACAATAGACAATGTAATGAATGGACAAGCTACAGGTTATACAGGATCATCAGGAGATAAGGGAGACTTGGACTTTACTAAGATTGATTCCTGCCCACAACCCGGACTAAACGGAAATCCTGCAAAGCCACAAGCCGGAGGTCATAGCCTTTTAGTTCCTGCAAAGGCATCTAAGGAACAACAAGAAGCAGCCTATGAATGGATATCATATTTCACAAGCCCTGAAGTGTCTGCAAAGTGGTCTATGAAAATAGGATACATCCCTGTAAGAAAAAGTGCCATGGATAATGAAGACTACAAAAAATTCATAGCAGAAAATCCTTATGCAGAAGTTCCATACAAACAAGCTCTAAATGCAACACCGGTCTTTGTAGATCCTACTAAGGGACAAATCTACGACGCTCTAAAAATAGCAGCTGATAAGGTGGAACTTGAAAATGTTGATGCTAAGCAAGCTCTTGACGAAGCCCAAGCAAAGGCCCAAAAAGCCCTTGATGAAAGCTTAAGCAAATAAAAAGCTCTCTTAGATTTTAAGGATAAGAAATGGAAAATACATCTAATAACAAAAAGGGTCAGGGATTTTTAGACCTAAATCCTGAAAAAGCTTATGGGGAAGTAGCCTTTGAGATAGACAAAAAAATAGAAAGTATATCCCTAGCTTGGAAAGATAACACAGGCTTTTTATCCCTCTACCTCTATGGACCCGATAAAAACTTATACGCTCAGGCAGTTACAGTCCAAGCTTGTGGTAAAAGATTTATATCTCTGGATGAAAGACTAAGTTCCCCCTGCTGTAAAAGCCCAAGCTCTAAAGAAAGTTTTTTAGGCGAGTGGAACTTGACCTATGCCTTAGTAGATAATAGGGGGGATCTTTCTTTGAATATCACAGTAGAAGAAGCTTTTGACCCTAAGACAGAAAAAGTAAATGAAAGATCTATCTTGGAGGAAAAAACTACAGGGCAAGGAGATGGCAAAGGATTATGGTTTGTAGGTGACTTTCACACCCATACCATCTACTCGGACGGCAAGATGACAAGAGAAGAAAACAATGAAATGGCAAGGAAGCAAGGCTTAGACTTTTTTATCCCGACAGATCACAACATCTTCCACTACAGCTGGCCGGCTGATAATCAAGTCGAAGTTTTTCCCGGAACTGAAATTACCTCAAGCCTTGGCCATATTAATCTCTTATTCGCAGAAAAAAATCCCTTTGAAGACCATTCCATAGCAGAAATTAGTGAAGAAAAATCTCTTATAGCCTTTATAGAAGAAGCCGAATCCTTTTCATTGCCTTCAATAAATCATCCTTTCATGCCACCCTGGGACTTTCTTTTAAAAGAATTTCCCTTGGACAGGCTTAAAGTAATGGAAATAATAAACGATCCGACCTACAAAGATTCAGAACCTGCAAGCAAGAGGGCTATAAAAGCCTGGAACTACCTCTTAAATGACAGCTACAAGGTCACAGGAATCGGGGGAAGTGACTCCCACCTAAGACCTGACCAAACTTATGAAGGTTCTGCTTACCCTTCATTATTGGGAGATCCTAAGACCTTTGTATGTGCAAAGTCCAAGAGTTTGGAAGATTTAAAGGCAGCTCTTATAGATGGCGAAGTAGTGGTATCCAGGAAGGAATTTATAGACTTTGACCTAAAGGGGCTCGATCGTGATAACGAGGACTTTTCAGGAGAGATCAGCCTTGAAGCTTGGGTCAAGGAAGATGATTTTCATGACAGCAAGCTTTACCTTAATTGGATTTTAGATGGAGATACTGTAAAAAGAGATCAAGGGCCAAACTCTTCTTTTAAGGTAAGTATAGATTCAGCCTACCACTGGATCAGGGTCGATGTAGTTGACGAAAGCGAAAATCTTTACGGCTTCACCAATCCTATCTACTTTAACAGGAGCAAAGCCGATCACAAGATGAGTAAGTGGGAAGACCTGATGGAGAAAATGGCAAATGACTATTAAAGCGGTTATATTTGACAAGGACGGAACCCTTATTGAGTTTTCAGATCTTTGGAGGTCAGCCTTAGAAGAAGTATTTGAAAAATACAACCTTGACCAAGAGATAATAAAAGAAATAAGGAAAAAGGTCGGGATACAAGATGACAAGACAATCGTAGAAAACAGTGTCTTAGCAGCAGGAACCATGAAAGACCTTGTCGATATCCTAAGTGACTATATCTCCCTTGACGAAGAGGACCTTTACCTAGAAGTAAGCAATCACTTCTTAGCCTACATGAAAAATCACAAGGAGATGATAAGGGAAACCTGCGACCTTAAAAGCTTGTTTAAAAAGCTAAAGGATCAGGGCATAAAGATTGGTGTTATAACCGCAGATGACTACAGGCAGGCCGACCTTTGCTTTGATCTATTAGGTCTTAAAGATGACATAGAATTTCTGGCAACAGGGGACAGGTACCTGAACAAACCCGACCCATCCTCCTTAGATGCCTTTTGCAAAAAGTTTGACCTTGACAGAAGTGAAGTCGCCATGGTCGGTGACTCAGAGATAGACATGCTCTTAGGTAAAAAGGCAGGCCTTGCCATAGGAGTCCTTTCAGGAACAGGAACCAGGCAGGGGCTGGAAAAGTCTGCCGACCTTGTGCTGGACTCTGTCTGTGATCTTGCGAGTGTGATAAAAGCTTATACTCTAGGATAAAAATTAAGATAAAAGTAAATAAAAGCAAAAGCAGACCTCATGACTTGAATAAACAAGTGTGAGAGGTCTGCTTTTAATATTGGTTAAGCTATCAGCCTATTGGAAAAACTGACATGCAAAATTTTTTGGCATCAGGCAAAATAGATCACCTATTTTAATCTGTCACCTTTACTTCCATTCAGTTACTTCGTCTTGGACTTTTACCTTTTCAGTTTTCTTTTCGTAGCCTATTATCTTTTCTCCCTTTTCTACTCTAGGTTCAAGTCGTTTCCATTCTGACTTTAAAGTTTCAAGATTTTCACGTACATAATCATAGGCCATTATAAATGCATCATCTTTATTAGAGCCGTCTGAATTTGATTTTACTTCAAATTCTTTGTAAATCCCATATTTTTTGTACAATTCATCAAGTTTTTCCTTTGCCTTCTTCCATTTTTCTGTATTTTGATTAATACCGGATGCGTAAACTACGGAATAGCTATCATGATATTCTGACAATTCTTCTTCGGACATAATATTCCAAAATTTTTTAGGAAGACCTTTGGCATAAGCTCTCCAGTATTTAGTTTCTTCATAAATCGGCTTTGTTTTATCTTCTACTTCCCTTTCCTCATACTTAGCTTCTTGAGTTACTACTAAGCATTCTACTATTTCATCTATAGGTTCAACTTTTTCTACTAGTTCACCATCAACATATTTTTCATAACCATCTTTACCTTCTTTTTTTACTCTTGTTGCTTTAATAGGAAGATCACCTTTATAAGTTTTTATTGTTTCGTGTTTAAGAACTTGATCTGTCTTAACTTCCTCATCTACAGGTGGTTTAGGTTTTGAATTGTTAGTTTCATCTTTGTAATTTGGCTTAGGCTTTGAATTGTTATTTTCACCTTCTGCAGGTTTTGCAGTTGTTTCGTATACAGATTCGATAGCTTTTTCTCCACCGAAAATTTCAAGGCTTGTGATCTTATTGTCTTTGATGTACTTTTCTACTGTGGCGTTTTTACCTTTAGCAGGGGAGAGAAGGATAGGCATATTTTGCTTTTCTGCATATGGAGCAAGGGCTAAGGCGTCAGGGTAGTTTTCACCGCTGGCTAGGGCAGCCTTACTTACTCCCTTAAAGTACTTGTCAGCTACTTTTGTGCTTGTTTCATACCTGTTGGATCCTTGGATTCTATTTGAAGAGGTGAAGTTCTTTTCTACAGAGCCTACAGCTACAGGTCCGCCTACGATTGTGGCTTCTTTGATTGTTTTAAGACTTTCTGTTGCTTCAGGTAGGTCGTCACCACTGGCTAAGATAACCGGAGTTACGTTTTTGTTGGCAACAGGTCCTATTGCCAAGGCATCGGGATAGTTTTCACCGCTGGCTACAAAGCAGGAGTCTGCTCCATTTTGGTCTATTATTTCCTTAGCTATTTTATTGGCTGTTTCATACCTGTTTTTGCCTTCGATCCTTCTAACTTTTCCAAGGGACTTATAGGCGTTTTCTTCTTCCTTGCTTACTGCTACCTGACCACCTATGATGATAATGTCTTTGGCTCCAAGTCTTTTGATTTCCTTGGACACTTCATTTACTTTTGATTTTGTAGAAAGTAAAATAGGAGCATCGTATAGGCCTGATAGGGCGGATGCTGTCAGGGAGTCAGGGAAGTTTTCTCCTGTAACTACGATTACAGTGTCTGCACTTTTATAAGTCTTGGCACTTATCTTCAAAGCTGTTTCATACCTGTTGGCTCCGGCAATTCTTTGACTGTCTGCATTTACGACTCCAAGGCTTGCTTGACTTAAGATAAGAGAAGCAAGGAGAAAGCCGGTTACTTTTTTGTTCATGATTATCTTTCCTTTCTTTTTTTATTAATAAGTTATTATGAAATCGTTTGACTGCTTGAAAAAATACATTGGATAAGTAAAATTTTTATCTTTATTTGTATTATAGCATGATTTCTTTTCCTTATGCTTTAAGTAAAGTATAAATATTTTTAATAAAAATTTCAAGCGGAAAACTCTTAAAAGAAAATAATATTTGAGGTTTAGCCTTGTGATTAAAGAGATAGGAAAAACAAATTATATAAAGGGCAAAAAAATAAGCCGGTGGGTCACCGGCATTTATTTTAAAAGGGGTTATTAAAAATTACTTATCCGTTGTAGGCTTCTTCGTCAACTATAACTACAAGGTCTTTGTGAAGAGCAAGTAGAGATGCAGGGATATGAGTATCGATCTTTTGATCTTCTAAAAGTTTTACAAGGATATCGTGTTTATTTTTTCCTGAGATTAAAAGGATAATTTTTTCAGCATTAAAGATTCCGCCAAGACCCATAGAGATAGCTCTTGTAGGAACTTCGTCAACGCTGTTGAAAAATCTCTTGTTGGCTTCAATAGTAGATTCTGTAAGGTCAACTATGCCTGTGTTTACGTTTAATTGGTCAGCAGGTTCGTTGAAGGCTATGTGACCGTTATTTCCGATTCCAAGTACTTGGACATCACGTCTACCTACTTCTTTAAGAAGTTCATCATATTTTTTAGCATCTTCTTCAGGATTTTCCAATCCTCCTTCAGGAACATGAACATTGTTTTTGTCTATGTCTACATGGTCAAATAAGTTGTCATTCATGAAGTAATGGTAAGATTGGTCGTTTGAAGGATCAAGCCCAAGGTATTCGTCAAGGTTTACAGAAACAGTGTTCTTAAAAGATATTTCACCGTTTTTATTTTTTTCTACTAATTTTTGGTAAGTTCCTATAGGAGTAGATCCTGTAGCAAGTCCTAGGATAGGATTTTCTTTATTTTTTATTATGTCAGCTATGATATCAGCTGCTTTTTGACTTAATTCATCATAATCTTTTGCTACTATAAATTCCATTTTACACCTCAATTTTTATATATTCTATGCCGTTTTTATCAAGAAGCTCGAGGGCGTACTCGTCTACCCTATAAGCTTGGTTATAATATATCTTTTTAATTCCTGCCTGAATCAGTGCCTTGGTGCAGTTAAGACAAGGAAAGTGAGTTACATAACATTCACAACCCTTTACAGATATCCCTTCCTTGGCACAGTATAAAAGGGCATTCATCTCCGCATGGATAGTTGCTATGCAGTGACCGTCTCTCATCACATGACCAACCTCATCACAATGGGGATTTCCACTTACAGAACCATTGTAACCGGTGGAGACAATTCTGTTGTCTTTATTTACCAGAACACAACCCACATAAGCCCTGTCACAGGTTGATCTCGTTGCAACCATCAAGGCTATTTGCATGAAATATTCATTCCAAGATTTTCTCATATTATCACCAGAAATATAATACCATAAAATAAAAATAAAAAAGTTTACAAAATTATATAGAATTAAATCATTTCAAAAAAATCTGACTATTTTTATAGGATAAGACTTTAAACATATTTTCTCTATATTTTCCTGCTATTATCTAATTGTAAACAAGATAGGTAGATCTCATAGCAAGAATATAAACAATCTCCTCCCTTAAATATTGTTTTAACACTAAATAAATATGGGAATAACCTAGTTAATAATAAAAAAGAGCCGGTCGGATGACCGGCTTCTTTTTATGTTAAATCTTATATTCTTCCGAGGACTGCCATGATGGCGACTATTATAGGTTGGTGGATAAGGTAGATCAAAAGGCTCTTTTGCCCAAGCCTTGAAAGAGGACTTTCCTTCGAATCTATAGCCCTATAATCGAAGACGTAATAGGAAAAATATCCTGCGAGGTATAAAAAGTACCAGGGAACCAGGGGAAAGAAGTCTGCTGACCTGAAGTCCCTGTTATAAAGGCCTATAAAGGCAAGGGCATTTGTCCCTATATAGATAGACTTATTCATAAAGGCAAAGCTTAGGGTAAAGACAAGGATCGATAGGGGAAAAAATATTTTCGCAGAATCTTTTCTAAAGATTTTGTCAACTCCTATTGCGATAAGAGATGCTAGAGCTAGAAAGTGAATTATCCCGAACTTTATAAAGAGCTCTCTGTCAAAAACATAGGAGCCCAAGCTTATGATAAGGGCAGCAGCCATGAGTTTAAGAGAATGCCTCAAGTTATTTTTTGAAAAGTTAAAGGAAATTCCCGATATAGTAATAAAGCTGGCCCTTATAAGAAAGCCCCAGACATCTCCGAAGCTTCCTTCAAAGAAGGGGAGGGAGAGGCCTTTCATATAAACTAAATTAAAGCAAAGATGAAAGAGGACCATGTTTATTATAGCCAGTCCTCTTATCTTGTCTATATAGTGAAGTCTTTTCATTAAAGTAGGGGAGCGAATATCCTAAGCAAGGTTATCATAAATTTATTGGCCGCCTTTGATTTTCTTGCCTGAGGGATAAATATTTCATCGCATTCCTTTTGAGTTTCGATAAAGTCGTTCTTGGCATCTAAAACCACATCGCAATCATAAAACATTACCGCATTTTCAAAGTGTAGGTAAAGAGATCTGTAGTCAAGGTTTATAGAACCGACACAGGCGAACCTGTCATCTGATACGCAGGTCTTGGCGTGGATAAAGCCGGGAGTGTATTCAAAGATTCTAACACCTGACTCCAACAATTCCTCGTAGTAAGATCTTGTAGCTAAGAAGATAAGTTTCTTATCCGGGATCTTAGGGGTCATAATCCTCACGTCTACCCCTGATCTTGCAGCATTCTTTAAGGCTTCAAGCATATCAAACGGAGGGATGAGGTAAGGAGTCATGATATAAAAGTAATCGGTAGCCCTGGTTATAAGTTGCATATAAGCACCCTTACCTGACTGAGAATCACTTATAGGTGATGACTCGTAAGGTTGGATATGGCCTTGATTCTTAACAGAAGGCTTAGGAAGGTAATAATACTTTTCATCTACCATAGTCGGCTGATCTTCAAACATATTCCAAAAAGACAGGTAGATTACTAAAAAAGACCAGACTGCCTCTCCGACTATCCTTACTCCGGTATCTTTCCAGTGACCGAACCTCACCTTTTTGTTTATATATTCATCAGCTATGTTAAGGCCGCCTGTGTAAGCAATCTCTCCATCGATTATGGCCATCTTCCTGTGACTTCTGTTGTTATTGTGAGGAAGGACTATGAGTTTTAACCTGTTAAAGACGTGAACCTTTATCCCATAGGACTCTAAGGTCTTGTCAAAGTCCTTAGGCACCTTGGTCATAGATCCTATATCATCGTACATAACCCTTACATCCACGCCCTCTTTAACCTTTTGGATGAGGACTTCTAAAATCTGATCCAGCATGTAGCCGGTATCGATTATAAAAAATTCAATAAAGATATTTTTTTTAGCATTTTTTAAATCTTCAAGCATATCTTCAAAAAGAAGATCGCCAACCCTGTAGTACTTGGATCCTGACTGAGGGTAGACGGAAGCCACAGCTACATCATCTACATATGAAGCGATGGACCTAGCCCTAGGGTCAAGCTCATCGATAGCATTTCCCTTATTATAAATATTTGACCTTTGATATTGATCTGCATAGACAAAATCTTTCCTTAATTTCTTAACAAAAATGTTGTTGTTGGAAAATAGGTAGAAAAAGGCTCCCATAAGAGGGAAGATCCATACAAAAATCAACCAGGATATCTTAAAATTAGGATCAGTATCACTTCTTACAATTATCCCCGTAAACATAAGCGAAAATATGAAATTTACAAGGTAATAGTAGCCTATGTAGGATTGGAATTTCGCAAAGAAACTTGCAATGATTCCGATATTTATCAGAGTGAAAACTGCTAACCAGATCATCCTGTTTGAAAGAACTTTATAGATTCTTTTCATTGAACACCTCTAATCTCAAAAATAAATACGCTATAAGTATATCACAATAAAGAGAAAATACAGATTTATTTAAATAAGTAATAAAGCTAAACAAAAATAAAATTAAAAAATTTTAAAGGTAGAATGAAAAATTCAAAGAAAAAAATTTTTACTACTGTTTGCAATTCGCACGCAAAAGTACGATTAAGCAAACGCAAAAAAATCTGCCGGAAAATCCGACAGACTTTTGGGATTACTTTGGACCTACATTTTGAATTTGTTTATAAATTGAATCAAAGGCATCATCCATTAAAATCTTTCAGACCTTCAGCTAACATTCGATTTATCTCTTTCATAGAGGCAGTAGAAATATCCACAGGTAACCTTATATCAAAAGCTAGACCTTTGTTTAAGATTACTGGCCTGTAAAAAATATTTATAGCATTTGATGGTGTAATTCCAAGAGAATTTAGAATTTTTTCAGCGGTTTCTTTTATTTCGGGGTCAATTCTGATATTTAAATTTGCTGACCTAATCATAATTACCCCTTTTTATACACTTACATCATTAATGTATACGCTATTTCAATACAAATAAAAAGTATTAATTAGCAGCTTTACCCCTTGACAAAAATATTCATTGTTTGTGAGTAGCAGGTAAGCCTTTTAAATAAAATTAAAAGACGGTTTTTGTCACATATGTTTGACAACTCCGGAATGTTAGTTGATACAAATGGCGGGGACAATGTATAATGGGCACATGGAGGTGAAAGATGCAAAGTGTAATCAGCTCAATAATAATCTCAGCGATCCTGGCCTTTATCTCCGGACTTGTTATGAAGGAATCAAAGAGGCACGGACGAAGTCTGAAAAAATTTACCGTTCAGACCCCGAGTGCATATTGTAAGACGATAGGGATTTGCGGGGTTATATTCGCTACATTTCTACCGATCATATTTCTGTACAATGGCTTCATGGGATTTGGCTGGAATCTTGATCCTATGGCGGTGAAGTTTTTTGTCATCTTCGAAATTATATTTATCGCAATAGGTGCAGTCTCCTACTTCTGGCGTTTAGAGGTGAATGGAGATGAAATAACCTACAGATCTTTTTATTTCACTACCCGTCGATTTAACATTCATGATCTTACAGAAGTGCGTAAGGGCGATGAGTTTGTTACTCTTTACACACAAAATGGAAAGATCGCTTCCTTGGACAATGACTTTATCGGTCTATCCAATCTCTTCTCCCGATGCGAGAAGGAAGGAATTCCGGTTCTTCCGGCAGAACAGCGTGTGACTTCAAAATGGGTACTGATTGTGCACAGCATGCATGGTATCTTCATCATTGATGCGCTTATATCCGTGATTTACTTGATAGCGATGCTTTTTGCGCAAAGAAGCTTAAAGGACAAGCTTGAATTTGCTCTCTACGTTTTTTTATCCTTGATTATGATTCTTACTGTTTGGATATCGTCCTTCCTTATCCTGAAAGGTCTGCGTCTGATTTGTGTGCAGGAGAAAGTTCTGGGATTTTCTTTTGATGAAGAAATGAGGCGTCTGAATATACGCGGGAAGGAGCATATTGACAAAAACTGGTATATCACTGCGGACTTTCAAGGTATTGCTTTAATCGCTCTCAATCGTAATTTCATAAAGAACATGAAAAAGATTAACAAAGCGCGTCATTCTTCTGAATCAACCGGTTACAGGATGGAAATCGTGGGAATTGACGGAAAAACATATAAGTTTGAATTCTTTTATGAAGGAATGCGGAAAGATATCATGGATTGGTGGCAGGGGGGCAATAAATAATACCGGATCTTTGTGATAGAAAAAATAGTGATTAATCAAAGTATGCGGTTTTAGTTACTTACAACAAACACAATCAACTAAATAGAAACCGAAGTAAGCGCTTGTTAGAAATGAAGCCTCTCTTAAGACATTTCCTGAGGATTCCAAGGCGCCTTTGAGCAACAACATCGTGGAAAATGCGATTCTTCTGTCTTTGATTGGACAAAATAACCGGCTGTTTATCGGGTCGCTGAAGGGTGCGAAGGCGAGTAGCATCTTTATTCGCCGGTATTCAAGGGAGCAGGTGAACGGCCTTAAACCGCGAAAATATATCAATGAGATTCTAAAGGAGTTGCCAAAATCAGACCATTTACAAATCCATGGGCGCTAAATCGTCTGCTGGCGTGGGACAGATGAGATGTAAGAAAAGTGCAGATGAACGATCAATTAAGGACTAACCGGTAGTCTCTCTCACACCATCCTATGTGCCGTTCGGCATGCGGCGGTTCAATTCAAATAATAATCTAAACAGCTTACAAGTCCTCTTCTTGCAAGAGTTTCAGAAGTACCAAGTTTGCGAACCCCCCCGGATACGCTTTTTATTTGTATTCCATTGCTTCCGTATCACGATTATTATCCTTGTTCAAAGATGTTCATTTATTCCCTTTAGTGCAGTTTTCATATTCCTATTTTGAAGTAATTTATCCAACCTTTAATTGCTTGGTTAAGTCTTACTATTCTATAATCCATACTCACTGACCAACTTCTATTGGTTACTTACTTAAGTTTTCTTTCAAATCTCTTGTCTGAATCTTTGTGCGGTCTTGTTTTCCACTCACCGTCTTTGCTGTATTTCCGTAATCCGAATCCAAGCTATTTCAATTTTGTCGGCTTTGTAACTTTGGATTTTGTTGCGTTAACTTTTAAGCCCGGTTTCTTTTCAATCCACTTGCTTACATTAGCCATGACTCTATTTGCAGCCGCACTTGCTTGCTACTGTAATTATACAGTCATCTACATATCTAACCAAAAAACAAAGATAGGAGAAAAATTTAAAAGCAAAAATGTGCGTAAAAGCAAACGTAAAAATTTACGCCCGATTTTGCGTCCGTTTTCAGACAAAAAAATTTATAAAATCGGACGGCAAAACAGACGCAAAAAATCTGCCGGAAAATCCGACAGACTTTATACTAATTTATTTATCTAACCAAAGATAAGTGTATTCAGCTTCTGAGCAAAATTCCTTAGCTTCATCAGATGCAGGGAAGCCCTTTAGGTAACTCTTTACATAGTCAGTTCCGTACTTGTCACTGAAGAAGACAGCAGGAAGGTCTTTTCTAAGTAATTCTTGAATTTTCTTATAAGGTTGTGCTCTCTTTTCAGGATCAGTTGTTCTTATACCTTCTTCAAGCAAGGCATCCATTTCTTCTGATGAGTAAAGGCCGTAGTTTATAAATCCGCCTGTACCGAATCTGTTTGATAGAGATGAGATATCGGGACCCATGTATCCACCTAAAACTGTAAGTTCGAAATCTTTCTTTTCCAATACTTTTTGGTCGTAAGTAGGATCATCCATAGAGTTGTGGTTTAACTTTATACCAAATTCAGCGAATTGAGATTGGAAGATAGGCATGATTTCATCCCAGCCCGGGAAGGTATCGATAGTTGTTTCGAAGTAGAAGCCGTTTTCATCTTGAGTATAGCCTGCTTCTTCAAGCAACTTCTTTGCCTTTTCGACATCCCTTTCCGGGCTTTGGATTGATTCATTTATAGCCCAGTCATATTGCCAAGGGATAAAGTACTTTTGTTTTTCTCCGACAGACTTTAAGCCCTTTTCAAAAATTTCATCTATGTTTATTCCGTAAAGAACCGCTTCTCTTACCTTAGGGTCGGCAAATTTTCCTTTTTCCATGTTAAAGCAGAAGTAGCTCTTGTTTGGCCATGATAGTTTTACCTTTTGGTAGTCAGGATTGTTTTCAAAGTTTTTAAATTCTTCTTCAGGTATGCCGGCACCTCCATCTATTTCACCTGCAAGCCATGCTTGGTAAGTAGTATCTTGGTCAGGCATGACTACCATTTTTATTTGATCTAAGTGAGGAGTTTGACCGAAGAAGTCTGCATTCTTTTCGAGGGTTATGCTTTCGCCAGGTTTATATTCTACAAACTTAAAGGGACCTGATCCTACAGGATTTTTGCTGGCGTCTGCTTCAAGCCAGTCTTCTGAGTCTTTATATAAGTGACTTGGCATAATGTAAGTTCCTTGCCAAGCAATAGCACCTAATATTCCTGCATTAGGAGCTGATAAGTGAAATTCTACAGTGCTGTCATCGACTACTTTTACTTCTTGAATATCTGCTAGGGAAGGAGCTGCAAAGCCTTCCTTTGCCTTTATAGTATCGAAAGTCCACTTTACATCATCTGCTGTAAGGTCTTCTCCGTCGTGCCATTTAGCTTTTTTTAGCTTGAAAGTTATTACCTTTCCGTCTTCTGAAACTTCATAGCTTTCTGCAAGATCGGGAACAATCTTATCTTCGCCGTTTATCTTTAAAAGTTTGTTGTAGATATTTTGGCTTATAAGGTAGGTGATGTTGTCACTAACTGCGTTAGGGTTAAAGGTAGCAGGGTCTTTCCCTATAGCTCTTACAAAAACTCCTCCGTCCTTAGGTTCACCTGAAGAAGTTTCTTTACTTTCTTCGCCTTGGGAAGTGGTATCTTCCGCTTTTTGTCCTGCATTTTCTTGGCTTTGACCACATGAGCTTAAGACAAAGCCGGCAGATAAGATAAATACAAAAAAACTGAAAAACTTAACTAGTTTTTTTCTCATAAAATCCTCCTAAAATAATAATATTTATAATAAGCTCTTTCGAGTTTACTATCACCTGTATCTAAAACATCTTACCCTCTTATTTTCAAACTCTCTAAGGTCGGGCTCGTTGTTATAACAGTAGTCCATGACAAGGGGACACCTGTCCTTAAATTTACAGCCCTTGTTTTCCAAAGAGTCTTTTTTGTTAAGCAAGCTTTCTCCCTTATAGACGACTTTCTCTTTTTCAAAAGCTATGGAGCTGTCTAAGAGAGCCTTGGTGTAGGGGTGAGATGGATTTTCTATAATGTCTTCGGTCCTGCCCTCTTCTACGATTTGGCCAAGGTAGATGACGGCAAGCTTGTCGGATATAAATCCTGTAGTTGCCAGGTCATGACTTATAAAAATTATGCTAAGTCCCTTTTCTTTTTTTAGATCTAAAAGCAAGTTTATAATGTCTGCCCTGACAGATATATCAAGCATGGTTATAGGTTCATCTGCTATTAAGATTTTTGGATTTAAGAGCATAGACCTTATTATAGCTATCCTCTGTAATTGGCCACCGGAAAGTTCACCGGGATACCTTTTAAAATAATCCTCTGTAGGAAGGAGGGAGGCTTTTTTAAAAAGGTTTTCGTAAATTTCAAATCTTTCGCCTTGATCTCTTCCTATCTTATGAAGTTTGGCTGTTTCTTCGAGCAGGTCTATAATCTTCATTCGAGTATCAAAAACTTCATAGGGATTTTGGAAAATCATCTGGATATCTTTATAAAAGTTTAGCTTGTCCTTTTTTATTCTTTTATAAACGTCATCGCCCTTGTAGGATATTTTTCCCGAGGTAACTCTTTCCATCCCTACTATGCACTTGGCAAGGGTAGTCTTCCCACTTCCTGATTCCCCGATTATCCCTAAAATTTCACCCTCGGATAAATCTATATCTACCTCATCTAAGGCCTTCTTATTCTTATAAATTTTAGTGGCCTTTCGGACTCTTAAAATTTCTTCCACTTTCCACCTCTCTAAAGAACGTGACAGCTGTACTTGTGATCTCCTATAGTCTTTGGCTTAGGAGCTTGTCTCTTACAGATATCTTTTCTGTACTTACACCGATCATAAAAAATGCATCCTTCAGGTCTTAGGGACAGGTCCGGCATAGATCCTCCTATCCCTTCCAATCTTTTATCCTTTTGTGAATAGTCGGGGAAAGCTTTTAAAAGGGCCTCTGTATAGGGGTGCCTTGGGGCATCAATAACTTCCCTTGTATTTCCCTGCTCGACTATATGGCCTGCGTACATGACTACAATATTTTCGCAGTAGTTATACACTAAGGATATGTCGTGACTTATATTTATCCTTAAAAGCTTAAAGTCCTTTTCCAAGTCTACAAGGCTTTGTAGGATTTGCCTTTCATTTATTACGTCCAAGGCTGTAGTCGCTTCATCTAGGATGATTAACTTGGGATCTAATAAAAGAGCAAGGATGATAGTAAGTCTTTGGAGCATTCCTCCGGATAATTCGTGAGGATACATCTCATAAACTCTTTGGTCCAGGTTAAATTTTTCCAGGAGGAAATCTGATTTCTTTTTTATTTCTTCCTTGGAAGCATTTTTTCTGTGAGACCTGTAAACATCTATAAAAGTTTCTTTAATTTTGTGGACAGGGCTAAAAGAGTTCATAGACTGTTGAAAGACGACAGAAAAATCTGTCCACCTGTACTTTTTAAAGTCTTGCTTGCTAAGGCCGGCTAAATTTAAATTTTTATATGAGATAGTTCCGCTCACCTCAGCGTTTTCATCTAAAAGCCCCAGCATTCCCATGGCGAGGGTAGTCTTTCCTGAACCGGATTCTCCTACCAGTCCATAAGATTTTCCCTCGTCAAAGCAAAGATTTGCATCCCTGACAGCCCATATGTCCTTGCCGTGATTTTTGTAATGGATGTTAAGATTTTTGATATCTATCATGGTCAACCTCTTATCTCACTTTCACTTAGATACTTATCCATTCCCTCAGCGATTAAGTGAAAGGCGTAAACTGTTATTCCTATTGCAAGACCCGGGAAGAGCATGATCCACCAACCGCTTAAGATATATTTTTTACCTATATTTATAATCTGCCCCCAGGAAATCACGTTCGGATCTCCAAGACCCAAAAAGGCTAAGCTTGATTCGCTTAAAATTGCATTTGATACGCTTATGGCCAAGTTTACAAGCACAGGAGAGAGGCCATGGGGGATAAGGTGTTTAAAGATTATATTTGCATTTGACTGACCTAAGACCCGGTAGGCCTTGACGAAAGTCCTTTCCTTAAGAGCCATAGTCTGAGCCCTCATAATCCTCGCTGTCCCCGGCCATGAAGTAAGCCCTATTACCAGAACTACATTTCTTATAGATGATCCGAAAACTGAAATAACCAGGATTATTAAAAACAAGGAGGGAACCATGGAAAAAATGTTTAAGATCTCCGAGATGATGATATCTATCTTTCCTCCGTAAAAGCCGGAGATTGATCCGACAGCTACTCCTATAAGCATAGAAAGTAGGGCTGTAACAATCCCTATAAATAAAGATGTCCTAGTTCCGTAAACTACCATGGAGAAAACATCCCTTCCTATCCCATCCGTACCGAAGGGGTAGGCTTTAGACGGAGGACTTAAAAGATCCGGCAAAAGCTGTTCTGGGGGATAGGCTGTAATATAAGGGGCTAAAAGGGCAACTATTAAAAGACCGAGTACGAGGGCTGTCCCGATTTTTAATTCAATTGGAATTTTTTTCTTATCTTTAATCATTTAACTTAATCCTCGGATCCACATAAACATAAATAAGGTCTGCAAGTAACATAAAGAGGGTAACGGAAATCGAAATGATAAGGTAAAGACCTGATATGACAGGATAATCCCTGCTCGAAATCGCATCGAGAAGGACTCTTCCCATTCCCGGCCATGCAAAGACAATTTCGACCATGGCAACCCCACCTATCACACCTGCTAAAGACATAGTAAAAGATGTGATTAAAGGGATCAGGCTGTTTTTTAAAATATATTTTCCGTAGAGAATTTTTGAATCCATCCCTGTTGCAGAGAGTATTTTCACAAAATTTTCTTCCATGACCTTTATAGTGGAATTTCTTGAAATACGAAAATAAAATGGAATTCTCACTATGACGATAGTTAGGACAGGTAAGACCATGTGCTTTAAAAGGTCTATGAATTTAGCAAATCCTTCATGACTCTCTCTTGCCGAAAACATACCGCTTGTCGGTAAAAATCCAAGCTTTGTTGCAAAGATCACAATCATCATAAGGGCTAACCAGAAGACCGGGATTGAATCGATGATATAGGAAAGATTTAAGAGAAATTTATCGAAAAAATTCCCCTTTTTTCTTGCCGATCGCACTCCGAGATAAGTACCGATTATTATAGAAAGCAAGGATGAAGTTAAGGCCAGGAGCAAGGTCGCAGGAATTTTTTCCTTAATGATGTCCCAAACAGGTCTGTTAAACTTAATCGAAGTGCCCAGGTCTCCTGTCAGCACACTCTTTATGTACAGGATATACTGAACCGGATAAGACTTATCTAAACCGTACTTTTCTGTCAAATATTCGAGCTGGGCAGGATTTGTGTTGTCCCTTCCCGCAATAGCCAGGATCGGATTACCTCCGGCTACCCTTGATAAAAAGAAAGTTATGCTAAGAGCTGCGAAAATAGTAAAGATCCCCGTTAAAAATCTCTTAAACAAATATTTTTTCACTCAAACCTCCCGAAATTAAGTCATCAGGGCTAACATATTTTTATCCCGGCCCCTTTAATTTGCATAATAAGTAAAATAAATTGTTTGTATATTTTTAAATACTTTTAACATTTTTACCTTACCATATTGTTACACTTAATTCAATCTTTACGAATATTTTACAGGCTATGATTATATTTTTTATCAATATCTATTCACAAATAGATAATTTCATAATAAAAGACCATTTAAGATTTAAAAAATTAAGAATTTTTAAAGATATATTTAAAAAAATTATAAGTTGAGGAAATTTTTAAGACGATAAAAATTTATAAAATCGGACGGTAAAACAGACGCAAAAAATCTGCCGGAAAATCCGACAGACTTTTTGGATTATTTGTCACTTGTCATATCTTTATACATTTTCATCAGTTCTGCCACACATTCTGATTCCGTCATCTTATGCCAATCAAAACCATAGGCTTCCATTACAGCCCTGTCATTTTCCTGGTGGGCTTTACGAAGTTCTTTAGGCATCGTCAAGTCGTCATAAAGGTCAGCGAGAGATGAATAGGGGTAGATGTCTCTGGCATCAAGGATAGCCTGAGCAGTCCCTTCTATCTTTTCTCTTTGCTTTTGGTCGGGATCTGGCCAAGGGAAGTTGTTATAGACTATATTTTTTGAATACCTATAATCACTTTTTAGCCTTCCGCCTACCACTCTCATCCAAGCCATATGGACATTTGATGTAAGGATTCCGAATTCATAAATTGTGGCGTCGGTGATTATTAAAGCACCATTACTCGCTATAACGTCCCCATCTAAAAATCCTATAGGTATATATTTTCTTCGTTCAGAAGAAGTGGCAGGAACCATTATGAAAGGTTTGCCGACTTGCTGAGTTCTCTGAGCAAACAGGGTAGGGCTGTCTGCCATTTTTTGTGTGGACTTTGCTTTAGATGATAATCTGAAATTTTTAACTCCTTCAACTCTTTTCATAACAGTCGGTGAAGATTTTATTTCAGAAGGGTCAGCATCAGTAAGCCATAAACAGTATCTTTTTTTGTTGTTTATAAATTCATTTGCTCCTAAATATAGGTGGATCCAATTTTTACTTATAGGTTCACTTTTTATCAGAGCATCTTTTTCGTTTTCATCTAAAATAAAGTTACCTCCGTCCCTTGGCATATTTCCAAAATTCATTGGACTTACTTGGCATATAGGATCTTTCCTATTTTCTATGAAAACATCTTCTGCATCCAGCAAATAAGAATTTATATTATTAACTTTTAAAGCCATTTTGTCTGTAAATATATATTTGTATTTAACATTGGGATTATTTTTATTTGCAAAGGCTATTATAACCACATGAACAGCTGCTTTAAGTTTGGCTTCACTATTCCATTTAAAAGTTTGATGAGCAAATACTATTTCAAGGTTATATCTTTGTGAAATATATCTCCAGTATATTCCGGGTTGTTGTCCTTGAGAAATAGAATTTGTGGATACTAAAGCAGATATAATATTTGGATTTTTTTCCATCATTTCAGCAGATTTTAAATACCAACCTGTTACGTAATCTATTTCTCCGGAGCCTTTAATAGATTCATATAGATTTTTTATTTCATTTGTTTGACTTTTACTCATTAACATTGCCCCTACAAATGGAGGATTACCCATTATGTAGGAGACATCTTCAGCCTTTACTAAGTTATTCCAATCGTAAGTGAGAGCATTTTCTTCTGCTATGTTGGGGTAGGACTTAAGAGGGAAGAAGTCAAGGTCCATGTTTATAATTTCTTCGGTCTGATTCATCATTTGAGATTCTGCTATCCAAAGGGCGGCTCTGGCAACTGAAACTGCAAAGTCATTTATTTCTATTCCGTAAAATTGACCTATGGATACTTTTATGGGATTGTGAACTGCCCCGAGCATTATCTGGTTGCCGTAAAGCTCTTTGAGGATTTGGTTTTCGAGTTTACGAAGGCAGATATAGGTTTCTGTTAAGAAGTTTCCGGAGCCACAGGCAGGATCTAAAAAGACTAGGCTTGCAATTTTATCCTGAAGGGCTTCGAGCTTTTTCTTTCTTACATTTATGGTTTTTATTTCCATTATTTCATTAAATTCTTCTTTGAGTTCATCTAAAAAGAGGGGATCGATAACTTTGTGGATATTTTCGAGAGAGGTGTAGTGCATTCCTCCTGCTCTTCTTGTATCGGGGTTTAGGGTGGATTCAAAGAGAGAGCCGAAGATTGTTGGACTTATCTTTGACCAGTCAAAGCCCGATGAGGCTTGATTTAAAATTATATCTATTATTTCCTCGTCAAGTCTCGGTATTACTAAATCTTCTTTAGCAAAGAGGCCTCCGTTTACGTAAGGGAAGGCAAGGAGCTCATCTGACAGGTAGGGGTCACGGCTACTTTCGTCCTCGTCTAAAATTTTAAAGACTTGGATTAAAGCATTTCTAAAGGCTTCGGGGGAGTCTTTAAAAGTTTTCAGATAGTCGTAGAACATATTTTTCTTGCCGAAAAGGTAGGCGTCTTCTGCATAAAAACAAAAGACCAGGCGGACGCAGAGGATGTTTAAGTCCTGAAGGACTTTCGGATCTTGAGGGTCTATGTATTTTTTAAGAAGATTGTCATAAAGGATGCCTACAAGTTCTCCTGCTTTTATGGAAACTTCGAGAGATTTTTGTATTTCTTTTTCCTTGGTGTCTACTAAAAAGTTAAGTCTATAGTAATCTTCTTCCAGGTCTTTAAGGTAAACTATTTCGGGTTCAGCTTGGGGTTTGTTCATATCAAAGATATGAAACTCAGCGAAGTTTGACAGGACAATCCACCTAGGTCTTTCATCGTAGGGAAGTTCTATCGAATATCTTTTTGCCTGTTGAAAGGGTGAAAGGAAGGAACCGTCTGATTGTTTAATAGGCTTTCTCAAGTCCTTGTCTATGGATTTTTGTTCTATAAGGACGTGAGTTGAAGGAATATATCCGTCTATAAAACTTGTATGATCGAGTGCAACCTGATCTTCAAATCTTATAAATTCAGCTGGGTATTCGACTCCGTATACCTCATTTAATAGAGATAGCCAAAATCTTTGGGAGTCTCCTTTTTCGTAACCTATTCCTTTCCACTTTTTTGCAAAATTTTTGGCGGCAACTTTATTTTTTATCTGTTTCAAAATTTTTACCTCATCTATGTTATTAATAATAAAATTCATCTGTCTTATAGGCTATTATATTACATTTATTCATAAAAGGGACAAGTTGAAGATTTGGACGAGATATAAGTTTGTGATATAAATATTAAGGTAGTTTGACAGTTTGTCTGTCATTTTTAGGTTTAACTTAAGAAAGGAGAATAATGAATAAGAAAACTATAAGCATAATGCTTGCCTATGTGGGCGTCCTTACGGGGGCAGGGCTTGCAAGTGGGCAGGAGATTTTGCAGTACTTTATATCTTTTGGAAAGAGCGGGCTTATAGGACTGGTTGTTATAGCAATTTTGCACATTCTTATAGGTAGGGTGATCCTCCAACTGGGCAGTCATTACATGGCGGAAAGTCACATTGACGTCCTTGAAGAGGTCTCAGGTGAAAGGGTCACTAAGTTTATGGATTTTTCTCTAATTTTAAATTGCTTTTTGATGGGCTTTGTAATGATAGCCGGAGCCGGGGCTAACCTGGAGCAGCAGTTCGGCTTTTCTCCCCGGGTGGGCTCTCTTATCTGTACTCTTATGATTATTTTTATAGGGATGCTTGACTTCGACAAGGTTACTCAGGTTATAGGTGCCTTTACTCCTCTTGTAATAATTTTTGCCATAATCGGAGCTGTCCACACGATAATAAACGTCTCTCCTGATTTTGAGGCTTTAGATAAAATAGCAAAGACTATGCCCTCAGCCCTTGGTCATGTGGGTCTTTCAACTGTAAACTATTTCGGCCTTTGTATGATAAGCGGGATTTCCATGGCCTTTGTACTTGGAGGGAGTGAACCGAACTCAGCCTTGGCAGGAGTCAGCGGGATGCTGGGAGGAGCTCTTGTTTCAATCCTGTCAGGTCTTGTCGGTCTTACCTTGTTCTTATCTATTGACAGTGTAAAGGATGCGGATATTCCTATGCAAATCATCTTGGAAAGGGTTCACCCTTACATGGGCCTTTTGATGTCGCTTATAATATTCGGGATGATCTTTAATACGGCGATCTCTCTTTTTTACTCTGTATCAAGGAGGTTTTCAGATAGTGAAAATAAATTCAGGAGAAATCTCGTCTTGTTTACTCTCTTGGGCTTTGCCTTGTCATTTTTAGGTTTTAAGAGACTGATGTCAATTCTTTATCCTATTCTTGGCTTTTTAGGGATGATTTTAACTATCATCCTTGTGGTCTACTGGCTGGGAGAAAGAGAGGAAATAAAGGTCGAGCTTATAAGAAGGCTCAAGCTGAATGTGCTTACGAGAAAAAAACTTGACGATGATAAGGAATTTGGAAGAGCTGAAAAGCAAAAATTAAATGAGATAGCTCAAGAGTCTGTCGTAGATGATGACAAGATAAAAAAAGCTATTCATGAAGTTGTCGAAGAAAAATTAAATAAGGATAAAGATTAAAAAAATGGACCGGATTTCCGGTCCATTTTTTATATTTTCTTCCAGGTCTTTGGGCTGAAGAGGATTATCATTGGGATAATTTCCAACCTTCCTGCGATCATTCCAAAGGAGAGGAGGATTTTATTAAAGTCTGAGAGCATCCCGAAGGACGATGATGGTCCTACCGAGCCGATGCCGGGGCCTACATTGTTAAAGGTAGTCGCTACTGCTGAAAAGGCGGACATAAAATCTTTTAAATCAAAGGATACAAATAAGAGGAGGACGAAAAAAATTACAAAATACATGGTGAAGTAATTTTTTATTGAAAGCAGGTATTCATCGTCTATTACCTTACCGTCATATTTTAATTTTAAAACTCTCTTAGGATTGCTCGCCTTTTTTAATTCGTTGATGGCTGATTTTATGGAGGCACTTACCCTTATAACCTTAAGTCCTCCCGCAGTTGACCCTGCCATCCCTCCTATTATCATTAAAAGTAAGAGGATAAGGTGAGAGAAAAGGGGCCAATCATTGTAGTCTATGCTGGTAAAGCCTGTTGTTGATATGATTGATGAAACTGTAAAGAAGGCATGTCTTAGTCCTTGACCAAATCCAAGCTGAGGGGCTATGTTAAGAGTGATTAAGAGGGTAGATATTCCTACTATGGCAAGAAACCACCTTAACTCTTCGCTCTTAAAAAAGTTTTTCCCCTTATTTAATAAGAAAAGGTAGTAGAGGGAAAAGTTTATCGAAAAGATAAGCATACCTATTCCTATAATAATTTCAATTGCCAGGTTGTTGTAGTAGCCGACTGATCCGTTGTAGATTGAAAAGCCACCTGTTCCTGCAGTTTCAAGGGCGTGGGTTATGGCATCAAAGGGACTCATCCCTGCTAAGATTAGGGCAAGTATAAGACCTGCGATTATGGCAAAGTACATCTTGTATAAGATTATAGCTGAATTTTTAAGCTTGGATACAAGTTTACCGAACTTGGGTCCCGGAGATTCCGCCCTCATAAGGTAGAGAGATTCCTTGTCGGAGTTGGGCAAGATTGCCAGGGCAAAGACCAGGATTCCCATCCCACCGATTGCCTGGCTGATAGCCTTCCACATTATTATGGAATGTTTGAGTCCTGACACATCGGAAAGGACTGAGGAGCCTGCTGTGGTAAAGCCTGATGCCAGTTCAAAAAAGGTGTCTATCAAGGATGAGTACTGACCTGAAAAGTAAAGGGGAAGGCCACCGAAGAAGGCTATGAGTATCCAGGAGAGGGTCACTATGATGAAGCCTTCCTTAGCGTAAACCTTCCTCGACTTCATCGGCACCTTCTCAAAGGGAAGGGAGACTGCTAAAAGGATTACTATCGAAAGGATGAAGGCCCTTTTAAAAGCCCAGGGTTCCTTGTATATAAAACTACAGATCAGGGGAATTATTAAAATTAAGGCTTCTATTTCTAAAAGCCTGGCTGTTGATTTAAATATTCTTCTTACATTCATCGCAATATATCGTCCAATTCATCTAATTTTTGATTTTGAGAGATAATGAGAACTCTGTCGTTAGGCAAAATTTGGTCATAACCTGTCGGAAAGAGAATTTCTCCTTTTCTTACTATGTAGGCTATCAGGTTACCATCAGCTATGGGGAGGTCTTTTATCATGGATTCTGTTATTCTGGATCCTTCTTTTACCTTAAACTGGAGGGCTTCGATTCTGCTTTCAGCCAAGGTGTAAAGGGCTTCTACACTTGAACCGTCGGAGTTTATCAGTGCTCTTACCTTTTGTAAGATGGAGTCTGCAACTATTCTCTTCGGAGTTACTATTGAGTCCAGTCCTATCAGGTCGACAAAGGGATAGAGTTCTGTCCGGCTAATTTTTGTTAGGATTTTTTCGATGCCGAGTTTTTTTGCAATCATCGACACGATTATATTTTCTTCATCGATCCCTGTAAGGGCAAAGAAGGCATCGAAGTCTTTCGCCCTTTGCTCTTTTAGATTTTTTATTGAAGTTCCGTCATCGTTTATTACTTCGACATTCGGGAAGGTCAAGCTGAGGTCTTCAGCCTTTTTCTTATTTATTTCAAAGACTTTTATCTTTATCTTTGTCTTTTCCAAAAGCTTTAAGAGATATCTGGTGATAAGTCCACCGCCTATGATAAGGATTGACTTTATAGATCTTTCGTTTTGACCGTTTTCGTGAAATAGCTTTATAAGTTCAGGAGTAGGGCCTGTGACAAAAATGTGGTTTCCCTCTTTTATAAAGTGGTCTCCTTTAGGTATAAAGATGTCATCTTCATCTTCAACTGCACAGACTATAAGATCCGGGTAAAGAGATCTGAAGTCGGCAACTTTTTTTCCTATAAAGTCAGAGTCTTCGCTGACCTTCATTTCTACAATGGGAGCCTTGGAAGACATAAATTTTTGGTAGGAAATGGCTTGGGGAAAACTTATCAGCCTTTTTATATATTCAGCTGTCTGTAATTCCGGATTTAAAAGGTAGGACAGGCCTAAAGATTCACCTATTATCTTCGCCCAGGAAGAGTATTCCTGCTTTCTTACCCTGGCTAAGGTATGTTTGGCTCCTATAGACCTTGCCAGGACGCAGGAGATCATATTTAACTCATCGTCATCTGTTACGGCTACAAAGATATCACAGGTGTCCACTCCAACTTCTTTTTGAATTTCATAAGAGGCCCCGTTGCCCAAGATACCGTTTATATCAAATTCATTAAGCATTTCCTCTAATCTTTCATTATTTTTTTCGATAAGAGTTATGTCATGGTCTTCCTTGCTTAAGTCACTGCAGATTACCTGACCGACTTTCCCGGCTCCCATTATTACAATTTTCATAAGATCCTCCATTCTTACTACCAATATACTATATTAAGAAAAAAAAACAATAGACAAAAAGACAATAAATGCCTATCTTTTGTTTGACAGATAAGGCAGGCTAAAATAAAATAAATCAGTAAAATGATAAAGTATGCTCTGGAGCTTGGCTTTACTTAAAACAGGAGGAATTTTAAATTTTTATTAATTAGCTAAGTAAATCTTAATTTTATGGACAAGCGTACTCTTAATAATTTTGAAAGGAGCTTTTATGAATTTAACTTTTGTAATTCTCGGCTGCATTATCCCGGGCCTTATGACAGCCCTAGGGGCTATCCCTATATTTTTTACAAAATCTGTCAGTCAAAAGGTCTTAGACGTAATGCTGGCATCAGCTGCAGGGATCATGTTAGCTGCTACTTGTTTTTCTCTTATCATCCCGAGCATCGAAGCTGGCGGGGGAACTTTTGTAGGCGTCCTTGTAACTTCCCTGGGGATTTTAGCAGGTAGCGTCATGCTTGACTTGATAGATAAGTACTCTCCCCACGAACACTTAATCGACAACAGGCTTGAAGGAGGAGCTGATAAAAAACACCTGGCAAAGATTTGGCTTTTTGTAATCGCCATCACTATCCACAACTTTCCTGAAGGTCTGGCAACAGGGGTTAGCTTCGGAGGAACCGATCCTATGAATGGTATGTCTATAGCTTTAGGTATAGGCTTACAAAATATGCCCGAAGGTCTTGCCGTAGCCTTTTCTCTTCTAAGTCAAGGCTATTCAAAGAAAAAGAGCTTTAAGGTAGCAGCCCTTACAGGTCTTGTAGAACCTTTGGGAGCATTTTTAGGCTTGTTTTTAATCGCAGCCTTCCAACCTCTTATGGGCTTTATCCTGGCCCTAGCAGGAGGAGCTATGCTTTTTGTAATAAGTGATGAAATAATTCCCGAAACCCACAGCAACGGATATGAGAGGCCTGCGACCTATGGAATTATAGTAGGATTTATAATAATGATGATGCTGGACTCTTTGTTCTAAAAAAAGTCCCCCTTGGGAAAAATCCTAAGGGGGTTGATTTATAAGGATAAAATATTTTTCTACAAAAAATAATTAAGATAGATTTTTTAGTTTTCTTTAAAAATTTTTACGGTCTCTTTGGCTTTTTTTATCAGGGATAATTTTTTTGCATTGGACACAGCCTGCTTTTTTGTTAAGCAGTCATAATTACTTTGTCTTATCTGATCGAGAATAGCCCTATAAATTAAAGAGGAAGCATAGACTGAGAGCCTGGAGTCTTCGTCTATCATGGGCAAATATTCCTTAAAGCTGTCATAGTAGCTTTCGGAAAGCTGAGCCAGTCTTTCCCATACCTTTTTAAAGGCTGTAAAGTCCTCTTTGTTAAAGTCTTCCTTTAAAAATAATCTGATTTTTTCCTTGCTCAGTCCATATTCACTAAGTAAAGACTTTGGAAGGTACATCCTATCTCTTAGCCTCAGGTCTTCACCTACATCTCTTAGGATGTTTGTTATCTGCATCCCGATTCCCAGATTTTCACAGGCCTTTAAAAGATCCTCATCATCCTTATTTTTAAAGGCTATGATAGGGAGGATGGTCCTGCCGACAGAGCCTGCCACATTTTTTGAATACTCTATGAGTTCTTTTTCGTCTTCGATGTCTTCAAAATTTATATCTGACCTTTGGCCCTCCAGCTGCATTAGAAAGCCCTTCGGGTCAATTTCGTATTTTTTTATTGTGGTCTCAAAGGCCGGCCACCAGGAGTAGGAGGAGTTGACTCTTTCATTTTTATAAATTTTTAAGAGGTCGCTTTCCAGATCTTGTAAGCGGTTGAGGCTTTCTTCTTTATTTTCTTCGGTTGAGTCATCTGCTAGGTCATCTATGGTTCTAAAAAAGGCATAAAGGCCTGCTACTCCTAAAAATTTTTCTCTTTCAAGCATTTTAAAAGCCTTGTAGAAACTTTTGGAGTTCTCTTTTATTATTTGGACCGCTTGGTCAAAAGACCTATCCAAGGTTAACTCAGTCATTTTAGTAGTAGTCCTTCATTACTTCTTTAGCACAGATTTTTCCACCCTCGATCGCTATCGGCACGCCTGCTCCCGGGTGAGTGGATGAACCTGTAAAGTATAGACCTTCGCACTCATGGGACTTGCTTTGAGGACGCCAGTGGTTGCTCTGCCTTAGGGTAGGTTGGAGACCGAAAGTGGCCCCCCTGTAGGCAGAAAATTCATTTCTAAAGTCAAGCGGGCTGAAATATTCTTCCCTTAAGATCAGCTCTTCTATATTTTCCAGACCGGGCAGGTGTCTTAGGTGGTCTATGGCCTTTTGTCTGTAGTAGGCGATGGTCTTTTCGTCGTATTCATAGTCGGCTATGCCGAGTTCAGGAACCGGGATTAAAAGATAAAAGCTGGACTTGCCTTCAGGAGCCATGGACTTATCCATATTTGATGGGATAGAAAGGTAGACTGACGGATCTTCTATGAGCTTGCCGGAAAATATTTCTTCGAGGTTTTTATCCAAGTCTTTACTCACGATAAATGTGTGGTCAGCCAGGTTTTCAAAGACTCCGTCAATAGCCCAGTAAAAAACAAGGCAGGAGCAGGAGTAATCCATGGAGTCAATTTTTTTCTTAGTGTACTTTCCACGGATAGATTCATCCTTTATAAGCTCAGCCATGGTATAAGGGAAGTCTGCATTAGATATTACGATGTCGGATTTTATAAAATTACCGTCTACTGAAATTCCTTCAACTTTTTTGTCTTTGCTGACAATTTGGTCGACCTTAGCCTTGTAGTAAATTTTTCCTCCAAGCTCTAAAAATAATCTTTCCATAGCTTCTGCCATGGCGTGCATCCCACCCTTTAAGGACCAGACACCATATAAAAGTTCAATCATCGGGATGATGTTGTAGAGGGAAGGACCATTGCTCGGGGAGACTCCTATATAAAGAGTTTGAAAGCTGAGCATTTCCTGCATGTCCTTATTAGGAATATACTTTGCCATCATGTTTTTAGCGGAGTCGAAAGTTTTTAACCTCATAGCTTGGACGAGCATCTTAGGCTTATAGATATCTCTTTTATTTCTAAAAGGTCTTCTTATAAAGTACTTAAGAGCTACCATATATCTTTCGTAAATATCCGATAGATATCTTAAAAAGCCCTTGGCACTTTCTTCTCCCATGCCTTCTACAATTTTCATCAGGTCCTTAAGGTCTGAGTTTACGCTGTATTTTCTGTAGTCTTCTGAAAAATAAACGTCATACATAGGATCGACCTTTATAAAGGAGATGTAGTCAGCTGGATCCTTTCCGGCATTTCTAAAGACGTCTTCGTAGGCTTTTGGCATCATTACCAGGGTAGGCCCCACGTCAAAGCTGTGACCGTCAAAGCTTAGCTTATGCATTTTTCCTCCGGGCTGATCTGTCTGTTCATAAATTTCTACCTCGTAGCCATTAAGGATAAGGTCTATGGCAGCAGAAAGGCCTCCTATGCCTGCTCCTATTACACTTACTTTTTTCTTAGCCAAGTTAGCACCTCTCTCTATAATTTTTAATCTTCTAATTCTTTAAAAATATTTTTTGAAATATCAAAGGATACTTCGCTAAAATATTTAATTTTTTCTTCTTCTATATCTTTAGTTATAAGATTTTTCCAATCATCAAGGGTTTCTTTAAGGTAGGGAACTAAAGCCTGTCCTTGCTCTGTAAGGTAGCAGGTGTTTTGTCCCTGGCTGTCAGGACATTCTTCCCTGTAGATAAGATCCCTGTCTTCGAGGGACTTTAAAAATTTGGACAGGTTACTCTTGTCAAGGCCTGTAAATTTTATCAGCCTGCTTTGAAAAATCCCTCCTGCCTTATCTATTACAAGGATGACGATCAGCTCCTGCATACTTATATTTTTATCTGCGAGCATCTTCTCCAATAATTTTTTTCCATACCTGTAAAATATGTTTATAAAGCAAACAAATTCCATATCTCCTCCAAGACTTTTTATATTATAAGTAAATATTAGCATTGTAAGTTGTAAATTACAACTTAATAAAAAATTAATTCTTAAGTAAAAAAAATTTTACTTAAGAATTAAAGACAGTCGAGTATACATATTTAATGATATAATTTAATATTATAGTAGCAAAATTTTAGGGTTTTTATAGGGTGAGAATATGGAAAAAATTATAGCTATAGTAAATCCGGACTCCGGAGATGGAAATAATATGAAGTATGTCGATAGGTTGGAAAAAAAGTTGTCTCAGTATTTCGACCAAGTCGATATGAAAATTACGAATGACAATGACGATGTAGTAGCCTACACGAATCTTGCCTGCGAGGAAAATTATGATTCGATCTGCTCCTTTGGAGGGGATGGAACTGTAAACCTTATAATAAATATCCTTAAAGACAAGGAAAATCCTCCCAAGCTTGCCATAATTCCGGGAGGAACTGGAAATATTTTAGCCAGAAGGCTTGGGATATCTCGAAACAGGGCGATCGCAATTTCAACTATGGACTTTAAAAACACAATTTCTATGGATATAGGAGACCTTGGAGACAGGTGCTTTTCCTTCTTCCTATCGATAGGGGCGATACCTGAGTCTATCCACGATGCAGATTCTGAAGATAAAAAGGACAAGGGGATGCTTGCCTACCTGGTAAAGCCTAAAAAACTTTTCGGCGACAAGAGTATCTACAAGTTGAGGGTGGAAACCGAATCCGAAACGTATGAGGGAGAGGTTGATCACATGGTTATCTCCATGTCTAATAAGTTCGGGCAGATTAAATTTTCAGATGTCGATGCAAATCCATCCGACGGCTATGCCCATATATATATCTTAGAAAACTCAGGAGCCTTAAAAAAAGTCTCTACTGTTTTTAATATTTTAACTTCAAGTGTTGAAGACAATGAAAATGTAGTATATATGAAGGCAAAATCAGTTAGGATAGAAAATCTGGGAGAGGAAAAGGTCGAAACCGATTTAGACGGAGATGAGGGACCGGAACTTCCGATAGAGATTAAGATCCTTAACAAAAAGGTCGATATGTATTACAATCCAAAGGGAATTATAGTTAAGGAAGAAAATATTTAAGCTTAAATTTTAGTAAAGGGAAAGGAGGAGCTTGAGATGATTTACAGACATAGCATAAGAGACGGAGATCTTATTGAAGCTGTAAAAGACGAAGACTTGGATTGGGTTGAAGTTATAAATCCGAGCGAAGAAGATATAAAGTTTGTGGCTGAAAAATATGACCTGCCACGAGACTACCTTTTAGATGTAAATGACCCCTATGAGGTGTCCAGAGTCGAGGGACTTGAAGATGACAGGCCAAACCTTTTTGCTCTTTCCTACCCGGTTAAGGAAAATAATTACGAGTATACAACGAGGATCATCTCCATAATCATAGTAGACCACCTGGTAATTACAGTTATCAAGGGCAAGTCCAAGGTTCTTACAGAATTTAGACAGTCCAGAGATTTTTCCAAGATCAAGGAAAATGGAAATATGGAAAATTTTACCATCCAACTTGCCTGGGCTATTACAAAGAGATTTATAGAAGACATAAAGGCGATAAATCGTGAAATAAGTGTTATAGAAGAGGAAGTAAAAAAATCCACCAGGACAGAATCCCTACATAAGCTTATAGATATTCATAAGTCTCTGGTTAACTTCAAGATAGCTATCAGTGAAAATAATCCTGTAATAAAGAGCATGTTCGAGCTCGAATACTTATCTACTTCAGAATTTAGGGAAGATCTTTTGCACGACTTACTGGTAGAAAATAAACAGGCGGGAACCATGATTGATAAGTCCTCAGCTATGGTAGAAAGTCTTTCAGACCTCTATACAAATGTTATCAGCAACAATATGAATAACACCATGAAGATTTTGACATCAATTACTATCATAATGACTATCCCTACTATAATCGGTGGGATATGGGGGATGAATGTAAAGCTGCCTTTCGCAGACGAGCCCCACGCCTTTTTGATAATAATGATTTTAAATATAGGATTTTCCGCAATCCTGATCTACTTCCTTAACAAAAAGGACTACTTGTAAGCAAAAAAAAGAGCTTAGAAATATTTAAAAATTTAAAATCTACTTGATAAAATAAAACTGTTAAAAATTGTTTTTACTCATCTATGATAATCCCTCCTTTTAGCTTTGATGCTAAGGGAGGGAAATTTTTTTATAGAAAAGATTATAGACATAAAAAAATCCGAGACCTAAGTCTCGGATTTTTTAAATAGATTGTCCAGCTTATTTAATTTTAGCTGCTATATCTAAAAGTCTCTTAGTTTGGTTGATTACAGCTCCTTCAACATCATCTTTGAAGCCTGATCTGTCTATAGTTACACTTGTACCGTATGGGTTACCACCTTGAGCGTAAACAGAGTCATCAGTGTAACCTTGAGGTACTATGATAGCTCCCCAGTGGAACATTGAAGTGTAAAGGTGATTTATAGTTTGTTCTTCACCACCGTTTTTGTTTTGAGCTGAAGTCATAGCTGAAACTGCTTTGTTAACAAGCTTACCGTCTGCCCATAAGCCGCCTTGTTGGTCTATGAAGAATTTCATTTGAGCAGGAACGTTACCGAATCTTGTTGGCATAGAGAATAAGATAGCATCTGCCCATTCCAAATCATCTGAGCTGGCTACAGGAACATCTTTAGATTCTTCAAGATATTTTTTCCATCCTTCATTGTGGTCAGCATGTGAAGTATCTAAAAGTTCTTCAACCTTTCTTAATCTAACTTCTGCACCTGCTTCTTCTGCAGCCTTTTGTGCTATCTTAGCTAGCTTAAAGTTGTTACCTGTTTGACTATAATAAATGATTGATAATTTTACATTTTCCATATATTTTCTCCTTAATCATAATTATTTAATTTTCATATTCACATAATTGAATATACCCAGCTGAAAAAATAATAATCAAATTTTTATTTTATTTTCACTTAACCTATTTAATAATTGTTTAATAAAAGACTCTTACAAACGTGATATAATAAACTTATTAAAAATAGCTTTAAAGGGAGCCGATTATGGAAAAATATTTTAACCCTTACGATAAAATAGATAAGATAGAAATAAAATACTACAGGAAGGATCTAATAGAGGACTCTGAAAGTTCAGCTTACACAGAAGATTCTTACGAAGAGGTCATCATCGACCGCTACGAAGAAAACATCTCTTACAAAAGAAAACTTTCCCAAGGTATCGAAGTAGATCAAAACTATCACGTAGAGATGGGAGTTTCAGAATTTTTAGACAGCTTTAGCCCGGGAATTTTTTCTGAGGCTGAGGGACATTATTTTGACCCGGTTAAAAATCCTACTACAAGTAACCTCTATATAATAAGGCTTATAAGTGAAAAAGGTAATAACAGGGAGGTCGTAGGTTCTTTTGATAAGGAGGGTCTTCCAAAAGACTATAAGGATTTTATAGAAAGTCTATATAATTTTTTATCTTACTACGGAGTCGGAGACATCTTCGATGAAGATTTATATGAAAAAGTTTTTAGGAGGCAGGGAGAACTTATAGTTTGCGGAGTGATTTTTAAAAATTCCTACAAGAGTTACTTTTATTTAACAGATGACGATGACCTTTGTCCGGGAGACTTCGTCTTGGTCCCTACAGGAAAAGACAACTTAGAGACTGTAGGTCAGATAGCTACGAAGGGATATTACCTACCTGAAAATATGCCCTATCCTTTAGACAACATAAAAAAAATTATAAGAAGGTGTTCTCTCAGTGACTTCCAATAAAAAATTCAGCTTTTCTATAATAAAAATTCACTAAAAAAGAATTTTTTTGTTTATTATGCAGATATAACAAAATAGTATGCATAATTATAAAAATAAATTTTTCGAAATAAAGTGATGACGAGGATAAGAAAAATTAAAAGCTCTTATTAAAGAATCACAGTATTTACTCATTTTTTATAGGTGAAAAAAATATTATATTTTCTTGACAAATGGTTTTTCGATGATATAATATTTAATAAATTTATATTAATTTTCAAAAGAAAAAGAATAATAAGGAAGATTTAATTATTATTTTCCATTACTAAAATCTTTTGGAAGATATAAAAAAAGAAAATAAGGGAGATTTATTATGAAAAGCAAGAAGATTTTAGCAATGCTTACAGCTGCTATGCTTGCCTTAACAGGGTGTGCTGCAGGTGGAAATGAAGCTAATTTGGAAAATTCGGACACTGTAAAGTTGGGACTTATAACTCCTCAAACAGGACCTGTTTCAAACTACGGTAACTCAACAGAAAAAGGAATAGACTTAGCCATAAAGGAAATTAACGCAGCAGGCGGTATCTCAGGTAAGCAAGTAGAAAAGATAGCTTACGATGATAAGGGAGATATCACAGATGCAGTTAATGCTTATAACAGACTTATGCAAGACGGAGTTAATGCCATAATAGGAGCTATAACTTCAAAGCCTACCCTAGCTGTTGCAGAATCAGCTTTAAATGACGGTATTCCTATGGTAACTCCTACAGGAACTCAAGCAAATATAACTGAAGGCAAGGAAAATGTATTTAGAACTTGCTTTACAGATCCTTACCAAGGTGAATTACTTGCAATCTTTGCAAAGGATAATTTAAATGCAACAAAGGCTGCTATCTTAACTAACAGCTCATCAGATTACTCTACAGGTATTTCACAAGCATTCAAAGATAAGGCAAGTGAACTTGGAATAGAAATAGTAGCTGAAGAATCTTACGGAGAAAACGATACTGACTTTAAGGCTCAGTTAACTAAGATTAACTCAAGCAACCCTGACGTCTTACTTATACCTGACTACTATGAAAAGATAGCTCTTATAGCTCCACAAGCAAGACAATCAGGAATCAAAGCTCCATTCTTAGGTGGGGACGGTTGGGACGGATCAATTCAAGTAATGGATCAGTCAAACCTTAAGGACATAGAAGGATCTTACTTTACTAACCACTTCTCCTTAGATGATAAGGCTGAAAATATTCAAAAATTTATAGCTGATTATCAAAAAGAATACGGAGAAGATCCTACAGCTTTCTCAGCTTTAGGTTATGATACAGTTTATTTGATGAAAGAAGCTATGGAAAAATCTTCAGGCGGAGATTACAAGGCTATAGTTGATTCCTTAAAGGCATCAGACTTTAAAGGTATAACAGGAGCATTTAAGTTCAACGAAAGCAACAACCCTGTTAAGACAGCATCAATAATAAAAATTGATAATGGAGAGTACAAATTTGAGACTACAGTTAGTCCTAGATAAATAGGTTAACAAGAGGAGTATTCTAGTTTGAATACTCCTTTATTATTTAATAGAAAAAATTAAGGAGAAGATATGGATTTTGCTACACAATTATTTAACGGACTTCAGTTAGGTAGTATATATGCCTTGATAGCTCTAGGTTACACTATGGTTTACGGGATAGCCAAGCTTATCAACTTCGCCCATGGAGATATCATCATGGTCGGTGGATATACTATCTTTTTGACAGTTCAGATGAGTTTATTTAAAGCAGGTCTTCCTTTGTGGCTTACAATTATCCCGGCCGTTCTAGCCTGCACCATCCTCGGAGTTTTAATCTACAAGATAGCTTATAAACCTCTTATAAACACTTCATCAATAGCTATACTTATCACAGCTATCGGGGTAAGTTTGTTCTTGGAAAATTTATTTGTAAAAATTTTCGGAGCCAGTGCCAGACCTATCCCATCAATTTTTCCACAAGGAAATATTCAGTTAGGACCTGTTAGCCTTTCTTTTGCAACCATAATAACAATCATCCTTGCAGTAGTCCTTACAGTAATTTTGGAATTATTTATAAACAAGACTGACAAGGGTAAGTCAATTTTAGCTGTAAGTGAAGATTACGGAGCAGCTGAGCTTGTAGGGATAAACGTAGACTCTACAATGACTTTAACTTTTGCCATAGGTAGTGGCCTGGCAGCAGTTGCAAGTCTTTTATACGTTTCATCATATCCGCAAATTCAACCTTTCATGGGATCTATGCTAGGTATCAAAGCCTTTACAGCAGCAGTACTTGGAGGAATAGGATCAATCCAGGGGGCTGTGTTCGGTGGACTTATCCTAGGCATGATAGAAGTTTTGACAAGGGCTTATATATCAAGCTCCTATGCTGATGCGATAGTATTTTTAGTCTTGATAGTAGTCTTACTTGTAAAACCGTCAGGAATTATGGGAAAAACTGAGAAAGAGAAGGTATAAGATGTCAAAGCAAAGAAAAAAAGCTTATATTGCCATGCTTATATTAGCTATAGCAGGCTTTGTACTTTTACAAGTCCTGATGAACTTTAGAATTATAAACAGGTATTGGCAATCAATTATAAATTTAATCTGTATAAATATAATTCTGGCTGTATCCTTAAATATAGTTGTAGGTAACCTAGGTCAGATAAATCTGGGTCACGCAGGTTTTATGGCCATAGGGGCTTATACCGCAGCTATCTTTATGAAGGCAAGGTTAGTTCCGGGAGTAGCCGGCTTTTTAATAAGCTTAGTCCTGGCAGGGCTTGTTTCATGCCTTGTGGGTATCCTTATAGGTCTACCTGTTCTAAGACTTCATGGTGATTACCTTGCCATAGTAACCCTTGCCTTTGGAGAAATAGTCAGAGTTCTCGTAGAAAACTTAAAAATCACAGGAGGAGCTCAGGGACTTGCAGGGATACCTGTAATAAATAACTTTGCCCTTATCTATGTCCTTACAATAGTTTCTGTAGCCCTTATGTATTCAGTAATGACAAGTAGGCACGGAAGGGCAGTCCTTGCCATAAAGGACAACGAACTTGCAGCCCAAAGCAGTGGGATAAATGTAACTTACTACAAAACTTTTGCCTTCGGTCTGTCAGCTCTTTTTGCAGGAGTTGCAGGGGCAATTTATGCACAAACAATCGGGGTAATCGGATCAAACGTATTCAACTACAATAAGTCTTTCGATATCTTGGTAATGGTTGTTCTAGGAGGTATGGGATCTTTCACAGGCTCTATAATCTCTGCTACAGGTCTTACTATCCTACCGGAAGTTTTAAGATCTCTTTCAGACTGGAGAATGATTATCTATTCTGTTGTTCTTGTCCTTGTAATGATATTTAGGCCGGAAGGTCTTATGGGAAGAAGAGAATTCTCTATAAGAAAATTCTTAAAGATTGACAACCCTAAGACAGGAGAAGGTAAGGCGGAAAATATAAATAAGAAGACTATCGAGGAGGTTGACAATGAAACAAGAGAGCAATAACGATCTGATTTTAGAATGTAAAAATGTCAGCATATCCTTTGGAGGACTTAAGGCAGTTTCCGACTTTAATATGCAGATGAAAAAAGGAGAACTCCTGGGACTTATCGGACCTAACGGGGCAGGTAAGACGACAGTTTTTAATATGTTAAGCGGGATGTATAAGCCTAGCGAAGGGGAAATTCTTTTAGAAGGAGAAAATATAAACGGTACAAGACCTGACATCTTAGCCGGCAAGGGAATAGCCAGAACTTTCCAAAATATAAGACTCTTCGACTACCTTTCAGTTTTAGACAATGTAAAGGTAGCCATGAACCAAAATATGAACTACGGAATTCTCTCAGGAATGTTCCGTTTACCTAAGTATTGGAAGGAAGAAAATGAAGCAACAGACAAGGCTATGGAGATTTTAAAAATTTTCGATATGCAGGATTATTCTTACCTTCCTGCCTCCTCTCTTCCATATGGAAAGCAAAGAAAGCTTGAAATAGCTCGTGCCATAGCAACAAATCCTAAAGTCTTATTGCTAGATGAACCGGCAGCCGGCATGAACACAACAGAAACATCCGACCTTATGAATACTATAAAAATGATTAGGGATAAATTTAATATAGGAATTCTCTTAATAGAACACGATATGAACCTGGTACTGGGTATCTGTGAAGAGCTTATAGTTCTTAACCACGGGGAGTTACTTGCCAAGGGAAATCCTAAAGATGTAATAAATGATCCTCAAGTAGTAACAGCCTACCTTGGATCTTCAGTAGAGGAGCTGTAATAT
The DNA here is from genome assembly GCA_034180305.1 of Finegoldia sp. GTDB lineage: Bacteria > Bacillota > Clostridia > Tissierellales > Peptoniphilaceae > Finegoldia. The sequence goes on from JAXFOR010000024.1 coordinate 45,768, forward strand.
GGCTAATAGTATATTAAAAGTAGAAAATTTAAATGTATATTATGGAAATATTCACGCTATCAAGGACGTAAGCCTTTATGTAAATGAAGGAGAGGTGGTTTCGCTTATAGGGGCAAATGGAGCAGGAAAGACTACAACCCTTCAAGCCATTTCAGGCCTTATTCCTGTAAAAAGCGGTAGCCTTATATTTAAGGGAGACCAAATAAGAAAAGAAAAGTGTCACACCATAACTAAAAGAGGAATCTCTCAAGTTCCTGAGGGTCGTAGAGTTTTTGCAGGTCTTACAGTTGAAGACAATTTAAAACTTGGAGCTATCTCAGTTAAGTCATCCGAAGCAGAGGACAACGACCTTATGGATACCATATACGGACTTTTCCCTGTCCTAAAAGAAAGAAGGGCCCAAAAGGCGGGAACTCTTTCAGGAGGGGAACAACAAATGCTTGCCATGGGAAGAGCCCTTATGGCAAGACCGAGCCTGCTTTTACTTGATGAACCTTCCATGGGTCTATCTCCACTATTTGTAGAAAAAATATTTTCCACAATAAAGACCCTAAAGGACCAAGGAAGGACAATCCTTCTTGTAGAACAAAATGCCAACCTTGCCCTGGAAATAGCAGACAGGGGATATGTTTTAGAAACAGGAAAGATCGTTAAAGAAGGATCTGCAAATGATCTTAAGACAGATCCGTCAGTTAAAAAGGCTTACCTTGGAGCCTAAATAAGAATTTTAAACCGACCGAAAAATTCGCTTACAATCGACTTGACGGTCGGTTTTTTGTAATAAAAAAGGAGTCCGTATTAATTAAGGACTCCTTTTTAAGTTAAATTTTTTTAAGCAAGATTAGCAGCAACAGCAGCCTGATGAGCCTGGGTCTTTGTCATCAGTTGAGCATGAGCAAGAAGATGATGAGCTCTTATCATCACAAGAGCATCCTGATGAGCTGCTGTCGTTACAAGAACAACCGCATGAACCTTTAGAGCTAAGAGGAAGATCTGAAGTTAATCTGCTCTTCATAGCCGGACAGGATCTGAAAGGTCCGAAGTGAGTAGACCTGTCTCCGTAAACATCGAAGTACTTTTTAAATCTTGTATGTTCGATCATGGCAGCCGAATTTCCACAGACAGGAGTAGGAAGGTCCTTATAGAAACGTTGGTGAAGATCAAGGTCAAAGTAGAATTCACTCTCTTCTACTCCACCCCTATAGACTACGATTTGACCATATTGTTCGCAGATATCTTCCAGATATTCCGGCAACTTCATTGCTCTTACAGTTCTTGAAGTAAAAGTTATGTTGCCTGTAAGCTTTTCGATTTCAGGATTGTCTATAGGAGCGGGAGATACTTTTACATATCTGAAGTCTTCCCAGCCGACCTTCCTTAAAAGTCTACGGAAGTCTTCTACATACATAGCTCCGCTTATACATTCTCCATGTAAGATAGGATCCTCCATTAATTCTTCAGGGACACGACGGTCTGCAAAGATATCTGAGAAGTAAAGTTCTCCACCCTTCTTTAAGACACGGTAAACTTCTCTAAAGACATCTTCCTTGTAAGGAGATAAATTTATAACGCAGTTTGAAATTACAACGTCAACTGATTCATCTTCTATGCCAAGAGACTTTAAGTCTTCAATATAGCCTTTTAAAAATTTAACATTTGACTTTTCATAGCCGAATTTTTTTGCCATCTCATCTTGGTGAGCCTTGGCTATAGCCAGTTGATCTTCATTCATATCGACTCCTATTACCTGACCATTTTCTCCTACAAGTTTTGAAACTGTATAGACATCAAGCCCTGTTCCACAACCTAGGTCTAAGACTGTGCATCCTTCCAGGCACTTTGGAATAGGTGAGCCGCAGCCGTAGAAGTGGTTAATTATTTCGTCGCTTACCTCTTCTCTAATATCTGCTACATACTTTGGCATGGAGTCCAAGGCACAGCAGCAGACATTTGTCCTAAGCTTTCCATCTTTTTCCTTAGTAACTTCTGAGTAATATTCTTTAACATCTTTACGAGTATCCATTTTATCCTCCTTATATAAAATCGTGGATTATCTTTTAATATAGTATACAATATCATAAGACAGATTTAGCAGATACGACTTATTTAAAATTTTTATATAGGCAGATAGGTTAGGTAGACAGCCTATAAAAAGTTTAAAACTATTTAAAAGTCGGATCAGATAATTAGGGAGAAAAATTTTCTATACGGAAAGATATTTATGGGTATAGATATGGGAGGTGTATCTTATGGATGATCTTTTTTATATGAAAGAAGCCCTAAAAGAGGCTTACAAGGCCTATGAGCTCGGGGAAGTTCCAATAGGAGCCCTTATAGTTAAGGATGATAAGATAATAAGCCGGGCACATAACAGTGTAGAAAGAGACGGATCATCTTTAAGTCATGCAGAATTAAAGGCGATAGGACTTGCAAGCAAGGAGCTTGGAAATTTTAGACTGACTGACTGCACCATCTATACTAGCCTAGAGCCCTGTGTCATGTGTGCCGGGGCTCTTGTCTATGCGAGGATAGCCCGTCTGGTCTTTGCGGCCTACGATAAAAAGAGGGGAGCCTGCGGATCACTTTTGAATTTGTGTGACTATGAAGGGCTTAACCATAAAGTATCTTATCAGGGAGGACTTTTGGAAGAAGAGAGCCTGGCTCTTATCCAAAAATTTTTTAAAGAGCTTAGGGAGAGGAAGAAAAGTTAATTTTTTGAAATCCTTTTAATCTTTTATTGTAGTATAATATGGTTTTAAAGTAGATTAAATTAGTATTTTATAACTGAAGATAAAAGTACAATTGAAAAAAGAAGGGTTTAGGTATATCATTTATCCTAAACGTAAGGAGATTTATAAGATTTTAATAGGAGTTTTTAATATATGAAAATTCACATGGGATTAGATGCAGGATCAACAACAGTAAAATTAGTAATATTGGATGATGATCTTAAGGTCTTGTTTAGTGAATATACCCGTCACAATTCGGATATAGAAAGGACAGCTAAAAAAGTTTTGCAAAAAGCCTATGATGAAAATCAAGACTTTAAAGGAGCAGAAGCTACTATAGCTGTAACCGGAAGTAGCGGGATGTTTCTCGAAAAAAGTTTGGGAATAGATTTTGTTCAGGAAGTTATAGCAGGAACTTCTGCTGTAAGAAAGTTTATCCCGGAAACTGATGTGGTTATAGAACTTGGGGGAGAGGATTCCAAGATAACTTACCTTTCTGGCTCAGTTGAACAGAGGATGAACTCAATCTGTGCGGGAGGAACAGGAGCATTTATAGATCAGATGGCATCACTTTTAAACACAGATGCTTCAGGCCTTAACGAGCTTGCCAAGGGATATAAAAAAATATATCCGATAGCCTCACGCTGCGGAGTCTTTGCCAAGACAGATATCCAGGCTCTTATGAACCAAGGAGCGAGCAGCGAGGACATAGCAGTATCAGTTTTTCAATCTGTAGTAAACCAAACTATATCAAACCTTGCCTGTGGGAGACCAATAAAAGGGAAGGTAACTTTCTTAGGTGGACCTCTTCATTTTATGTCATCTCTTAGACAAAGGTTTATAGAAACCCTGGGAGAAGAGGAAAACAGCTTCTATACACCTGAAGATGCAGAGCTTTACGTTGCAAAGGGAGCTGCTCTTGCAGGAATGGAAAATGGAGAATACGTTCTCTATGAAGATATCTTATCAAAGTCAAGCTCAGCTGATGAAAGCTTAGCCTATGACAGGACTGAAAGTTTGGAACCACTTTTTAAAAGCGAAGAAGAGTATGAAAGGTTTAAAGAAGCTCACTCTACAAACCTTGTAAGATATAGGAACATAGAGGAATATGAGGGCAATATATATGTCGGCATAGATGCCGGATCTACAACTTCAAAGATGATATTTATGTCTGAAGATTGTGAGATTTTATTTGAAGATTATCAAATGAATTTGGGAAGACCGCTTGAAGTTGTTATCGATATGCTTAAAAAAGGGTATGCTAAGATGAATCCTAAGGCAAAGATAGTTTCATCAGCTATCTGTGGATATGGAGAAGAATTCATCAAAAAAGCTATCCACATAGATAACGGAGAAGTCGAAACCATAGCCCACTACAATGCAGCCAAGTACTTCAACCCCGATGTAGACTTTATCCTTGACATCGGTGGCCAAGATATGAAAGCCATGCATATTAGAGATGGAGTTATAGATTCCATCCAGCTAAACGAAGCCTGCTCATCAGGCTGCGGATCATTCTTGTCAACCTTTGCAGCCTCAGTAGGGATGGGAGTTGAAGAGTTTCAGGAAAAAGCCATCAGGGCGAAAAATCCTGCAGATCTGGGTTCCAGATGTACAGTCTTTATGAATTCCAAGGTTAAGCAGGCTCAAAAGGAAGGCTCGGAGCTTTCAGATATAGCCGCAGGTCTTTGTTACTCAGTTATAAAAAATGCCATTCAAAAAGTTATCAAGGTAAAAGATCCTTCAAGTCTTGGAGAAAATATAGTTGTCCAAGGGGGAACTTTCTATGGAGACGCTATCTTAAGAGCCTTTGAAAAGATAACAGGAAGGATTGCTACAAGGCCTGAAATATCAGGACTTATGGGAGCTATGGGAATGGCCCTTATAGCTAAGGAAAGATCTACAGGAGTATCTACTCTTGCAAATATAGAAGAAATAGAAAACTTTACCTACACTCAAACAAGTGCCAGATGTGGACGTTGTTCAAACAACTGTGCTCTTACCATAAATAAATTTCCTGACGGATCCAGATACATCACAGGTAATAGGTGTGAAAGAGGGGCAGGAATTAAAGAGGAAGAAAGCCTTGAGAATATGAATATGTACAGGTTTAAATATGACCTCCTCTTTGACAGAAAATCTCTAGGATCTGCAAATAAATTCGGCACAGTCGGCATTCCTAGAGCCCTAAATATGTATGAAGATTATCCCTTCTGGCATACCTTCTTTACAAGCCTGGGCTTTGATGTAGTCCTTTCAGACAAGTCCTCAAGGGCTATATATGAAAAGGGAATAGCCTCCATCTCATCAGAAACAGCCTGCTATCCTGCCAAGATAGTTCATGGTCACATAGAAAATCTGATAGAAAAAAAGGTCGACATGATCTTTTATCCGGCAGTCTTTTATGAATACAAGCAGTACTCCAAGGCACAAAACCACTTGAACTGTCCGGTAGTAAGCGGTTATCCCGATGTAATAAGAAATAACGTCGAAGGTCTAAACTCAGTTAAGTATATGGACCCTTACCTTTCTTTTGAAAGTGAAAAGATCATCGAAAAAAGATTGGTAGAAATATTTGAAGGTTATACTTACGATGGAAATGTCCTGGGCAAAAAGGAAATTAAAAATGCAGCTGCCAAGGCTTGGAAAGAAGAAGAGGCCTACCACGAAAAAATCAGGCTTAAGGGAAGAAAAATTATGGACTATATTAAAGAAAATGACCTTAACGCTATAGTCCTTGCAGGTCGTCCTTATCATGCCGATACAGAAATAAACCACGGCATCCCTGAGCTTATTGAAGCCATGGGTCTACCTGTCTTATCCGAAGATGCGGTTGCCTATAACATAGAAGACTTGGACTTTGATACCAGAGTTCTCGACCAATGGTCCTACCATGCAAGACTTTACAGGGCAGCAGAATATGTGTCCAATGACAAAAATTTGCAGTTGATTCAACTAAATTCCTTCGGCTGTGGACTAGATGCAGTTACAACAGACCAAGTCCAAGAAATTCTTGAATCTAAGGGAAAAATTTATACCCTAATTAAAATCGACGAAGTTTCAAATCTCGGGGCGATAAAAATAAGGATAAGATCATTAATCCAAGCCTTGGAACAAAAGAAGAGAGAGGGAATAGACTTCAGCAGACCTATAGAAGAAGAACTAGGCGAACCTGTAGAATTTACCAAGGAAATGAAGGAAGAAGGATACACAATTTTGGCCCCTCAAATGGCCAGAGAACACTTCCAAATCCTGGAAACCCTCCTAAAGGCCAATGGCTACAACATAGACTTCTTAGACAAGGTTGACAGCAAGGTAATAGACAAGGGACTTAAGTATGTAAACAACGACTCATGCTATCCATCAATCACCGTAGTCGGTCAATTTATGGAAGCGGTCGAATCAGGAAAGTATGATACTGATAAGCTTGCCTTACTTATGACTCAGACAGGAGGAGCCTGCAGGGCAAGTAACTATGTCGGCTACATCAGAAAAGGACTTAAAGATGCAGGCTATCCGAACATCCCTGTAATAGCTCTTTCAGTTCAGGGGATTGAAAGTCACGGAGGATTCGACCTGGTAAAGGCCTCAAACCTTCCTATCCTGATAAATGCAGTAAGAGCAGTCATTCTTGGAGACCTTATAAATAGAGTTTCCAACGCTACAAGGCCCTATGAAAAAATTGATCAAACTACCAACCTTATGAAAGAAAAGTGGATAGATATCTGCAGAAAAGAAATAGTTTCTATGAACAAGAAAAAGTTCATTGAGCTTGTAAATAATATAGTAGAAGATTTTGATAACATCGAAGTAAAAGATATAAGGCTTCCAAAGGCGGGAATAGTCGGAGAAATTTTAGTTAAATATTTGCCCGAAGCCAATAACCACCTCCAAGACACTCTGGAAAAAGAAGGAGCTGAAGTAATAGTTCCTGACCTTCTAGACTTCTTCCTCTACTGCTTTGCTAATACTGAAGTTAAAAAAGACCTCTATAAAAAAAGTAAAGTTACAGCCTTTTTCGGGAAAATGGCAGTAAAGACCATAGAAGATTTCAGAGAGCCCGTTAGAACAGCCCTTAGAAAGTCTAAACGCTTTGAAGAACCGGTCTATATCACAGACGTCATGGACTACGCCAAAGACATCACCTCTCTTGGAAACCAAGCCGGAGAAGGCTGGCTACTTGCAGGAGAAATGGTCGAGCTTATAAAAGAAGGAGCTCCGAACATAGTCTGCATCCAACCATTCGGTTGCCTACCTAACCACATAACAGGCAAGGGAGTTATGAAAAAGATAAGAGAAATTTATCCTGAGGCTAATATAGTTGCCATAGACTACGACCCGGGTGCCAGCGAAGTTAATCAGGTAAATAGGGTTAAGCTCATGATGAGCCAGGCAAGGGTAAATTTGGAAAAAAGCAAAGAAACAGTTTAATAAGAGTCGGCTTGAAGATTTTTGATCAAGCCGGCTTTTTCTTGGCTAAAATTTTGCTTTTATTAACATTTTTTAAGGATTAGTTCTATAAAAATTATTTAATTCTGATATAATTATATAGATAAAAAGTTATTACATATTTAGGATTTTGGAGGATTCGATGAGAAAGAGATCAGTTGCCATTTTTTTTGTATCTCTGCTTGCTTTTTTCGGGACTTATCTTTACGGACAAAATATAATAGCAGGACTTGCATCTGATAATGACAAGATTAGTGGAGATACTCTAGGAGAGGGTAACGTAATTGAACAGAATGTCGAAGATGAGTACGTATTCGCCCTGTTTGGAGTAGATAGGAAAGAGAGCGAAGAGGACAATCAGAGAACTGATACTATAATGGTTTGTAAGCTTAATTTCGAAAGCGGAAACTTAGATATCCTATCAGTACCGAGAGATACCATGGTTGAAATTAACGGAGAGGATCACAAGATAAATGCTGCCCACGCCTACGGAGGTAGTCAGGGAAGCGTCAAAGCCCTAAGAGATCTTTTAGGGGTGGATATAGATTATTATATGGAAGTAAGTTTTGACGCTGTCAGAGATATTACTGAGGCTATGGGAGGAGTAGAGATTGATGTTCCTGTAGAGATTGATGTTCCACAGGCAGGCGTACATATAGATAAGGGATTCAATGTCCTTAAGGGAGAGGAAGCTTTGCAATATGTAAGGGCGAGATACCCTTTCGGAGGAAGCGATGATGCGAGAATTGCCAACCAACACTACTTTTTAAAGACCCTTATGGACCAAATTCTATCACCAAGTAATATAACCAAGATTCCTCAATTTATCGAAATCTTTAAGAAGGACGTCAGGACAAATCTACCTATGCAAGAGATGTTAAAGCATACAGGAGACCTTAAGAATTTCTCATCAGAAAAAATGAATTCCTACACAGTCCCGGGTTATTATGATGACAGTTCGGGTATAAGTTGGTATATTGCAGATGAAGATGGGCTTAAGGAAATAGTTGACAAAGTTTTTGTAGACTATAAGTTAGAAGAAAGTTACAGGAGTCCACAAACTTATTAGAAAGTCGGGAGTGAAGATGGAAAAAAAACAGGAACACATAGAAAATTATCTTAAGTCGGAGTACAGAGGGGATAACTTATTTAAATGCGTATATCTTGAGCATAGTTCACTTCCTGAGTTAGATATAGATGATATAGACATATCGAAGGATTTTTTTGGAAGAAAGATAGACCTGCCGATAATGATAAATGCCATGACCGGTGGGGGAGAAATTTCAGCAGATATAAATGAGGATCTATCCAGACTCTGCAGAACCTTTAATATTCCTATGGCAGTAGGCAGTGAAAAGATAGCACTGGAAGACGAAGAAGCTGTAGAAAGCTTTAGGCTTGTAAGAGATAATCTCCCAAAGGGGCAGTATACTGTCATCGGAAATTTGTCAGCGAGAGAAAGTCTGGATGATGTAAAAAAGGCGATCGATATCTTAGACTGTGACCTTTTCCAACTTCACCTAAACCCTATCCAAGAGCTTATAATGGGCGAAGGAGACCGAGACTTTAAAGGTATATATGATAATATAAAAAAGATAAGAGAAAATATAGACCACCCTATAATTGTAAAGGAAGTCGGCTATGGCCTTAGGAAAGAAGATGCCATGAAGCTTTACGATATAGGTATAAGGAATATAGATATAGCCGGTCATGGGGGAACAAATTTTACTGAGATAGAAGATATGAGAAGGTTCGACATGGACTTTTCAGAATTTTATTACTGGGGGATCCCGACTGCAAAAATTCTCTTAGACCTTAAAGAAAGACCTGATGATATGTATCTTATAGCTTCAGGTGGGATAAGAGATGCTATAGATATAATAAAGGCATACATCCTTGGGGCTGATATGGTTGCTATGAGTGGAGAGATTTTATCTTTCCTTATTCATGGGGGATACGAATTTACAAAAGAATATATGAAGTCTTTGATATATAAGCTGAAGATGCTTATGCTTATTTTGGGCTGTAAAAATATAGAGGACCTTAAAAAGGTTGACTATAAAATTTTCGGAAGATTGAAAGAAATCACAGATAAGTAAAAGAAAGTTGCTATTTATAGCGGCTTTTTTTGTTTGGAAATTTAATGATTTAGCGATTTTATCTGATAAAATATCGCCCTATAGAATCAAGAAATGTTAAATATTTTTTAAGCAAATGTAAAAAATATTTGATAAAATGTAGAAAAGAAAATTTGTTACATAAGTTTTAAGATTAAAATTTAAGGAGAGTAAATGGAAGAATTTAAAGAATTTATGAGAGGTTATACCTCCATAACTCCCTATATGGGAAGATACAAAAAAACAAGGAGGACATCTATAATAGCTACTTTTATAGGGACTATATTTGAACTTTTAATCCCTGTTTCGCTAGGCCTTATGATAGATGGAGTAAGCTCTAACAAGCCCATTAACCAGACCCTCTTAATAGGGGTAGTTATGATCATATTTGCCATCATATCCATGCTTGTAAGTATGAGGGCCACTAAGTATGCGGCAATTACTTCTACAGGTTTTGCGGCAAATTTAAGGGAGTTACAGTTTAGAAAAATTCAGACTTTTGCCTTTGACGATATAGAACACTTCGGGATCCCTTCCCTTTTGACAAGGATAACAAGTGATATGCAATTGGCGTCAAGGTCTACCTTTATGACAACCAGGTTTCTTGTAAGGACAATGCTCACAGCTTTATTGGCCTTTATACTTTCGGTAGTAGTAAGTCCAAGGTTGTCTATGATCTTTTTGGTTTCAGCTCCTCTTTTGATTTTTGGGATTATGTATATAACTTCAAAGTCCATCCCTATGTTTAAACAATCCAGGGACCAGTATGATAATTTAACTATGGTGGCTGAAGAAAATATCTCAAACATAAGGGTAGTAAAGTCCTTTGTAAGGGAAAGTTTTGAAATTAAAAAGTTTTATAAGCAAAATCAAGGAATGTTTAAGCTATCTGATAGGGCAAACGGAATAATTTCTCTTATATTTCCAATGACTAACCTCATAATGTTTTCTACAATAGCAGTCATTGTATGGTTCGGTAGCAAGGAAATAGCTAAGGGGAATATGACAGTAGGAGATTTGATAAGCTTTAATATGTACTCCTTGCAGCTGCTGGGAGCCTTTATAGGGATGAGTACATCCTTTACAGTTCTTATGTCAGCCTCTGCAGGGATAAGCAGGGTGTCAGAGCTTGTTCACTACACTCCTTCTATGAATAACGATGAAAAGATAGAAGAACTGGAACTTGAAGACGGGTCTGTTGACTTTGACAATGTATCCTTCAGCTATGACGAAGACAGCGACAACTATTCCCTACAAGACGTTAACCTTCACATAAAATCCGGAGAGTCCATAGGAATTATGGGACCTACAGGCTCTGCCAAGTCCAGCCTTGTTCAGTTGATTCCGAGACTTTATGACATAACAGAAGGAAGTCTAAGGGTCGGAGGTCACGACATAAAAGAATATCCCCTAAAAACTTTAAGGGAAGAGGTAGCTATAGTTTTACAAAAAAATACCCTCTTTTCAGGAACTATTAAAGAAAATATCAGGTGGGGGGACGAAAATGCTACAGATGAAGAAATCTTTAAGATAGCTGAAATTGCTTGTGTAGATGAATTTGTAAGAGAAAGGGCAGATGGATACGACTCTATCCTAGGCCAAGGAGGAGCAGGAGTATCCGGAGGTCAAAAGCAAAGGATATGTATAGCCAGATCTCTCTTAAAGAAACCTAAGATTTTAATTTTGGACAACTCGACATCAGCTGTTGATACCAAGACTGAAAAGAGAATGATTGATAATATAAATGAATATTCCAAGAATCTAACTAAGATAATCATATCTCAAAGAACCTCTTCTTTCATCGACTGTGACAGGATAATCATGATGAAGGATGGAAAGATCAATGACATAGGCAGTCACGAAGATCTATATAAGAGAAATGAAGTATATAGAAGGATATATGATGTACAAAATAAGGACAGGGATATAGATGAGTAATAAAATAAATAAAGATGACAATGGATCCATCAAGTCTTTCTTGCGATTAATCCGATATACTTTCAGATATAAGTGGCAAATGGCCCTTATTTTAGTTTGTGTTTTAATCTCAACAGTCAGCCAAATATATGCGATAAATATGCTAAGACCTATAATTGATGAATATATAATACCGGCTGATTTTAATGGTTTAAAAATTCAAATATTTAAAATGCTAATTTTATTCTTAATCTCAGCTACCTCAGCCTATGTATACATGAGGTTGATGGTAAGGGTCGGAGAAAAGAGCATAAGAGATATAAGGTTGGATCTTTTCACAAAGCTTCAGCATTTAAAAGTTAACTTCTTTGATGAGAATCCTCACGGAGAAATTTTATCAAGGCTTACAAATGATACAGATATGTTATCAGAGTCTATGGCATCAACAGTGCCCAGCATCTTAAGCTCCAGCCTTTTATTTATAGGAACTATGATAGTGATGTTTAAGATAAATGCAATTCTTACAGCCGTTACTCTGACAGCCCTCATATTAACCCTCCTAACTCTAGGTCAGATAGTTAAGAGGACAGGAGGTTACTTTATGAATGCCCAAAGGCAAATCGGAGTAATTCATGGTTTTAATGAGGAAATGCTATCAGGACAAAAGGTAATAAAGGTGTTTAACCATGAAAGTCAGGCTATCGAACAATTTGATGTCTTAAGTGAACAGCTTAGAAAAAATTTAGCAAGGGCAATGACCTCATCAGGTAAGATAATGCCTTTCCTAATTAACATGTTAAATGTTATTTATGCCATAATCTGTATGGTAGGAGTTGTAGTTTCAGCAAAAGGATTTTTATCAATAGGTTCTTTGGCAACCTTCCTTACCAACGCCAGACAATTACAAAACCCTATCGCAAATGTAGCTCAACAGACAAATGGAATCTTCCAAGCAATGGCAGGAGCCGGAAGAATTTTTCAAATTCTTGATATGGAAGAAGAAGTCGACGACGGATCTATTGACCTTGTAAATGCATTGATAAATGAAGACGGATCCATAGAAGAGAGCGATAAGATAACAGGAAATTATGCTTGGAAGTTTGATCAAAACTCTAAGAGTCAAATGAGACCTTTAAGGGGAAAGATAGACTTCGAGCACGTAAACTTTTCTTATGATGGAAAAAATCCTATCTTAAAGGATGTAACTTTCTATGCAAATCCGGGAGAAAAACTTGCTCTTGTAGGATCTACCGGAGCTGGAAAGACAACTATAACTAACGTAATTACCAGATTTTATGAAATAGATTCCGGAGCTATAAAGATAGATGATATCGACATAAGAGATATTAAAAAATCCGGACTTAGAAGGGCGTTCGGGATGGTTCTTCAGGAAGTAAATCTATTTACAGACACTGTAGAAAATAATATAAGGTATGGTAAGCTCGATGCCCACAAGCAGGAAATAGTGAAGGTAGGAGAGTTATTCGGAGCTGACAGCTTTATAAAGAGACTACCTGAAGGTTACCACACTGTGATAAGGGGAGACGGTTCATCCCTATCCAACGGTCAAAACCAACTTATCGGAATACTAAGGGCCGCCATAAATAAGTCCGGTATGCTTATACTAGATGAGGCTACTAGTTCTATCGACATCTCAACAGAAATGCTCGTAACAGAAGCCATGGATAAGCTGATGGAAAGGTCTACTTCTATAGTTATAGCTCACAGACTTTCTACTATCCAAAATGCCGACGTAATAATGGTAATGGAAGGTGGAAGAATTATAGAAAGAGGAAATCACGAGTCCCTACTTAATAAAAAGGGAACTTACTATCAATTGTATACAGGAAAACTTGAACTTGATTAAAAAAAGACCTTGTTTGATGACAAGGTCTTTTTTTATGATTTGTAACATTTTTGTAATGCATTTTAGTTAACTTCCTAAAGCTTAATTTGAGGAAAAAGGCTGAAATTAGGAATCAAAAGTCTACAATTTCAGATTTAACATCAATATTACTTAAAAAGGAACTTATATTTCTAGAAAAATAAGAATTTATGTGATAATATAAGCAATTAGTAGGAAACTATGGGAGGATGAACTATGAAACAACTTAAAAAGGTGGCTACAGTATCATTTGCTGCTCTTTCAGTGAGCCTTATGATATCTAATACGAGCCAGGCTGAGCAAGCTGGAAAAGAAAACTTAGTAGAAGAGTTGCAAACAAAGTACACTGACTACAGTAATAACAAACTTGAAATTTCATATAAATCATCTGATTTGGGAGCAGATGATACAAAAGACCTAGGAGAAGTTCAAGTAAGTCCTAAGGAAGAATACGAAAGTGTAAACTCTGACCAAGATACAAATCAAAGAAATTACATAAAAGAAGAAGCTAAGCCTTCACTTAAAGAAAAGACTGGTAGGGAAAAAGAAGATAAAAAGGTCGTAGAAGACAGGGAAGAAGTTCTTTTAGAAGAAAAAGCTAAGCCTGTAAAGCAAGCTGAAGAGTCTGTAGAAAAAAAGGCTAGCCAAAAAACAGACAAAAAAGTAAAAGAAATATATGACCTTGAAGTTCCTAAAGAAAATTTAAAGCTAGAAAAAAATACTTATTTGGAAAAAACTTCCGAAAAAGATCAGGATGAAAGATTAGAAAAACAAGAAGCTTTGGAAAAAGATCAAGCTAAGGTCTTAAAAAAGGAAGAAGCTCAAGTAAAAGGATCTACAAGTAAGGTCCTGCCTGAAAGGATTCAAGGTAAAAATAGGTATGAAACAGCTGTTAAAATAGCTAACCAATATAAAAGTCTAAAAGATTCTAAGGAAGTTATCCTTGTTAACGGAAATTCCTATGCTGATGGAATAAGTGCGACAAGCCTTTCAGAAGGAAAGATGCCTATCCTTTACGTAAAGGAAGATGCTATTCCTTACCAAACCAACGAGGAAATTTTAAGAAGGCTACAAAATAACCCTCTTAAAGTCTACCTAATGGGTGGAGAAAAGGTTATAAGCAAGAGAATAGAAGACTACCTTAAGAGTCTGTCAATCACAACAGAAAGAATTGCCGGCAAAGACAGGTATGAAACAAGTGTCTTGGCAGCTAAAAAGTCATCTAAAAAGAATATTATCATCACAACAGGAGAGGACTTTTGTGATCCCCTTGTTGCAACATCTCTTGGAGCAAGTAAGGATGCCAAGGTCATCTTAACTAACCCTGATAGACTTGAAAATACAACAGCAAGATACCTCCAAGCCAATAAAAACGCAATAAACAATGTAACTATAGTCGGAGGGACTAAGGCTGTAAGTAGTAGAGTGGCTAACCAAGTAACGAGAATTACAGGTAAGAGTGCTGAAAGAATTTCAGGGTCAAATAGGTATGAAGGTTCTGTTGCAGTAGCTAAAAAAGTTTCATCAGCACCTAATAAGCTGATAGTAGCAAGCGGACAGGACTTTGCAGATGCCCTAGCTATAGCCCCTATTGCTCAAGGCTCAGGTATTCCGATAATTTTAACAAAGACTAATGAACTTCCTAAAGAAGTTATATCTTACTTTAAAGATAATAGAGAAGCTGTCAAAAGTGTGCTTGTAATAGGGGGTCAATCAGCTATAAGCAGTGAAGTTGCAAGGACTGTTACTAACACTCTTAACAATGTAACTGTAAAATTGCCTGGAGAAAGTGATGTGAATACAAGCTCTGTTGACAAGTACAAGTCTTATTTTGAAAAAGGGGTTGACCTTTCAAGATATAATGGAAATGTAAACTTAGATGAAGCTAAGAGAAAAAATGCCGTAGATTTTGTAATTTTAAAGGCAGGATCAGGGGTAAATCCTAAGGACAGTGGAAACGGATTCGTCAATGCCTTTGAAACAAATTATAAGAAGGCTAAGAAAGCGGGGCTAAATGTAGGAGCTTACTGGTATCTTTATGCTTCAAATATAGAAGAAGCTAAGGAAGAAGCTAATCTTTTCTTAGAACAATTGTGTGGAAAACAGTTTGAATATCCGGTATTTTTAGACTTTGAAGATCCATCACAAAGGGGAATTTCTAAAAAAACAAAGACAGATATGGCTCTTGCCTTTATGGATATCCTTGAAAAGAATGGATACTACACAGGTATTTACTCATCAGCTTCATGGTTAAATAATGAATTTGAAACAGCAAGACTGGCTGACTATGATAAGTGGGTGGCTCACTGGGGAGTTGAAAAACCGGGCATAAATCAAGATTACGGCTTGTGGCAAACAACTAACAAGGCAAAGGTTGCCGGAATCCCAAGCACTTCAGAAGGCGGGGTAGACTTTAACTACTCTTATAAGGACTATCCGGCTATAATAAAGGCAGCTCACTTAAATAACTTTTAATTTAAAAATAAAAATATCATTGAACAAAAGAGTCAATGACACTTGAGAGCATCGACAAGCTGATATTACTTGTCGGTGCTTTTTGTTTTGCTTTTTATCGGCAAGAAAAAAGCTGACCTTTTATTCAGGTCAGCCGATATACTAAAAAATTAAACATTAAATCTGAAGTGAACTATATCCCCATCTTGCATGATATAATCCTTGCCTTCAAGTCTCATAAGTCCTTTTTCTTTTACTGCGTTCATTGAGCCTAACTCCATAAGGTCATCATAGTTTACAACTTCTGCTCTTATGAAACCTCTTTGGATATCGGTGTGGATTTTACCTGCAGCATCTACAGCTGCAGTCCCCTTCTTTATAGTCCAAGCTCTTGTTTCATCTTCTCCTGTTGTTAGGAAGGACATAAGGCCTAGAAGTTCGTAGGACTTTTCGATCAAGTTATCTACACCTGACTTTTCAAGACCCAATTCTTTTAAAAATTCTTTTCTTTCTTCTTTATCATCTAAAGTTGATATTTCAGCTTCTATTTCTGCAGATATAACGACAACTTCTGCATCTTCACTTTTGGCAAATTCACGAACTTTTTTTACATTTTCATTTGAATCCCCGTTATCTTCGATGTCATCTTCAGCTACATTGCAGACGTAGAGGATAGGTTTTACACTTAGAAGATTAAAAGATCTTAAAAGTTTCATTTCATCATCGTTAAGGTCTAAAACTCTTATAGACTTTCCTTCATCAAGTACCTTTTCAACCTTTTCTAATAGGTCAAGCTCAGCCTTAAGTTCCTTGTTTCCCTTTAAAGCCTTTCTAGTCTTTTCCAACCTTCTTTGAACCATATCCAAGTCTGATAAGATAAGTTCTAAGTTTATTGTTTCTATATCTCTTAAAGGATCAACTGATCCGTCAACGTGGACAATATTTTCATCTTCAAAGCACCTTAAAACTTCTACTATGGCATCAGACTCTCTTATATTTTCCAAAAATTTATTTCCTAGTCCTTCACCCTTGCTGGCTCCCTTTACAAGGCCTGCTATATCGTAAAATTCTATAACTGCAGGGATTAGCTTTTTGGACTTAAACATTTCTGCAAGCTTGTTTACCCTTTCATCCGGTACATTTACAACTCCGACATTCGGATCTATTGTACAGAAGGGATAGTTTGCCATTTCGGCTCCCGCCTTAGTTATGGCATTAAAGAGAGTGGACTTGCCGACATTTGGAAGTCCGACTATACCTAATTTCATTTAAACACTCCTTAAAAAAGCTTAATTTAAGACTTTCTAAGTCTTATGAACTATTTCAAATTCTATCATATAGGCTTTTTTTTGTAAATTAACAAAAGTCATTATGATATAATTATTTTAATATCAGCAATAAATAAAAGGGAAGGATTTTTATGATAAAGGAAAGACTGGAAAAATTAAGAAAAAAAATGGGTGAAAGAAACATAGAAGCTTATATTATTCTTACAAGCGATCCTCACTCATCAGAGTATATAGCAGACTACTACAAGACTCGTGAATATATCTCAGGCTTTAGCGGAAGTGCGGGAAGCCTTGTGGTCACAAGAAAATCAGCAGCTCTTTTTACAGATGGCAGGTATTTTATCCAAGCTGAACGTGAACTTGCAGGTAGCGGGATAGATCTTATGAAGATGGGAGAGCCGGGAGTAGGGACTCTTATTGATTATTTGGTAGAAAATACTTCCGATTGTGCAAAAATCGGAGTAGACGGACTTAGCCTAGACTACGAGTACTACTATGAGCTGATAAATAACATAGGAATACACAGAATGCTAATTACAGATATAGACCTTGTAGGAGAAATCTGGGAAGATAGACCTGAGCTTCCTAAAGAGCCTGCCTATTCACTTGACCTTAAGTACTGCGGAGAAAGTGCCGGCTCTAAGATAGAAAGACTTAGGGATATCTTAAGGGAAAAGTCCTGTGACTATGATTTTATAGGAAGTCTTGACGATATTTGCTACCTTTATAATATAAGGGGCAATGATGTCACTTACAATCCTGTAGTAATGAGCTATGCCTTAGTCGGCATGGACTTTGCCAACCTTTATATAGATGCAGAGAAGGTTGATGAAGATTTAAAGAAAAATCTACAAATAGACGGGATAAGCCTAAAAAGATATGATGATATCTATCAGGATCTTTCAGAACTTTCCGGAACGAGCGTTTTATTTATAGACCCTGCTAAGACAAATGTAAAGATCTATAATTCTATAAACTCAAATGTCAGATTAAACAAGGGAATGCAACCTGTCAGTCTGATGAAGGCTCATAAGAACAGGACAGAAATAAAAAACAATAAGAACGCATACATCAAGGATGGGGTCGCCCTGGTCAAATTTTTCTACTGGTTAAGCGTAGGAGTGCCTACAGGAAATGTAACTGAACACAGTGCAGCTGAAAAGCTTAGGATGTTTAGACAAGAGGGAGACCTCTTTAAGGACTTGAGCTTTGAAACTATATCAGCCTATGGGGAAAACGCAGCCCTTCCTCACTACTCTACTCCTGAAATAGGATCACCTAGTCTAAAGTCTGAAGGTCTTTATCTTGTAGACAGTGGGGCTCAGTACTTGGACGGGACAACTGATATAACAAGGACTATCGCGCTTGGGCCTCTAACTGAAGAAGAAAAGCTCCACTACACTCTTACCTTAAAATCTCATATAGCCCTTATGACTACGATTTTTCCTAAGGGAACAAAGGCTGCTATGCTGGATCCTATAGCAAGGAGACCTATCTGGCAGGAAGGACTTGACTTTAACCATGGAACAGGCCACGGGGTAGGCTTCTTCCTAAATGTTCACGAAGGTCCTCAAGCCATTACAAAGAGAGATAACGGCATCTTGATGGAAGAAGGAATGGTTACAAGTGATGAACCGGGCATATATGTGGAAGGATCTCACGGCATCAGGATAGAAAACATAATGGTCTGCGTGAAGAAGTTTGAAAATGAATTCGGTGAATTTTTAGGCTTTGAATCTCTTTCAATCTGCCCAATTGACACTAAACCTGTAATAAAAGAAAGACTTACTGAAGAAGAAATTGACTGGTTAAATTCTTACAACAAGGAGTCCTTTGAAAAGCTGTCCCCATACTTGGAAGGTCCTGAACTTGAATACCTAAAGAAGGTGACTGAAGCTATATAATGTTTGATATAAGAAAAGAATTGGATGAAGTGCCACATAAACCCGGCGTATACATCATGCACGATGACCAAGACGAGATAATTTATGTAGGCAAGGCAATCGACTTAATACGAAGACTTTCCCAGTACTTTGACTCATCTAAAAAGACTGCTAAGGTAAGAGCTATGGTCAGTCATATAGATTACTTTGAATACATCATCGTAAACAACGAGGTCGAAGCCTTGATTTTAGAGTCCAACCTCATAAAGAAAAACAGACCTAAGTACAACATAGTCTTAAGGGATGACAAGCAGTATCCCTATATAAAGATAACCAATGAAAAATATCCCAGAGTGCTTAAGACCAGAAGGGTAGTAAAGGACGGAGCCAAGTATTTCGGCCCCTATCCCAATGCCTATGCTGTAAACGATATGATAGCCCTGATCAACCACACCTACCACTTAAGAACCTGCAACCTAAACTTTGAAAAGGGACAAAAGCTTAAGAGACCCTGCCTGAATTACTTTATAGACCAGTGTCAAGGACCCTGTGTGTATGATGTGGATGAAGACCTTTACAAGGAAGAAATTAAGGAAATAGAGAGTTTTTTAAACGGGAAGGAAGATAAGCTCTTAAAGAACCTGGAAGCAAAGATGCTAAAGGCGAGCCGTGAACAAAAGTACGAGCTTGCAGCCAAGTATAGGGATTACCTTAAAAATGCCGATGAACTTTTGGAAAAGCAAAATATCACCAATACCAAGGGACTTGATATGGATATGATATCCATGGCAAGGGAGGTCGAAACTGTAAGCGTGCAGATCTTTTTCATGAGAAACGGGAAGATCATAGAAAGACAGCACTATATAGTTGATAATAAGTATGACGAAAGTAATGAATCTATTATGTCATCTTTCTTCAAGCAATACTACCTTGATGCTACCTATATTCCGAAGCTTATCATCACAGATATAGAAATGGAAGATAAGGAGCTTATAGAAAGAATGTTGGAGTCTAAAAAAGGCTCTAAGGTAGAGATAAGAATTCCTCAAAGGGGAACTAATGTAGATATGCTTGAGATGGTAAAAGAAAATGCCAAAGAAGAGCTGGACAAGTACATTACAAGACACCTTAAGAAGGAGAGAAACAGGGAAAATGCCATCCTTGATTTAACGGATATAACAGGCAATGAAGATATCTATAGGCTAGAATGCTATGATATATCAAATATAAGCGGAGTCGACTCTGTAGGTTCTATGATAGTTTTTAAGGACGGGGAAAAGTCTCCGAAAGACTACAGGAAGTTTAAGATAAAGACTATCGAAGGGGCAGATGACTACGGGTCTCACAGGGAAGTTTTGACAAGACGCTTTAAAAGGTACTTCAGTGAAGACAACAAGGATACAAGTTTTTCCGAGCTTCCTTCCATCATCTTTATGGATGGAGGAAAGGGACAAGTAAATGTCTGCAAAAAAGTCCTTAGAGAATTTAATCTTCATATAGATGTCATGGGTCTTGTAAAAGATGACAAGCATAAAACCAGGGCAATAATTTATGAAAATCAGGAAATTCCTCTCAAGGTCAATACTCCTCTTTATAGAATGCTTTTTGCCATGCAGGAGGAGACTCACAGATTTGCTATAAATTATCATAGAAAGCTCCACGAAAAAAGATTAAAGCACTCCGAATTAGACGATATAAAGCTTATAGGGGAAAAGAGAAAGGTCGCCCTCATGAGACATTTTAAGAGTATTGAAAATATAAAGAAGGCTTCTTTGGAAGAAATAAGGGCTGTCGAAGGAATGAATGATAAGGCTTCTCAGAATTTATATGACCATTTTAATGGGTATGAAGGTGGCAGTAGATAAAGGTAGCCTATTAAAAATATATATAAATTTTATGAAATAGGCTACATAATTTTCACATAATCAGATATAATAAAATTGTATACAAATTGAAATATTTACAAATTTGTAGAATTTAATTTAAGGGGTGAAAAATGAAAAAGTTTTATAATGAGTATTTTATGAAACAGAAGATGATGCATCCGGTAATTTTCTTCCTGGCGATTCTCGCTCTTTTAGGAACTTACAATTTCGGATTAAAGGTTCTTTGCCTTTTAGCAGTCAACCTGGCTGTTGCATTATTAGTAGAGTACATCAGTAATAAAAAGTTATACGGAAGGGCTAAAATTTCAGAAGCCGTTATTGTTACAGCTATGCTTTATACTTTAACTTTACCTGTATCTTTGCCTTACTGGATGTCAATAGTAGGTATTGCTTTTGCAGTATTTTTCGGTAAGATGATTTTCGGAGGTTTTGGAAGGAACCCATTTAATCCGGCCTTAGTTGGTCGTATCTTTGTTTACATAAACTTTCCTCAACCTATGACAATTTACTGGAACCAAGCAGCATCAGGTTTTCCGGGTGGATTCGGAAGATATATAACAGAACAAATGGATTCTGTAACAAATTCCACTCCCTTGCTTGCCTTAAAATTAGGTAAGGAAGTTCCTTCCTACACAAGTATGGTCTTAGGAAACTATCCGGGAGTAATAGGTGAAAGTTTTACCATAGTTATCTTAATTGCAGCAATCTACCTCATCTATAAGAATATAGCAAGCTGGAGAATAATGTTAGGTTGTCTCGCAGGCTTTACAGGTCTTAGCCTTATCTTTAATGTCCTAGGAGTTTCCTCAGTACCTAATCCTATCGACGGATTGCTTGCAGGAGGATTCTTATTCGGTACAGTATTTATGGCAACAGATCCGGTTTCAGCATCTAAGACTGATATAGGTAAGATCATCTACGGCATTATCATAGGGGTCGTTACAGTTATAATCAGAGGATTTGCCCTATTTGCAGGAGGTACAATGTTTGCAGTTTTAATGGGAAATACCTTCGCACCTATAATTGACCACATAATAAATGCCCTTAAGGCAAAGAAAAAAGCTTCTCAAAGTAAAGAACTGAGTAAGGAGGCTATTTAATGGAAAAAACACAAACTACAAAAAAGAAAAAGTCTACCGTATATCCTGTAGTCTTTATGTTTGTCTTAACTGCTATCCTTACAGCCATTCTTGCCTTTTTAAATGAAAAGACTAAGCCTATCATACAAGAAAAGCAAGCCTTGGAAACCCAGCAAAAAGTTCTAAGCGTATTTGACATAGAACCCGAAGATCCTAGTGATGAAAACATCAAAAAGACCTTCGAAGAAAATGTAGTAGCAAAGGATTACTCAGAATCTGAGAGAGAACTTTTCGCTCTTGTTCAAGACGGCAAGGAAGTAGCCTTTGCCATTCCTGTAGAAGGTCCCGGACTTTGGGGACCTATAGAAGGTTATGTAGGAATTAGCGGAGACTTTAAAAAGTTAACCGGTATAGAGTTTACTGAACAACAAGAAACTCCGGGCCTTGGAGGTCGTATTACAGAAGATGAATATAAAGAACAATATCGAGGCTTGGAAATAGACGGCAGAAGCGAAGGTTCTTATGTTGCCAATAAGCCTGCATCTGATGGAAATATAGATGCCATAAGCGGGGCAACACAGACATCTTCATTTACAGTAGATTTGGTTAACGAGGGCTTAGATAAGTTCTTAAAGAAGGTGGATAAATAATGGCTAAGAAAACTAATTATAAAAAAATATTGAAAAGTGGGATAATAGATGACAACCCTATCCTGGTACAGGTTATAGGTATCTGTTCAACCCTTGCCGTTACAAACCTTGCCTTAAATTCTTTGGTAATGGGTCTGGCTCTTGCCTTTGTAACAGGTTTTTCATCACTATTTATAAGTCTTTTAAGAAACAAGACACCTAATCATATTCGTATGATGGTTCAGGTTTTTATAATATCTTTCTTCGTAATAATAGTTGACATGTTCTTAAAAGCTTACATGCCACAAATGAGTAAGATGTTGGGACCTTATGTAGGACTTATCATTACTAACTGTATTATAATGGGTAGAGCTGAAGCCTTTGCCATGACTAACGATCCTCTACCATCTTTTGTAGACGGGGTTGCTTCAGGGCTAGGATATACTATAGTTTTGATAATTATAGCTGTAGTGAGAGAACTTTTAGGTTTCGGAACTATCTTCGGTTTCCAAGTGATGCCTGAAAGCTTTACACCTTGGACACTTATGGTAATGCCACCTGCAGCGTTCTTCTTACTTCCTATCTTGATGTGGATAGCTAAGAATCGTTCCTTGAAGAAAGAAGAAGGTAAAAGTGTTGGAAAAGGAGGAAAGTAAAAATGGAAATTAGCCCTATTGCAATTTTCTTTGCATCAATATTTACATCTAATATGATCTTCTCAAACTTCTTGGGAATGTGTTCGTTCATATCAGTTTCCAGCGAAGTAGAAACTGCTAATGGTTTGGGAATAGCAGTAACCTTTGTACTATCTATCACTACGATAATTAATTACTTCTTATATCAGTTGATGGTCAAATTTCAAATAGAATACCTGATGTACATAGTCTTTATAATATCCATAGCGGCCTTTGTACAGATTTTGGAAATGTTCTTGGAAAAGTACATCCCTAATCTCTACTATGCCCTGGGTATCTTCCTGCCACTGATAACTGTAAACTGTGCCATCCTTGGAGTATCGCTTTTCATGGTTACAAGAGGATATAACTTTATTCAAACAGTTTTATTTGGAATCGGAAGTGGTATAGGCTGGTGGCTTGCTATAGTATCTATGGCAGGTATCAGGGAAAGACTTAAGGAAGAAGCTGTTCCTGCAGGTCTTAGAGGATCACCTATAACTCTTATAATAACTGGAATTATGGCTATGGCCTTTATCGGATTTTCCGGTATTGTTCAAATATCATAGGAGGAACATATGGCTACTATAATACAAACAACTCTTGTAATAGCAATCCTATCTACAATATTTGCTTTGATATTAACCATAGCTGACAAATATATTGCAGATTACGGAGAAGTAAAACTTACTATAAACGATGAAGAATATACAGTAGAGGGTGGAAACTCCCTGCTTTCTACTCTTAGAGATCAAAAAATATTTATTCCTTCAGCCTGTGGGGGAAAGGGATCCTGCGGTTACTGCAAGGTAAAGGTAAAGTCAGGTGGTGGACCTGTCCTTGCCACAGAAAAACCTCATTTATCAGAAGAAGAAATGGCTGATGATGTAAGACTTTCCTGCCAAGTAAAGCTTAGAGAAGATATGAAGATTCTTATACCTGAAGAATTATTTAATGTAAGAGAGTTTGAAACTAAGCTCGTTGAGAAGAAAGAACTTACAGACAAGATTACTCTTTTCAGATTTGAATTACCTGAAGGTGAAGAAATCGAATTTAAGCCCGGTCAATATGTTCAGTTAAGAGCTGAAGCATATCCGGGAACTGATGAATATGATGAATCAGATGAAGAAGTTTACAGAGCTTACTCAATAGCTTCATCTAAACTTGATAAAAAGCACATAGAACTTCTTATAGGTTACACTAAGGGTATAGCAACTACCTATGCTCATAAGGTATTAAAAGAAGGCGACGACGTCATGATAAATGGGCCTTATGGAGACTTCTACTACAGAGATGAAGATTCTGAAATTATATTGGGAGCTGCCGGTACAGGTTTTGCACCTATAAGGTCAATTTTGTATCATATGCTTGATAATGACATAAAGAGGCCTGCAAGATTTTACTTCGGAGCAAAAACTCCTGATGACCTCTTCTTGTTAGACGAACTGGAAATGTTTAAAGAAAAACTATATGACTTTGAATTTATCCCTGTTCTTTCCAGAACAACAGAAGAAATGAATTGGAAAGGGGAAACCGGTCACGCCGACGACGCAATCAGAAAGTTGGTTAAAGATGGATCAAATAAGAGTGCCTACCTATGTGGTAGCCCTAGGATGATAGAATCTTTAATATCAGCTTTGACAGATGTCGGAGTACCTGAAGATAAGATCTATTATGATAACTTCTCATAAATAAATATTAAATTTAATCGGCATGAAGTGATTTTCATGTCGATTTTTTATCATCACTGATAAAAACAAAAATTCTCAGGATTAAAAAACAATAGATAAAAAAATAAAAAGCTAGTTAAGTAATAAAAAAGTCTTTAAAATTTAGGTTCTTTCAAAAAAAATCCTCCTAATACAGGAGGATTTTCATATGTTATTATTTATTCTTATCTTCATATAACTTCAAATGCTCTTTAGCATGCTTTATAAATTCTTCCATTATCTTTATTCGAGCATATTTCTTTTGATTTCCTTCTACGATAATCCATGGGGCATAGTCCACATTTGTCCTATCGAGCATTTCATCCATTGCCCTAATGTAGGAAGACCACTTGTCCCTATTTCTCCAGTCTTCATCAGTAATTTTATATTTTTTATCAGGTTCATTTTCCCGAGCCTTAAATCTTTCAAGCTGTTCATCCCTATCAATTGTCACGAAGAATTTCAGAACCAAGGAACCGTGATTATAAAGTCCTTTTTCCATTTCCAGGATTTCGTCATAGGCTCTGTTCCACTCATTAACCTTGGCAAAACCTTCGACTCTTTCTACCATGACTCTTCCATACCAAGACCTGGAAAAAATACCTATATATCCATCTTCAGGTAGTTTAGTATAAAATCTCCATAAGTAGTGACGGTCAGCTTCCTCCTTGCTTGGGGCAGAAATTGCATGGACACTATATAACCTAGGATCAACTTTTTTAATGAGCCTTTCTATAGCTCCGTCCTTGCCGGCTGCATCTACTCCTTCAAAAACTAATACTGTAGAAATCCCCCTGTTGTAAAACTCAAAGAGTAAATCTCTGACTTCTTCTTGGAGCTTTTCCTTCTTTTCCTTGTAGTCTTCATCACTTATAGTCTTGGTTAAATCAAGGTTTTCGATTATATTTACAGCCTTATCATAAGATCTCTCTACATTTTTATTGTCTAAGCGTTGGGCAGAGATTCTTTCTATGCCTATAGTTATGGCCTCAAGCATGACATATAAGGCTTCTTTCGATGCCGCCTTTAAATCATCACTGTTAATTATATTCCATGGGCTAAATTTGAAACTGCTGGCTTCTAAAATTTTTTCAAAGTGACTTTTATATTCTTTGTAATTTTCATTTTGATTTTTGTCAGATTGGCTGAGATAAAAAGACCTTTGCTTACTATCTTTTAAATTATCTATTCTCTTTTTTTGTTCCTTTTTGCTAACATTTAAAAATATCTTTACAATAATAGTTTGGTCATCATAAAGCATCTTTTCCATTTTTTCCAAAGATGATACTTTTCTATCAAGCTCTTTATCTCCTATGTCCGGATTGTCAAAAAGTTTGTAGTAGATAGACCTATCAAAAATCTTTATATGTCCTTTTTTAGGTACATTTTCAAAAAATCTCTTGGCAAAGGGAAACTTTTCATCCAAAAAGTCATCTTTTTCAAATACCTCTACGTCAAAGTACTTGGGATTAAGTTCACTTGTCAAAGTGTTTATCACATATCCCTTTCCTGAGGATTCAAAGCCATCAACCATTACCATGATCGGAATTTCTAAATTTTGACAAATTCTACTTAATCTTGCCAGACGAGTCTGAAGGTCTGACTTACTTAAGTCCTCATAGTTTTTTTCTTCTACTTCTTCTAAATTCATAACTACTCCTTTACTACTTATCTTAAATTTATACCCCAAAGTATAGGAATAAAGGCAAAATATTTTTACCAGCTTATATTATGGATTATAACATATCTAATGATGATAATTATTGAATTGGGGGATAAAAAATGCTATTATTTAGGAAATAAAAAGAGCGAGGCTATTTAAAGAAATGGGAAGTTTAGTAAGCATTTATCCTATAAAAATTTTAATATATGTATTTTTAAGTCTTTTAATCGCCTTCTTAGGGTCAGGTCTTTTAACAAAAGCCCTTGAAGAAACAAGCATTTCAGGGACCTTGACTAGGTTAGGAGAAGCTCGTCTTATGTAGGCCTTTAGCTTTATCTATGCAATAATTATAGGCTATTTAATTGATTCTTCCTATCTTGAGAAAATTCAAAATCCTTCCTTAATTACAGTATTTTTATTAACGGCCCTTATCGCCTTTGTCCTCCTGGCCTTCTACTACAACAGGTATGAGCTTTTAATTAGGGAAGATAGTCTTGTCCTAAAGGCTCCCTTTAGAAAGGCTGTGACCATTAGCCATGCAAATATGGTCAGTCATAGGGCTAAAGTTAACAGGAGGGTCGAATACCACTTATTTGTCATTAATGATGGAGATAAAAGTAAAAGAATTTTTGTCTATAATAACAAGACGTCCTTAGATAAGTTTTTACTCGGCAAGGAAATAAGGAAATTATAGGTTAGAATTTTTGGTAAAAAAATTGTGGAGGTCACAATGAACGGTGAAGTTGAGCAGCTGATATCAATGGCAAGTCTTGCAAAGAAAATTTTGATTTATAGAGAGCCTTTAGCCTATCAAGACAGGAATTATATAAATAGAATAGGATTTCAGGTAGCTGGCTTATTTGGCAAAAAGATATTGCCGACTTTTGGAGAATGGATCAAGCATATTGAAAAGAAAAACTACAATGACTTAAAACTCTATCTCAATCCCGAAATCGATGATTTAAATACCTTAGGCTTTTCAAATATGCACCGGGGCAAGATAGTAGTTTATATATTAAAAGGAAAAGTCTTTGAGTACTCTCCGATTTGGAGCTTTGATAAAAAGATAGATAGGTGGAATATCCTTTATATTGAAGAAAAAGTAGATGAGCCGCAAGCTTATGAGGACGGAAGTTCATTTGATATAGTAAGCTTTGACCAAACCATAAAAGAAATATCTCAATTTGCCATAAAAATCGGAGCGGATAATTTTGTTAAATACTTTGATTTTGCCAGGGACAAGTTATGGAGCCAAGACCCCCATAAAAGCTACCAATCAATCCTATCGGCAGTTTATAGTTGCGATGTTTTTGGAGGGATGGGATCCTGGAATGATGAGCCCTACGCCTTAGCCGAAGAAATGGGTCTAACAGGAGACTATGTCCGCCTTTCTAAAGCTCTTCTAAGACAAGTGAGATTAGGGGCTATGTATTGTGTTAATGACTGGTAATTGATTAGCTGAGATGACCTCTTAAAAATTTAATAATCTTTTTAAATCAGCACTTACAAAAGTAGGTGTTTTTTTATTTTGAGGGGGATATGTGAAAAATTTTTACAAATCCAAATAACATAGGAAAATTCAAGGCTCTTAATTTTGCTTTTAATTCTAATATAAGCTTAGGATCTTTATAAGATTACCACTTATCATTATATTTCTACCGCTTGTCCGATATTTGATGAAAATTACCATAATAAATCTTATAATGTTATCAAAGATATATCTTAAGGCAAAAACTGATCAGATTTTAGGCGAAATTAAATTTATCAAACATGGGTAAAGGGAAGGTTAAGGTAAAAGGAGGATAGCTTGAAAGTTGAGATAATTTTGGACGAGTCTTTGGATGATACTCTGGTAAAAATATATACTCTTTCATATTCTAAGGATATAGAAAGTATTCAAAAATCACTTGAGACTATAAATAAAAATGTTTTGGTAGGCTTTAAGGATGATGAGGTTTATATTCTTGACTATAAGGACATAGTGAGGTTTTATGCTGAGGATAAAAGAGTTTATATAGAAAGCTTAGGTGGCAAGTTTATATCAAGACTTAGGCTTTATGAAATTGAAGAGAGGGTAGATAAGAATTCTTTTCTAAAGATTTCAAGGTATGAAATTATTAATATAGCTTATGTAAAAAGGCTTGATTTATCATTTAAGGGGACTATAGCCGTTGAGCTTAAAAACGGCGAAGTTTCATATGTATCAAGAAGATATTTAAAAGAATTTAAGAGAATTTTAGGGTTTTAGGAGGATACTATGAATAAATTTTTCGAATATATTAAGGCTTTTGTTATAGGAGTAGGGATCGGTAACTTAATAGAAATTTTTATATCAATTGTTTTAGGTGAGCTTATGATAGGCATTCCCGAATTTGTAAATGCTCAAAGCTCTCCTCTTGTAGCAAAGATAATAGAAAGTCTCTTTTATGGAGGATTTGGTATAGTCTCAGTGCTTTTTTCTGACAGAATAAATGGAGAAAATATATTTAAAAACTCTCTTATCCACTTTACAATTTTGCTTGTATATTTTTCTGTAGCAGGACTTTATCTTAAGTGGTTTACAGATATATTGAATCTTGTAATTTCGCTGATATTCTTTGCTCTTACTTATGCCTTAATCTGGTATATAGTCTATAGGAAAGAAAAAAATGAGGTCGAAAAGATTAATAATAAGTTAAGGGAAATGAATAGAAAATAAAATATATTAGGCTAAAAGCTGATAAATAAAGGGCTGTGAGACTTCACTCATAGCCTTTTGTAATGTTTACTAAAGGCTTTTGAATAAGTAATCTTATAATTCATTATTTATCCAACTCTTCAAAAAAAGGAGTCAATAGAATCAAAGACAGGCACATCTCCATTTTTTATGGACTCTTTAAGCTCATTTACTTGGGCCTTTAAATCTTTGATTATATGTCCATGATAGACTGAAACAGGTACAAGGACAACCTTTCCCTTATCTTCTCTTACTTCAAATTGGTCTCCTTGTTCTAAATACATATACTATTCCTTAAAATACCATATCAGTGATTTTTACATATAGAAAAGTTACATTTAAGCTTTTTTACTGAGTTAATTATAACACAAGAAGGATTTACAAGTGATTATGGATTAATTAAAAGATAAAATCGTAGACTTGCAACATAAGTAGTAATTTCATTCATTAACAATATATTTATAGATATATTAGTTGATGTTTTTATGAATTTGAATTATACTTTTATTGAGGTGATTAGGATGAATTTTGTCAAAGAAATTTCTAATAAAACGGTTTCTATCTCAGAATTTAATCGTGGTCTTGCAGGAAGAATATTTGATGACGTTAAAATTAATGGAGCTAAAGTAGTTTTAAAGAACAATAGTCCTGAGTGTGTATTAATTTCTCCACAAGAATATACTGATATAATTGACCAGTTAGAAGATTTGAAAGATCTGATGGTTGCAAATGAAAGGCTTTCCTCTGCAAAAGAGGAAGATTTAATTTCAAAAGAACAATTTGAAAAATTATTTAATTTTGATTTTGAGGAAATTTCTCCTATTTCTGAGGATGAAATAGAATGAGCTATAAATTATCTTTCATTAAAGAGGCTATTGAAGATTATAAGCATTTAGACGGATCTAATAGAAAAGTTGTTAATAAGGCTTTAAAAAGAATTTTATTAAATCCAATGCCAAATTATGAAGGTGGTTATGGTAAACCTCTTGCAAATTTATCTAATTCTAAGCTTGCAGGTTTTATGAAAATAAAATTAAAAAATTCAGGAATTAGGATAGTATATAAGTTAGAAAAAAGAGAAAATGAAGTTCTTGTAATAATCATTGGAGCAATGACTGATGAAAAAGTATACAAAGAGGCTGAAAAAAGGATAGAAAAACTTGACGATTAGTTATTAACACTTAATCATATAGTATTGACAAAATAAATGAAGTCAAAGTATTTAGGGCTAATTAAAAATTTTATGAAGCTTTAACATTTTAAGCTCTGTCTGCATGTTTTCTTTAATTTTCTTTATCCGGGCCAAGAGTATTTTTTGGCTTAATTACTATAATAAGTATAAAACTTTAGCTTTATAATAAGTAATTTAAAATAAAAGGAGCTTAACTTTAGATTGTATCTGTCTAAAATTAAGCTCTTTTTCAATTACTACTTGTCTACTTAAATAAATCTTTAAGGGAAAAAGTAGTCTTATTATATATTTTGTTGTAAATTGACTTTTTAGGGTTTCTCAAAAATCCCATACCCTTTTTACCATAGAAGGGGTTTATCATTTTCTTAAGCTTTCTTTTTAATTTCCCGGTAGTTCTTGCACTTAGAGACTTTTTAAAATTTCTTTTTCTAAGACCGATTTTCATAAATCCTCCTAAACTTATTTCTAATTAGCCAAGCTTTTAAACTCGATGTCATCGCCTATCCTAAATCTGACCATCTGAGACTGATCCTTTATATCATCAAAGTTTAACCTATAAATGGTAGGGTTGTGGGTTGATCTTATGGTAAGACTTTTTGTATAGGTGTCATAGCCTGTGGTATAAACTGTGTGAGTGTAGTAGTCGTAATTTTCGTTAGGAATAAAGCCCATAGGTATGCTTACTGTTTCTAAGATTGAGTAGGAATTTTCAAGGGCCTCTGTGTAAGTTTCAGCAGGAAAGTGGCTATATCTCATATAAGAGGCTTTGATAAATCTTGATATAGGATCGTATCCTCCGGGAAGTTTTTTTGCCTGTACAAACTTATTTACATCGGGGATTGCCTTCTTTAACCTCTCCCTATGCTTAGGATAACCGGGTGAATTTGTCATAACTTTTGGATTATCAGAGTAGGCTACAATTTTTTTGTTTTGATTTTCTATTATTACAGATCTGCCTTCTGCATCTACAAAGATGTGGTGGAAGTGGGGAGCGATTACCTTGTTGCCGTCTATATCACGACAGCACATTTCGATCTCGTCCAAGTCTTCCAAAAATTCAGGCACGCTCTTGTAATTTGCAAGGACAAAGCTTAGAAAGTCCAAGGATGATATACTTTTTTTGTTAGGGTCAAGCTCCGATGGAAAGAGTTTGGGCATGTGGTAAATATTTGTACAGCCTATAAGACCGTGTTCATTGACTCCGTCCTTTAGGGGAAGCATATCCCTAAAGATTGTCCCCATCATCTTATACTTTGACTTCATCGGATTGTGTCTTAAGTCAAAGGCGTACTCATATCCTTTAGGCAGGTATTGAATCTGGTAGTCTACAAAGTATTCCAGGTCCATATTTCGTCCTAAGACGGTTCCATTTTCGTGCTCAATTAATATTGTGGTGCACATTTAATCCTCCACTATCATTTTTGCCAGTAAATCCGGATTGCCACAGCCTGTAGTAATTACCATATCATCATCTTTTACTATATTTCTTATATAGTCTCTTGCTTCATCAAAGCTCTTGTAGTACTTTGCATCTACGTCATTTTCCACAAGCTTTGCCACAAGGTCTGTAGAATGGATGCTTGGGTCAAACTTTTCTCTGGCAGCATAAATTTCTGTAACTATTACTTCATCGCAGTCGTAGAAGGAGTTCGCAAAGTCATCCAGAAGAGCCTTGGTTCTTGAATAGGTATGGGGTTGGAAGACACAGATAAGCCTTCTTTTCTTATGTTCATTTAAGGCTTGCAGCGTGTTTTTGATTTCAGTAGGGTGGTGTCCGTAATCTGTCTTTATTTCAGCCCCCTTGTAAAAGCCTATTGTTTCCATTCTCCTGTGAAGGTTGTGGTAGTCGTGGATACTTTCTTTAATAAGATCGATGTCTATCTTGCATTCATAGCAGGCTATAATAGCAGCAGCTGCATTGTAGACATTGTAGCGGCCTATGATATCCAGCTCAAAGTCGACAGGCTTTTCAAGCCTTTCAGATTCTAAGCTGAAGCTTGGATTGCCATTTTCATTAAAGCTAAGATTTGTAACCCTATAGGTTGCATCAGGGTTATTTATACCAAAAGTTATTATATCGCCCCTTATGTGATCTAATAAAAGCTTGCAGTTGTCGTCGTCGATATTTATAATCGCCTTTGAATTTTCATCAAGGTTTTTCATATAGCCTATAAAGGTTGCCACTATGTGGTTTATATCCTTGTAGAAGTCCAGATGGTCTTCATCTATGTTAAGAATTATCGCCATAGACGGATAGTAATTTAATATATTTGCCTTATATTCACAGGCCTCTGTAACCATGTACTCGCTGTTACCGCAGTGCACGTTTCCTGAAATCCTGTCCAATTTACCACCTAGAAGTACAGAAGGATCGACATCTGCATCTAAGAGAATTTTAGAAATCATTGATGTAGTAGTTGACTTGCCGTGAGAACCGCTTACCCCTATAGAGTAGGCATAGTTTCTCATAAGAGCACCAAGGAAAACCCCACGGCTTACAACAGGGACATCAAGTTCTCTTGCACGAATAAGCTCTTCATTGTCATCTAAGATAGCATCTGTGTAGATAACAAGGTCGGGATCTTCTATATTTGATGCTTTTTGCCCTATATATATCTTAATTCCTTTATTAGATAAATCATCGGTAGTATCGGAAGCGTCCCTATCGCTTCCGCTTATTTGGTAGCCATAGTGGTTTAAAAGCTCAGCTATTCCACTCATAGATACCCCGCCAATTCCTATAAAATGGATTTTATTATATTTATGGTCATCTATATTAAATTCAAACATAATCTACCTCTTTTCTAACCCTAATTATATCATAAAAGGCAAATTGCTTTTAAGTCACAATGTCTACGCAATGTCTAATAAATGTTATAATAATTAGGAAGAAAAGGAGAAGACACAAGATGAAAGATATATTGCTTATAGGAGATATGACCTGCTTTGACAACATAGCCCTTAACTGTATGATACCTATCCTATTATCTAAGAAAAAAACAGTATCAAGCCTTCCCACAGCCTTGGTTTCAAATGCATTTGACTATGGGAAGTATTCAATTATAGATACAACTACTTATATGAAAGATACAACTGAGGTTTGGGAAGACCTGGGCTTCGACTTTAAACTTATATTTATAGGCTTTGTTGCAAACTTAGGACAAATCGACATAATAAAAAATTACATAAGTAAGAGAAAAAGCAAGATAATCATAGACCCGATTATGGGAGATAGAGGAGAGCTTTATAACGGTCTAGATGAAAGTTATATCAAATCTTATATAAGTCTTATGGGAATAGCAGACGTAATCTTACCTAATGAGACAGAGGCAAGACTTTTAACTGGTATGAAGGATTGTGATATAGAAGAAGTTGGGGAAAGACTTATCGAAATGGGAGCTAAAGCTATAGTAATAACAAGTGCTCAAAGAGATGACGACCACTTTGTCTACGTTATCGATAAGCAAAGAAGCGAAAAAATATCCTATGATTATGTAGATGCCGTATACAGCGGCACAGGAGATCTCTTTTCATCAATATTTGTAAATGAAGTGTCAGATGGCAAGGATATTTTTAAAGCCGCAAAAGGAGCCAGTCAAACATCTACAAGGCTTATAAAATATTTGGCAGATCTTGGAAGCTTAAAAGATGGGGATAATATCCCTTTAAACCTTATAATAGACAAGATTTAGAATTTAGATATAATAACTCGTACAGATATAAGGAAACCTCTAAAAAAGCTCTTGTAAAAGGCAAGAAAGAACAAATTTAAAAGAGATGGTACATTATTTGTTCACCAAAAAAGGCGATAGATTTAACTATAGCCTTTTTATTTCTTTTACTTGTTTTTTAAATATTTTTCCTTTATAAAAAGTAAAATAATTCCAATATCTTTTTTCATGCTTGTTATTCTGGATAAAGGCTTAAATAATAGCCCGTATTCATACAAGCAAGCCTTTTTATCCTTAAATTAATTTATAATGTTTAAATTCCTAACTTATTTTACGGACGCATAATGTCTAATCGTACTATATTTCTGATAATTGAAAACAAATACCGCTCCAATATAGCAAGCCTCTATATACAAATAGGGGAGAAGTAACTTTAAAAAGAGCACAAAAAAAGCCGCTTATATAAGCGACTTTTTTATATATTAGGATATTCTAAGACTATTCAATATAGCCTGCTTCTCTTAATATTCCTTCAGCTTTTTCTAACTTATCAGCAGCTACTTGGACTACAGGGCCTGTACATCCCATACCACCTCTGGCAAAGATGCCGGCCTTCCATAATGCTTGAGCAGCATCATCGATTTCAAGTATATCTATACCTGATATGTTAGAATCTACTACTTCTTCAGGTGGAGCTACAACTTCTTCAACTTCAGCTTCAGCTTTTTTCTTAGGAGTAAGAGATGATAAGATATCATCCATGTTAGCATCCTTAGCTTTCTTATAAACAGCAGGTCTTATCTTATTGATTCCACCCATAACTGTTTGAGAAGCGTATTTCAAAGCGTTAGCTATAACAGGAGCACCTGATGCACGAGAAACTATAAATATATTTCTTTCATAGCCTTCACCTATACCGGGACCATATCCGAATCCTGATACTTCGTAGCTACCACCGGAAGTGTAAGCTCCGAACATCTTCATTAAGATATTACCTGTTAGGGAATCAGTTACCATAACATCAGGAGTAGCAAGCAATAAGTCATTACCTCTCATTACTATACCACCGTCAGCTCTTGCTGATTCAGCAAATTCTATTTCAAATCCGTTTTCTTTGAAATTCTTTAGAGCTTTTTCAACTTGTCTAGCTCCATCAACATTTAATATACCCACAGTAGGATTTTCTATTCCGCAGGACTTTGCAGTTATTATACCTGCAACAGCATTTCTTACCATAGATTTTGATCTTTCAGTATCACTAGTTCCTGTAGTAGTAGCTAAGAATAATTCTTTACCTGTGGCAGGGGAGATTACTCTACCTACTGTTGAAACTCCGATAGGGAAGTTGTAGTGTAAGGTAACACAAGCATCGATTTCAGAAGCATCTAGTAATTCTTCCATCTTAGCATACATTTCATCTTCGTCTTCAGTTTCATAAGTTTCATGAACTTCATCAACTTTAGCACCGATAACTACTATGTCGAAAAGAGGGGAATCTGCTAGTCTAACAGCTTCTTTCATTACTTCTACGCCGTGTTCACTACCTATAGTAGTAATACCGATTTTTGGTTTATTTCCAAAATTTCCGCTTTCAATAGCTTCTGAAATTTCTAGAAAAACTTCTCCAATTTTTTTCTTATCCATGTTACACCTCTATTCTGCTAAAAGATTTTCAGCTAATTGTTTCATGGATTCTGCAATTACTTTTTTGATTTCTTCCTTATCAGATCCGTTAGATCCTTCTTCTTCTTCAATAGTACCATCGTTTCTTTCCAATACGATAGATACACCATCAAACAAGTTAGTCATTCTACCTAGGAACAAACTACCTTTACCTACGAACATTACACGGTTTAAGTCGCCTTCAGTTAAGTCATATATAGCATGACCTGCATAAGGAACACCTGAAGGGATGTGACCTTGTGTAGGAGCCCAACCAGGCATACCGATCTTCTTCATGAATGTCTTAAGATCAGCTTTTTCGATTTGACCTTCTTTAACTGCAAGAGCTGCAATCATCTTAAAGTTTGCTTCAGGTACATCACCGGCTCCGGCTGGCTTTGTAATATCAGGGTTTTGCATTTCAACTGAGAACTTATCTATGTCAGTTATCTTAAGTCCTGCTTTAGCTAAAGAATTAGATACTAAGCTTCCCATTACTGCTTGAGGAGCTGAACCAGTCTTAACTGTGTGACGTCCTACGATATCAGTTCTAAATACAGGATGAACTCCATCATTTTCAGAAATTAGCACAGCAAATCCACCAACAACGTCTTCTAATACAGGAAGATCTTTCTTAACGTGGTCTTTTGCGTTCATACCTAGTTTAGCACTTGCACCACCGGCTAAAACAACTACGTTCTTGTAAATACCTGACTTTACAAGGGCAGATGCTTCAATAAGGGAGTGGATAGGTGCTGCACAGAATCCTCTTGTATCAGAACCTGTAGCGTTTACCATACCAACCATTTCAGCGATAGACTTAGCGAAGTTACCACCACCTCTTTGGTTCATATCCCCGCAGGCTTCTTCTGAACATTCGATTACATAATCAACATCTTCACGTTTAATTTCAGGATTCTTTTCGAATAATTCGTAAGCTGCTAGCACACCTGATGCCTTTACAACTAAGTTTTCAAACATTGTATGAGCACTTAAATTGATATCTACATCGTGAGCTTGCTTAACATATCCTATTACTTCTCCTTCAGAGTATAAAGCTTCTGCTTGATGCTTTTCAATCAGTTCTTTACCTTCAGAGATATCAACACCCTTTAGGTCATTGATATGTTCTTGCATATTAGGATATTCTTTTTCGATTCTAGGTTTTACTTTTGCTACAAAATCTTCAGAAAGTTTTACAAGGTCGAAAACGTCGCACATTTCCATGAATGCTACGAAAACATCTTGGTCTACGATCTTACCGAATTTACCATCAGCCTTACCATCTTTGTAATCTACATCATGATATGGCATATCATATTCAGCAAGTTCGCTAGGTGTTACATTACCGATGTAAACTTGGTTTGGTAGGTAGTTTACGACTTCATCAAAACTTCTGATGTGATTACCGATTTCCTTTAGGAAATCGGAATCAGGATTTACAACTTTTTCTGTTTGAGTAGTAGTACCGTTTTGTACAATCATGTCTGGAGTATTGACTAATACATAGCCAGCTGCCTTTAATACTGGAAAACTCATTAAATTCTATTCTCCTTTATAAGTTAATTTGTTACCTCTTACTAGAAATTAGTCGTCAAAAACTGTTTGTTCTTCAACTTCAACAGTTAAAGCGTTAAGAGCTTTTTCAACTATATGTTTACGAAGATTGTATTCTTCTTCCGGAGTCATTGCTGGATCTCCCAATGGGTGAGGGATCGCAATGGCAGGTACGATTCTGTTAGCACCTACTGTTAGAGAGATAGGTGTTACTGTACAGATGTGAACTACAGGTAATCCTGTTCTTTCAATAGCTTTTACCATCGTTGCACCGCAACGTGTACAAGTACCTCAGGTACTAGTAAGAATAACTGCGTCAACGTTATCTGCTAATAATTTTTCACCGATTTCTGTACCGAAAGCATCAGCGTTTGCTACGGCAGTACCGTTACCAACTGTTGAATACCAAGTTTCGTGTAAAGAACCGATTTTACCTTCTCTTTCAAATTCTCTTAAAACGTCGATAGGCAATACTCTGTCTGCATCTTCATTACAGTATACAGGGTCATATCCACCGTGAGCTGTTTCAGAATTTTCAGGAGTTAAATCATCAATGCCTTCGAAACTGTAAGAACCATACTTAGTTGCAGAAGATGATTCAATGTGGTCAGGATTTCCTTTAGGAACAACACCACCTGATGTTACAAGAGCTATTCTTGCTTTAGACATATCAGCTATAGCCTTACCAGGTTCAACTCTATCGAATGCAGGCATAGGATATTCTGTTTCGAATTCTTCTCCATTGATCTTCTTGATAAGCATGTCAACTGCTCTCTTAGATCCGATTTCTTCAGCAAAGGAGTTAACACGGATACCTCTTTCGATGTAACCTTCTTCAGAACCCTTACCGATCTTTTCGCCTTTAACAATCTTGTCAGAAAGCTTAGCTATTTTCTTGATAGCGTCTCTCATGCCGGCTGCTGAGTTTTTAGTTTCAACGATGTATAATTCTTTCTTATACATATCGGCACCTGGGTTTTCAGGATACATACCTGTGATTACAGGGATACCTAATTCTTCTTTAACAGTTGCTGCTACAGCACCTGCTGCTACCCCGTATCTACCTGCGTTGAAAGCCGGTCCTGTTACTACAAAATCAGGATTTGCTTCTTTAATCATGCTAAGTACTTCTTGCTTAGCATCTTCCATGTGTTCACCGAAGTATGAGTCCCCACATACTACAGTTCTAACAAGTTCATAGTCATCGCCCAATTTTCCTGCTAATTGAACTGATATAGGAGGAAGTTCTTCTGCTACAAATGGTGCTGTATCAGCTTTTTCTTCTCCACCAAGTCCAGCGAAGAATTGGTTTATATAATGAACGACTCTAATTTTATCTGCCATTTATACTACCATCCTTTCTTATTAATATTTTGTTCCTTCTTCTCTGATATCTCTCATAGTTTCAGCGATATCGTCAACGTCAAGTACCATTTCCATCATACCTACTTGTTCGTCATAAACATCTTCATTAACTAAAGATTTGATTTCGTCTTCAACTACGTGATATACAGCA
>JAXFOR010000007.1:0-26836 GCA_034180305.1 Finegoldia sp.
TATGTAGATCTTTTGTCTTATATCCATAGGCTGGATAATTACCAAGTAATATATTTAGATTTAAACCCACAAAGCAAAAAGTAAAAATGAAGTAAATTCGAAGTAAGATTAATTTGAAAACTGGATAAACAAGATTAACAGATATTATATTAAAACAATATTTCTCCGGTACTGGGACTGGGACGGGACAAAAAAATTGAAAATGTTCTATAATTAGATGGATTTGGTGATACTCTAAAAAATAGAACCTAGTATTTTGAATGGTTTGGGATATATCGGACGTTTGTAAAAGAAGAATGGGAATAGGAGTCATTAGGAAAACTACTAAGAAAGACAATTAACCCTAAAATTAAGGTCTTAAATGAAAATTTGACCTGATAAAAATTATGAAAGCCTTCCATTGTTTTGATGGGAGGCTTTTATATAAGTAGCCGGAGATGTTGGCTAAGGCTTATGATTATTAAAGATTTTCTTAAGTTTTTTATGCCTTTATAACTTTAATAAATTCCCGCTCATATAATCGGTATCAATTTTATTTTTTATTTTTAAGGCCAGTTTGTTATGCATGGCAAGGCGTCCCCATGACAGAATTGCCTTTTCATCTGAGGTATTTATAATTTGAAGGTATTTTGCTTGAGGCACATAACTTTTTAAATTGCCAATTCCAAATACTAGATGAAATAAATTGTTTACAAGGATGGGAGTCATTCTTATGGCAAAAACTCCGGCCTTTGGCGTATGAGGAAAATCTTTTAAATAAACCATATCCCCAAGAGACAAAATGTTTTCGTAGGCAAATAATTTACTATCTACCTTAAGAAAATTATTTTCATCAACTTCAAGTCCTGTGTAATTAACATCTACTCCTGTAATTCCTGTACTTATCAAGGCTTGGTCAAAGTCTATTTTCCCACCTTGATAATAGGCAGTCCTTCCGTCAATCTTTTCGATAGCAATCTTGTGCATGACTTTAATATTTCTATCTGCCAAAATATTTTTTGCCAGCTTTCTTGTCCTCTTATTAAACCTAAGTAAAATTTCATTGTTTTTGTCGACTATTATTATTTCAAGATCAGGGTACTTGGCAGCATAGGCTAAAGCAAGCTCCACACCTGCAGCACCGCCGCCTACAAGCAAAAGCCTGTCAGCTCCGTCACCTAAGTCCTTAAGTTCCTTAAATTCATAAATAGGCTTTACATAGTGAAGATTTTCTCTTTCTTCTCCAAAAACTTCGATTGACTTAGAACCGAGATTGAGAGAAAGATAGTCAAAGGGATAAGCTCCGCTCTTAGTCCTTACTAATGATTCATCTCTATTAA
This sequence comes from Finegoldia sp., assembly GCA_034180305.1. Classification (GTDB taxonomy): domain Bacteria; phylum Bacillota; class Clostridia; order Tissierellales; family Peptoniphilaceae; genus Finegoldia. The sequence goes on from JAXFOR010000007.1 coordinate 1,320, forward strand.
TCTCTATAATTTCATCATAGACAAGGTCAATGTTAGGATTGTTACAATAATCTTCCACCTTAAAAGATACCTGCTCAAGTGAATATGATCCATTTATATAACCAGGTAACATTCCGGAGTAAAATTGCCTGTCAAAATTTGTAATCACTATGACCTTCAGATCGTCCAAATCCATCTTTTGTAACTTGGCAAGAATTTGAATATGCCCATGGCCGGCTCCCGCAAGTATCAACCTTCTCATAAAATCACCTCATTATTTTATACCCAATACTTGTATAATATAGATTAATAATTATATTAATCTGTATTATCTAGCTCATATAAAAGAGAAACTAAGCATAAAAGTAAGAATATTGTAATCAAATAATTGTAGACTATCAGCTGTTAAGAGGTAAAATATAAGTAAAGGAGGCTTAAGTTTTTAAATTGTCTAAAAGTATAATTATTTTTGACAAATCATTTAAGTTTTAAAACGATTTCTGATACATAAATATTAGATTACGATTTTGGTGATTTGATATAATATTCACAGAAATGAGTTATAGTTTAAATATTCCTGGAAACTACTTTAGATATTACTGTATGAGAATATAGCTTTAAATGTAAGAAGAAAGTCATAATTATTTAAAAATAATCTAACGGATATAAATAGATGGGAGATAAGATGAAATTAGCAGAAGCTCTACAAGAGATAAAGGACTTACAAAATAAGGTTGAGGCCTTAAGAGAAAGGTTGACTTTAAATGCGGTCTATCAGGAAGGGGTAGAGAGTCCTGAAGATCCGAGGGACTTAAAGGTTGAATTGGATGAGGTCATAGATGAATTGGAAATTCTGACATTTAGGATAAACGATACTAATGCCAAGACTGAGACCGAGAAAGGGAGTTTAACAAGGCTAATTGCCAGGAGGGACGCTTTAATTTTAAAGAGGAGCGTATATTCGTCCTTAAGACAGGCGAGTTCAGATATAGTACCAAGATATGGGGCTAAGGAGATAAGGGTATATTCAAACTTTGATTTGAAGGAGCTTAATAAGGAAATTGATTTGATTTCCAAGGAGTTAAGGCAGGTCGAAAATTTAATTCAAATGACTAACTGGACAGTAGATTTAATATAAGAATATGGTTGGTTAAAAAAGGCGAATGCAAAAAAAAATATCTTGCAATTGGCGAGTTTAAGCAGCTCAGAGGGTTCGAGTCCCGTTTACTTTTAGCTTGTCACCTTTAAGATATTTTTACTGTTACTTTTACATTTATTACCGGCATTGATTTTTTAACAGGGTGGGCTTTGGGGAACAATTTTAAAATAGGGCACGATTTTATAAATTTGCTCGATATTAAAAATTTTGAAGTTTCATGGTTTATGAGCGCATCTTAAACTATGAAACTTTTTTTATTTTTTATTTTTATCTTATTTTTAGGATGGTATAAAAATTTCCTTGATATTTCAAGCTTTTATAAAGATAAGTTGATTTTTGTCGAGGGAAAAATTATAAGTTTTGTGATAGTATAGTTAAAGCAGATTTTATTTCTAGGAGAATCAGATGGATATAAAAAAAAGAGATGGGCACATAGTCGCCTTTGATAAAAATAAAATTGTCATAGCCATGAAGAAGGCCTTTGACTCTGTAGGTCTGGGGGCTGATGAGCAAAAGCTTATTGCTATGGCGACAAGCATAGAGGATACCGTTACTAATAAGTATCCGAGAGGATATGTAGTTACGGTCGAAGAAGTGCAGGACTTAGTAGAGCTTACCCTAATAGATAACAACTACTACAGCGTTGTTAAGTCATATATTCTTTATCGGGCAAAGCACAATACTGATAGGAAGATTATCGAGGAGTTTGAAAAGTATATTTCAAATCCCGATGTCATAGATATACTTACTTATATCAAGGATAATTACGATTCAACAAGGTATTCGATAGAAAATCTTTACCTTAAGTTTGAGTCCTTTGCCAAGCCTAACCTTACAGACTATGAAATTGTAGATCTTTTGACTAAGGCGTCAAGTGAGCTTACCAGCAAGGAAGCTCCTAACTGGGAATATATAGCCAGCCTTTTTATGGCCTATAACCTTCACGAAAAGATAAAGATGTTTGAAGTAGAATATGAGATTTTTGACTTTAAGTCCAAGATAAAATTCCTTGAAGAAAAAAATCTTTACGGAGCCTACATCAGGGAAGCTTACACTGATGAAGAGATAGATGAGCTTGATTCCTATATGAATGATGAAAGGGACAAGCTTTTTACCTTCAGTGCCTTGGACCTTATCATTAAGAGGTATTTAATAGTAAGTCACAGCAACCACGTTGTAGAAAGTCCTCAAGAAATGTTTATGGGGATTGCCATGCACCTTGCCCTAAAGGAAAAGGACAGGGTTTATTGGGCAAAGAGAATTTACGATTGCCTTTCCAAGTTACAAATCACTGTGGCTACTCCCACTATGTCTAATGCGAGAAAACCATATAACCAACTTTCGTCTTGCTTTATAGATACGGTTCCGGATTCTCTTGACGGGATTTACAGGTCTATAGATAACTTCGCTCAAGTTTCAAAACACGGTGGCGGAATGGGACTTTACTTCGGAAAGGTCAGGGCAAACGGATCTGACATCAGAGGCTTTAAGGGAGCCGCAGGAGGTGTCATAAGATGGATAAAGCTTGCTAATGACACAGCAGTTGCTGTAGACCAACTTGGAGTAAGGCAGGGTTCTGTCTCAGTTTACCTGGATGTATGGCACAAGGATATTTTGGAATTTTTACAACTTAGGACAAATAATGGGGACGATAGGATGAAGGCTCACGATGTATTTCCTGCAGTTTCTTATCCGGATTACTTCTGGGAACTTGTAAGAGATGACATAGATGCAACCTGGTATATGTTTGACCCTCATGAAATAGAAGTAAAGATGGGTTTTAAGCTTGAAGACTCTTTCGGAGATGAATGGAAGGAAAAGTATAAAGCCTGCATAGCCAACAAGGATTTGTCAAGAAGAACTATAAGCGTAAAGGATCTGGTAAGGCTTATAATAAAGTCCTGGACAGAAACCGGAACTCCATTTACTTTTTACAGGGACAATGTAAATCGGATGAACCCCAACAAGCACAAGGGAATGATTTATTCTTCAAACCTCTGCACTGAAATAATGCAAAACATGAGCGAGATAGAAACAGTTTCTCAGGAAATTGAAAACATCGGTGGAGAAGATATAGTTGTTACCAAGACAAGACCGGGAGACTTTGTAGTTTGTAATCTTGCTTCCCTGGTCCTTGGAAACATTGATGTAAACAATCAGGAAGAACTTGAATACATTGTCGAAACTGCTGTAAGGGGTCTGGACAATGTAATAGATCTAAACTTCTATCCTATACCATATGCCAAGGAAACAAATAGAAAGTACAGGTCAATAGGCCTTGGAACAAGTGGCTACCACCACTGCCTGGTAAAAAACGGAATAATGTATTCGGAAAAGGAAAAGCACTTTGACTTTGTAGACAAGCTCTATGAAAATATAAATTACTACGCCATAAAGGCAAGTAACAAGATAGCCAAGGAGAAGGGCTCTTACGAGTACTTTGAAGGAAGTGACTGGGACAACGGCGACTACTTTGACCTAAGAGACTACAAGAGCCCAAGGTGGCTTGAATTAAAGAAAGAAGTTCACGAAAGCGGACTTAGGAATGGCTATATCATGGCGGTAGCTCCAACAGGATCTACCTCTATAATCGCAGGGACTACTGCAGCGGTTGATCCGGTCATGAACAGGTACTTCTTGGAGGAAAAGAAGGGGTCAATTGTTCCGAGAGTTGCTCCCGATCTTAGTCCCCAAACTTTCTGGCTCTATGAAAATGCTCATGAGATAGACCAAAAGATTACCATAGATGCCACAGCTATAAGGCAAAGACACATAGACCAAGGACAATCAGTCAACCTTTATATAACAACAGACTATACTATGAGAACTATCCTAAACCTTTATATAAGAGCTTGGGAAAAGGGCATAAAGAGTATCTACTACGTAAGGAGCAAGTCCCTGGAAGTTGAAGAGTGCGATTACTGCTCAGCTTAAAAAATTAATAAAAAAAGCTTGACAAATTTAGAAAAAAGTTTTATCATATCAGTCAAGTGATAAAGCTTTGATGAGAAGAGTATATAGAAAGATTTTTATAGAGAGTCTTCGGTCGGTGGAAGAAGATAAAATTGATTTATAGAAGATGGTCTCGGAGCTAGGAAGGTTGAATCATTTAGGCCTTTCCGGTTGTGCCCGATATCTTGCACTAGGTATGAATACGTACCAAACAATGAGGAAACTTTTATAAGTTTTAAAATAAGGTGGTAACGCGGATATATTCGCCCTTATGTATAGGCATATACATAAGGGCTTTTTTAGTAGGAGGAGAAATGATAGATGTAATTAATCTGACTAAGACCTTTAAGGGATCCAACGGAGACTTTAAGGCCATAGATGATGTATCCTTTTCAGTTAAAAAGGGAGAAATCTATGGAATCATAGGTCTGTCAGGTGCCGGTAAATCCACTCTTGTAAGATGTATAAACAGGTTGGAAGAACCGACATCAGGAAAAATTGTAATAGACGGAGTTGACATAACAGGCTTAAACAAAAAGGAACTTTTGGAGGCCAGAAAAGAAATAGGGATGATCTTTCAACATTTCAATCTTTTCAGCCAACAGAGCGTTTTTGATAACGTAGCCTATCCCTTAAAGCTTAAGGGAGAAAAAAAGGAACAGATAAAGACAAGAGTTGAAGAACTTTTAAAGTTTGTAGGTTTGGAGGAAAAGGCTAAAAGTTATCCGAGCGAATTGTCGGGGGGACAAAAGCAAAGAGTTGCCATAGCCAGAGCCTTGGCTACCAATCCCAAGCTTTTACTTTCCGATGAATCCACATCTGCCCTTGATCCACAAAACACAAAGCAAATTTTAGACCTTTTGAAAAAAACTGTAGAAGAATTCGGGACGACTATAATAATGATCACTCACCAAATGGAAGTCGCTAAGGAAATTTGTGACAGGATTGCAGTTATGGAAAACGGAAGGATAGTTGAAGAAAATGATGTAGAAACTATCTTTAAGCACCCTAAGCAAAGAATAACCAAGGTCTTTATAGAAAAAATTTCATCAGACTTTGACGAGTCTATAATATATGATGACTTTGCAGGAAGGGTTGTAAGATTAGTTTATGACCAATCAAATTACAATAGACCTGTCCTATCAGAGCTTGCCAGAAAAAATAACATGGACTTTAACCTTATCTCAGGAAATATCAGCAAGCTACACACTACAGGCCTAGGCTATACCATAGTAGAGCTTATAGGTGACGATGAAGATATAGAAAGGTCTCTGCAAGATTTAAGGGACAACAAGGTTAACGTGGAGGTGATTAAATGAGCGAAGCGATGGATATAATATTACCCGCTACTTGGGAAACCATATACATGATTGTAATAACAAGCTTTTTTACAGTGCTTTTAGGAATGCCTCTTGCTATAATCCTTTATATCACAAGAGAGGGGGGACTTTCACCCAAACCTAAAATTTATGCAGTCTTAGATTTCATAGTAAATATAATAAGATCCTTTCCCTTTATAATCCTCATGATAGTAGTCTTGCCACTGGCAAGTGTTATAGTAGGGACAAAGATGGGTACAAAAGCATCTATAGTTGCTCTTATAATAGGAGCGGTTCCATTTTTTGCAAGGCTTGTTGAACAGGAATTTTTAAATATAGATAGTGGAATTATAGAAGCTTCCAGATCTATGGGAGCGGACAACAAATCAATAATATTTGATGTTTTAATACCTGAAGCCATGCCACAACTGGTACTTATACTTGTAAATCTTGTAATAACTCTGGTTGGATACTCAGCAATGGCAGGGGTAATAGGTGGAGGAGGATTAGGAGCTGTAGCTAAGCGTTACGGCTATGATCGCTACAGAAATGACATCCTATTTATTTCTGTAATATTTATAATAGTAATAGTCCAACTGGTCCAATACCTGGGAACTAAAATATCAATTAAAATAAATAAAAAAAATATCTAGGAGGATAGTAAATGAAAAAATTAGTATCAGCATTAGCAGTAGTTGCCTTATTATTTACAGCTTGTGGAAATAGCCAACAAGAAGGTGCAGCTACAGAAACAAAAAATGAACAAGCAGCACAAGGGGAACAAAACAACACAGATAAAAAAGATGGCTCCAAGGTTGTCATAGGGGTATCACCTGCTCCTCATGCAGCCATAGCTGAATTTGTAAAGGGAAAATTAGCTGAAGAAGGAATCGAACTTGAAATAAAAGAATTCGATGACTATGTACAACCTAACATCTCTCTTGATGAAGGAGAATTGGACTTAAACTTCTTCCAACACAAACCTTACCTTGATGAATTTAACCAAACAAGAGGAACTAAGATAGTATCTCTTGGTGGAGTTCACCTAGAACCTATGGGAATTTATTCAAAGAATTACAAGAGCCTTGACGAAGTAAAAGACGGTGACAAAGTTGTAATCCCTAACGATGCAACTAACGGAGCAAGAGCCTTAGTATTACTTGAAGGCCAAGGACTTATTAAGTTAAAAGAAGGCGTAGGAATTAACGCAACAGAAGAAGATATAGCAGAAAACCCTAAGAACTTGGAATTTACAGCAGTAGAAGCAGCATCTATCCCAAGAGTTTATGACGACGCAGCCATAGCTGTAATCAACTCCAATTATGCTATAGAAGCAGGCCTATCTCCAAAAGACGACACTCTAGCTATCGAATCAACTCAAGACAATCCTTATGCCAACATCATAGCAGTTAAGGAAGGAGAAGAAAACAACGAAACTTACAAAAAAGTTTACGAAGCTTTCACTTCTAAAGAAACTAAAGACTTTATAGAAAGCACTTACAAGGGAGAAATAGTTCCTGTTCAATAAAAATATTTAAATGCTCTCAGATTTTGGGAGCATTTTTCTTTTGCCTTACAAAAATTAAATGAATTGGTGACAAAATTTGATAATAAAGGTCAAAGATGGTATAATAAACTAAAAGTTGATGATTATATTTTTTTAAGTTAATAGTCAGTGATAGTCAGGAGCGAAAAATGGCAGGATTAAGCAATGAGATTGAACTTTTTTTAAAAAATCTCCTACAAAAATCTGATCAGGATTATATAGAAATAGGTAGAAATGAATTGGCAAACAGGTTTAACTGTGCTCCGTCCCAGATTAATTATGTGCTTACAACCAGATTTACACCTTACAAGGGGTATTATATAGAAAGTAGACGGGGCGGTCGGGGCTATATTAAAATAATAAAGCTTCAGCTTGAAGAGATGGATTCGGTTGATAAACTTATAGCCGATGCCATTGGTGACAGCATAACCAAAGACAAGAGTAAAAATCTCATAAAGGCCATGCTTGATGAAAAGTTGATGACAGAGAGGGAAGCTTTACTTATAAGCCATGCTATAGAAGACAAGGCCCTGACAAGAGTAGCTTTTGATAAAAGAAATGAAGTAAGGGCGGATATTTTAAAAAATGTCCTCCTTGCCTATTTAAGATAGAGGTGAATTATGGCTTGCGATATATGCGGTAAACCCGAGTTTATAGAAATAAATATAATAGGAAATTTCGGAAAAAAGAAAATCCACTTGTGTGAAGATTGTTACAGGGATTACAAGAAAAAAGTTGAAGAAACTCTTGCATACGGAAGAGAAGATGGAGAAAATTTCGACTTCGGTCAGATCTTAGAAGAAATAGCTAAGGGAATCTTCCAAAGTATGGGAGCTGTTCCCATCTATAATATTCAAGATTTAAGTTCAAATAAGGACTACGACGATGCCTGTCCCAATTGCGGCTACTCTAAGAGAGAGCTTATAAGAAATAGGGAAGTTGGATGTCCTCACTGCTATGACCATTTTGCAGATACAATTTTCAAGATGAGAAAAAATGAAAGCGAAGAAAAGTATCAGGGACAAATCCCATCAAGGTACAAGCGATTAGCTATACTATTGAAAGATATCGACTTAGATAATAAAAAACTTAGCGAATATATATCAAATGAAGAGTTCGAAAAGGCACAGGAAATAAAAGATTTGATAAATGACAAGAAACTTCAAGTTGAAAAGATCAAGGAAGATTTAAATGAGTAAAGAAAATGTAGTATTAAAAAGTCAAATAAGCCTAAGGCGAAACCTTAAAAACTACAAGTTTTTAAATACTATAGAAATAGAAATGGCGAGCAATTGCAAAAAGGAAATAATCTATGCCCTAGATGAGATAGGACTTTTGGATGATTGTTTGGAATATAATTACGGTGACTTGCCTACATCTAAGCAGGAGATGTTAAAAAGCTCAGCCCTTGTAGCTGACTATGAATACGAAGATATCAAGCCCTATATTATAGTAGACAAGGACAAGTCCACATCAGTAACCATAAACAGCGACAGCCATATCCAACTTGTAAAAGCCCAAATAGGCTTAAGCCTTAAAGAGCTTTACGATCAAGTAATGGACTTGGAAAGAAAATTAGATAAAAGGTTGCAGTTTGCCTTTTCAGATAAGTTAGGTTACCTAACTGAGGATATAGATATATCAGGCAGCCTTATGGATTTTGCAGTTATTTTAAACTTGAAGGCGTTAAAAAAGGCTAATAAGCTTGCTGAGATAGAAAACGTCTTGAACTTAAGGGGATATATCTTAGAGGCAATTTATAAAAAAGACCCTAATAACGGTCTATATTTAATCAGAAATGCAGGCGATATTTACAATCCAGACTACACCATAGAGGATGTAACCAACATCATAAACAAGATAGTAGAAAAGGAAGAAGACGAAAGGAGTAAATTAATTCATAGCGAGTCAACCGACCTTAAGGATGAGCTTTTAAGGTCTATAGGAATGCTTAAATATTCTAGGGTTATAGACGAGGCGGAAGCCATGACAGCCCTGTCAAACCTATTGGTAGCCACTGATTTGGGTATAGAAGACTATAAGGCCCAAGACATTATAGATCTTATGGATAAGTGTCGAAGAATTAATTTAATGGAATATAGAGATAGGAAGAAGCTCACTCAAAACTTGGGTGTCTTAAGGAGCGAGCTTATTAGAGAATTCCTAGAAGGATAGGTGAAAGAATGAGTAAGGAAAATAACCTTAATATATTACTCGAAATAGCCCACAATGAAGCTAAAGATTTAAAAAATAGATACCTTGGCACAGAGCATTTAATGCTTGCCTATGCCAAGTCCCACTTCAAATCCTCTATGATTTTGAAAAAGTATGGGGGAGATTATGATAAATTTAAAAAGGTTGTCTTGGATGAAATAGGAATGGGATCATCAGAGACAGACGATATAAAATTTAGTCCTAAGCTAAATATGATCTTAAACAGGTCCAGGAACTTTGTAGAGTCCAGAGGCCTGGGAGAAAATAGTCCTGAATATGTCCTACTTGCTATGATCTTAGATGGATCAAACTATTCAATCAGGATGATGCAGGAAACAGGAGTCGATATTTTCTCCGTTACTAAGGAACTTAGGGAATATATAGGCAACCAAAGCAAGCCTGGTGAAGAAAGAGCAAGTAGTCAAAGTTCAGGTACTTCATCCAAGTCTAAAATCTCAAAGTATACTAAGGATTTAAATGAGCTTGCTAGAAAGGGAGAAATAGATCCTTGTATAGGTAGAGATGATGAAGTTCAAAGAATTATCCAAGTTCTTCTTAGAAGGAAGAAAAATAATCCCGTTCTTATAGGAGATCCCGGGGTAGGAAAGACAGCTATAGTTGAAGGACTTGCCCTAAAGATTGAAAACGGCGAAGTAAATGGAATCTTTAAGAACAAGAAGATTCTAGCCCTTGACCTGGCAGGCCTTTTAGCCGGGACCAAATATCGTGGAGATTTTGAAGAAAGAATAAAAAAAGTAATAGATGAACTTTCAAATTCCAAGGACACTATACTTTTCATAGATGAAATGCATACCCTAATGGGAGCAGGTGGAGCTGAAGGAGCCTTAGATGCATCGAACATCTTAAAGCCTGCCCTTGCCAGAGGAGAACTTCAAATAATCGGGGCTACAACCATAGGTGAATACAGAAAGACTATAGAAAAAGACCCTGCCTTTGAAAGGAGATTACAAACAATAATGGTAGATGAACCTTCAGTCGAAGATTCCATAAAGATTTTAGAAGGGCTAAGGCCTAAGTATGAAGCTCACCATGACGTTTTAATCTCTGACGAAGCTATAAAGGCGAGCTGTGAACTTTCCGATAGGTATCTAACAGACAGGTACCTTCCCGACAAGGCAATAGACCTTATCGATGAAGCCCAAGCTATGCTTAGAGTAAACAACCACGACTCCAGGTTAGCCGACGCTGAGGAAAGATTAGAAGAGCTTAGGAATGAAAAGAAGGAAGCCATATCGACTGAAAACTTTATAAGGGCTGCTGAGTGCAGGGATGAAATCTTAAAGCTTGAAGAAGAAAAGAAGGAGCTGGACCAAAAGGAAGAGTTGGTAGTAACCTTTGAAGATATAGCTAAGATAGTTTCCAAGTGGACTAATGTACCTGTAACTCAAATGACTGAGTCAGAAACTGAAAAGTACCGTAATTTGGATAAAAACCTAAAGAAAAAGATAATAGGTCAAGACTCTGCAATAGATACAATATCCAATGCCCTTAAGAGAGCGAGAGTCGGCCTTAAAGATCCTAACAAACCTATCGGATCATTTATCTTTGTAGGGCCTACAGGGGTAGGTAAAACTTACCTTGCTAAGCAGTTGGCCAAGTACCTATTCGATGATGAAAATGCTATGATAAGGATAGATATGTCAGAATATATGGAAAAGCACTCAGTATCTAAACTTATCGGTTCACCTCCGGGATATGTAGGCTATGATGAAGGAGGACAACTTACAGATCAAGTAAGGAGCAAACCATATTCAGTTATTCTCTTTGATGAAATCGAAAAGGCTCATCCTGATGTCTTTAACACCCTTTTACAAGTACTTGATGACGGAAGACTTACAGATTCAAAGGGTAGACTTATAAACTTTAAGGATACAGTTATAATTATGACTTCAAACATAGGGGCGAACAGGTTAGAAAATGCAAGCTCCCTAGGTTTTAACACAGCAAGTGACCAAGTTGAAGATGAATATAATAGAAACAAATCAATAATTATGGAAGAAATGAAGATGATGTTTAAACCTGAATTTTTAAACAGGCTTGACGATATAGTAGTCTTTAATTACCTTTCAAATGAAGACGTCAAGAAGGTTGCAAGGCTTGAACTTGATAAGTTGGTTGAAAGATTAGACAAAAACGGCATAAGCATTTCTTATGATGAAAAACTTGTCGACTACCTTGTAGACAAGGGATATGACAAGAAGTTCGGTGCTAGACCTCTTGAAAGAGTTATAAGGTCTGATATAGAAAACAGGCTGGCAGATGAAATTCTTTCAGGTCAAATAAATAAGGAAACAGCTATAGTCATAAGTGTTGAAGATGGCGACTTGGTATTTAAAAAGAATTCAGCTAAAGAAGACCAAAAGAAAGAAATAGAAAATGAAACAGAAAACGAAGTTTGTTTGTAATAAGTGCGGTTATGAACAAGCTTCCTGGATAGGAAAGTGCCCTGGCTGTAATAGCTGGGGTTCTATGCAGGAAAAGGTAATTTCAGACAAAAAAGATGAAAACAAAAGTGATACTTCTTTTAAAAGGGCTGAGAGGCTTAGTGATGTAAAGCTTGACTCATCAGAAAGGATAGTTTCATCAATTACGGAGTTAAACAGGGTCTTCGGTGGAGGACTTGTCAGGGACTCCGTATCCATCCTTACAGCAAGACCGGGGGCAGGGAAATCCACCCTCTTACTTGAGCTTGCAAATGACCTTTCAAAAAAGAAGATAAGGATCCTCTATATCTCAGGAGAAGAGTCAGCTTCTCAGATAAAGGAAAGGGCGACTAGGATAATGGACAAGATTGATGAAAATATATGGCTCTTGTCTACAACCAGCATGGATAACGCCTTAAAATCAATAAGGGAGATAGATCCGGAAGTTATTTTTCTCGACAGTATCCAAACATTTCACTTGCAGGAATTTTCATCAAGACCGGGTTCTCCGGTTCAGACAGTTGAATGTGCGAATGCTATTGTAGATGAATGTAAAAATGGGGAGAAAAAAAGAGCTTGCATAATGATAGGCCATATGACCAAGGCCGATGAAATGGCAGGACTTAGGACTCTCGAACACTTAGTTGATACAGTTCTTTACCTTGAAGGAGAAAGTGATGAATCTTTAAGGATGCTTACTACTACTAAAAATCGTTTCGGAAGGACAGGTGAGATTGGGCTTTTTGAAATGAGAGAGGATGGGATAAAAGAAATAACCGATTCATCAGACTACTTTGTCACAAAGAGAGAAAGAGATGTCAGCGGGGCGGCCTTATCTGTAGTTAAGGAAGGGTCGAGAATTCTTATAGTAGAAATAGAAGCTCTTGTGTCCAAGTCTTTTACTCCTTATCCTCAAAGAATAGGCGATAGTCTGAGAAAAGATCAGCTTAACACCCTTATATCTATTATAGAAGAGAGAGCAGGCTACAGCCTTTACGATAAAAATGTAATCATAAAGACAACAGGTGGGATAAGACTACAAGAACAGTCAGTCAACCTTGCCATAATAATGGCTATAGTTTCCTCGCTTTGTAAAAAAACTATACGGTCAGATACAGTTTTTATCGGTGAAGTCGGTCTTACAGGGGAGATAAAAAAAGTTCCCCAAGTAGAAAATAGAATAAGAGAGCTTGAAAGACTGGGTTATAAAAGAGTATACCTTCCTAAAAATTCAAATATAAAGGGAAAGTACGATATAGAAATAAGAACCTTTGAATCCATAAAAGATCTTATAAAAGATTGCCTGGGCTAAAATTTTTAAGTTAATATTTTTATTTTACAAAACCCTCCTTGCTTTGTATTTAAGGAGGGTTTTATTTTTAGCTAGAGTTTAGACTTTATGAGAAAGTTTATTAGTAGTATACTATCAAAATGGGTATTAATAGAGGCAAAGTAATTTAAGATTTAATTACTTAACTTAAGACTTTGATTAATGTATAATGTATAATAGTATTGTTGATAACCTCAGATACTATTTACATAACTTATAAAAGGAGGTTATTGTTATGTCAAAAACATTATTAGAAATAAAAGATTTATCCGCCGGCATTCCGGATAGACAAATATTAAAAAATATAAATTTAAAAATAAATTACGGAGAAGTTCACGTAATTATGGGACCTAACGGATCAGGAAAGTCAACTCTTGCAAACGTAATAATGAACAATCCTGCCTACACTGTTACAGGTGGAGATATTATTCTTGACGGAGAAAGCATCTTAGACTTATCTACTGATAAGAGAGCTAAGAAAGGTCTTTTCATGTCCTTCCAAAATCCTATGGAAGTTGGGGGAATAAGTGTAGAAAACTTTATAAGGTCTGCCCAAAATGAAGTTTCAGATGAAGAAGTTAGCCTTTTTGACTTTAAGGATGACTTAGAAGAAAATATGAACTTACTTGAAATGAATCCTTCCTATGCATCAAGATACTTAAACGTAGGTTTTTCAGGTGGGGAAAAGAAAAAGAATGAGATTCTTCAAATGCTTATGCTGGACCCTAAGCTTGCTATCTTGGATGAAACAGACTCAGGTCTTGACGTAGATGCTGTAAGAACAGTTTCCAAAGGGGTAGAAGAATTTTTAGATGAGGACAATGCAGTTCTTATAATCACTCACCACAGAGAAATGATAAATGAAATTCATCCCGACTTCGTCCATGTAATTGTCGATGGAAGTATAGTCAAAGAAGGCGGAGAAGAACTTATTGGACAGATAGAAGAAAAGGGCTTCTCTTGGATAAGAGAAGAGGTGAAATAATGTCATCTAAGAAGAAAACTCAGATCCAAGAAATGGATAGGGGCGTCTACGACTTAAAAAATGAGTTCACTTACAGGACTAAGTCAGATGCCGGCTTGACTGCAGATGTTGTAAGACAGATATCAGCAGAAAAAGGCGAACCTGAATGGATGCTTGAAAAAAGACTTCAAGCTCTAGATATATTTTACAAGTCTGAAAATCCCGTTTGGGGACCGGATCTTTCAGACGTTGATGTCGACAGGGTAACCATGTATATAAGACCTGATGCTGACAACTCTACAAACTGGAATGAAGTTCCGGATGAAATACGAGATACGTTTGACAAGCTTGGTATCAGAGAAGCTGAGAGAGATATGCTTTTAAGTGGGGTAGGAGCTCAATACGACAGTGAAGTAGTCTACCACAATGTACAAAAAGTTCTTGTAGATCAAGGAGTTATCTACACAGACTTTGATACAGCGATGAAAGAACATGAAGATCTTGTTCATGAGTACTTTGCCAAGGCAATAACTCCAACTCTTCACAAGTACGCAGCCCTCCACTATGCTGTTTGGTCAGGCGGATCCTTTGTATATGTACCTGAAGGGGTAGAAGTGAAGATCCCTCTACAAAGTTACTACAGGTTAAATGCACCCGGTGCAGGTCAGTTCGAACACACTATGATAATAGTAGAAAAGAACAGCTACTGTCACTTCATCGAAGGCTGCTCAGCTCCTAAGTACAACCAATTAAATATTCACGCAGGGGCTGTAGAAATGTTTGTCCACGACAACTCTACTTTAAGATTTTCAACTATTGAAAACTGGTCTAGAAATATGTACAACCTAAACACTAAGAGGGCCATGGTTGATAAAAATGCTAAGGTGGAATGGGTATCAGGATCATTCGGCTCAGCAGTATCTATGCTTTATCCATCAAGTGTCCTAAGAGGTGAAGGGGCATCGAGTGAATACACAGGTATTTCATTTGCAGGTAGCGGTCAAAACATAGACACAGGAGCTATTATGATCCACGCCGCTCCAAATACTACAAGCTATGTAAATTCCAAGTCCATTTCCAAAGGTGGCGGTATAAGTGTATACAGGGGTCTTGTCGATGTAAGACCTAATGCAGATAACTCAAAGTCTTCTGTATCTTGTGAATCCCTTATGCTTGACAGCGAGTCACGTGGGGACACTGTTCCTGTAATAAGGATCGAAAATGAAAACGTGGACTTGGGTCACGAAGCATCAATAGGAAAGATAGATGATCAGGTAATCTTTTATCTGATGACAAGGGGAATACCTGAAGAAGAAGCTAAGTCTATGATAGTTAGGGGCTTTGCTGAACCGATAGCCAAGGAATTACCTCTTGAATATGCAGTAGAAATGAACAACCTTATCAATTTGGAACTTGAAGGCAGTATAGGTTAGGTGTCGGCATGAAAGAAATAAAAGCTAATGAATTAGAATTTAAAACATATAAGTATTTAAGGGTAAATGACAGACTGGTAGAACTTCCGGACTTAAAATACAAGGAATATAAGCTTGACTCAGACCCTAAAGCTTCAGACAAGCTTGAAGGATTTGGAGTAAGCGAAGATATACTTGCCTTAAATGAAGATCATGGCAACCTATACAAGACTTATGTCAGCGAAGAGGGTAGACAAGAAGATTTCGGAATTATAGACTTAGTTAGCGATGATAGCTATGATGAACTTTTGGATACTCAAAGAATTTTAGCTAAAGAAGACAGTTCCCTTAAGATAATCCTCAACTACGCTGACCAAGGAGAAAAGGAAAAATTTAGAAATTCCGTAATTACCATAGATGCTCTGAAAAACAGTACTGTAAAAGTTTTTATAGCTCAGATGGAAGAAAACACAATGGCCTTGGAATCAGTTCGCATAAATGCTTACGAAAACAGTAAAGTTATAATAAGTCAGTATGAGCTTGGCGGAAGGGAAAACTACGTGAACACTCAGATAAACCTCCTCGGTGAAAAGGCTGACGTTGACTGTAACTCAATCTACTTCGGTCATGACGACCAAAGTTTGGACATGCTTTATCAAATAAATCACTTTGCTAAAAAGACCAAGTCTTCCTGCGTAGTTAACGGAGCCCTTATGGATAAGGCTCATAAAATCTTCAAATCAACCCTTGACTTTAAAGAAGGCTCAAGTGAATCTGAAGGAACAGAAGAAGAATATGCAGTTCTTTTATCAGATGATGCTAAGAGCATATCAATACCTTTGCTCTTATCTCACGAAGATGACGTAGCGGGAAACCACGCAGCAAGTGCAGGCAAGATAGATCAAGCTATGCTTTTCTATATAATGAGCAGGGGAATAGCCTTAGACATAGCTGAAGCTATGGTAGTAGAATCAAGGTTCAGCCAGTCCCTTTCAAGAGTAGACAATCCTCAAATTTACGATAAGGTTCTTTCCTATATTAGGAAGAGAATGTACAAAGCTAAGGAAGCGTAGAGGTGATATATGCTCGATAGACAAGAAATAAATGAAATCAGAAAAGACTTTCCCTACCTTGACAAGACTTACAACGGAAACCACATAGTATATTTTGATAATGCAGCTACAAGTCAAAAACCAAAACAGGTTATTGACTCTGTAGCTTCTTACTACAGCTATGAAAATGCTAACCCTCACAGGGGTGCTCACACTCTTTCAAATATAGCGACAGAAGTTTATGAATCAGCCAGAAGTAAAGTCGCTGATTTTATAAATGCAGACTCAGCCGATCAAATAGTTTTCACAAGAAATACCACAGAGGCCATGAACCTCATAACTTATTCCTACGGCTTAAATAACTTAAGCGAGTCCGATGAGATCCTAATCTCCATCATGGAACATCACAGCTCTTGTGTTAACTGGCAATTTGCAAGCCAAAAGACCGGAGCTAAACTTAAGTACCTTTATATAGATAAGGAAAGTAAGCAGATAGACTTTGAAGAATTTAAGTCCAAGGTATCTGCAAAGACAAAAATCTTTTCCATAACTCAGGCATCAAATGTAGTTGGAACTATGCCTGATGTTAAAAAGATGATCGCTTATATAAGAGAGGTCAGCCCTGACTGTATCTGCATAGTTGACAGTGCTCAGTACGCTCCTCACAACAAAGTAGACGTCAAGGACTTGGACTGTGACTTCTTAGCCTTTTCAGGTCATAAGATGCTTGCCTTTAACAGCTCAGGAGTTTTATACGGCAAGAAGGAAATTTTAAATTCCATGGCTCCTTTCCTCTACGGGGGAGATATGATAGAGTATGTAACCGAAGAAAAGTCCTCCTTCCTGGATGCACCGGGAAGATTCGAAGCCGGTACTCAAGATGTGGGCGGAGTGAGATCACTTTCAGCAGCTATTGATTATATAGAAAAGATAGGAATCGACAAGATAAAAGAGTATGAAAAGTACCTTACAGACTATGCCTACCAAAAGATGCTGGAAAAGACAGATATCATTGACATCTATACAACTCCTGAAGAAAACAGGTCAGCTTTAATAGACTTTAACTTTAAGGAAGTTCACCCTCATGATGTGGCTACAATCTTAGATGCATCAGGTATAGCCATTAGAAGCGGTCACCACTGTGCTCAACCTCTTCACAGGTTTCTGGGATCAAACTTTTCTTGCAGGGCTTCTTTTGCCTTTTACAATACCATAGAAGAAGTAGATTATTTTATAGAACATTTGGACGATGTAGGGAGGCTTATGAGAATTGGAAGTAAGTAATCTTTATACAGAATTGATACTGGAAAAATCCAGAGATAAAAAGAATAGACACGTTTTAGATGATGCTACCTACACAGAGCTCGGTCACAATCCATCCTGTGGGGACGAAATTACTTTACAGGTAAAGCTTGACGGAGACAAGGTATCGGACATAGCCTACACAGGAATGGGCTGTGCCATCAGTCAAGCATCAACCTCTATAATGTGTGACGTAGTAAGGGGTAAGTCCAAGGACGAAGCCATAGACCTTGCAGATAAATTTATAGGCATGATCAAGGGAGAAGTAACAGATCGAAAAGAATTAAAAGTTCTTAAGGATGCAGTTTGCTTTCAATCAATCTCTCAATTACCTGCCAGAGTAAAGTGTGCAGTCCTTTCTTGGTACACCCTGAAAAATATGCTGGAAAATGAAGAATCAAATGGATCATTTTCAATCCACTAAAAGTCATATAAAGCTTGTCCTCTTCGACCTGGACGGAACTTTTTTAAACGACCGAAAGCAAGTCTTGGATTCGAGCATTCAAGCTTTAGAATTTTTAAAAGAAAAGGGGATAAGGGCAGCCTTTGCCACAGGAAGAGATATCGAGCTTGTAGATGACCTTGTGATTAAGAACTTTAAGCTGGATCATTTAATCGACTACGTAATAGCCGACAACGGGGCTAAGATTAAAGACTGCTCTTCAGACAAGGCCATAAGCAGGTACTTCTTACAAGTCGACCAGCTCTTAAAGATAAAAGACCACTTCAAGGATCTTAAGCTTGTCTATGGAGTCGGGGAAAAGGGCTACTACTTTGTCAGCGGAGAAAATGCCCTTACCAGATATACGAATGATGTCCTGGGACTTCCTGTAAAGGTTGTGGACTTTGACTCCTATTTGACAGAACCTAAGCCTAAATTTTTGCTCTTTGTTCCTTCAAGTAAGCAGATGGAAAAGGTCATGGATCTCTATCAAAGCCTTGACCTTGAAGGAGTAGTCGGCATAAGGTCTTCAAAGAATCTCTTTGAGTTTAACCACAAAAATGTAAACAAGGCAAGAGCTATTGCAGACCTCTGTGATTACATCGGCATAGGAGAAGAGGAAACCATGGCCTTCGGAGACGAGATGAACGACTTGGCCATGCTTAAGAGTGCGGGAGTTTCAGTTGCCATGGGAAATGCATCAGACGAGTTGAAGGCTCAGGCAGACTTTGTAACAGATGACAACAATAACCACGGAATAGCAAAATTTATCTATAATTATTTCCAATAAAAAGACTTAAATTGCGGATCAGGTAAAAAATTATTTTACCTCTTTTGCAATTTTTTTGTTTCAAGGGCTAAATTTCAATAAAAGTTTTTCAAACTACCGGTATAAAAATTTGTTTAATCCATTAATAAAGAATGATAAAAAAGTTCAAATAAATGTTTATAAAAAAGTAAAACTTATAGTATAATTCTACTCACAGAAGAGGACTTTCAATAAGAAAATTTGAATTAGATATATCAAAATCTAAATTTATCTATATTATAAACTTTTTAGGTAGGTTTAAGGGATTGTTAACAGGTTAATTATAGTGGAAATCCTTGTCACATATTGATTTCGAAATTTCTGATGATTATTGAAAGCTTCTGTTATAAAGGTATAAAAGGATTTTACAAAATAGAAAGGGGAAGAAAAATGAATTACTTAGAAAGAGCAAGAGAATTATTTGACGAAGCTGTTGAAGTAAGAAGACACATTCACGAAAATCCTGAACTTGGTTTGGATTTACCACAAACAAAAGCGTTTGTTAAAGAAAAACTTGAAAGTTTCGGCTATGAAGTAAAGGAATGCGGTAGTGGTCTTACCACAACAGTAGGTAAGGGTGGAAAAGTAATCCTGATAAGAGCAGATATGGACGCTCTACCTCTAGAAGAAAAGAGTGGAGTTGACTTCGCATCTAAGATCGAAGGTCGTGCCCATGCTTGCGGTCACGATTTACACACAGCATCCTTAGTAATGGCAGCAAAAATGTTAAAAGAAAACGAAGAAAACTTACAAGGAACAGTTAAGTTCATGTTCCAACCGGCAGAAGAAGTCTTCTTAGGAAGCAAGGACATGATAAAGGCAGGAATTTTGGAAAATCCAAAGGTAGATGTTGCTCTAGGTTTCCACGTAGCAACAGGTCAATTCCCTGCTAACCTTGTAGTTTACAACTCTACATCAACTATGATGTATTCAAGTGATAACTTCAGGATAAACATTAAGGGTGTAGGATCTCACGGAGCATACCCTCACACAGGTATTGACCCTATTAACATAGGAACTCACATTTACCAAGCTTTACAAGAACTTATAGCCAGAGAAGTGGACCCTGCTCATGCAAATGTTTTAACTATAGGTAAGTTCTCTGCAGGTCACGCTCCAAACGTAATTCCTGAAACAGCTACTCTTGAAGGAACTATTCGTTGTAACACAAAAGAATCAAGAGAAATCTTAGTAAGAAGACTTAAAGAAGTTGTAGAAAGAGTTCCTAAGGTATTTAACGGTTCAGCAGAACTTGAAATTCTTGCAGATGTTCCACCATTGATTAATAACAAGGAACTTGTTGATGAGTTGGCAGGATACATGAAGGACTTAAATCCTGATGCCATCTTACATGACGGAATGTCATCAAGTGCTTCTGAAGACTTTGCAGTTGTAGGTGACTATGTACCTATCGCTTTCTTTGACCTATCAGCAGGTTTTGAAGATGAAAGAGGAAAGTACCCTGTCCATAACCCTAAGGTACAATTCAACGAAGAATTCCTTGTATATGCATCAGCATACTTCTCTGAGCTAGCTACTAAGTGGCTGGAAAACCACAAATAGGAGTAGAATAATGAACACACAGCCGGCTATTGTATTGCCGAAAAACAAAAGAATAATGGTCTCAATCGGTAGTGTATTTTTTGATAGTAGCCCTTCAAATGTCAGGCCAAAGTCTTAATACCCTACAAGGACCGATGCTGGAAGCTATTGGAGCTATGGAATATTTTTCCCTGGCATCAATAATTTCCATCCTGGGACTTACTATAATGACACCTATCGGTGGTAAGCTTGGGGACTTAGTTGGAAGAAGAAACATGGTTTTATTTGCAGGACTTGTGAGTATGACTTGTAGAATAGGACTTTCTTTTACAAGTTCCGCCATAGCCCACATCTTGTTTAGGTTTGTCCTAGGGGCAGCAACAGGAGCATTTATCTCTGTTCCTTATATCTTAGCAAGAGAAATTAATGAAGAAAAAGTTGTACCTAGAATGATGGGATTTCTTGCCAGCGGTATGGCTGTAGGTGGCCTTTTAGGTGGCCTTATAGCAGGGGCTTTGATGGATCTCGGTTACATGAGACCGGCAATTGTCTTTCCTATAATACCTTTAATCATAGGAGTAACCCTTATAACTTTAAACCTTCCTAACAAGAAGGCTGAAAGAAAAATTAAGGTTGATGTTCCTGGTATATTGACTCTTACACCTGCCTTAACTATACTTATAATTGCTATAAACTATGCACCTAAGAAGGGATTTACAGATATAAAGGTTTTAGGAGGACTTATCATAGGAATAATCCTTGCAATCTTGTTTGTAAAGATTGAAAAGAAAGCTGAAGAACCTATAATTCCTTTCAGACTTTTAAAGAACAAAAACTATGTAATCTTACTTGTAATCGGACTTATCGGCTACTTCTACATGAATAGTATGAACATTTATGCACCTCTTGTAGCCATAAATGTAATGCAACAACCTAAGTCTGTAGCAGGTATCCTACAATTACCTAGAACAATCATAACTATGATCCTTCCTATTTTTACAGGAGTCTGGGTTGCTAAGAAGGTTACTAACCACAAGATAGCTATGATAATTGCCACAGCTCTTGTAGCTATTCCGATGTTTGTAATGTCATTTGCAGGAGCTAATGCAAGTGTAATCCTATATATGACAATGCTTGGAGTAACAGGTATAGCAGAAAGTTTTAGAGGGGTATCAATCACAACTATGGCTCAAACTTGTCTTGAACCACAAGATTTAGGTATCGGAACTTCTCTGGTAAACTTTGTAAATACCTTTGCAGGTTTGCTTTCAAGTAGTATCTTCGGTATAGCTTATGACCTTAAGACAAAGGCTAATCCGGCAGACCCTGCCTTGATCGCATCAGGAGCAAGCTCAATTTATATGCTTGCAGGTATAGTCAGCGTAGTAGGGGTTTTAATAGTTTTATTTATGACTAAAGACATATTTAACAAAGAAAAAGGACAACTTAGATAAGGATTAGCTTTTTAGCTAGTCTTTATCTCTTAAAAAATATTAGAAAATAAGGAGTGAAACATGAACAAACAGCCAGCCTTGGTACTTCCTAAAAATAAGAGGATTATGGCCTCAATCGGAAGTATATTTTTGATCTTGACTCTTCAACTGTCAGGACAAAGTCTTAACACAATTCAAGGACCTTTACTTGAATCAATGGGAGGAGCCCAATACTTTTCTCTAGCTCCTCTTGCAGCTATCTTAGGAATGACTATCTTAACACCGATCGGTGGAAAGCTTGGAGACATATTCGGAAGAAGAAATATAGTTTTGTTTTCAGGTATAGTAATCTTTATATGTAAGATAGCAATTTCTTTTACATCATCACCTGTAGTCCACGTCTTCTTTAGATTTATGCTTGGTGCTGCTTCAGGATGCTTTATTTCAGTACCTTTTATCTTAGCAAGAGAAATTAACGAAGAAAGCTTCGTACCTAAGATGATGGGATTCCTTGCAAGCGGTATGGCTATAGGGGGTCTTTTAGGTGGGGTTATAGCAGGAGCTTTAATGGATATGGGACATATCAAACTTGCCATCCTTTTCCCTATAATCACACTTGTCATCGGCGTAACTCTTATAACTGTAAGCTTACCTAACCAAAAGTCAGTTAATAAAGCTAAGGTTGATGTAGTAGGTATAATAACCCTTGCTATTTCCTTGACTATACTTGTACTTGCTTTAAACTTTGGACCTAAGGTAGGCCTTAATCTAAAAATTATACTAGGAATAGTAATAGGTATAGTTTTCGGAGTAATCTTTATAAAGAACGAAAAGAAGGCGGAAAACCCGATAGTACCTCTTCACCTTTTATCAAATAAGAGCTATGTAGTCTTACTTGCTATAGGTTTTATAGGTTACTTCTACAATACAGCTATGAATGTTTACGCACCTAAGGTTGTAATAGATGTAATGCAACAACCTAAGTCTGTAGCAGGTATGCTTCAATTGCCAAGAACTATTATAACAATGATCCTTCCTATCTTTACAGGAGCTTGGGTTGCTAAGAAATTTACTAACCACAAAATATCTATGTTAATTGCAACAGGTTTAACAGCTATTCCGATGTTTGTTATGGCTTTTGCAGGATCAGGTAAGGGAGTAATTCTATATATGGCAATGCTTGGTGTAACAGGTATAGCAGAATCTTTCAGAGGGGTATCAGTTACAACAGTTGCTCAAACTCGTCTTGAAGCACATGAACTTGGTATAGGTACTGCCCTTGTAAACTTTGTAAATACTTTTGCAAGCTTGGCTGCAGCAAGTATCTTCGGTATAGCTTATGATATTAAGACAAAGGCTGATCCACTGGATCCTGCAAGAATTTTAGCCGGAGCAGACTTAACATATATAATCGCAGGTATAGTTGGCGTGATAGGTGTCTTGATAGTATTATTTATGACTAGTGACATCTTTAAAAAAGACACTTCTAACCTAAAATAAAATAAGAAACAAAGTCCAATCTGTTTAGGCAGGTTGGATTTTTTTTATTGGAAATTATTGACTTTTTTAAATTGGGATAAAGTATTGTATAATAAGGATGAAATTAATAATAAATAAGAGGAGGGTTTATGAGAGCGGTTATAACAGTAGTAGGTAAAGATAAGATAGGGATTACATATGAAGTTGTGAAAAAGACAGTGGAATTTAACTTAAACATTGTCGATATCACTCAATCTATCTTAGGCGAATATTTTACTATGATTTTAATTATAGATATATCACAAATGAAGGGTGATTTTCAGGAAGTCGTTGAAGGATATGAAGAGCTCGGTGAAAAGCTTGGCCTTTCAATAAGAGTTCAACACGAAGATATTTTTGAAAAGATGGATAATATTTAAGGATAGCTATGGATAGAAAT
The DNA here is from genome assembly GCA_034180305.1 of Finegoldia sp. Classification (GTDB taxonomy): domain Bacteria; phylum Bacillota; class Clostridia; order Tissierellales; family Peptoniphilaceae; genus Finegoldia. Next base: position 25,136 of record JAXFOR010000007.1, read on the forward strand.
AAAATTTTAGAAACTTTAAAGATGCTGGACGATGAAAATCTCGACATAAGAACAGTTACTTTGGGGATTTCTCTTTTAGATTGTATAGATGAAGATTCAGATAAGGCCTGCCAAAAGATTTACGACAAAATCGTAGGCTACGGCAAAGATTTGGTAAAAAACGCAGATAAGATCGGTAGGAAGTACGGAGTTAAAATAGTTAACAAGAGAGTTTCTGTAACTCCTATATCCCTTATAGCAGGAGCTTGCAAGGAAGATAACTACCTTAAATTTGCCAAGACCCTAGATAGGGCTGCAGATGAGATAGGAGTCGACTTTATAGGAGGATTTTCTGCCCTTGTTCATGGTAAGATGACTCCTTCTGATGAAATTCTGATAAATTCAATCCCGGATGCCCTTGCCCAAACAAATAAGGTTTGCTCCTCAATAAACGTGGGCACTTCAAAGAACGGATTAAATATGGATGCTGTAAAGCTCTTAGGTCAAACTATAGTTAAAACAGCAGAAAATACTAAGGATCAAGATTCAATAGGCTGTGCCAAGCTTGTAGTCTTTGCCAATGCCGTTGAGGATAATCCTTTTATGGCAGGAGCCTTTCACGGGGTCGGTATGGGAGATGTAGTTCTTCACGTCGGCGTTTCAGGCCCGGGCGTAGTAAAGGTTGCCTTGGAAAAGGTAGCAGGTAAGAGCTTTGATATCCTTTCAGAAACTATTAAAAAGACAGCCTTTAAGCTTACAAGACTTGGTGAGCTTGTGGGAAGTGAAGTTGCCAAAAGCCTAGGAGTAAGTTTTGGAACTATTGACCTATCACTGGCACCAACTCCTGCCATAGGAGACAGCGTAGCCAGGATTTTAGAAGAAATTGGAATCGAAACTGTAGGAGGGCATGGGACGACAGCAGCCTTGGCCTTACTTAATGACGCAGTTAAAAAGGGCGGAATAATGGCATCAGACCATGTCGGAGGTCTTAGCGGAGCCTTTATTCCTATAAGTGAAGATGAAGGAATGATAGAAGCTGCAAGAGCCGGCAAGATAGGAGTAGATAAGCTTGAAGCCATGACTTGTGTCTGCTCAGTAGGCCTTGACATGGTTGCCATCCCGGGGGATACAAAGGCATCAACTATTTCTGCAATTATAGCCGATGAAGCTATGATAGGGATCATCAACCACAAGACAACAGCTGTAAGATTGATTCCTGTAATCGGAAAGGATGTAGGAGAAGAAGTTGTATTCGGTGGCCTTTTAGGGTCTGCACCGATAATTCCCGTTCACAAGGGATCGTGTGAAAGATTTGCATCTCGAGGAGGATTTATTCCTGCTCCGATTCACAGCTTTAAAAATTAATAAAATAGTAAGAAAAAGCTCGACTTTTATGATACGTACCCTCTTTATTGGACAACCAGTAAGGAGGGTATTTTAATTGAAATACAGTTATGAATTAAAAAAAGAATGTGTTCAAATGTATCTTGAAGGTAAATGGCCTAAGAGACCAGAAGGAGTTGGAATAGAAAGTTTTCACCAAACAATTAAAAGCTGGGTAAAATTAGAAAAGATTCATGACCCTGAAATCTTAAAACATGGATCAAATATTAACTGGACAGCTGATGAAAAACTTGAGTGGGTCTCTAAAGTATTAGCAGGAAATTCAATAAAAAGTGTAGCCATTGAAGCCGGAATAAATGATGGTCAACTGTATTCTTG
>JAXFOR010000017.1:0-40310 GCA_034180305.1 Finegoldia sp.
TCCGCCCATTCTTGAAGAAAGAATCTTAGTGATTGCTGCTGTTAAAGTTGTCTTACCGTGGTCTACGTGACCTATTGTTCCGATATTAACGTGTGGTTTTGTTCTTTCGAATTTATCTTTTGCCATTTCTTTTTCCCCCTCTATTAACTATTTATTTTTTTTACCAATTACTTCTTCTGCTATTGAAGCCGGTACTTGTTCATAGTGATCGAATTGCATTGAATATGTTGCACGACCTTGAGTGTTTGAACGTAGGTCTGTTGCATATCCGAACATTTCTGCCAATGGTATGAAGGCGTCTAATATGTGAGCACCATTCTTTTGGTTCATTCCGTCAATCTTACCTCTTCTTGAAGAAACGTCTCCCATTACATCCCCTAAATATTCATCAGGAGTAGTAATTTCGACCTTCATCATAGGTTCAAGTAGAATAGGTTTAGCCTTTGCTACAGCTGCTCTAAAGCCCATAGAACCTGCGATCTTGTAAGCCATTTCTGATGAGTCGACATCGTGGTAAGATCCGTCTAATAAGGTAATCTTCATATCAAGCATTGGATACCCACCTAGGATACCTGTTTGTGCAGCTTCTTCTGCCCCTGCTTGTACTGATGGAATATATTCTTTAGGAATAGCACCACCGACGATTGCGTTTATAAATTCAATACCGTTAGCTTCTTCAGGATTATCTAATGGTTCAACTCTTAGAGTACAATCCCCGTATTGACCACGACCACCTGATTGTTTTACATACTTACCTTGAGCTTCTGCTGCTTGAGTGATAGATTCTCTGTAAGCTACTTGTGGGTTACCTATGTTTGCTTCTACTTTAAATTCACGTAAAAGTCTGTCTACGATGATTTCAAGGTGAAGTTCACCCATACCTGAGATAATTGTATCTCCTGTTTCTTCATCTGTGTAAGTCTTAAATGTAGGGTCTTCTTCTGCAAGTTTTGCAAGAGCTAATCCCATCTTTTCTTGTGAAGCCTTAGTCTTAGGTTCTATGGCTACTGAGATAACCGGTTCAGGGAATTCCATTTGTTCAAGGATTATAGGATGATCTTGATCACAAAGTGTATCACCTGTTCCTGTATCCTTTAACCCGATGATGGCTACTATATCTCCGGCATATGCCTTTTCGATTTCTTCTCTCTTGTTAGCGTGCATCATAAGGATACGTCCAACCCTTTCTCTCTTGCCTTTTGTTGAGTTGTAAACGTAAGATCCTGATTCTATAGTACCTGAATAAATTCTTGTGAAGGCTAACTTACCTACATATGGATCTGCTGCTATCTTAAATGCTAAAGCTGAGAAAGGTTCTTCATCTGATGAATGTCTTTCTTGTTCTTCTTCAGATCCTTCAACTGTTCCTGTTATAGCAGGTACGTCTTTTGGTGATGGCATATAGTCAACTATAGCATCCAATAAAGGTTGTACCCCTTTATTCTTGTAAGCTGATCCGCATAGAACAGGGTTCATTTGGTTGCTGATAGTACCCTTTCTTATAGCTCTCTTGATTTCTTCTTCTGTAAGTTCTTCGCCATCAAGATATTTCTCCATAACTTCATCGTCAAATTCAGCTATGTTTTCAAGTAATTCAGCTCTATATTCTTCAGCTAAGTCTCTTAAATCTTCAGGAATTTCTTCTACTGTAAAGTCTGTTCCCAATTCATTTTTGTAAACATTAGCTTTCATTGTAATCAAGTCAACTACACCGACAAACTTATCTTCTGCTCCGATAGGAATTTCTATAGGAACAGCATTTGCATGTAATCTTTCTTTGATGGTATCAACTGACATAAAGTAGTCTGCTCCTGTAGCGTCCATCTTGTTAATGAAACAAATTCTAGGAACATTATACTTATCAGCTTGTCTCCAAACAGTTTCTGATTGAGGTTCTACCCCACTCTTTGCATCGAATAGAGCTACTGATCCATCTAGAACCCTTAGAGATCTTTCAACTTCTACAGTGAAGTCTACGTGACCCGGTGTGTCTATGATATTAATTCTATTACCTTTCCAAAAACAAGTTGTTGCGGCAGAAGTAATTGTTATACCTCTTTCTTGTTCTTGAACCATCCAGTCCATTTGAGCTGCTCCGTCGTGAGTATCCCCGATTTTGTGGATTTTACCAGTATAGTACAAAATACGTTCAGTAACTGTAGTCTTACCCGCATCAATGTGGGCCATGATTCCTATGTTTCTAGTATCTTCTAGTGAAACTTGTCTAGGCATGTGATCTCCTTATCCGGTAATTAGTATCTGTAATGTGCAAAAGCCTTATTAGCTTCAGCCATCTTGTGTACATCTTCTCTCTTCTTAACAGATGCCCCTGTATTGTTGGATGCGTCCATTATTTCTTTGGCTAATCTTTCTACCATAGTCTTTTCGCCTCTAGCTCTTGTGTAAGTTGTTAACCATCTTAATCCAAGAGTTTGTCTTCTTTCAGGTCTAACTTCTATAGGCACTTGGTAGTTTGCCCCACCTATTCTTCTAGTTTTAACTTCCAAAATAGGCATAATATTATTTAATGCTTGGTAAAAAACTTCCAATGGATCTTCGTTAGTAGTTTCTTTGATTATATCGAAAGCTCCATAAACAATTTTTTGTGCTGTTCCCTTTTTACCGTCAAGCATAATATTATTTATTAATTTAGTTACTACCTTATCATTGTATACTGGATCAGGCATAACTTCTCTTTTTTGAATATGTCCTTTTCTTGGCACTTCGCTTCCCTCCTTACTTATATTAGTATTTCTCAGGTACTCGATTACTATCGCTGTGCTATAAATATATTATAAAAATCTCTTTATTAACACTATACCTTGCTTAAAATTATTTCTTAGCTTTTTTAGCTCCGTATTTAGAACGTCCTTGCATTCTGTCTTGAACTGCGGCAGTATCTAAGGCACCTCTAATTATGTGGTATCTAACCCCCGGTAAGTCCTTTACTCTACCACCTCTTATAAGTACAACACTGTGTTCTTGTAAGTTGTGTCCTATACCAGGAATGTAAGAAAGTACTTCCATACCGTTAGTTAAACGAACTCTGGCTACTTTACGTAGAGCTGAGTTAGGCTTCTTAGGTGTCATTGTTCTTACTGAAGTACATACCCCTCTCTTTTGGGGACTGTTTGAGTTAGTATACTCTCTTTTTAAAGAGTTAAAGTTTACTCCCAAAGCAGGTGATGCAGATTTGTAAGTTTTAGATTGTCTTCTTTTTCTAACTAATTGGTTAATTGTTGGCAAATTTTCCACCTCCTATATTTTTACTAACAAAAAAAGAATATATACCTATATTCTGTTTAAGCCTCATACATTCTAACAATAAAACTTGTAAATGTCAATATTTTTTCTGTTTAAGTGATAATTTTAAAGATATTTTGATTTATGGGCTAAAATTTAACCTCTCCCAAGCTTTTATCAGCCCATAAAACAAACTTATCCATTTCGAAATGAAATGGATAAGTAAACTAAAATGTTATAATTTTATAATTTTTTTACATTAGCTGCTTGAGGACCTTTTTCGCCTTCAACTACTTCGAATTCTACTTCTTGATCTTCATCTAATGTACGGTATTCTCCGTTATCTTCTAATGCTGTATAGTGAACGAAGACATCTCCGTATTCTTCTGTAGAAATAAATCCGAATCCTTTTACTGCATTAAACCACTTTACTCTTCCTTTTACCATTTTGTCCTCCAATTTTTTTGTATGGCTATAGTATATCACACTTAACAAATATAAAACAGTTAATTAGTTACTTCTTTACAATAAATAATGCTCTTAAGGCTTGGTCAGACAAAACTTCTCCCTTGTCATAGTCATATATTTCTATATTATTAAATCCTGCGTTATAAAGCATAAACTTAAGACTGTCCAGGCTATAAATTTTTTGAGTCTGCTCTTCGTGAATCCTCCTGTAAAGGTCTCCCTCTTTTACAAAAAAGTCTATATAAAAGTCTATTAAGTTATCTTCCTCATAGTACTGGTTTACCCAGGTATAAAAGATATCATCATCTTCATAAACAAAGTGGTTATTCCCCATAAGGCTTATAAGCTTGTAAGGAGTATTTATATCAAAAACAAGATAGCCGTCATCTATAACTTTTGACAAGTTTATAAAAAGCTTAGCCAACTTATGCGGATCTAAAATGTAATTAAAGGTATCCAAGCTTGTGAAGACCAGGTCATAGGTACCTTTAAAGTCAGCTTCACTTATATCCTCACAATGGAGGTCAAGCCTTGGAAATTTATTTTTACAAATTTGTATCATCTGCGAAGATATATCGTAACCGGTATAGGACAAGTCATCTGAGTAGAAAAACTCTGTCATATTTCCTGTACCTATTCCAAGTTCCAGAACTGAGCCTATCTTTTTGTCCGCTATGTGTTTTTTTATGTTTTTGTAGTAATTTTCGTAGTCGGTTTGGCTCATCACATAGTCATATATTTGACTAAATTCATCATACATCCTACATTTTTTCCTGTAATTTACTCAAGGACTCTTCTACTTGGTCTATGATTTGTCTGTACTTATCTATCTTTTCCTTTTCCTTTTCAACCAGGTGTGCAGGAGCTCCCTTTACAAAGCCTTCATTATTAAGTTTAGACTGAGCTCTCTTTAATTCAGCCTTAGCATCTTCAAGCTCCTTATCCAATCTTTCCTTTTCCTTTTCATAGTCTATAAGGTTTGATAGAGGAATGATGATCTTGTAGGAGTCTTTTATAATGACTATGGAGTCGTCTTCTTCCTTTTGATCGACAATTTCATAATTTCTTATATGAATTAACGTCTTAAATAAGGCTTCTAAGTCCTTTAAAATATCTTTTGTCTTGTCCTGACTTGTTACCAGGTAAAGGTCTAGGTCTTTTTTAGGACTGATATTTAATTCCTGTCTTCTGTTTCTTATATTAGTCACTGAATCTATAAGCAAGTTTATCTTATCTTCTTCGTCCTTAAATTCTTTTTCAGGATCATAATGAACCCAGGATTCATTTATAAGCATATCCTTTTTAAAAGGCATATAAGAATAAATTTCTTCTGTTATAAAAGGCATAAAAGGATGAAGTAACTTCAAGATATTTGTAAGAGCATAGTTAAGAGTTGCTTGTGCTGATTCAAGTTTGTCTTGGTCATTGTTGTAAAGTCTTGTCTTAACAAGTTCTATATACCAATCACAGAACTCGCTCCAGACAAAGTCGTACAATTTTTCAGCAGCTATCCCTATTTCAAACTTTTCAAGGTTGTTTAAAACTTCCTTACTCAAGCTGTTTAATCTTGAAATAATCCACTTATCTTCAAGTTGCAAGTTTACATCTTCAATTTTCTTAACCTTGTCATCTATATTCATAAGGACAAATCTTGAAGCATTCCATAACTTATTACAGAAGTTTCTATTTGCTTCTACCTTTTCCATATAAAATCTGCTGTCATTTCCGGGACTGTTACCTGTTATAAGTGAAAATCTCAAGGCGTCTGCCCCGTACTGATCTATGACTTCTATCGGATCTATCCCGTTTCCTAAAGACTTGCTCATCTTTCTACCTTGTGAGTCTCTTACAAGACCTGTGAAGTAGACGTCTTTAAAAGGAACTTGTCCCATATTATATATAGACGAAAAGATCATCCTGATAACCCAGAAGAAGATTATATCGTAGCCTGTTACAAGGACATCTGTCGGGAAGAAGTAAGCAAGGTCTTCCGTATCTTCAGGCCATCCTAAAGTTGAGAAAGGCCAAAGAGCTGATGAGAACCAGGTATCCAAGGTATCAGGGTCTTGGTGATATTTTTCAGGATCCGGATTTTCTCTGGCAACAAGAACTTCATTAGTGTCATTATTGTAGTAAACAGGCATCCTGTGTCCCCACCATAGCTGTCTGGAGATACACCAGTCCTTTATGTTTTCAAGCCAGTTGATGTAAGTCTTTCCAAATCTATTAGGAATTAGATTTACTTCTACCTTCTTGTAAGCCTCAAGAGCATCTTTTGCCAGACTTTCCATCCTTACAAACCATTGCTTGCTTAGTAAAGGTTCTATGGTAGTTTTACATCTTTCGCAGTGACCTACAGCGTGTCTATGATCCTCTACACTTTCAAGTAAGCCTTGGTCTTCTATGTCCTTTACAATTTCTTTTCTGGCTTCATAACGGTCTAAGCCACTGTACTTGCCGTAGCCTTCCACTATATTGGCATCTTCACTTATTACTACACATTGGCCAAGGTCATGTCTCTTTCCTACTTCAAAGTCGTTAGGGTCGTGTGATGGAGTTATCTTAACCATCCCTGTACCAAATTCCATATCTACATATTCATCTGCTATGATTTCAATTTCCCTATTGATTAATGGAACCAAGACCTTTTCTCCAATAATTTCTGTATATCTTTCGTCTTTAGGGTTAACTGCTACAGCCAAGTCACCAAGGATTGTTTCAGGTCTTGTTGTAGCTATGACGATGTATCCGTCCCTATCCTTGAACTTATACCTTATATTCCATAGGTGGCCGTCTTCTTCTTCGTGAACTACTTCTATATCACTTATAGCTGTGTTACATGATGGACACCAGTTTACTATCCTGTCTCCTTGGTAGATCAATCCATCTTCATACATCTTTATAAATACTTCCTGAACTGCCTTTGAAAGATTTTCATCCAAGGTAAAGGCTTCTCTGTCCCAGTCACAGGAAACTCCGAGCTTTCTCAGTTGGTGCTTTATATTTCCACCGTACTCTTCAGTCCACTCCCAAGCTTTTTCCAGGAATTTTTCCCTGCCCAATTCTTGTTTGGAAGTACCTTCCTTCTCTATCTTATTTACAACCTTGGCTTCAGTTGAGATGCTGGCGTGGTCAGTTCCGGGAAGCCAAAGGGCAGAGTAGCCGTCCATCCTCTTTTGTCTTATAAGGATATCTTGAATGGTGTTGTTTAAGGCGTGGCCCAGGTGAAGGTTACCTGTTACATTTGGAGGTGGCATTACAATTGTAAAAGGTTTCTTGTCTTTGTCTATCTCAGCGTGAAAATATCCATTTTCTTCCCATTTTTTGTATATTCTATCTTCAAAATCTTTCGGATTATAATTTTTATCTAAATTTTCCATAATGCTCCTTTATTTAAAATACGGATTATAAGTTTTTTCAGCTTCTATCGTAGTAGGATCTCCGTGACCTGCAAATACTTCTATGTTGTCATCCAATTCCTTTAATATCTTTACTGATTCTAAAAGCTCTTCGTGATTTCCTGTAGGTAGGTCGTCCCTTCCAACTGAATTTTTAAAAAGGGTGTCTCCTGAAAATAACTTATTATCTACAAGGTAGCAGGTAGATCCTGCAGTATGACCCGGTGTGGAAATAACCTTTATTTTTTCTGATCCGAAGTCAACTTCTTCACCGTCTTCGAGATACCTGTCAGCCACAAGTTCTATTCCTTTACCTACCCTTGAAGTATAATTTAGAGCAGGGTCCTTAAGAAGTTCTTCTTCCTTTTTGGGAGCAAGCAGGTCTATATCAAAGTGATCTCTTACTTCCTTTACTGCCCCTATATGGTCGAAGTGACCGTGAGTAAGGATTATATATAAAGGTTTTAAATCCCTGTTTTCTATATAAGCTATTATATCTTGACCTTGAGCTCCGGGATCAACTATAAAGCAATTGTTATCATCATCGCTTACAAGGTAAATATTTTGGCTGTACTTTACATTAATAATTTTATCTACATTCATTTCTTCCCTCTAAACTCTATATACATCGATAGTTCCTTCTACTCCCTTAAGTTTTAGGATAATATCATTTATTTCCTTGCTGTTGTTTATCATCAGAACTACATTTATTATAAAACTTCCGTCCTTGCTTATCCTGCTGTTCATAGATTTGACATTGATCTTGTTTTCGCTGATCCTCTTAGTGACTTCCGCCAAAAATCCTACCCTATCAAAGGCTAAAATTTCAAGTTCTACCAGGTAGCCATCCGGAGCTATCTTGTCATTCCAGCTGACCGGAATAAATCTCTCCTTGTCATCTACATTTTTTAAGTTAGGGCAAGATCTCCTGTGAACAGAAATTCCTCGACCCTTAGTTATATATCCTACTATCTGATCTCCGGGAACAGGATTACAGCACTTGGCAAGTTTTATATCCAAATCATCCATCCCGTCTATAACTACCCTGCTTTCACTGGTCTTAGAAGGATTTACTATATCTACATGCTTTGGAGTATTTACTGCCTTTTCAGTTTCATAGTATTCCTTATGGTACTCTATAAGTTTCGGAATTATTTGAGTAACCTTGGTTGATCCGTATCCTAAAGATGCATACATATCATCCACAGAATTAAAGCTTAGCCTTTCAGCTATTTCTTCTATCCATTTGACCTTTAAGATTTCATTGAAACTGTAGCCAAGCTTGGCTACGCTCTTTTCAAGCATATCCCTACCTGAAACTATATTTTCGCTTCTCTTTTCCTTCTTAAACCATTGTTTTATCTTGGTCTTTGCCTGAGAGGACTTGACTATGGATAGCCAATCAGCTGATGGACCTGAGTTAGGGTTAGTAAGAATTTCGACAATGTCTCCTGTCTTTAATTGGTAGGCAAGGGGAACTATCTTATTATTTACCTTGGCACCCACGCACTTGTTGCCGACAGCTGAGTGAACCCTGTAGGCAAAATCTATAGGAGTAGATCCCATAGGAAGGTCTATTACATCTCCCTTAGGTGAGTAAACAAAAACCTCGTCGTTTGAAAATTCCTGAGTAAACAAATCCATAAATTCTTTCGAATCTGTATAGTCTTTTTGCCAATCCATTATTTCTCTTAGCCAGGACAGCTTAACGTCAAAGGCTGATGACTTGGTGCTATTTTCCTTGTACTTCCAGTGAGCCGCTATCCCGTATTCAGATGTCCTATGCATCTCCCAGGTTCTTATTTGAATTTCATAAGTCTTTCCGTCATTGGCAAGGACTGTGGTGTGAAGAGACTGGTACTTATTAGGCTTAGGACTGGCTATATAGTCTTTGAAAGTTCCGGTTATAGGTCTAAAATACCTGTGGACTATTCCCAAAACATCGTAACATTCACTTTCCTTGTCCACTATGACCCTTATGGCTGATAAGTCTTTTATTTCTTCAAAGCTTAGGTGCTTTCGATACATCTTTTTGTAGATGGAGTAGATGCTCTTGGCTCTTCCGGAAATTTCATACTTTATTCCGGCTTCGTCAATCTTTTTGCTCAGCTCATCTATCATCTGTTGGATATGAGATTCTCTTTCTTCCTTGCTCTCATTTATCTTGTTATTTATATAAAAATACATTTCAGGTTCCAGATATTTTAAGCTGAGGTCTTCAAGTTCGGATTTTATCTTTGAAATTCCCAATCTATGAGCAAGGGGAGCATAAATTTCGATAGTTTCGGTAGATTTTTCTATCTGCTTTTCCCTGGTCATATATTCAAGTGTTCTCATATTGTGAAGTCTGTCGGCTAATTTAATGATTATGACCCTTATATCCTTTGCCATGGCAAGGACCATCTTTCTTAAATTTTCCGCCTGATTATCCTTTTTAGTTTCAAACTTTATGCTCTTTAACTTTGTAACCCCTTCTACAAGGTAGGCAATCTCATCGTTAAATAAAAATTCTATATCCTCATAACTGACACCGGTATCTTCTATTACATCGTGGAATAGTCCGGCTATTATTGTTGAATCATCCACACTAAGAGTACTCAAGATCTGAGCCACCCCTATAGGATGGATTATATAGGGTTCGCCCGACTTTCGAAATTGGCCCTTATGAGCCTCTGTCGCATAAATATAGGCCTGCTTTATAAGGTCTACATCTGTATGTGGATTATATTTTTTAATATTGGAAATGAGGACATCAAATTGTTCCTCCAAATACCGGTTAAAGTCTTCCATAAAAATTAACTCCTCAATTTGTATTTATAAATCATATTATACCATATAGCTTAGTTTTTACCTCTTATCTTAAATCTTTAATTACCAGCTGAATATTTTTAAAGCCCTTGTACTCGTTAATTTGAGGTGAATAGACGATATCAATCCTTACATTTGAGTTTAAGCCTGAAAATAGATTTGACACCTTATCCTTACCGTACTTTTTTTCTAAATATTCAAGCTTTTCTTGCACCTCGTTAAACATAATCCCATCTACCGGTTTTCCTCTTGATAAGAGTTTAAATTTTAAAACGTTCTTGTTTTTTCCTAAAAGATCCAGCTTTAATATTTCTAAATTTTTATCGCCGAGCAAGGGAGCGGGGTTCGACTTACCGAAAGGCTCCATCCTATCAAGCTCTTCTATCAGGTCAAAGCTTATAAGGTCAGAGTAAAAGCTGCTGTCGAGGTATAATTTTTTCGCAAAATCATCTTGCTTAAGGTCAGAATCTTCATTTACCAAAGTTCTAAACTTTTCAAGCTTCTCCTCTTTAATAGAAAGCCCACAAGCCATGGCATGGCCCCCGAAGCTTTCAAACAAGTCACGAAATTTGTTAAAGCCCTTAAATATGTTATACTCCTCTATGCTTCTTCCTGACCCTTTTAAGATTTCCTCTTCCTTAGTCCCCGTTAGGATCAGGCAGGGATGATTGTACCTTTCCTTTATCCTACCTGCAATTATCCCACATACGCTTTCATGAACTCCGTCTACCTTCACTATCATGATGTCATCATTTTTTATAGGGGTACTTTCGATTACTTCTATAGCCCTTGCTAAGCCATCATCGGTAAGTTTTTTTCTCTCGTTGTTAAGGGCGACCAGCTTTTCGGCTATAGCCTCGACCTTGTCCATATTTTCCTCTAAAAACAACTCTACTCCTAGCTTTGCAGTGGAAAGTCTCCCTCCGGCATTAATTGCAGGACCTAAGATATAACCTAGGGCATAGGCGTCGACCTCCTTGTTTAAACTACTCGCCTTGATTAAAGATTTTATCCCGTAGTTTTCAGTAGAGTTTAGTTGTCTTAGACCTTCAGTAACTATGTAGCGGTTTTCATCAACCAGGTCTACCAGGTCACAGACAGTCCCCATGCAGACATATTGAAGAAGCTCTTCGAAATCTGTCATAGAATCTCCGTAGGACAAACCTATGGCTTGGACTAACTTATAGGCAACTCCGGCTCCACAAAGTTTTTTAAAGGGATATTTACAATCACTCCTGTTGGGATTTAAAATTGCATCTGCATCCGGTAAGACTTCATCATCATCCTTCTTTATAGTTTGGTGGTGATCGGTTACTATCAACTCCAACCCCTTTTCCTTGGCATAGGAAACTTCTTCGATGGCACTTATGCCGTTGTCGCAGGTAATGATAAGGTCAACTCCATCATATATAGCCTTGTCAATTATCCTCTTAGATATACCGTATCCATCTTCAACTCTGTCCGGGATATCATAGGATAAATTTTCTGTAAAGTAGCCAAGCCCGTCCATCAGGGTCATTATAGATGAATTTCCGTCCTGGTCGTAGTCGCCCACAATTCTTATGTGCTTATCATCTGCTATGGCCTTTTTTATTATGTCAACCGCCCTATCCATATCCTTCATTAGAAATGGATCGTGGTAGCTGTTTTCAGGACTCGGATCTATAAACTGATTAAGATCCTCTATGTCCCGATTATCCAATAATTTTGCAATAAGTGGATGTATTTTATATTTTTCCCCTATCTTCGCATAATTCTTCCTGTTACTTTTTACAAACCACTTGTTCATAACAACTCCCTTAATATTAGAAAAAAATTTGGGCAAGAGCCCAAATTTTTCTGATAGCTATTTTTTATTAAGCATCTATTGTTTCATTTTCTTCTTCGATCTCTTCTTGAGCTATTTCTTCTACAAGTTCTTTCTTTGTAGTAACCTTTGATACTACAGAAGTTTTTAAAAATTCTATCTTTGTAGTATCAGCTGTTTCCAAGGTAACGTAGTCATCTGTTACTCTGACAATTTTTCCTACAATACCTCCTGCAGTTATTACATTATCTCCTACCCTTAAAGATTCTCTCATTTCCAAAAGTCGCTTTTGTTGCTTTTGTTGAGGTCTTATCATAAGGAAGTACATAACTGCTAAAACCATTATAAAAGGTAATACCATTACTAAAAATTCTGCCACTATCTTTCACCCCTTTCGCTAATAAATATTTTATATTAAATTAGTCCTTATAACCATACTTGGCGTAAAATTCTTGCTTAAATTCTAAATAATTGTCATCTCTTATAGCCTGTCTGATATTTTCCATAAGCTTTAGTAAAAATCTTAGGTTGTGGATTGTCAAAAGCCTTGCTCCTAAAATTTCATCGACATTTATAAGATGTCTGATATAGGCTCTTGAGTGATTTCTGCAGGCATAGCAATCGCATTCGTCATCTAAAGATCTGAAATCATCCTTGTACTTGGCGTTTTTCATGACAACCTTCCCCTTTGAAGTAAGGGCTGTTCCGTTTCTGGCTATCCTTGTCGGAAGTACGCAATCAGCCATATCAATCCCGTGTTCTACAGCCTCGAACAAGTAGTCGGGACTGCCTACCCCCATTAAATATCTCGGCTTGTCTTCAGGCATAAAGTCAGTTGTGTAGTCAAGGATATCTACCATAAGATCCTTCTCTTCGCCTACTGAAAGTCCTCCTACAGCATAGCCCGGCAGGTCCATCTCTACAGTCTTTATGGCTGAGTACTTTCTAAGATCCTTATACATTCCCCCTTGGATAATCCCGAAGAGGGCTTGGTGCTCAGTGTTTTTATGATAATCTTTACACCTTTTAAGCCACCTTAAGGTCCTGTCGACAGACTTTTCAGCATATTCGTGACTTGCGGGGTAAGGGATACATTCATCAAAGGCCATTATAATATCTGATCCCAAGGTGTTTTGAATTTCTATCGACTTTTCAGGAGAGATAAAGTGACTTGACCCGTCGATATGACTTCTAAACTTTACCCCTTCTTCGGAGATATTTCTCATTTCATTTAAACTGAAAACTTGAAAGCCCCCGCTGTCGGTTAAGATCGGTTTTTTCCAATTCATAAACTTATGAAGACCGCCCGCCTTTTCGATTATCTCTTGGCCGGGCTTTAGGTAGAGGTGGTAGGTGTTGCCGAGGATTATCTGAGCTCCTAAATCGTAAAGCTCATCACTTGTCATGGTCTTTACAGTTGCCCTGGTCCCTACCGGCATAAATATAGGAGTTTCTATAATCCCGTGATCGGTTTCTATACGTCCTAACCTCGCCTTACACTCGCTTGATTTTTTTAAAAGTTCAAACTTAAACATTTTTGCCACCGTTTATAAACATGGCATCACCGAAGCTGAAAAATCTGAAATTATTTTTCTTAGCTTCTTCATAGGCGTTAAATATGTTTTCCTTGGTTGAAAAGGCACTTACAAGCATCATAAGAGTTGACTTAGGCAGGTGGAAGTTTGTAATTAAAGAATCTACTGCATAAAACTCAAAGCCGGGATATATAAATATATCTGTCCAGCCACTTTCCGCTACCAGCTTGCCGTCATTGTTGTGGGTAACTGTCTCTAAAGTCCTGATAGTAGTTGTCCCTACAGCCACTATGTTTTTTCCTGCAGCCTTTTGCCTGTTTATAACGTCACAAACTTCCTGACTTAAAACATAATACTCTGAGTGCATCTTGTGCTTAGTTACATCTTCCACATTTACAGGTCTAAAAGTTCCCAGGCCTACGTGAAGAGTTATAAATTCCACATAAACTCCCTTGGCTCTTATCTTATCTAAAAGTTCTTCTGTAAAGTGAAGACCTGCTGTAGGAGCTGCTGCACTTCCGTTGTGCTTGTTATAAACTGTCTGATACCTTTCCTGATCTTCCAACTTTTCCTTTATATAAGGTGGTAGGGGCATAGTTCCCAGTTCATCAAGTCTTTCCTGAAAGATTCCTTCATAAGAAAATTTTAAAATCCTGCTTCCGTCTTCTGTAATATCTACTACCTGAGCACTTACATCATCGGAAAACTCTACTACCTGCCCCACCTTCATTTTCTTGCCCGGTTTTACCAAGCACTCCCACTTGTCTTCTACTTCCTTAAGCAATAAAACTTCTACCTTTTCTTCCTTGCCCGGCCTGTGTCCGAAAAGTCTGGCAGGCATGACCCTGGTATCGTTGCAGACTAAAACATCTCCCGGATTTAGGTAGTCAATGATGTCATAAAATTTTTTTATTTCAAGATCTCCGCTATACCTGTCCATAACCATCAGCTTTGATTCATCTCTCTTGTCTAAAGGTGTTTGGGCGATAAAGCTCTCATCTAGTTCGTAATCAAAATCGCTTGTTTTCAATTATTATCCCTCTTACTTATCTTAAAGTGTTTATAAGCCTTGTCTGTTACAATCCTCCCTCTGGAAGTCCTGTTTATAAATCCTATCTGTAAAAGGTAAGGCTCGTAAACATCTTCTATTGTAATTCTCTCTTCTCCTGTCGATGCGGCTATGGTATCAACCCCGACAGGTCCTCCATTAAAATTATTAATCATGGTAAGGATTATCTTCCTATCGACATTATCCAAACCGTAGTTGTCGACCTCCAGCATCTCTAAGGCCCTGCAACTTATCTCATAAGTTATAAGCCCGTTGCCCTTAACCTGAGCATAGTCCCTTACCCTCTTAAGTAACCTATTTGCTATTCTCGGAGTTCCCCTGCTCCTCTTAGCAATTTCTGTGGCTGCCTCATCTTCAATTCCAATCTCCAAGACCTTGGCAGACCTCTTTATTATCCTGGTCAGACTTTCAATATCATAAAGTTCAAGGTTAAGCATGACTCCGAACCTGTCACGCAAGGGTCCTGTAAGCTGACCTGACCTTGTAGTAGCTCCTATCAGGGTAAACTGTTCGAGGTCTATCCTTAAGCTCCTTGCTGATGGTCCCTTACCGACAATAATATCAAGTCCATAATCTTCCATGGCAGGATAAAGGATTTCTTCGACCGATCTGTTAATCCTGTGAATTTCATCTATAAATAAGACATCGTCCTTGGAAAGATTGGTAAGAATAGATGCCAGGTCGGACGGCTTTTCTATAGCCGGTCCACTCGTCACCCTCAGGTTTACTCCCATTTCATTAGCTATGATATGAGCCAGGGTAGTCTTGCCCAGACCCGGAGGCCCGTATAAAAGCACGTGATCAAGAGCCTCCTGTCTGTCCTTGGCAGCCTGGATAAAGATAGCAAGCTTGCTCTTAACCTTGTCCTGGCCGATGTATTCGCTCAACCACTTGGGCCTTAAACTGAAGTCAAGGTCCTTATCCATATCTATAAAAGATCCGCCGACTATTCTGCCGTTTTTATCTTCCATATCTATCACCTGTTACTATCTAAACTTTTCATTGCCATCTTTATTATATCTTCTTCTTTTAGGTTGGAAGTGTCTGTCCTGTTTAAGAAACTATCTATGTCGTTTTTAAAGTAGCCCAGTTGTAAAAGAGCCTCCCTTATAAAGTCAAGATTTTCGCCCTTATCTGCTCTCACATCTTCGTAGTCTTCGACTTCCACTCCTACAAAATCTTTTTCTATCTTCTCCCTTAATTCCAAAATTATTCGAGAAGCTGTCTTCTTTCCGATCCCCGGAGCCTGAGTTATCTTAGCTATGTCATCAGATATTATGGCTTTTTTTATGTCATTTACAGTCATAGTGGAAAGCAAAGCCATGGCATACTTGGGTCCTATAGATGAGACATTCGTGAGCATATTAAACATCTTTCTCTCATCTGCAGATGAAAAGCCGTAAAGAATATTGGCATCTTCCCTGATCACAAATTCAGTATAAATTTTATACTCTTCAAGCAAGTTTAAGGTCTGCTTGAAAATTTCGGACACATAGATCTTGTATCCTATCTTATTGTTTTCGATGACTATGTAATCATCTTCTATTTCTGTTAAATCACCTATTATGTATGAATACATCTATCATCTTACTCCATTTCATATAAGTCTTTAAACTTGTGACTGAATATATGACACAAGGCGATGGCGACGGCATCTGCACTATCATCCTGCTTAGGCACTTCCTTAAAGTTTAAAATTGCCTTTACCGCCTCCTGAACCTGTCTCTTCTCAGCCCTCCCGTAACCCGTCAAGGCAAGCTTAACCTGGATAGGAGTGTACTCATAAACTCCGAGACCTTTTTGCCTGCAAGATAAGATCTCCACTCCCCTTGCCTGGGCAACAGTGATCGCAGTTTTGATATTTTTATTAAAGAAGAGCTCTTCAAAGGCGGACTCAGTCGGATGAAATTCGTCTATTATATCGTCTAAATTTTTTTTTATATAATCTAATCTGTCGGGTAACCTGTCCTTGGAGCTTGTAGTAATACAACCGTACTCCAAACATCTTATCCTATTTTTTTCAGATTCCAAAACAGCATAACCGACTATAGCTATACCCGGATCTATTCCTAAAACTCTCATACATCCCTGAATTCTAATATATTTTCTATTTCAACAACATACTATATAATTATAGCATAAAGAAAAAATAAGTTTTTGTTAATTTGATATAGGAGATTGATATGAAGACAGTTTTACTAACAGGGGCCAGCGGTGGAATAGGAGAAGGCATTAGCAAGGTCCTCCAAAATCATCACGAATACAGGGTAGTTTTATCCTACAATAAAAATTCAAAATTGGTTGATAAACTTGTAGGCGAATTTAGGGCTAAGGGAATCGACTGCATATCTTACTCCTGTGACCTTACAAATTACGAGGAAGTTAAGGCTATGTTTGAATACATTCATAAATCTTTCTCCAAGGTAAATATTCTCATAAATAATGCCGGCATAGGCCTTTACAAGCAGTTCCAGGATACAACTGTAGATGAGTGGAAAAAAATAATTGATACAAATATAAACGGCTACTACTATACTTCAAAGCTCGCCTTAGAAGATATGCTCTCCTTAAAAGACGGCGATATCTTAAACATAGCCTCTATCTGGGGACTTGTCGGAGCTTCCATGGAAGTAGCCTATGCGACATCGAAGGCTGCCATCATAGGGATGACCAAGTCCCTTGCCAAGGAATTTTCTTACAGCAATATAAGAGTAAATGCCATCGCCCCGGGAGCAATTGAATCTCCTATGCTATATAAGTGTCACTCCAAGGAAAGCCTGGAATATGTAGTAGAAGAAACTCCCTTGGGTAGGCTTGGGACTCCGGCAGATATAGCAAACTTAGTAGAATACATGATATCTGATAAAAACAATTTTATGACAGGACAGATTATAAGTCCGAATGGAGGTTTTGTAATTGTTTAAAGATAATAATGATATAAAAATATTAATCGTTGAAGACGAAGAAAAAATGTCCAACGCTGAAAAAATGTTTCTCGAAAAGGAAGGCTTTGAAGTAGACCAGGCCTTTAGCGGCAAGGATGCCATAGCCATGATTGACAGAACCGGCTACTCTTTAATCATCCTTGATCTAATGCTTCCGGAAATAAGCGGGGAGGAAATAATAAAATACATCAGGAGCAAGTCCGATACTCCTGTAATTATGGTTACAGCTAAAGTCTCCGAAGAAAGCATCCTTGAAGGCCTAAAGGCGGGAGCTGACGACTATATAACCAAGCCATTCTCTTTAAAGGTCTTAGTCGAAAGAGTAAAGACTGTTTTAAGAAGAGTCGAAAAGTACGGCCTGCCTAAGCTTGAAAAGTTAAGTTTCGATGACGGCAGAGTTGTGATAGATTTCGACAGCAAGAGTTTTATAAAAGACGGAGAAGAAATAAACTTAACTTCCAATGAATTTCAAATTATAAAAACCCTCTTTTCAAATCCGAACAAGATTTTTACAAGAGATGAGATTATAGAATTATCCTTCGGCTACGACTACGAGGCCTTTGACAGGGCTATAGATACCCACATAAAAAATATCAGAAGAAAGATAGAAGATGATCCTAAAAATCCTAGATATATAAAGACAGTTTACGGATCCGGATACAAGCTGGGAATTTAAGATGGAACTTCGATCAGAACTTCATTCTCAGCTTTTAAAGGCGATCATCATCCCCTTAACCATCCTTTCCATCCTCCCGGTCTTCCTCTTTCACATCAACTTTAAAGAATTTGTAAATAAAGAACAAAAGACCGATAGGGAAAAAATGGAGACAGTAACCGGAAGAATCCTCGCCTATAAGTTGCTAAACGATCCCGATAATAAAGTTAGGTTAAATGATATAATCCCCTATATAAATCAGTTTGACCTCGACATAGTCCTCTACAATGCAAAAGATGAAGTAGTCTATGCCTATCAGACCGGCAAGGACGTGGCGAGAACCAGCGAGAACTACACAATAAAAACTAAAAATGTCTATAACAACTATAACAAGATAGGTCACATTGAATATATATATCCTAAGACCACAGGATTTTCTTATAGGAGTCAGACCTTTGTTGCTGCAGTCTTAAGGTCCTTTATCCTCTCTCTTATCCTTGCCTACCTTTCAAGCTTAATAACCTCTAACCTCCTTGCCAACCAACTTACAGATGATATTATGGCTATTAATAAGTCAGCCAAAGAAATAATAAAAGGAAATTATGAAACCAAGGATTTAAATTCAGATATCCTGGAGATGAAGGCCCTTTCAAACAACATAAATCAGATTGCTAAAAACTTGGCTGTAGAAAGTGACAAGAGAAAGGAATACGCCCAAAACATAAGTCATGAGCTTAGAACCCCTATCACCAACCTAAGGGTTAACCTGGAGCTTTTAGAAGCGGGCATAGTAGACCCGGACGAAGAGTATGTAGGGATGCTTATGGAAGAAATTGACAGGCTGACTTCTCTTATAGCTGAGCTTAACCAAACCTTTAATGAGTTCGAAGATAATAGGGTAGAAAAAAGCACCTTCAGCTTAAGCGAATTGGTTGAAGGTATAGAAAAATCTTTCAAACCGAGATTTGATAATGAAGATGTATCCCTAGACTATAAGGCGGACGAAGATTTAAAAATTTATACCGACAGGGAAAAACTTACTACGATCATTACCAACCTCCTCTCAAATGCCTTAAAGGCCTGCAGTGCCGGGGACTCCGTTACTATAGAAACCAGCCACGTAAATGACAGGGTCATGATAAGTGTTTCAGATACAGGAATAGGGATCAAGGAAGAAGACAAGGTAAATATCTATGAGAGATTTTTCAGGGTAGATGACTGTAGAAATACAAAGGAAAATGGCTACGGCCTAGGCCTTTCCATAGTAAAAAATTATTCCGATATGCTCGGAGCAACAATCTCAATTAATTCAAAGCTGAACTTCGGATCTAAGTTTACCCTTTTCTTTGACGATGACATCATAGTATAAAATTGGGTATAGTAGAAGTGAGCCGTAAGCTTAGCTTTGGCTTGAAGGAAAAAGATAAGTGTAATATAATTTTGATAATAAATTAAGAAAGGGTGATTTTTTTGGAAATTACTAAAGATATGTTAATCGGAGATATAATCAGATCAAAACCTGAGTCTATAGAAATCCTATTTAGAAGCGGGATGTCATGTATAGCTTGCCCTGCAAGTCAATTCGAATCCCTTGAAGAAGCTTGCTTCGTTCATGGCTTAGATGCTGACTACCTTTTAAAGGCTCTAAATGAAGTAGGAGCAGAAGAAGAAAACTAAAACTTATACAGCAAAACCCGACAAGTTTCCTTGCCGGGTTTATTTTTATTTAATGGATAATTAGGCTCTTATTATAAGCCTAGAGCTTCTTTTATCTTTTCTTGATCGAAACCTACTATTTCAGTTTCTCCGTCTATAACTGTTACAGGAACTCCCATGTGTCCTTTTTGCATTAATTCTTTTCTTGCTTCCATATCTTCAGAAATATTTCTTTCTGTGTATTCTACCTTATTTTCATCAAGATAATCTTTTAAAGCATGGCAATATTGGCAACCGTTGCTAGTGTATACTGTAAGATTTTTCATTTTTTTACCTCCGTAAATTTTAATTTCAATTTATCTCTGTTCAGAAGTATTAATACCCACACTCTTTTAAGCTAAACATTTTTCTTTATAGCTCTCGCAAGCTCCTTGTAGTCATCAAGGCTTAGGTTTTCAGCTCTTAAGTTTTCTTTAAGTCCAAGCTCTCCAAGAATCTCCCTAAGCCGGTCTTTACTTATATTTATATTGGAGCTTGTCAAGCTGTTTAAGATGGTTTTCCGTCTTTTAGAAAAGCCTGCCCTTATAAGCCGGGTTAAAAGATCTTGGTCAACCGACTCGTCAAGGTCTTTTAAATCCATCCTCACTACAGCACTGTCCACCTTGGGAGCCGGCATAAAGACATTCTTTGATACCTTACAAATTATCTTGGCATCAGCATTATTTTTTACAAATAAAGAAAGGGCACTGTAGTTTTTACTTGAAGGCTCAGCCACCATCCTGTCGGTAACTTCCTTCTGAACCATGACAGTTATAGTATCTATTATGTCCCTGTAATTAAAGAGATGCTCTATGATAGGTGTAGTAATATAATATGGCAGGTTTGCTATTACCTTAAACTTTTGCCCCTTTCTTTCAAGTTCATTTAAGTCTACCTTTAAGATATCACTATTAATCAGCTCAAAATTGTCGCGAGATCCGACCGTATAAGCAAGGACTTCGATAAGTCTTTGGTCGATTTCCACCGAATAGACCTTGGCTGCCCGGTCGACCAGCCTTTCAGTAAGAGTTCCGAAGCCGGGGCCTACTTCTAAGACATAGTCGTCCTTATCCACTTCAGATCCCTCTATAATTGAATTTAGAATGTTGTCATCAATTAAGAAGTTTTGCCCTAAGCCCTTGGAAAATTTGAAGCCGAACCTATTGAGAATTTCTTTTATAGTTGACGGTTGGTGCAATTTATAGGTCATTTAAAATTTTCTCCAATTCATCCCTTTTTATACCGTAGTTATTTAATTTCCTTAGAAATGACTTGGCGTTGGCATAGCCTATCCCAAGCTTATCGCCTACCTCGATTCTCTTTTCCTTGGAATTTTCTCCGGCAAGTCCATAGTAAACCATATCCTTGTAGTCAAAAGTGTCCTCAATGTCGATACTTGATGGGTGGGCCTTTTCTATAGCTGCTAGGATATCTTCTGCCTTGGCATTTTCTATCCCGATATCGCCTTCCTTGGTGCAGAGCCTTCTGGGAACATAGGCATTTTTTGCCTGAGGGATGTGTCTGTTTATCCTCTCTCTTATCTTGTTACCGGCATAGTCGGGATCTGTCAGGACTATGATTCCTCTTTTTTTGCTGATTTCCTTTAGCCTGTTTAAAAGTTTATTGGAAAAATAAATCCCACCTGTAGTGACAACCTCACAATCGATCGCAGCCTTTACCCTCTGCTCATCGTCTCTGCCTTCAACTACTATAATCTCTTTTATCATCCTACCACCCGAAGACCTTATCTGCATTTCTATTAACTACCTCAGCAACTTCTGCTACCGGCATATCCTTCAAGCTCGCCACTTCTTCTAAAACCAAGTTTACGTACTTAGGCTCATTTCTCTTACCTCTATTAGGGTGAGGAGCCAGGTAAGGAGCGTCTGTTTCTAGCAGGATTTTATTTATATCGACCTTTTTACAAACTTCCTTTAGGTTCTTGGCATTTTTAAAAGTAACTATCCCGTTAAAGGAAAGGAAAAAAGCTAAATCTATAAAAGCCTGAGCCATTTCCACTGTCCCGGAATATGAGTGCATTACCCCTCTGACCTTAGGAAAATCCAAAAGGATTTCATAGGTATCCTCCAAGGCATCTCTCGAATGAATGATGACGGGAAGATCTTCTCTCTCAGCAAGCCCCAACTGTAACTTAAAAATCTTCTTTTGTAGGTCTTCATCATAGCCATCATAGTGGTAATCAAGACCTATCTCCCCTATAGCCAGGCATTTTTTACTCTTGCTCAGGTCTAAAAGCTTATCTATGGAAGAGTCATCAAAGCTCTCACAGTCCTCGGGGTGGATACCTACAGCACAAAAGAGCTCTTCATTTTCTTCAGCAAGCTTGACAGCCTTGTAAGAGTCGTCGAGGTTGCTGGAAGGGAGCATGACCTTAGCGACCTTATTTATCCTCAGGTCCTTAATTATTTGTTCCCTGTCATCGTCAAAGTCCTCGTCCTGGAGGTGGCAGTGGGTGTCATAAATAGTGTAGTCTGCCATTATGAAACCTTGGACCCGCTCTTTAAGTCTTCCATTAGAGTAAGTAAAGAAAGGTCATCTCCGTCACTTGCTGCAAGTAACATTCCTTGAGATTCTATCCCCCTTAGCTTAACAGGAGCCAAGTTATAAACTACGACAACCTTTTTACCTACAAGGTCTTCCGGCTTGTACCACTTCTTTATGCCGGATACTATCTGTCTTGTTTCGTCTCCGATTTTTACTTGAGAGACTAATAACTTGTCGGCATCAGGGTGGTTTTTAACTTCCATTATTTCCCCGATTCTAAAGTCAAGCTTCTTAAAATCATCTATAGATACAAGGTCAATATTTTCTTTGTCATCTTTCTTATCGTCTTTTCCCTTGAAGTTCAGTCTTTCTTCCAAAAGTTTTTGGTTAGCTCCGTCAAGTCTGGCTACTTCCTTCTTAGGATCTAATCTATCAAATAAGTTTTTATCCCTCTTTACCTTAGTTCCTGACTTTATCCTGCCGAACTCTTTAGAATTTTCCCAGCTGATTTCATCCTCGCCAATCCCCAACTGTTCTTGTATTTTCTTCGAAGTGTTGGTAATAAATGGGGATAAAAGAATGGCTATAATCCTTATTACGTCCATAAGGTTGTATAAAACTGTCTTCAACCTTTCCTTATCTTCATTGATCAAAATCCAAGGTCTTGTTTCATCTATATACTTGTTAGACCTTCTTATAAGCTTCCAAACGTGCTCTAAGGCTGAAGAGAAATCCATGCTGTCTACCCTATCTTCAATTTCCACGTGGACGCTCTTAGCCAAGTCTATAAGGTCCTTGTCAATTTCATTAAGGTCACCCGGTTCAGGGATAACACCGTCAAAATATTTTTCCACCATGGCAACGGACCTGCTCACAAGATTACCTAAATCATTTACAAGGTCTGAATTATATCTGGCTATAAATCTTTCTGTAGTAAAGTTACCGTCACTTCCGAAGTTAAATTCTCTCAAGATGAAATACTTAAGGGCATCTACCCCATACAAGTCGATGATAGGTTCAGGATAGTAAACATTTCCCTTGGACTTACTCATCTTATCTTCGTTAAAGAGGATCCAACCGTGAGAAACAACTCTTTCAGGCAATGGAAGGTCAAGAGCCATCAGGATAGCAGGCCAGATGATGGCGTGGAACCTAACTATTTCCTTACCTACCAAGTGAATATTTGCAGGCCAGTACTTATTAAATTTTTCTTCATCTGTCATATAACCTATAGCTGTAAGGTAACAAGCCAAGGCATCTACCCAAACATAAATTACGTGCTTGTCATCAAAAGGAACGTCAACTCCCCAGTCAAAGCTTGTACGAGAAACAGAAAGGTCTTCCAGATTTTCCTTTAAGAAGTTATTTACCATTTCATTCTTCTTAGCTTCCGGTTGAAGAAACTCAGGGTGGTCTTGGTATAATTTCAAAATTCTGTCTTTGTACTTTGAAAGTCTGAAAAAGTATGATTCTTCTTCGTGATAGCTTACAGGTCTGCCGCAGTCAGGGCAGTTTCCGTCAATAAGTTGAGAGTCTGTCCAGAAAGCTTCACAGTCTACGCAGTAATTTCCTTGGTACTTTGACTTATAAATGTCCCCTGAGTCGTAAAGCTTTTGGAAAATCTTTTGCACAACTTCTTCGTGCTTAGGATCTGTAGTTCTTTCAAAAGAATTGATGTCAATCTCAAGCTTGTCCCAAAGCTCCTTTACACTTTCAACAATCGGATTTATATATTCAAGAGGATTATCTTCCAGCCCATATTTTTTTGCCTTTTCATATAATTTTTGGCCGTGTTCATCTGTCCCTGTAGTAAGATAAACATCATAGCCTTGGATCTTTTTAAATTTCTTTAAAGTATCTGCAATTATAGTTGTATATGTGTGTCCTAAATGCAAATTACTACTTGGATAATAAATCGGAGTAGTAATATAATATGATTTCTTTTCCATTCCATTCTCCTTAACTAATCAATATCCTACCCTATATTATACAAATTTTCCCCCTAAATTTCCAATAAAGCAAAGCACCTTCCCAAAAGCTCCTTTTTAAATTTTATTAAAAAATAAATTTAAAACAAAAAGGGCATGGACCTTCATCCACACCCTAAAATTTTATAAATTTATTTGTTAAAAACGTACTTGTCCAGTCTTTCGATAGCTTCCTTTATCCTTGCTGTCGGAGATGCCAGGTTCATCCTTATAGTATATTCTCCACCGAAAGCTGTCCCGTCTTGCCACATAACACCGACGCTCCAGCCTGCCTTTAACAATTCTTTTATAGTAATATTATTTTTCTTGCAATAGTCCTCAAAGTCTACAAAGAACATATAAGTCCCTTCAGGCTTGCCCACCTTAGTTCCTTCAAGCTTCTTGGCAAAGTAGTCATAAGCGATATCAGTGTTTTCTGCTAAAACTTGGAGCAACTCTCCAAGCCATTCTTCCCCTTCGTCCTTATAAGCACCTATCAAGGCATACATAGACAAAAGATTTTCTTCATTGTAGTGAGGAAGAGATGATTCCTTTTGTAACCTCTTGTTAAGATAATCGCTGTATACTATGTGATAGGCTTCGACCAAGGCTGCCAGGTTAAAAGTCTTGCTTAGGGCATAAAAGGCAATAGTGTTTTCATGAGCATATTCATTTACAGATTGAGTTGGAATATGCTTATTGTCATATAAAATTATATCTGACCAGATTTCATCAGAAATAATATAGACATGGTGCCTTTCAAAAATATCTATAGCTCTTTCCAGCTCTTCCCTTTCCCATACCCTTCCTGTCGGATTGTGAGGGTTACACATAATGGCAACGGTGATATTGTTGTCAACTATCTTCTTTTCCATGTCTTCATAGTCCATCCTCCAAACATCGTTTTCGTCCAGATATAGAGGACTGTGGACTATATTGTAGCCGTTGTTCTTTAAAGTCTTAGTAAATCCTATATAAGTCGGAGAGTGAACAAGGACATTGTCTCCCTTGGAGCATAAAATATTTAGGGCAGATACTACCCCTCCAAGCACTCCGTTTTCATGACCTATATTTTTTGCTTCAAGACCTTCTACCCCGTTTCTCCTCTTTTGCCAGCTTATTATAGAGTCAAAGTATTCCTTCCTTGTAGGAAAATATCCGAACAAAGGATGCTCCAACCTCTTTGCTATCTCTTGTACTACTGTCGGAACAGTCGCAAAATTCATATCAGCTACCCACATGGAAATAGGATCAAAGCCTTCCCTAGGCTTATCCATAATATTAAAAGGTTCCCCTATCCCGTCTACAGCTATCGCATCCTTACCTACCCTATCATATATGGTTTCAAAATCGTATTTCATTTTACCTCCCGAAATCATTAATACTTCCACGCTTACTTACATACCCATTCTAATATATATCTGATTTCCTTGCATATTAAAATTTCTTATATGTTTGGTTTTTGTTAATGGATAGACTTTGCTTCTATGTAGGCTCATTATATATCGTGAGAATATGACTTTACTACATTTACTCTATCGCCGGGATTAAATCCACTTTGTTTAGTTACTATATTTAGTATTCCATGTGAAGATTCAAGCCTATATTCAAAAGCTTTACCAAGATATTCTACAGATATTACTCTAGCATCTATTCCTGATGTACCTTTATTTATAGATAAATCTTCCGGTTTTACTGGATAAAGACCTTTATTTTCAAAATTATTTTTGATATTTTCATCATTAAAAGTTATATTGGAGTCATAAACTTCAAATAAGTCTTTATTCCACCTTCCCTTTAATAGATTCGACTTTCCAACAAACTTAGCAACATATTCTGTTTTTGGAGATTGATAGATTTCAATTGGACTTGCCTTTTGTTCGATAAAACCATCATTTAATATAACTATCTCATCACTCATTGCTAAAGCTTCCATCTGATCATGAGTTACATAAATAATTGTGGAATGAAATGTTTCGTGAATTTGCTTTATAAATTTACGCATTTCATTTCTCAAATTTGCATCAAGAGCCGACAAGGGTTCGTCCATAAGCAATAAATCAGGTTCTGTAATTAGAGCTCTTGCAAGTGCTACTCTCTGCTTTTGTCCACCAGAAAGATCGTCAGGATAAGACTTTTCATATTCCGCTAGTTCAACCACTTCTAGCATATGCTTAATTTTATCATCTGCTTCCTTGTCCTTAGATTTGAGAGCATATTCAAGGTGCTCTTTTACATTCATATGAGGCCAAAGAGCAAATTGTTGAAAAACCATGTTAAGTTTTCTATCTTGAGGGGGTAAAAAAGTTCCATTCTCATTTACAAAAACTTTTCCGTCTTTTACAATCTCTCCCCTATCTATAATTTCAAAGCCGGCTATGATATTTAAAAGCGTAGTTTTTCCCGAACCACTTGCTCCAAGAAGAGATACAAATTTCCCATTTTGTATCTCTAAATTTATATCTTTAAGTACTTCCTTGTCCCCGTAACTTTTATATATTCCCCTTATCTGTAGACTCATTTTTTCCCCCTGCATTTATTTTTTCCATAATTAAGTACATAAATAAAAGAACAATCAAAACAATTGTTGATATAGCATATGCCAAATTATAATCTCCCGCTTGCTGCAAATTAAAAATCAAAAGTCCGATTGTCTTCGTGAAAGGCCCTAAAAGTATAGATGATAAACTCAATTCTGTTAATGAGTAAACAAAAATAAGTAAACTTGAAGTTAAAATATACCTATATATTAATGGTAAAAATATCTTAAACCACTTTTTTAAGACTGATCTATCAGAAAGAATAGCCGCATATTCAAGATTTCTTGAAATTGAATTAAAACCTTGATAAGCCGATTTCATGTCTATAATTAAAAATCTTGTAATATATGCAATCAGAATAATTACAGGACTGGCATAAAATCCAATGTTTATAAAAGGTATAGGTTTTGTCCAGTGAAATATCATGCAAAGCGCAAGAACCATACCGGGGAGTGAATAGGAAATACTTGTCCCTTTTTCAAGAATTGACATACTTAACTTGTACTTGTTTTTCCATTTGAAGTAACCGTAAAAGATGGATAAAAAAGCACATATTACTACAGTTAGTGTTGCATATGTAAGGCTATTTAAAATTGACATCTTTATCGAAGATATTGAAAGTAAAGACTTATAATTATTTAATGTTAAATTTGAGAGTGAAAAGTCTTTTACATATGTATCTATAAAAGAAGAATACACCATAAAAGCTATAGGTACGATATTTATGAATATTAGCAATAAAAAGTTGATACATTCAACAATAAATTTTGTACTATGCTTAAATTCATATCTTATACTTGTATCTTCTTTTGAATCTTTTGAAGTCTTTTCTCTTTCTAATATTGATGATTCCAGTTTTGATATAAAAACTGACATTACAAAAACAATTAAGGCTAGAACTGCAGGATCTGTAAATCCACCTGTAGTTACTGATATAGTCTTTTCATAAATTAATGTAGATAAAACCGGAATTCCGGCAGGTACTCCCAAAAAGGCAGGAATTGAAAAATTATCAAGGCTTGACAAAAAAACTAAAACAAAACTTGTTATCAGTACAGGTCTTATCTGAGCCAGATTAATATTTTTAAAAGTTTGAAGATAAGTATATTTTAAAAGTTTAGAGGCATTTTCATTGTTTACAGGAACTTTAATCAGTGCCCTAAATACATTTAAATACACAAAAGGTACGTTACAAATTACCATTAAAAATATTATTCCCGTTATTGAATAAAGGTTAATTTTTCTTAAGCCAAAGTTGTTCAAAATTTTAGTAAGTATACCCACATTCGAAGTTATGTTAGTCCAAGCAAGAGTCATAATATAGCTTGGAACTATAAATGGTAGATAAGTTAATATTTTAAGTAAAACTTTAAACTTCACGTTAGTATAAGCTATTATAAATGCAAAATATGAGCCTAGAAGTAGTGATATAAAAGAAGTAGCAATCCCAATTATTAAGGTATTTACCATAGCTTTTATAACCCTGGGATCAGAAAAAATTTTGCTATAGTTGGATATGAATCCATCTCCGGAAAAGCTTCTTATAAAAAGCCTTACAAATGGAATTATTACAAAAAAGACTACAGCTAGGCTTAAAAAATAATCTAATATTTTTTCTCTCTTCAAATCAAATCACTCTTATTGAAATATTTTTGAAAATTCTTCCTTATCCTTTTCTCTATTTTCCAACAAAGTCTTATCATCAACTGATAAAATAATTAATTCATCTACAGATTTTAATCCTTCAGGTGCCATTACATCTTTTCTAATAGGTGTATAACCCATAGAAGCTTCAAGTTCTTGTCCCTTTTTAGAAAGTATATAGTCACAGAATGCTTGAGCTGTCTTTAAGTTTTTACTTCCCTTTACTATGCCAACAGGTTCTGTTACTATAGGAGAACCTTCTTCAGGGTAGATAAATTTTACAGGTGCCTCGTTTTTCTTAGATCTATTGGCCATGTAGTCTACGATTATTCCTAAACCCTTTTGGCCTCCTTCAACAGCTTTTTGAACTGCTCCGTTACCCTTATCAACAATAACCTGATTGTCCTTTAATGCTTTATAAAATTCCCACCCAAGTCCATCAACTCTTGTCAGAAGAGATAAATTATAGGCTGCTGCTCCTGAGTATAGTGGAGATGGCATTATAACTTGATCCTTGGCTTTCGGATCGATCAAATCCTTAAAGCTTTTTACTTCTTCAGAATAAACATCTGTATTTTGAATTATACCTGTAGAAATAATCTTGGTGCCTGCATAATAATTATCCTTATCGTAGAATTTTTCATCAATTTTACTTAGCTCAGGAGAGGCATACTTTTCAAGTAAGTCATTTTGTTTTAAAGTCTCAAAAGTAACTGTATCTGAAACTAAAATCACGTCAGCTTGGACTGCATTTACTTCCTTTTCAGATAAAATCTTTGAGACAACTTCTTCTGTGCCTGACCTAAAGACTACAACATCTGCTTTAGGATAATCTTCTTTAAAGCCATCTATCAATTTTTTGGCATCCTCTTCAGGTTGAGAAGTGTATAAAGTAATAGTTCCGCTTACCTCCTCTTCCTTATCCTTACCTGAATTTTCTAAATTATTATTTTTGTTTGAACATCCAACAAAAGTAAAAAGAATTAAAATAAGTGCCAAAAACTTTTTCATAATACTCATTCTCCTTTAACAATTTTACATATTACCTTCTGCATATAAGTCATCTTAAAAATAATAATACATATTCAAAAGAAAAATTTTTAAGATTAGCTTCTATCGAGATAGATCTTATATCTTATCTGTAAGATAAATGTTATATACTTTTTAAATTAATGTATTAGGATTTAATTTCAAAAAAAGATGTCGACTTATTAAATCGACACCCATATAAATTTTATTTTAAAGTAAACACATCATTATATAAGACATGATAATAATTTTATGGAAGCTTTTTGATAGATAAATAGATATTTAAAATTTACACAAGACTTATCATCAGGACCTATGGTTATTTTATAAATTAATCCTTTCTCCTGTTTTTTTATCAAATAAATAAATCTTATCGTAAGGAATAGTAATAGGATATTTTTTATTAATTTCAAGGTTTGTATCGTTAAAATCACGAACTATTATGTCTTGTCCTAAAACTTTCGTGTAAACTAAATTTTCTGCCCCCAGCACTTCTATAGATTTGAGCTCTGCTTCAAGGACTAGTCCATCTGCTTTTGTGAATTTTATATCTTCAGGCCTAAAGCCAACTTCATAATCTCCCTTTGTAGGTAATTCTACTAAGTTCCCATCTATAAAGTTCATGGGAGGAGACCCTATAAAATCTGCCACAAATTTATTTAATGGATTAGTATAGATTTCCTTAGGACTTGCTACTTGCATTATCTTTCCTTTATCCATTACCACTATTCTATCTCCCATTGTCATCGCTTCCGTCTGATCATGGGTTACATAAATAAACACCTTGTTTAAACTTTTTTGTAGATTTATTATTTCAGTCCTCATTTTAGTTCTTAATTTAGCATCAAGATTTGATAAAGGTTCATCCATAAGAAAGGCCTTAGGATTTCTTACAATACACCTACCCAAGGCTACCCTCTGTTTTTGTCCACCTGAAAGCTCCTTAGGTTTTTTATCCAGATAGCCTTTAATATTTAAAAGTTCAGCAGCCTCCATAACTTTTTGCCTTATCGAATCCTTTTTAAACTTTTTTATTTTTAAAGGATAAGCTATATTTTCATATACCGACATGTGAGGATAAAGGGCATAATTTTGAAATACCATCGCAAGATCCCTATCCTTAGGTAAAACATCATTTACTATTTTCCCGTTTATTTTAATCTTCCCATCTGTTATATTTTCCAAACCTGCTATCATCCTTAAGGTTGTTGACTTACCACACCCCGATGGTCCAACTATTACAATAAATTCTCCTTCAGATATACTTAAATTAAAATTATCGACAGACATAGTTTTTCCATCATAACTTTTTGAAACATTTTCTAAAGATATTTTATCCATCTATAAAATCTCCTATCTTGAAATAGTTAAATTAAATTTCTGTTAATTTTGCGATACTTATATTATAATATAAATACATTTATTTATGGAGGTTAAAATGAAAAGAAGTAAAAAAACATTATTAGCTCTACTATCAGTATTTGTTTTATTTCTAAGTGCTTGTGGATCTTCAAACAAGCAAAGCGAAGAAAATACAAGTCAAGATAGTGGCAAAACTGAAGAAAAATCTGATACTACAAGCAGTGAAGAAGTTGTACTAAATATTTTAGTTCCCGGATATGATACAGGTTACCTTAAGCCTGAACTTGACAGCATAATTCCAAACTTCGAAAAGGAAAATCCTAACATAAAAGTTCAAGTGGTAAGCGCCGGCTGGGATGAATTAAACAGCAAAATTATCCAACTACATCAAGCCAACAAAGCCTGTGATGTAATGTTTGTAGGCTCAAGATCATTAAGACAATTTGCAGAAAATGGAATATTGGAAGACTTAACCGGATATGTAACAGATGAACAAAAAGAAAATTATATAGAAAGCGTCTTTGCTACAGGTAAAGTTAATGATAAGCAATACGGTATTCCCATGGCTTTCTCTTCAAGAGGATTGTTCTATAGAAGTGATCTTATAAAAAATCCACCAACTAATTGGGATGAATTACTTCAAGTTTCCAAGGAACAGACAAGCGGAAATAGAAAAGGATTTGCAATACCTACAGATATAACAAGTGGTACAGATGAAATACTAAATTTCATATATCAAAATGGTGGAAAAATTGTAGATGAAAATGGTAATTTTGTAATAAATTCCAAGAAAAACATAGAAACTTTGGAATATTTAAAGAAGCTTGTAGATTATATACCTGACCCTGTATCTACAGCAAGAGATGATCAGGCACAACTATTTATAAATGACAATTTGGCTATGTTTATATCAGGTGGATGGGAAACTCCTACTCTTGATGAAAATGTAAAAAACAGTCCTTACTCAGTTGCTATGTTGCCTGACGGAAAACAAAAAGCAGTAACTTTGGTAACAGATTCTTACACTATAGATTCAACATCTGAACACAAGGAAGAAGCTTATAAATTTATAGAATTTATGGGCAAGCTTGAAAATCAAAAATTGATTACTGCATCTCACGGATGGTTCCCTGTACTAAAAGCTGAAGCTGACAACGAAATTTATAAGAGTGAAGTAAATAAACCTATGTACGAAATGATTCAATATGGAATTCCTGAACCACAAGTACCTAGTTGGGATGATTTCAATAAGAGCTTTACTATAGCTGTTCAAAAAACTCTCACAGGAGAAATGACTGCTGAAGAATCCCTTAATGAATGTCAACAAGAAGTAAGTAAATAATGAAAAAAGAAAAAATATACCCTTACCTACTATTACTACCAGCTTTTCTGGTAGTAATAGTTTTATATCTCTATCCTGTAGTTATAACTATTTTCCAATCCTTTAGTAAGGTTGACGTAGTTAATAATTCTTTAAGCTATGTAGGCTTTAACAATTATCTAGATTTATTTCATGATCAATCTTTTTACACAAGCTTAAAAATCACAGTAAAATATACTGCAATAACTGTGTTTTTAAAAATCATGGGCGGTTTCATTATAGCTTACCTGCTACATAGAAATATATACTTAAAAAAAACAATGAGTTTCGTAAATCTTATTCCTTGGGCTATTCCTCAACTTGTAGGATCTACTTTGTGGGCTTGGATTTTAGACGGAAATTACGGTTATCTGAACTATTATCTTATGAAATTTAAACTAATAAGTAAACCTATAGCCTTTTTATCTAAACCGGACACAGCTTTTTACATGGCTTCTTTTGTAGATGCATGGATGGGAATATCCTTTGTATCCTTAATGTTTTTATCAAGCCTTGAACAAATACCTTTAAACCTTTATGAAGCAAGTCAGATGGATGGTGCGAGTAAATTTAGACAATTTATGGATATTACCCTACCCGGAATTAAAAATACCTTTTTAACGGTATTAATTCTTGTTACAATATGGTCCTTTAATTCCTTTAATGTAATCTACGTCTTAACAGAAGGTGGGCCTATGAGAGCTACAGAAACCTTAGTAATAAAAATTTATGAAGAAGCTTTCTCAAGATTTAATCTTGGAATGAGTTCTACAATAAATGTTATAAGTGTCCTTATTCTATCAATATTGACCTTTCTATATGCAAGGAGATTAAGCTATGAAGAATAAAAAAAGTCTTATCAAAACAATTCTATTGGCAATTATCTTGTTCTTTATGGTAAGCCCTATTTTTATTTTGATAAACTCCTCCCTAAAAACCTACAATGAGATATTAAAGTGGCCTCCAAGCTGGTTTAACTCCTTTCACTTTGAAAATTATAAGGAAGTAATCTTTGGAGATAACTCTATAGTAAGACCCTTTATAAATAGTTTGCAGATATCTATAATTACAACCTTTATCTGCATATTTATAGGATCTATATCAGCCTATGCAGTTACAAGATTTAATTTTATAGGAAAGAAAGTGTTTTTGTTTGTAATCTTGCTAACTCAGATGTTCAGTCAAGTAATTCTTGTAAATCCTATGTACATGATATTTTCAAAATTAAATTTACTCGATACAAAATTATCCCTGATTATATCTGTAAGTGCAATCTGTATGCCTATGACTATATGGCTACTTTACTCTTATTTTTCAAACATACCTATAGACTACGAAGAAGCTTCATGGATGGATGGTAGTAGCAGACTTCAGGGAATAAAAAACATCGTACTTCCCCTAGCCGGGCCGGGTCTTATAACAAGTGGACTCTTTGCTTTTATAGCCTCTTGGGGTGATCTGATTTTTTCGCAAACCTTTATCATGTCCTCTGACCTAATGACAATATCGGTAGCCTTGACAAATTTCAGAGACCTTTATAAGACAAATTACCAAACTCAAATGGCTGCATCAGTCCTTGCAACAATCCCACCATTTATTGTCTTTTTAATAGTTCAAAAACACCTGATTAACTCGAGATTATCTCAGGAAGTAAAAGGATAATATAAGTTAATATCTAAATTAGCAAAATAAAAAAAATCAAAATAAAATATTATATAGATAAAATAAAAATAGAGAATAGATCGGTTAAGGTCTATTCTCTATTTGCTTGTGATATCTTCCCAAGCTGAGCATTCCTTGAATATTTTCTTATAGCATATACAAAGGCATCAATATTTTCCATAGGAGTCGTTATAGGAATGTCACAACCCGTAAAAACAATATATCCGCATTTATTATCAGCTGCCTTATCTATACAGGATCTCACAGCCTCTATTACATCATCTATACTTCCATTATTCATTACCTCTACAGGATCTACATTCCCTGCTATCGTCATTTTGTCTCCTAATATTTCTTTAGCTTCTGATAAATCTTCAAGATTATCTATACTGAAAGATGATATCGGAAGCTCTTTTAAAAATTTCCAAATGGCCTTTGTGTGCCCACAAATATGCATAGATGGCTTTTTAGAAGTTATTTCAAAAATTTCATCTATCATCCTTTTAAAGTGTTTGAAGTAAAATTTTTCAAATTGTCTTGGACTTAAGACATCATTGCTGGCTATAGGATCTGCTATTGAAACAGATACTTTTCCGAAATTTTTTACAAATAATTTTACCCAAGAAATGTTAAGGTCTACTGCAAGAGAAAAAAGCTTATCAAGATTTTCAGGATCTTTTCTAAAGTCTCTTAATAATTTTTCCATAGGTCTAATTCCCGATGCGAGTGTGATAGGACCATCAATATGAGTAGATATTTCTTCGTCTGGAAATTTTTTCTTTAAAACCCTAGCCCTATCTATCAATTCTAAAAACACAGGATTTTTGTCCATTTCATAAGTATCAAGTAAGGATAAGTCAATCTCATTTGCAAGTACATATTTTTCAACATACTCAGGTTGATTCTCAGGATAGGCTATTATAGATCCCATGCTTTTGCCGAAATCTTTAAGAGTTGGAGCTACCCCTATACCATTTATCCCGTATTTTTCTATTCTTACTTTTATAAGTTCACTTAATACTTCTATCCTTCTCATATCAGCCAAAGTGTAGCCTAAGGAATTTCCATAGGCAAACTCAAAACTTGGTATATCAAAAGGCAGATGATCTACAACTTCCCCATTAAAATATTTTTCCGATCTCTCGAAACTTGTAAGCTTTGAAGGATAATTCTTCATGTCTTCATATAAATAAGCCTTATCCATAATTTAACCCCTATATATTAAAACTAAAATTACATCTAATTAATTACATATTTATCATTGTTAAAAAAGTTAATAAAAAAATTTTTTAACATTTATTGCTTATTTTTATCTTATACCTGAGCTTGTTATACCTTTTATAAAACTTTTTTGAAGAAATACAAAAAGCAAAATCATTGGAATCATAACAATATTTGCCATAGCCATAGTTGCAGACATATCAGCATTCCTTTGCCCATCAAATATAATAAGGCCTAAGGGTAAGGTCATCTTATCTATGTCATTAAGCATTATTAAAGGATTTAAGTAATCATTCCAAACACTCATTGCAGTAAAAATTGCTATTGACCCGATTAAAGGTTTTAGATTTGGCAATATTATATCATAATAAATTCTAAAAGGTCCTGCTCCCTCAATCATCGCAGCTTCACAAAAAGAATCCGGTATATCTGATATAAACTGTCTTGATAAAAATATTGAAAATGGTGTTACTATCCTTGGTATTATAATTGCCCCGAGAGTATTAAATAGACCGATCTTCTGTATAATAAGGTATCTTGGTATTATGGTAACTATAGCCGGAACCATTGTTGTTATAATAAGTAGCATAAAAATTTGATTTTTAAATTTAAATTCAAACTTTGCAAATACATAACCTATTAAAGTTCCTGTAAATATAGTTGCTATTGTTGTTATTGTGGTCGTTAAAACAGAATTTAAAAACCATTTTCCAACAGGTGCTTTCTGATAAGCTTTAATATAACCTTCTACAGTAAACCTTTTCGGGAAAAAAGAAGTTTTATTTGTCATTATATCCGCATGACTTTTAAAGGATGTCATAATCGACCATAAAACAGGATAAAGTATTATAAAACAAAATATGAGTAAAAATCCAACAATAATAAAATGATGAACTTTAAATCTCTTTTTTCTTTTCATTATTCGTAACTCCAATCTGTTTGATTTATCTTATTTTGAATAATGGTTATAAGAAATATTATTAGAAATAATGCCATTGATATAGCTGAAGCATATCCCATATTATACTTAGAAAAACTAGTTCTATAAATATAATTTGTCAATACAAGAACTGAATTATTTTGTCCTCCTGTCGGTGCAAATACTGAAAACTGAGCAAACATTTGAAGATAATCAATTGTTGTCATAACCAAGACAAAAGCAAATACTCTAGATACTAGAGGAAGTTTTATATTAAAAAATATTCTTAATGTACCTGCTCCATCTAATTTCCCAGCCTCTATAACATTATCGGGAACCCCTTCAAAAGCTGCAGTAAATAAAATTAAGTTATATCCTATATCTGCCCACAAAGTAAATATTATAATAATAACCATAAGGGCTTTTTCGCTTATAAACCAATTTTGAGGACTTAAGTTAATTAAACTCATAAACCTATTCAATAGCCCTCCATTAGTTTCCAAAAATCCGTATTTCCATACCATAGCTGTGCCTACCATGGGAGCTGCACATGGTAAAAATATAATAACTCTAACTATATTTTTTATTATTTTTGAAGGGATTTCAGAAATTATACTTGCTAGAAATAAAGTAATTACTAAGTTTAAAAATACAGCTATCCCTGTAAATACTAAGGTATTTTTTAGAGCTTTATAAAAAACAGGATCTTTAAATAATTTTCTATAGAAAGAAAAACCTATAAATTGATTTTTTATATTTGAAGGATTGTAATCAAATAATGAAATTCCAAGTCCATAAATTAAAGGAATTAAAGAAAATAAAATTAGGATTATAAATCCCGGCACTAAAACTAAACTGACAAATTTGTTATTTTTCAAGACAACCTCCATTAAAAGAGAAGTACAGTTATATGCTGTACTTCTGCTAATAATTAATCAACCCTATAAGATATTCTTGCTTCTTCTGATATTCTTTTAGAAACATCCTTTAAAACTTCTTCTATATTTCTCTCCTCTACTTTTTGAGATGAAAGACTAATAAAAGCTTCATTTAAAATTTCCCTCATTGTCCAAGTGTTATAAGGTCCCATCCATTGCCCTTTATCTAAAATATCAAGCAAAAATGCAATATGAGGCATTTCTTTCTTGTATTTTTCGTTGTCTAATAAAGATTTCCTAGGTGGTAATTGACTACAAGCTATATTATGTTCTACAAGATTTTCCGGTTGTGAAAAAAACTTTATAAACTCCCAGGCCATTTCCTTTTCAGATGAGTTTGCAGGGACCATAAGCCCCCATCCTGTTTCAGATGCAAAGGCCATCTTATCTCCATATTGAGGAACAGGTTGGTATGAAAAATCTTTACCGAATTCTTTTCCATATGCCTCTCCTTCTCCTATTGCCCAAGATCCGACAGATGCCATATAGGCTTTATCTTGAAATACATTATTAAAACTATACTCTCCATTAACAAGATTATCTATGCCTGACTCTTTATTATCAACCATAGAAAGCATTTCTTCCATTGCTTTTATTCCCTCAGGAGTTGCAAAATTAACTGACCCATCTTCGTTTAAATATTGTCCTCCTTGTTGAAGAATCATAGCCAAATAATTACATATGAAGGAATCGTTATCGAGCATTTCTAATCCTCCAACCTCTACAAGGTCTACTTTTGAAACTGCAAGTTCTTTAGATAGCTTTCTTAATTCATCCCAAGTTTTAGGAACTTCTTTACCTGCTTTTTTTAGCATATTGTCGTTTGTAATCATTCCACCGTATTCAAGATTAAATTCCATAGGAACCCCATAGAAGGTACCTTCTTTTCTATAAATTCCAAGAGTTGGGGCCAAATAATCTTGCTCTAATTCATTTACCAATTCATCGGGAACTCTGTCCAAGCCATCTGATTGTATAAAGTTAGGAGCCATTCCTTCCCAAACAGCAACTATATCAGGACCACCTGATTTATCTGTCAACGCAGTTTGAATTTTATCATTGTAAACATCAAATGGATATGATTCTACAACAACTTCATAATCAGGGTGAGCTTGGCTAAATTTTTTGCCCATCTCTTCATAAGCTACTTTCCAAGGCTCATTTTCATGACACCAAAAAACTAACTTTTTCTTTTCTCCACTTTCTTCAAGCTTATTTTCTTCTCCTGAAGAAGCTGTGTTGTCAGAGTTTTTTTGACCACACATTGTAAAAATAAAAATACTCGCTACGAGCAGT
This sequence comes from Finegoldia sp., assembly GCA_034180305.1. Classification (GTDB taxonomy): domain Bacteria; phylum Bacillota; class Clostridia; order Tissierellales; family Peptoniphilaceae; genus Finegoldia. The sequence goes on from JAXFOR010000017.1 coordinate 38,067, forward strand.
GGAATTAAAAAATATTTCTTTTTTTTCATTAAAATCTCCTTGTTTTTCTATTATATATACCTATTATACTACAGCTTTCTAAAATTTAATTTTCATAAAAAATATCAATAATTAAGCAATTTTTTTAAATTCTATATAAGCTGACCCAATTCCTATATCAATTCCTTTTTCTATTAATTTCTTGTAATTTTTTCTAAGGCTTGTATCTTCCGGATATTTAGATTTATCCTTTAAAATTTCCCCGAATATCCTCTCTTCTGCCTGAGGATATTCGAAAGTTATATCAAGTGGCTTAAAAAGTTCCTTGAATTTTATTATGTTAGAATCTTTTCCTAAAACTAAATCTAACCTAGGTGATACAAGCCAAGATTTACAGAAAAAGAATTTTATATCTTCATCAGCATAAAAATTTCTAGCCATTTTAAAAGATTCCTGACATGACTTAATGTTTAAAGGACCATCCTTTGCTATATGCACAGATAAATATTTATCACCAACCTTAAAAATCCCAATATTTTTTTCTAACTCTTTCTCTTCAAATTGCAACCTTCCCAGCCTAAATATCTCCATCCTTATACTTTGGGCAAGCCAATCTAATTCTTCTAGTCCCCATTTACCCTTTCTGTCTCTGTAATCCTTAGCCCATATATAAATATCTCTCATTGTATCAAAATATATTTGGTCTGATATTTTGTACTTTTTGTAAATATCATAGGTATCTAAAGCCATATTTATGTAGAAAATAAGGGCTATAAATTCAGGATCATCAAAAGTTTTTAAAGTTTCCTTAAGCTCATAAAAATTTTCGTAAAAAATAACTTTTAAGCTTAAAAGATCAATATAAGAAATATTTATAGCCTTAAATTTTTGAATAAAATTTTTATCAAATCCAATTTTTATTAGAAAATTCTCTACTTCCACTTTCTTCCTCCAAGATATTTAAGACAAATAATTAAAAATTCCTGCCTATCTGATAAAACTATTATATATCTTCACAATTTATCTATTTAACTCCTCAGATTTATGTGATTTTTAATTTATTCCTATATATTATAATCCTCATCAATCTTTATAAAAACTTGCATAAAATTACTGCCCATTGATACCAACGAGCAGTTTGTAATTTTAAATTTTTTTAATTTTGATCCATAGTCCAATACAACAATCTATCCTTGACCATTTCAAATATTCTGAGGACTATACCAAGTATTACTACAAGGAATATAAATCCACTCCATACATTGCTATATATACCGAAGTCGGCATTTTTCTTTACAAAGTATCCCATACCATATCTTGCCCCGTACATTTCAGCAAAGACAAGGACAGTGAAAGACCCTCTCAATGAACCTACGAAGCCTGCCAAGATAGTAGGTGAGGCTGCAGGTAGGATAACTTTTGTAAGTCTTTTCAGTCCTTTTATTTCCAAGGTGTTTGCAGTATCAAGGTATGCTTTATCAATAGTTGCTATACCATTTATTACTCCAAAACAAGTTGGCCATACAACGTTGTAAATGATCATGATGCTTGTTGCTGCCTGTAAACTTGGTGCTAAAAGTAATAAAAATGGTGATAACAATATGGAAGGTATAACACTGAAAGCATAAACTATAGGTAATAATACATCTCTTAGGTGCTTATTAAGTCCCAAAGGAATACCTATAATTAAAGCAATAATTATTGATATAAGCAAGGACGGAAAAAGCAGGACAAAAGATGCCAGCATATTTTTTACCATGGTGTTACTGTTAGATGAAAATGAATCTGCTATGGCTCCTGTTTTCGGGAACAAGTATGGATCCAATAATTCATTATTAGCTAAAAAAGCATAGCCTAAAATCAATGCTATAATTATTAGAATTGTAGGCCAATATTTTTTAAAAAATCCGGTTACTTTTTCCAATTTTACCTCCTTTTTTAGTTTAAATAAAAAGCTTCTTTACTTATGATGTCTTTTTACTTTGATTTTTTTCTCTGTTTTCTTTTATAGTTTGCTTGAAATTTTTAACATATTCTTCTTGAGCATTCTTATCATAATACATACTGTTATATTTATTGAAGTAGTCTACTTGTTCTTGCCAGTATTCAGGATCTTCGTCTCCTACTTCTTCAATTACTTCATCAAGAGCTTCTTTGTAAAGATCTACGTCAATGTGATCTCTAAGGTCTATATTCTTAGCGTTTTCATCCAAAAATCCTAATTCATCAAGATAACCCCATGCTCTTACGCAAGAATTGTAAAGA
>JAXFOR010000018.1:0-3963 GCA_034180305.1 Finegoldia sp.
GAAGGCGTAGAAATGGTAATGCCTGGAGATAACGCTACATTCACAATCGAATTGATTACTCCTATCGCAATCGAAGAAGGATTAAGATTTGCCATCAGAGAAGGTGGAAGAACTGTAGGAGCAGGAGTTGTTTCTAAGATAGTAGAATAATTTTTATTAATTTATAAACTTGGGCACTCTTCCTTGGAGTGCTCTTTTTTAGAAATAAAATGAAAGGAGATTTTATGAAAGATCTAGTAGCTGACCTTTTGGCATATGCCAAAGAAAATAACATAGGTCTTGATGAGCTTTCAGCTTTTATGGATGACCTTAAGTGCTCTCTTACAGATCAGATGCTTGAAGAAGGCGAAGAATATGTAATTAAAAGATCAGGCTCTCTTCAAAAGTTTGACCAGGAAAAGATAGGCAGATCTGTAGAAAGAGCTGCCAAGGCAATTGACCAAAACCTTAACAAGTCTGATACAAACCTAATTATTTCAGACCTTAAAAACGAAACTGAAAAGCTGGATAGAAAAGTTTACACAACAGCTGAAATAAGAAAAATAGTAGGTGATTGCCTAGTTAAAGAAGGGTATAAAGAAGTAGCAGACTCTTACTTAAAGAACAGAGTCTATTAAGTTTAACACATATATTTATTAAAAGCTCTTATCTTAAGGGCTTTTATGGTCCGACAATTTAGCTAATTAAATATTTAAATTATTTAGTTCATATTTTACTATACTTTTTATAAGGAGTTATTTATGTTAGATTTAAGTAAAATTGTATTGGATTATTTCAAAAAAAATGATCTGTCTTTGAAAATGATCTCAAAGCTTCTCTCCCAAGTAAAGGTTGAGGTCATAGCAGAACTTGCTGATCCTAAAGACGGCAAAAAATATGTCATCAGTAGAAATCTTGATATGGAAGAATACGATGAAAGCAAGATAGACAGGTCTATAGAAAGAGCATCTAACTTTATAAAAATGCCGGTAACTCGTGCAGATGTTATGATAATAAGCCGTGATGTTAAAAAGTACTTAAAAAATCTCGACAGAAACGTATATACAACATCTGAAATAAGAACAAACATAGTTAAATCCCTCAGAGAACAAAACTACCCGGACACAGCACAGGCTTACGCAAAGCAAAGAGATTACACAGAAGATCCCGAATAGTCAAGTTAAGATTTTTCTTAACTTGATTTTTTATTGTAAAATTTAAAATCAACCTATTTAAGGCTTCTCATCTATAAAATTAACTTCTAAGAACAAGTTTGTTTACTTTCAAAATAGTTTTTAATATCATAATAGATAGGAACATCCTTGCTCCTATTCTCAATTAATTAATGAAAAAATAAGTAAAAATAATTATAGAAAGATAATGAAAAAAATGGAAATAGAAATAATCGATATAACAGAAGATGGAAGAGCAATCGGAAAATACGACGGCAAGACTGTCTTTTGCCAAGGAGGAATCTATGGAGAAGTCCTCGAATGCCAAGAAGTCTCCTCAAAGAAAAATATAATCTTTGCCCAAAAGACAAAGACCATAAAAAAATCCCCCTACAAGATAAGACCTGTCTGCCCATATGCCGAAGAATGTGACGGCTGTTCATTCCAAGACTTAGACTACAAAGCCGAAAAATTCCTTAAAGAAAAGTCAGTGAAAAACAAACTCAAGAGAATAGCAAATGTAGAACCGAAAAAACTTGAGGCTCTTAAAATAGATACAGAGGTCTGCGACCACTACAGAAACAAGGTCGACCTTAAAGTTGTCCATAAAAAACTCGGCTATTACAACAGAAAGTCCCACGAACTTGTTCCCATAAGGAAGTGCCAAATAGCAAGCCAAGCGATAAATAAGATAATAGAAAAGCTCAACGACATGAACTTATCAAAGATAAAAAACATAAAGATAAGATCAAATTATAAAGATCAAGTCCAAATAAGCCTAGACTACTTGGATGACTACCTCCTATCAGAACTAAAAAAAATAGACTCCATAATAGAAATCTACGACTCATCTGAGGGAAACTACAAACTCATCTTTCAAAAAGAAGAGTTTGTAGACAAGATAGGCGACCTGAAATTTAAAATCCAAGCCCCTTCCTTCTTCCAGGTAAATATCTACAACAGCAAGGTTCTCTATGACAAGGCGAAGGCCCTAATTAACCTAAAAGAAAATGATAAAGTTCTCGACCTCTACTGTGGTATCGGAACTACCACAGCTTATCTTGCAGGAGAAAATCCGGCAACAGGAGTAGAAGTGGTAAAGGCTGCAGTTGAAGATGCTAATTACAATAAAAAGCTTAACATACTCTCAAACATTGACTTTATTTGTGCTAAAAGTGAAAGCGTCATAGATAAGCTAATAAAAGACGATTATACCACAGTAATCCTAGACCCTCCGAGAAAAGGACTCGACAAAAAAGTTACCCAAGCCATAAACAAGTCATCTATAAATAAAGTCCTCTACATCTCCTGCAATCCTGCAACTCTCGCAAGAGACCTCAAACTTTTTAAAGACGGAGGTTTTGAGCTAAAGGGCTTAGATATAGTTGATATGTTTGCAAGGACCTTGCATGTGGAGACTATAGTATTGATGTCAAGAAAATAGAATAACAAGCTATAAAGCTGTTGAAATCAATGGTTTTTAGGATTTTAGAAGAAATCTTAAAAGCCATTATTTTATTTATGATGAATTGCAAATAATAATGCGACACTTAGAGTAAACTAAGTTCGTGCATAAATACATCAAATGGAGTTTGATAATTTAGACATTTTCTAGGTCTATTATTAAGCTCCATTATATTTTTAATTAACTCTTCTATTTCAATTTTCGCCAAATCCGTTTTCTTTGGATAGTATTCTCTTAGCAAGCCATTTGAATTTTCATTGCTGCCTCTTTTCCATGCTGAATATGGATCGGCAAAATAGAACTCTATCCCTAGACCTTCCATTTCTTTGTAATAAGCAAACTCTTTGCCCCTATCGGAGGTAAAACTTTTTAAAGCCGTTTTTGGGAGAGGATGTATCAACTTTTTCATCGCTTCAAGCATAGAATCTTTTGTTCTATCTTTCATTGGTAAGGCCACATAGAATCTTGATTTCATTTCAACAAAGGTAGCTAAGCATCCTTTGCTTTTTCCTCTTGAAGAAACAATGGTATCTAATTCCCAATGACCAAATTCCACTCTCTTTTTCACTTTATTTGGTCTTTTTCGTATGGAAGTTCCAATATTAAATCTACCCCGGGTTTCTTTCACTTTTCTCGATTTTCCTTTTCTTCTAAGCTTTCTTATATCAAACTCAATAATACCAGAATAAAGCCAATTGTATATGGTTTTAAAGGAAACTATTCTATTTAGAACCGTAGAGGCAATCTGTTCCGGTGACCATTTAGAATGTAACTTTTCAAGTATTTTATTCTTAATTGCTTCTGTCGCTTTCCTTTTCCTTCCTTTTTGTGATGACTTTCTATCTTTATCTTTACTTGCCTCTATTGACGAATAATTTTTGTTACATCTTTTTAGTTCTCTACAAATAGTAGAGTGGTGAAACCCAAGAATTTTTGCTATTCTTCTAGAAGAATAGCCCTCTTGCTTTAATACCTCTATCTTATTTCTGTCATTTAGGGTAAGATGTTTATAACTCATATTAACTCGACCTGTGTGTTTTTGTCGTTATTAACATTTTACACGAAGTTAGTATGAGTTTTCACTTACCAAAGGTGTCGCATTTAATTTTACAACCTATCGAAAGAAAAAGATTTAAGAGCAAACTTTATACCAAAAGAATTAGAAGCGGCCTCTTTAATCTCTTTAGCTTTATCCATACCGAAGCGGCCCTTAGAACATTTAGAGAGAAGCTCAGCAAGAGAAGAAGTACTGATAGAAAGCATATCTTCTGGAAGCGGATACTTAGATAAAAGTTCTTTAGAAGTAACACCATAAATATCAGAAAAAAGTGTAGAGTATTCAGGGAA
>JAXFOR010000019.1:0-45165 GCA_034180305.1 Finegoldia sp.
CAGGTGGTCTGATATCTCTTGAGAGAGCCTTTCAAGCTTTGCCTGTATAAGCTCGTTGTTGTCATACTCTTCCTGAAATTCAGCCCTTATCTTTTCTAAAAGCTCGGGGACTATATCCTTTTGACCCTTCGGGTTTAGAGACTCTTTTTTATCTGTTGACATTATCTGAACCATTAAAGCCTGTTATCCTGTAGATTGATTTTTCGTCAAAATAATTAGGCACTGCCTCCTTCATAATCTCAATATTATACAAAACCTTATCCATGTCATTGTTTTCATCTACAAAAACACTTGCTACTACCTCATTGTCGCTTTCAGATACCGTCAGTAAAATATTCCTTATCAAATCCATATCTCTTTTCATAATTCCTCCCACTAAAAAAGCACCTATCATCATGATAAGTGCTTAAACAACTTAATAGATGGACGGCGTACCCATCATCTCAGGTACCTTTCTAAAAGGGTGTGCAGAGAGCCTTTTCTACCTCGTTAAGTCATTATATTAAACTAATTTCAACATTTCTTCATATAATTTTCTTATTTCTTCTCTTTCTTTAGTAGCGTCTTCCATGTAAGAAATCTTAGCTATTTCATCTTGAACTAAATCGCCCAACTTGCAAATTTCTTTATTTTCTCCAAACAAAACTGAAGCATTCTTTGTAAACCAACTTTCCAAATCATTAAAATCGTCAAAATCATCATCTGATGGTTCTTTGTTAAGCAATTCATTTATTTTTTTTAAAAATTCATTCACTATATTCAATTAAAGCTCCCTTCAATTCCCATTCAGGATATCTTGCTATTGCATTAAGAACCTCTATGCCGTTATCTGTATAAACAACTTGAATATCATTATAGTATTTTACTAACCTACCATCTTCAATTTGTTTAAAGTTAATGTCTTTTTTTAGAACTTCTAAAACTTTTTGTATAGTCATTTCCTTTTTCGTGTTTTAAAATTCTTTCACTTCCATGCATAGTAAATTCATAACCTTCATTTCTGAAGTAATAATATGTATCTTTTACTTTTTGCTTAAATTCAGGATTCCACGGTTTTGCGTCTATTTTTGCAATAGTATTTTGTTCTCTTTGTAATCTTTCATACTCGTCTTTGTCATTATACTTAATCTGTTTAAACTCATCAAAGGACTTTAGATTGTCGGAATTTCCTAGAATTTCAACATAATTGTTATATTCAAACCTATCTTCGTCAAACTCTTTTAAGTATTCCTTGGTATGGGCATTTCTCGGTTTTTTCCCGGGGTGATAGTCTATTACATAGCACCTACAAGACCTGTGCCGTCTCCAGACGTCATTACCCGTAGCTTTGACCTCATTGTAAAAGTAAGTACGCTAAGCTCCTAGACCACTACTATATTAATATCTTAAAATTTCAATATATTTTGGAAAAAATTTAGATCTAAGATTATTTGTGATATGATAAAAAATCTTTACATTAATTTATTAATCCTAAAAAATTAATGCCAATCCCTAAGGATTGACATCAATTTATTTTCTAATTAAATTTTTTACTCTGTTAAAAGTATCTATACCTGTTGATATTATATCTGAATCACTTACTCCATATTTGATGCTTGTTGCAGTATCGGCTATGGATTCTGTTACATAATCAACTGTTCCTGTAATGTCGTTGCTGACAGTTTCGACGTTAGTAAGGGTGTGGTTAACACTCTTAGTTATTCCCCTTAGATCAGAAGAAATATCGCCTATAAGTCTGTCTGTCTTATTTGTAATTCCTTCGACATTATCCATAATATCAGGTAATTCTTCAATTATCTTATCTATATCTCTTTTATTATCGCTAAAAAGTCTCTTAAATTCGTTAACAGTAGAGCTTAACTTTAATAAAAGAACTACCAAGGCTATTAAAAATGCTGCCAAGCATATTAAAGCAATTACCTTAGCAATTGTCAATCCATCAATAAACATTAGTAAACTCCTTACTCTTATTTATTCCTACTTATTTTTCTTCTTTGCTCTATCGATGATAGTTGAGTCTCCCTTGTCATACTTTGATGCCTTCTTTACATCATCTTTAACTTCCTTAGCACCCTTTTCTACGTCTTTTTTAACGTCTTCAACTGTTGCTTTGACGTCTTCCTTAACATCATCTGCTGCTGCTTTTACATCTTCAGCGATTTCTTTACCTTCTTCTAAATCTTCCTTAGCACTATCTGAGAATTCATCCAAGTTTTCCTTGCTTGCCAGCTTGGCATATTCTAAAGAATCTTTGATTATATCCTTTTCGTTAAGAGCAGCTTCCTTTAGGTTGCTACCGAAGTCACTTACAGTTTCCTTTACATCTTCAAGGTTATCAGAAACCTTGCCAAGTTCAGTCATACCCTTACCTCTAAAGTCATGATATCCTTTTACAACTGTTTCTTGTGCTTCTTCAACAGCTAATTGAGCATCTTTTTTAGTTTGTTCAGCAAGATCCTTTAGATCTTTTCTAGTTTCTTCGCCTGACTTAGGAGCGAATAAAAGTCCTGCAGTTAAACCTGCTGCTGCTCCGACAAGAGCTGCACCTGCAAGTCTGATTTCGTCTCTATGTTTTGTCTTTGCATATTCCCATTCAAGTTCCAGTTGTTTCTTTTTACCCATTAAAGCTAAATAATCTAAAAAGTTCATAGTCCATCTCCTCATATAATATATTCTTATCTGGTTTAATACCCACATAATTTTTAGTACAAACACTTATAAAACAATTATAAAATATCTGTAACAAAAAAGCGACTAAAAAGTCGCTTTTCACCTCAGATCACCTTTGAATTAATACCTCCGATATGTGAAGGTGGGTTGACTGTCTCTAATCTCAAACGTCCCTTCAAAGAGGGCTTGTTTTTAATTATCGAACGTCCGTCATCCCCTATAAAAAGTGTTAGTTTTAATTTAACGGTAACCCTTTTGAGGTTAAATACAGTATAATATAAATCAGTGAATTTTTCAATACTTTACTTATTTAAGTAAATGGGTATAATCACTTGTAATGAATTATTAAGGAGTATTCTATGGGTAGTGATAAAAAACTTGTAAATATATTTGTTAATAGAAATGAAAAATCTTGCCAAATAGCTGACATCGTAGAAAAAAAGCTTGAAGAAAATGGATTTAAGGTAAGCGAAGATTTTAATGAGAAGGCCATATTTAATATTTGTATAGGTGGAGATGGTGCCTTTTTAAGGGCTGTCCATAAGACAAATTATTCCAAGATACCCTTTTGCGGAATAAATACCGGTCACTTGGGCTTTTATCAGGAAATTTTAATCCCTAATATAGATCAATTTATAGAAGACCTAAAGTCAGAAAATTTTTCAATGGAAAAGCTCTACCTGGTAGATGCAAACATCTACTTTAAAAATTCAGATCAGGTGAAAACCGAAAAGGCTCTTAATGAATTTGTAGTAAGGAGCAATGAATCAAACATAGTCTACCTGGACGTCCATATAGATGACCATCACCTTCAAACTTTTGCAGGAGATGCCATGGTTATATCTACTCCTTCAGGATCAACTGCCTATAATTTTTCAGCCGGTGGAGCCATCCTCTACCACAACCTGGACGGAATCCAAATGACCCCGGTCGCTCCTATTAATTCAAAGGCCTACAGGTCTCTTTTAAATCCTGTTGTAATTCCCGGAAAGAGCAAGATAACTACCTACTTTAGAGAAAGCTCAACGCTAGGAAGTGAAACAAAAATCTACGGAGACGGGCTGGATAAAACTTACGAGGACATATCTCATGTAAGCTTTTCAAAGTCAACTACCTACATAAACCGATTGGTATTTGAAAATGAATGGTACTGGGTTAATATTAAAGATAAGTTCTTATAAAAAATTTAAGATATATTTTCTATAAATACCTTACATAAAAAAAGACGAGGTTTTAATAAGCTGACCCTTTAGTTGTTTTTAGTACAAATTTTAGGTCACCTTAATTTCCTCGCCTTTTTTATTTCTAAACTTTTACAAAGCACTTTTTATCTCTTGTATCCAAAAACCACCGGATTAAAAGATAAATCAAATATAGGTGATAGCATGTTCATAATTAAGATTGCAACTCCCATTCCTCCGGGAAGATTAAATACATATCTTATAACTCCTGTCAAAATTCCTATTCCCAGAGCATAATAAACTCTTGCCTTGTGGTGGGCCGGGCCTGATGTATAATCAGTTACCATAAATACCGCTGCAAACATTGCTGTACCTGATAGAACATGGTATAAGGCATAGTAGTAGTCAGACTTTCCAAATAAAAGCATGGTAAAGAATAAACCCGATAAGGTAGCTAGAGGTACTAAGGGACTTATAATCCTTTTAAAGCACAGGTAGATAAAGCCTAAAATTATAGCCCATTTTACAGTTTCTCCTATATTGCCTCCTATGTTTCCAAAAAATAAATCGCTTAAAGGATAAGCAGCCTGAGGGATGAAATTTTGTCCATTTCCTATGTAAGATAAGGGAGTTGCTGATGAAGTCATATCAGGCAAGGGACTTACCCAATTAGTTATTAAGGGAGTGAAAATTATTTTATTAAATACCCTGGAAAAAACAGCAGGGTTAAAAGGATTATGTCCCAGTCCTCCCGGAATTTGCTTTACAAGGACGATTGCTATAAAACTTCCTAAAATTATCACATAGATAGGAGTTGTTATAGAGTAGCTAAGTCCGACCAGAAGTCCTGTAACACAGGCTGATAAGTCTGATATGGTAACTTCTTTTTTAGAAAGTCTTTGGTATAGGTATTCAAATAAAACTGAAGATATGATACCTGTTAGGATAAGTATTAAACTCCTATATCCAAATTTAACAACTGCCATAATAGATACCGGAATAAGGGCTATAATGACATCTAACATTATACTTTTAGTGTCTGTCTTTGACCTGATAAAGGGTGCACTTTTTATCTTAACCATTTAATTCCTCCCACTTTTGATTTATTTTTTGGATATCATCTAATAAATTTATATTGGCCGGACAAACATAACTACAAGATCCGCAGGATATGCAGGCATTTGTCTTTAAGAGGACAGCCTTATAATATTCCATATGCCTGTAAGCTTCACTTATGGCTATAGGATTTAAGGATACCGGGCACACATTTATACATCTTGAACACCTGATACAAGTACTCTCTTCCTCTTTAATCCTCTTATCCATACATAAGATAGTAGTAGTATCTTTTTCTACAGGATAGTCAGTATTCTCAAACTGTTTGCCCATCATAGGTCCGCCATTTATGAAAATCACATCTTCATCAGTTAATCCACCACATTCTTCTATAAGATGAGAAACCGGTGTTCCCACCCTTACAAGTAGATTCTTTGGATTTTTAATCTTAGGTCCTGTCACTGTTATTACCCTGGAAGTGTAAAACTTATTTTTAAAGCAAGCGTCATAAATTGCCTTATAGGTAGATACATTTGACTGCAAGACTCCGACATCTCCTGACCTTTCTCCTTCTTCTATTTCTATTCCTAAAACTTCCTTTATTTGAAGGCCTGAGTGTCCTTGGGGATAGTTGTTACCTAGTTCGTATACCTCAATGTTTTCAAGTCTCTTATCCCTTATGGCTTGCTTTAATTTATCTATGGCATCTTGCATATGTTTTTCTACAGCTATATAAGATTTTTCTGTTTCGTAGATTTTGTTTACCATATCCATAGCTTCTACTATCTGATCACCAAATTCTACCATTACCCTGTAATCGGTTGTGGAATAGGGCTCGCACTCAGCTCCATTTACCAAAAGATATTTTATATTATCCTTATCTTCCTGATATTTTATATGGGTTGGAAAACCTGCTCCTCCCTTACCGACCACTCCTGCCTGGGAAATTCTTTCAACCAAGTCTTCTATTTTGCTAAAATCTTGCTTATCTTCCATAAAGTCTTCCCTATCCTCGTAGTCATTTTCAACAATTACAAGATCAGTTTCCCCCTTAAAACTATCCATCTTCCTTATATCCACAACCGTCCCTGAGACTGATGAATGAATATTTGCAGATATACCATCAGAAGCTTCTGCAAGGACTGATCCTATATTCACCTTATCTCCTTTTTTAACAACTATCTGCGCTGCTTCCCCGACATGCATACCTACAGGAAAGTAAAGGAATTTAGGAGGCTTAGACTCTTCTATAGGCTTATCTTTAGTCAATTCTTTCCTTTTGTTTACTCTTATTCCCTTATTTAAGACTAACATATAAACTCCTTTCTTATTAAATATAAAAATAATATGATAAGGCCTCTTATGAATAAGTAAGATAGAAATTTTTGATAAATCTTTGATCTTATAAAAAATGTCTATAGCTTATGCTTCTTAGAATATTTTTATTCCTAACATTTTTTAACCTTTTAAATAAGCTTATGTAAAACGTGAAATTTTAGCCACTTATAGGATAAGCAATTCTTTATCCGAGACCCCATCTTACTTTATCTAAAAGCCTCACCCCTTATACTTACCCCTTTTACTTTTAGCTAATAGGATCTAAGTATTTATATTTTTTAATTATTTAGTATATTAGCTAGGGGGTAAATTTTTTATTTAAAGGTCAAAAAAAATCTATCGGAATATTGAAAATAACCGATAGATTTATATAAATATTTTTTATTCTAAGCCTATTTCATCAACTGCTGCATCTAATAACTCTGCTGCTATAGGAGCTGCTGTTTCAAATCCGTATGTGTTACTGTCTTCTAAAATTACGGCAACGGCAAATTGAGGATCTTCCACAGGAGCAGCTGCGACAAACCAGGCGTGGGTGCTTGTCTTGTCCTTAATTTCAGCTGTACCTGATTTTCCCATAACTGTCATGCTATTTACATTTAAAGTCGAATAGTTATTTGCGGTATCCATCAAATATTCCTTTAGGATATTTGCATTTTCTTCGCTGGTAACTTGGGATAAAACTTCAGGCTTAGCCTTTTTAAAGATATTGCCATCTATGTCTACCAGCCTGTCAACCATGTAAGGTCTCATCATATTTCCCCCATTTGCTATGGCTCCTATTGCCATCGCCATATTTAACGGAGTTACCAGAGTTTCTCCCTGACCGAAAGAAGTTGTGGCTATATCTGCATTTGACTTTGTCTTGGTATAACCGTCGATACTTGTCGCAACGGGGATGTCGAAAGGAATCTTTTTGTCTATCATAAACCTGTTTGCCACTTCGGATAATTTTTCACTTCCAATCTTTACTGCCTGATTTGCGAAGTAAACATTCGAAGAGTGGATAAGGGCAGACCTTAAATCAGTAGATCCGAAAGCGGCCCCATCATTATTGGATATGGTGTAGTTGTTAAAAGTTATGGTTCCGCTATTATCTTCCACATACTCATCAACAAGGTCAGGATTTTCCAAGACTGCAACTGAAGTAATTATCTTAAATACCGATCCCGGAGTATACATCCCCTGAGTCGCCCTATTTAAGAGAGCGGCATCTTCACCTGTCGAAAGCTCTTTCCAGTTATCTTCTAAAGTGTTGGGATTGTAGGAAGGGCTGGAGGCTATGACATATATTTCTCCGGTCTTAGGGTTTAGCATTACAACCGATCCTTTTCTACCGTCAAGGAGATTATAGGCCAATCTTTGCAGGTTGGTATTTGTGGTTAAAACCATATCATTTCCCTTTTCGTCAGCTTCGATCATAGCTCTTAGTTGAGAAATTGATGACTTATCCTGAATATTTAAGAGCTCCTTTGTGTAGGATTTTTCTAAGCCTGCAGTTCCATATAATTTGGAGTTATAGCCTGTGATATTTCCATATATATTTTCATAGTTAAACAACCTGTAGTTGTTTCCATTTTCGTCCTTTTCTGTCTGAACTATAGGATTTCCGTCACGATCATATATATCTCCTCTGGCAATTTTCGTGTCATCAACCCAAAGTCTCTTGTTGTTTTCATTGTTTGCCAAGTCCTCAGCTTTTACAATTTGAAAATAGGTCATATATAAGACTAAAAGACTGAAGAGGACACAAAATACGGCAAGTATAAGGATGACTTTTTTGTTGGTCTTACTATTCATAATCATCACCTCTGTTATGGTCAAGGGAAGCGTATTGAAGGATAGCCAGAGAAATGAAGGATGATATCATTGAAGATCCCCCATAACTTACAAAGGGTATCGTAATCCCTGTAAGAGGTATCAGCTTAAGCACTCCTCCGAACATTATTATCCCCTGAATAGCAAAAATAGTTGAAATTCCTATGGCAAGGATCTTGTAAAACATTTGGCTTTGTTCCATGGCTATCTTCATCCCTCTATAGATAAGCATTAAAAACAGCATGATCACAGCCATACCTGTAAAAATTCCCATTTCTTCACAAATTGCTGCAAAGATAAAGTCACTTGTAACTACAGGAATCATATCAGGATTACCGAGACCTAGACCTGTACCGAAAAATCCACCACTGGCGATTGCAAACAAGGCCTGAGTTATCTGATAGCCTGTTCCGTTTACGTCAGCCCATGGATTTAACCAAGTAGCTACCCTTATCCTTATGTGACTGAATAAAAAGTAGGCAGCCACAGCTCCTAAAAGTGCAAGGAGGATATTAAAGATGATCAGCTTTATATCTTCATCTGTCACTATTTGATAAACCAAAAATACCCCGTAAAAAACTACTGCTGTTCCCAGGTCTCTTTGGATAAAGAAAAGACCTATAAAAAAGTAAACTACAAGCATTAGGAAGTACTTTTTTATAATAGGAAGCCAGGATCTGAGTCTGTCATTTTTTTCTATATTTATCTTATCTAAAGGATGCTTTTGATTGTCATAGCTTGCCAAAAATAAGATAAAGAGAATTTTTGTTATCTCTGAGGGTTGAAAGTTAAAGGGTCCTATGCTTATCCAGTTTATCGCCCCGTTTGTCCTTGAACCTAAAATTAAGGTTATAAAGAAGAGGAAAAAGCAAAGGACTAGATAAAGGCCGGATAATTTTTGCCAAAATTTAAAGTGAGTAAAGACCAAAAGGGTTAGGAAAAATACCATAAGCCCTAAGATAAACCAGGATATCTGCTTTATCCCTGTCGCCGGGTCAAGCCTATAGATCATTATTATCCCTATAGAAAAGAGCATGGAAGCTATCTGAATCATATAGGCATCCCCGTCTGCCAGCTTTATTATAAGCTTGTTTGCCAAAAAGATAATCGCCGTAACTATTATAAAATAAAGGACGGACTTGCTTGTTAAGTCAGCCGGATTTGATCCTAGAGCAAGGGCAAAGGCTATGATATCAAAGATTAAAAGAAGGGTTGTCGGATCGGTCTTTTTCTTATTTATATTTTTGTTAAAGGGGTTAAATAAGGTCGAAAGTCTTGATTTTTTACTTGTTTCCATTATTATCACCGTTTATAAACATAAATTCTACCTGTCCTATGTCAAGAAGGTCCTTGTTATTTAATTTTTTCGTACTGATTAACCTATCTCCATTTACATAGGTTCCGTTAGCGGATTTTAAATCCTCTATGTAATACTGACCCTTATTTTTAAATATTCTGGCATGCTTCTTACTTATAAACCTGTCATTTAGGACTATCTCGTTGTTTTCAGCCCTACCGATTCCCGTGCTGCTACCTATGTAGTAGTGTTCCTGAACTTTAAAAGGCAAGTTTTCTTTCCTGTTTATCAGTTTCAGGTAGGTATCGGATGTATAGTTCATATTATTAGTTTGCTTTATATCCAAATAAATCATCCTGATTATGTTGAATATAAAGTAATATATAATTATGACAAATATATATTTAAGAACAATAGATGTCAGATCATACACAGACATTTGAGCTGTTATTTGTATTGAAAAAAAGGCATCGAGCAAATCTACTATATACTTCATAAAAACTCCTTAAACAATTTTACCTATATCCTATCACATAAATTAAAAAAATAACCAGACTTAAGGTTACAATTTGTCTACCTATTGAAAAAATTTATATATTGATATTAACAATAATAATCACTCCACCGATAAAATTTTTTCTTTAGTAGCTCTCTCGATGTTTTTGATTTTATCATCTGCCTCTACTTCATCACCTGAAAAGCTATAGATATATAGCTTAATCTTAGGCTCTGTGCCTGAAGGTCTCAAGGCAAACCATGAGCCGTCCTCGTAGTAGTTTATCAAAACATTGGACCTTTGAGTCTTATATTTTTCATAGTCATAGTAGTAATCTTTTACCTCGGAAAGTTTTACCCCTCCAATTTTCTTGATAGTATCTTTTCTAAATGTCTCCATTATCCTTGCTATCTTTTCTTCCCCGTCTATTCCTTCGAAAAAGATAGAGCTTAAAGAATCCTTATGGTATCCAAATTCATTATAGAGGTCATTTAAGACATCAACTAAGGTCTTTCCTATCTTTTTGTAGTAGGCTGTCATTTCTACAACCATCATGGCTGTACTTACCCCGTCCTTATCTCTGACAAAAGTCCCGTAAGAGTAGCCTATGCTTTCTTCATAGCCGAAGATGTATCTTTTTTGCCCATCTTTTTCGTACTTATTGGCAGGGGCGTAGATATTTTTAAAACCTGTCAGGGTTTCTATCATCTCTACATCATACTTGGCTGCTATTTTTTTTGAAAGGTCTCCTGTAACTATTGTCTTTACCACAAAGTCATTTTCCCTTAAAAGATTTTTTCCACTCAAGCCTTTAAGGATATAATTTGTCAATAAAGCTCCGACTTCATTTCCATTTAAGTAAACATATTCTCCCTCATGAAAGACTTCAAGGGCGAACCTATCTGAGTCAGGGTCTGTCGCTATTAAAATATCAGCTTTGACCTTTTTCCCAAGCCTTAAAGAATATTCAAAGGCATCCGGATTTTCAGGGTTAGGATAGGACAGGGTTGTAAAGTCAGGGTCGGGATCTTCCTGCTCTTTAACTACATATACCTTGTTAAAGGATCTTCTTTTAAGGATCTCTCTTACATACTTATTTCCCGTACCATTTAAGGGGGAGTATACTATCCTTATATCCTTATCTATATCTTCATTTATGGCAAGAGAAAGGGTATCCTTAAAATATTTTTCATCTATCTCTCTGCCGAAATATTCTATAAGCCCTTTTTCTATGAGACCATCCAAAGGTTCGCATTTGATCTTGGAATAGTCATCTATCTTATTTATATTTGCCAGAATTTGATCAGCTCTTTCTTCTAAAATCTGGCTTCCCTCTTCCCAGTAGACCTTGTAGCCGTTATATTCCTTAGGGTTGTGGCTGGCAGTTACCATTATTCCCGAAACAGCCTTAAGGCTTCTTATGGCGTATGACAAGAGGGGTGTTGGTCTTATATCATCTGACAGGTAGACTTTTATCCCGTTTGATGCCAGAACTCTGGCTGCAAGCTCTGCAAAGTCTTTAGAATACCACCTGACATCGTAGGAGATGGCTACCCCTCGCATGGCTGCCTCTTTGCCTTCTGAAAGGATAGTGTCGCTTAGACCTTGGCTTGTCCTCATGACAACATACTTGTTCATCCGATTAGTACCAGCTCCGAGTTTGCCTCTGAGACCTGCAGTTCCGAAGTCCAAATTTTTATAAAACCTGTCCTCTATTTCTTTATCATCATCTTTTATAGAAAGAAGCTCTTCTTTAGTTTCTCCATCAAAAAAATCATCATCAAGCCATGATTTATAAACTTGCCTGTAATTCATATAAACTCCCTTCTAAACCCTCTTAAATAAAACTTTCCAATTTATTTTATTATAAAGCAAAAGGCTTACAAATATAATGCAAGCCCTTTAAAATTATTTTTTTTGTTGTTTTTCTTTCTTTGCTTTCAAGTCTTTTTCTATCAGATTATCAAGTACTATGTCATAACCCTCTGAACCGTATTGAAGACTCCTGTTAACCCTGCTTATAGTAGCTGTTGAAGCTCCTGTTTCTTCTTCGATCTCATTGTAAGTCTTTCTGATTCTAAGTAATTTAGCCACTTCTACTCTTTGAGATATGGAGTTTAACTCCCTTACAGTGCAGACATCATCAAAAAACTTCACACATTCTTCTTTATCCTTGAGCATTAATATGGCTTCATAAAACTCATCGAGTGCTTCATTTCTTACTTTTGGTTCTCCCATATGTTCTCCTTTAATTGAAATATGATATTTTTATAGCTATTCCTTATACCTAATAGTATATATTCTTTCACAAATTAAAGCAATACTACAAGAAATATTTTATCTGCCTAGTTTTTATTTTTCTTTGACTTATATCTCTTTTGACTGTCCAAAATTCTCTTTCTAAGTCTTAAATTATTAGGAGTTACTTCGATCAGCTCATCATCTTCAACAAATTCCATCATTTCTTCAAGACTCATTATCTTAGGAGGTGATAGTTTTAAAGCTTCGTCTGCTGCTGAACTTCTTATGTTTGTTTGTGCCTTTTTCTTACAAACATTTACTTCGATATCAAGGTCCTTGGAGCTTGCTCCTACTACCATTCCTTCATATACTTCTTCAGTTGCCTTGATAAATAGGATTCCTCTTTCTTGGGCTGCGTTTAGGCCGTAAGATGAAGCTACCCCTGTATCATATGAAATTAAAGATCCTGACTTTCTTCTAGGAATATCTCCCTTGTATCTTTGATAATCTTTAAATTCAGTGTTTAGGACTCCGTTTCCCTTTGTATCTGTAAGAAATTCCTGTCTGTATCCTATAAGACCCCTTGCAGGGATTTCAAATCTAAGCCTTGTGTAACCACCCTTTGAAGGAGCCATATCTATAAGCTCTCCCTTTCTTTGGCCAAGCTTTTCTATAACAGAACCTACAAAGTCTTCTTCTACATCTATAGTAGCTATTTCTATAGGTTCTAAAAGTTTTCCGTTTTCATCTTTTTTATAAAGGACTTCCGGCTTTGATACTTGGAACTCGTAACCTTCCCTACGCATATTTTCAATTAAAACAGATATATGAAGCTCTCCTCTACCACTTACTCTGAAAGTATCTGTAGAATCAGTATCTTCTACCCTTAAGCTTATATCTGTTTCGGCTTCCTGGTAAAGTCTGTTTCTTATCTGCCTTGATGTAACAAACTTACCGTCTCTACCGGCAAAAGGACTGTCGTTTACACTGAAGTTCATAGCCAAAGTAGGTTCTGAAATTTGGACAAATTCTATAGGACTAGGATCATCTTCACTTGTCAAAGTATCTCCTACTTCTATCCCTTCAACACCTGAAACGGCAACTATAGAGCCCATCATTGATTCTTCAACTTCGACCCTCTTTAGCCCTTCAAATTCATATATGTTAGTTACCTTTATCTTCTTTTTTCTTTCAGGATCGTTGTAGTTAACTATAAGGCAATGGTCGCCTGACCTTACCCTACCTTGTTCTATCTTTCCTATCCCGATCTTACCTACAAATTCATTGTAGTCTGTAGTAGATATAAGTAATTTAAAAGGTCCGTCCAAGTCCCCTTCAGGAGCAGGAATATAATCCAAGATTGTATCTAATAAGGCAGTCATATCATTTGCAGGCTTCTCAGGGTCCAAGCTTGCAAAACCTTGTCTTGCTGATGCGTAGACGAAAGGTGATTCCAAGTATTCATCTCCGGCATCTAATTGGATAAATAAATCCAAAACTTCATCTACAACATCTTCTATTCTCGCATCTTTTCTATCTATCTTGTTTATACAAACAATAGTAGGCAAGTTTAAGGCAAAGGCCTTGCTAAGAACAAACTTTGTTTGAGGCATAGGTCCTTCAAAGGCATCTACAACAAGGACAACCCCGTTAGCCATCTTTAAAACACGTTCCACTTCGCCACCAAAGTCGGCGTGGCCCGGTGTATCTATTATATTAATCTTAACGTCTTTGTACTTGATAGCAGTATTTTTAGATAGGATAGTAATCCCTCTTTCTCTTTCGATATCATTACTATCCATTACCCTTTCAGCAACTTCTTCATTTTCTCTGAATACCCCGCTGGTCTTTAATAAGCCGTCTACCAAGGTTGTCTTACCGTGATCAACGTGAGCTATTATGGCAATATTTCTTATATCTTCTCTAATCATTTTCCCACTTCCTTTGAAATAACAATTTATTATATCATACTTACCTTAAATTTTTTCAAAAAAATAAGGCTAAAATCCTCTTAGCCTATAGCGATTTTAGCCTCAACCATCTTACCTACTATATTAACTTGATCTGCTATATTGCCCACTATAAATAAACCTCTGCCACGACACTCACAGTCATCGGGACTATATAAGCCAAACTCTCCACCTTCAAAACAGTCACCTTCATCTTCAACCCTTATGTAGATGTAATGTTCATCCAACTCTATTTCAAGATATATGGTGCAGTTTGAATCCATACAATTTCCATGCTCTATCCCGTTAGCTATAAGCTCGCTTGTAACCAGTCTCACGTCATATAGGAGATCATCGTTGTCTATAATCTTCCCCAATATGGATATTAAATTGTTTACATTTTTTTTAGAATTTTCATAGGTACTTGAAAATAATCTTACAAATTTATACATCTATTATCCCTCAGCCCTATTATACCCCCTGATATATAATCTAAATCTATATATCTTTGACAAAATTTCTCTTAATTTTCATTAAAATTTTTGATTCAAGCAAAATAAAAAAATTTTTAGATTTCCCTTAAAAAATAATCTTGTAAAAAAAATAGTGTAAATTAAATTTTACCTATCTTAAATAGCTAAGCTTGGAACTTTTGTAAAATATTTTATATAATAAATTAACAAAATTGTTTTTCCTAAAAATATTTAGAAGCCATAAATTTTCTAAGAAATTATATATAAATTTAATCTATAAGTACCCCCTTTATCATTGGATATTATTTAAAGTTTTGGGTATAATAGATGTGTAGTTTATCTACTGCACTATTTTTAAGGAGGAAAAAACTATGAAAAAATATGTATGCGACTTATGTGGATATGTATATGACCCTGCTGAAGGAGATGCTGATGCTAATATAGCAGCTAACACAGCTTTCGAAGACCTTCCGGAAGATTGGGTATGCCCAATTTGTGGAGCAGCTAAGTCTGACTTCTCTCCGGTAGAATAATCGGTCATAATTAACGACTTACCTTATCGATAAGTCGTTTTTTATTGCCTACTCCAATCCCTGCCCATATTTTATTATAAGATCAAACTGTTCTAAAAGGAGCTCCTTGTTTTCCTTAGTTTCTGAGCTGTATTCAAAGATAAGGTCTTCATCTTCTATTTCAAGTTTTTTTCTTATTACACTTAGGTTTTTTTGAAGCTTGCTCTTTCCTATCTTATCGAGCTTGGTAGCTATAACAAAGCCACAAAAACCGCTCTGCACAATCCAGTTATACATTTCTTTATCCTGAGCTGTAGGCTCATGTCTGATATCTACAATTAAAAAGACTTCATAAAGATTTTTCCTGTTATTTAAGTATCTTTCTATTACCTTCGCCCAGCTTTCCTTTTCCTTTTTTGATGTGGCTGCATAACCATATCCCGGCAGGTCTACAAGTCTGAACCTATCATCAACATTATAAAAGTTTACAGTCCTGGTCTTGCCCGGCTTTGATGAAGTCCTCGCCAAATTTTTTCTGTTTACCATCGAATTTATAAAGGAGGACTTTCCTACATTACTCCTCCCGCAAAAAGCTATCTCAGGGATTGATTCGTCGGGGTATTGGCTTATAAGGGCAGCTACCCTTTCCAGATCGGCATTTTTAATTTTCATATATCACCTCGAACTTAATGATACAAAGATTATAGCACATAAAAAAGCCGATAATATAAATTACCGGCCCTAAAATTCTTATTTAAATTTTATTTTCCAAGAGGTCTTCCCATTGGTGATTGAGATGGGAATGGTCTGCCACCTACTGCCTTATCGATCATAGTTTGAGCAGAGATGTTATCTCCTGCCTTTTTAACCTTGTTGATAAGGTTGTCGAAGTTTTCTTCTTCTTCAGCTTGTTCGTCAAGGTAAGTTAATAGGAAGCTGTAAGCCTTTGAATATCCTATTTCATTAGCTTCCTTGTATAATTTTTCTATTCTTGCAGTTACTTTTTTTTCATGTTCCAATGCTTTTTCTAAAACATCAAGAATGCTTGAGTAATCTGAAGTAACTTCATCAAGTGCCTTGTACTCAACCTTGTAACCTACTCTTTGTAAGAATCTCTTGAAGTCTTCTGCGTGAGACATTTCTTCGATTGCTTGAATTTCCATAAATCTTTCAAAACCTTCCCAATCTTCATCTGCAAAGTAGGAAGCCATTCCTTTATAGATATAAGCTGATTGTAATTCGAAAGTTAATTGATCTTGTACGTGATCTAAAAATTCTTTATTAGACATTTTTTATACTCCTTTTTATTTCTAAATATTTATTGTTTTATTGCTTCAATAATTCTTTAACTACCCATTTTCAAATTTAAATAAACATTGACCGCAAAAATTGTTTATATTATACTTTGCCTTAAAGGAGGCAAGATGGCTAAGAATTTTAAAAGAAAAAAATTTAAGTTTGCACCCCGATTTTTTATTATTATCGCTGTTTTTCTCTTACTTTTAATATTTTTACTCTTTAAGTATAAATCCTCAAAGGATATAGAATTTTCCGACCCCCTACCTGAGTCCTATATGAAAAAAGATTTAGACGTCTTGATTGATCTGGTAGAAGAATCCTATATGAATCTTCCTGAGACTCTCAGATATAATAACTTAGACTTTATAAAATCAAAGTCTAACTTCAAAAGGCTTATATCCTCAAAAAATACTGACTCAGGATTTACCGGCCAAAACGCTGTAGATACCTTTAATGAGATTCTCTCAAATTTATATGATAAAAATGTTTCTGTGGTAGGTAAAAATGAATACATGGAACTTGTTAAAAACAAGCTTCCTGTCTCTAACGAAAGAATGGCTACTTTAAGATATAAAAATATAGCAGAGCAAGAAGAATACGATTCCTACTCAGCCTTTGAAGTAGAAGACTTTGACGGTGGTCTCTATGTAAAGGTTAAGGAATTTAATAAGTCAGACTTAAAAAAAGAGAGCGAAATATTTAGAAAAATCCTGGAAGATAATGAAGATAGGGAAAATCTCATAATCGACTTAAGGGACAATGATTCAGATAATCCCGCCTATGCTATAAGGGTAATCATGGACAATATAAATACCAAAAATGCCAGGGCTAATTTTTACCTGGCCGGCAAGACTAAACCCGTGATAACTAAGGACCTATCAGATCTGGGTATAAGCAGTAAGGTCATTGCTTACGAAGACTCAGATCTTAAAATAAAAGACTACGACAAGGATCCGTCCTACCTGATTAATTTTTCTTTAGACCTAAAGGACAAGGGCGTAGCTTACGACAGGGTTTTTATCCTACAAAACTCTAAGACAAAAAACTCTGCCGACCTTATCTGCCAGGCTGCCAAAGACACAGGCTTTGCCAAGACTGTCGGAGAAAATACCGCCGGCTACGGAGGCAATTTGGATTCCCAATACCATCTCCTCCCCTACACCGGTCTAATAATAAAAATGCCCCTCGGCACAGGGATCAACCCTGACGGGACAAGTAACGAAGATGTGGGCACTTCACCTGATATCCAAATGAGCGATGGCGATAGCATGGCATATAACTTACTTAATTCCATAAAATAAGGCAAGTTTGACCCTGCCTTTTGTTTTTTATATTGTCTTATAAGTTAAAGGAAATAATTTTCTCACACAAGTCATTTTTGACAAAATCCTTTCCTGACAGGCTTTTTACAAATCTTGCCTGCATAAGGGAATTTGTGACTAACATGGCTTCCATATCTTCTAATTCGCTTATGTGGACAGACCTTTCTTCACAGGCAATACCACAGGCTCTAAGCTTCTTTATAAGGACTTGCCTATAGATTCCCGGCAGCAATCCATCCTCTATTCTCGGAGTTATCACTATATCTTTCTTTAGAAAGAAGATATTTGTATAAGTCCCTTCTGTAAAGTTCCCCTCCTGGTTTAAAAATACTCCTTCATCGTAGCCATCTTCCCTTACCCGGTCTAAGCAAATTTTATTTAAGAGGTAGTTATTGGTCTTGTGCCTAGTCAGGGGATTATTTTTATCTCTTATAGGCTTTAAGACTTTTAATTTTAAACCGTCATGATATTTTTTATCATCATAGCTGCTTGTCCTGGTCTCTGCCTCTATCTTTAGATCGTCCTCATCCTTGTAGCCCATGATTCTTAGGACATTGTCTTTGTTCAAGTCCAGCTTTGAAACTTCTACTTTTATTTTTTCTTTTATATTTTCGGTATTAAGACCTAAAAAATTTAATGTGTTTATAAATCTTTCCAGGTGTTCCTCGTAGTAAATTGGCCTGCCGCCAAGAACCTTTATGGTTTCAAAGGCTCCAAATCCGAACTTTAATCCTTCTGAGCTCATTTAAATACCTCGATTATCTTTTTTACCTTTTGGATGGACTCTTCGTATTCACTTTCAAGGTCACTTTCCCAGGTTATAGCTCCCCCACCTGAAAAGTAGCAGGCCTTGTCCTTTTTCAAAATAGATCTGATTAGGATATTAAAATCCGAATTTTCATTAAAGGATATATAACCTAAGGAGCCTGTGTATATGTTTCTCTTATACTTTTCTACCTGATCTATAGCCTCCATGGCTGCTATCTTAGGAGCTCCTGTAATTGACCCTCCCGGGAAGGCCTTTTTTAAAAAGTCGTAGATATTTTGATCATCTCTTAGGATTCCGACTATGGTAGCTACAAGGTGGTGGACATTTTCGTAGGTTTCCAGGCTATACTTGTGTATAGTCCTTACACTTTCATAATCGCAGGACATACTAAGGTCGTTTCTCATCAGGTCAACTATCATCAAGAGCTCGGATATATCCTTCTCGCTGTTTAAAAGTTTATTTTTAAGGGCCTCGTCTTCTACCGGGTCATCAGACTTTCTAATAGTTCCCTTGATCGGTTTGACTTCGACCTTCCTGTCCTTTATCTTGAAAAATCTTTCAGGGGATGATGAGAGGATCTGATAGTCTCCAAAGTCCATATAGGCCATAAAGTCAGCCTTGTTTTTTACTCTAAGATCCCTGTAGATAGAATAGGCATCGCCTTGAGTTTCTACCATAAATTGCTGAGTGAGATTGATTTCATAGACCCAGCCCTCTTCGATCAGCTTTTTAGTATCGAAAAAACTCTTGGCATATTCGACCTTGGTCACATTTTTTATCAGGTCAGAGCTCTCAAAAGTTTTCTTTTCGTAGGTCTTGTCGAGGTAAAAGGCTCCTTCCAGCTCCCCTATATTTGTGTCATCTAAATAGTGAATGGTATAAGTCCCGCTATGAGTATCATATTCTATAATTTTAAAGTAAATTCCGAAATAGGCGTCATAGATATCGACATTTTCTATAGTTGAAAGGGCAATCTTGTTGTTGTAGTTTATAAAATCGTAGGAAAGGTAGCCGACAGCTCCCCCTATAAAGTCCCTGTCATCTTCAGTGAAATAATCCTTCATAAGGTCCTTTAAGACATCTATGGGATTAGCCTTTATCTCTTTATTTACAAGGCCTTCTACATAGCTTATACCGTCCTTAAACTTTAATGTAATTTCAGGATCAAAACCGAGGTAGGTCTTATTTCCCTGCCTAAGATCTTTTTTCCCGCTGTCAAGAATAAAGGGAAGTCTTTTATCGCTTATCTTGTATAAGAGGTCTTCTACTCTTATAGTCGAATCAATCTTCTTAGAATGTATCATTTCTTACCTCATTTAAAAAGTTAGCCATCATCTTAAGTCCGAAATCCGTTCCGATAGACTCCGGATGAAACTGGACTGTCTCAATCTTATGCTTCGAGTCTCGAAGACCCATTATAACTCCGTCCTCTGTCATGGAAGTTATCTTTATATCCTTATATCTCCCGTCTATAAATTGACTCTTATCTACGACCAAAGAGTGGTATCTCATTACTTTAACAGGATTTTCAATGTCCTTGTAAAGACCCAGCCTGTCGTGGTAGATTGTAGAAATTTTCCCGTGCATCGGTCTGTCCCCCTTTATGATCCTTAGACCGTTTGCATAGGCAAAGGCCTGGTGACCCAGACAGACTCCGAGGATGGGATACTTGTTGGCCTTAAATACGTCAACGCTTATGCCCGCTTCTGCAGGACTTTTCGGTCCCGGAGATACCACCAGCATCTCAGGATTGAGTTTATCTATATCAGCTAAAGTTAATTCATCCTTTTTCTTAACTACGACCTCTTCTTTTAAAATATTTAAGTAGGCCACGATATTATAAGTAAAGGAATCGTAATTATCTATAATAAGTATCATTTTATCACCAAGTAAATAATAATATTAAAAGGCGAGTTTTAAAAGCAAACTGCCCTATAAAAAAATATTCCAAGCAAAAAACTTGAAATATTTTTAAAATCATCCTATTTTAAAATTTCTCCTACAACCTTGTTAACGCTCTTACCGTCAGTCTTGCCCTTGTACTCACTCATCACATAAGACATGATAGGACCTCTGGACTTATTTGTCCTTTCAAGCTTATTTTCTTCGATGTATTTTTCAACTATCTCTTTTATTTCATCTTCAGATAGTTGCTCAGGAAGATATGATTTGATAATTTCTATCTTTCTCTTATTTTCTTCTATCAGGTCCTCTCTGGAATCGGGAACTTGTTCCAAGGCATCAGTTGTTTGCTTAAGTTCCTTTTGGACAAATTCAATTTGTTCTTCTTCTGAAAGCTCTTTCTTTCCTTCCTTTTCAGCTAAAAGAATATTGCTCATCATAAGGGAGATTACTCCCGCCTTTAACTTATCCTTATCCTTAGCTGCCAACATCTTATCTTTTCTCATTTGATCTACTAATCTCATTTCTACCTCCTATTAAAACAAAGAAAATCCGATTCTGTATAAAAATATGGACCAGTATGCACACAACAAACCTATAACAGAGCCGAATACCACATCTGTAAACCAGTGGGCGGCTATAACTATCCGAGACAGGGCTATCAGAGATGCCAGTATAAAGGCACCTGTAATCACCGGATAAAATATTTGATAATTATAGCTTAAAATATATGAAACTGTCACGTAGGTGCTCATACTTACTCCTGAATGAGCACTCGGAAACGAATATCCGAAGTAATTTATCCCTTTAAACTTTTTAGGCCTATTCCTCTTAAAGAAAAATTTTAAAGTGTGAATAATAAAAAAGCTGGTAAAAATACCGGTAATAATAGCTGTAAGACTCTCATAATCTTCCTTTAAGGCAAAATAGATACCAACCGGCAAGTTAATAAGGGCTATGGTAAGGCTGTTACCGAATTTTGTAATAATTTTCATAAAGGAGATGAAACGATTTTGATCCATCTTATGAAAATAGTATTTTATTCTCCTGTCCAGCCTGGTTTCGTGCTTTCTAAAAATTTTAAAGCCACATATAACTGTAATAAGTAAAAATACAAGGCTTAAGAATAAAATAAAATAATCTTTTCCTGTCATACTCACCTCGAATATTAATAAAATTTAAGCCGGTGTCTCTTACACTCCCTTACCGAACTGACAATTCGGGTAGTGACAGACTTCGCATCCCATGCATAAGCCACCGTAACCCAGCCTGTTAAAGAGGTCTTTTTCAACCCTAAGCCCTGCTACTATATAAGGAAGGATTATATCAAAGACAGTTATAGCATTAAACATCACACAGCCGGGCAGCCCTACTATAGCAGTATTATCCTTGTAGGCAAGCATAAACATAGCTCCCGGCAAAACAGGACTTCCATAGGTCACAACTTCAGCTCCCAGGTTCTTTATAGCCTTAGGAGTCATATCATCAGGATCTACACTCATCCCACCTGAGGCTAAAATTATGTCAGACCCTCTTTCTAGTTCCTCTCCTATAGCTTTTTCTATGTGGCCTAGATCGTCATCGACTATCTGCTGCTTAACTACCTCGACATCATAATTCTTCATCTTTTCCCTAAGAACCGGACCGAAGCGATCTTCAATCCTTCCGTGAAATACTTCAGAGCCTGTGGTAACTATCGAAGCCTTTAAATCTTTTCTATATTCGATAAGCTCTAACAATGGCTTTTCTCCTCCTATTTCCTTAGCCCTATCCATCACAGTCTTGTCGGTAAACAGCGGAATAATTCTCATTCCTGCCAGCTTTTGACCCTTTTTTACAGGAATATCTCCTACTATAGTGGCTATTGAAATATCATCTATAGAATTTAGGGCGTAAAGCCTTTGCCTATCGACCCTAAAAAATCCATCCACATCAGCCTTTATTTCGATCTTTCCTTCTGATACCTCGCTTGCAGTCATATTTTCATTGATGCATATATCTCTTAAAATTTTCGCACAGTCATCTTCATGCAGACAATTTTCAGCCAGATCTAAGGCATATATATGGTACTTGCCCATACTCAGTAAAACTTCCACATCCTCTTCCCTTATCACGTGGCCCTTTTTAAAGGCTCGTCCTTTAAAGTCAGAGGAAATCTTTGTCATATCATGAGCTAAGACCTTTCCAACCGCCTCCTGCGTCCTAATAGTTTTCATCTTTCCACATCCTTTTATAGTAAAATTTTAACACAAAATCCTTATATTTTGTATAATATAAGGGTGGATAAATATCATTTGACTATGATTAATAATCTTGATATAATGAATGAAAATTTAGAGGGGAGGAATACTTATCAACAGTTCAATAGAAGACTTAAAAGAAATCCTGGTCGAAAAGGGAGTCAAACCTACCTACCTACCAGAGGCTGGCCATCTTAGACTACTTAGTTACAAATCATACCCACCCTACGGTAGATGAAATTTACAACAACTTAATTGGCCAACTTCCTACCCTATCAAAGACAACTGTTTACAACACAGTTAAAAGCTTTGTCGATAAAAATATCATAAGGCAAATAAATGTCGATAGCAGTGAGGACAGGTACGACATCATCTTAGAAGACCACGGTCACTTTAAATGTAATGAGTGTGGAAAGATATATAACTTTAAAATAAACAGGAATACAAGCCACCAAGAACTTGAAGGCTTTGATATAAACTACTACAACATATGCTTAAAGGGAACTTGTAAAGACTGCCTTGAAAAAAAGAAAAAATCATAACCACCGGTTAAACTGCAAGCGAGTTTTTCCCGGTGGTTTTTATTTTCTATGGACTAAAATTAATTTTCTGAAAAATTTGTAATCCTTTTATCCTTTAAAAATTATAAAATTATACTATTTACTACTGACAATTTTTTTCGTAGTGTTAATTTTTTTATCTGCATATTTTACAACATCCTTTATAACAAGCTTTTTAATTGCTTGTGTTAAGTTTTCCATATAAGTGAACTTAATTTCTCCATTTTTATCAATAGGAAGTTTGATATATTTATCCTTAACTACATTCCAACCACCTAATTTATTCTTATATGAATATATAGGTAAGTCAGTAACTTTATTTATGCAAGTTACTGCAAATAAATAACCGTTAGGACTTAATTCTTTGTTTTTATCCTTCCATTCAATAGCATAAGCATCTGACAATACAGAAAATTCTCTTGACTGATAATATGACCTATATACATCGCTATTAGACGGTATAGAAATCACATTTTTTAATACAGTTGCGTTTGTTTTAGGTGCATAATAATTTAAGCCTTGATTCATAAAACTTGAAGTCAAAAGCGGAAGTGTGTAATTTTCTGTAGGTTCTTTAGGTAATTCTTTCGCCTTATATGGTAATTTTTTTGTTTTTACTCTATCAAACAAATCTCCCATTTTAAATTCTTGCCATTCTACTTGATTTAAATTACTCAATGCCTCTTTTTCTTCATCATTAAGTTTATAATCCTTTAAGCCGGTTACCTGTAAATAAGCCTCAAGCTCGGCGACGAAGCCTTCCATAAACTCAAAGTCTATTTCGTCGTTTTTTGTTGGTAAAGTTATAGTATGACCCTTTAATTTTTCTAAAGTTGGATAATTTGAATATCCACCATATTCATATAATATTCTTTCTATAGCCGCTACTGAGAATAAGTTAATTAATTTATCATCTTTAGCAGTCAATACAAAAATATTCTGACTTGAATACCATCTATTTTTCCTTATTTGAGCATTAACCGACCCAATTTGACTAACTGAGATTGTATTTGAATTATTAGGAGGAGTAGACAATTCTTTTACATATCCTTGTACTCCATAATTATCTCTAGTTCTCCCTATAAATTCATAGAGACTATGAGCTTTGTTTTTTAAATCAAGTTTTCCTGCATCATAACCTTTTGATGCTGTTACATTAAATAAATCTCCGATTCTGTATTCGCCCCACTCAACATTTTGGAGTTTTTCATTGAGTGAGGCATCTATTTTTTTATGGACTCGTCCTCACTTCCATCTTTCATAATAGCAGATACTTCCCAAGCCAAAAAGTCTGATACAGTCTTTTTAAAGTCTTCAAGAGTCGGTCTTATGTCTATTGGTGCCGATTGATTCCAATCTGCTCCGTTTTTAGGGTCAATAGTCCCCTCATAGTATTCTTTTTCTGTAAATATATTTAATTTACTTTTACCGAATCTTACAAGGTCTACTACTTCTTGATATCTTTCCTTTGCCCTGTCTGTATCTTTTAAGTTATTGGATGATTTCTTTCTATCGCTCCTTGTGTATCCGTCATTGGAAAAATCAATAAATTTTACTATTTCATCTTTTTGGTGAGCTTCTCCAACTCTAAATACGTAGATATTTGTTTGTACGCTGGATTTGCCTATAAATAAATCAATTGGCATCCTTATACTTGCAAGAAGTGTATTATTTTCCAGAATCCTTTTATTATATTCTTTTGCCTTACCACTACCTGCCGAGTTTTAAATTATGATTGCGGCATATCCTCTTTTCATCATAGACAAGGCTTTTTCTACAAAAATCATCCCACAGCCGTCAGCTGAATATGGTGGGTTTAAAATAAAGGCATCTGCCGGAAAATCTTCATCAGTTTTCCCAAAACCATATTTACCATCAAAACCTGTTATCGAATCTTGATTTATAATATTAGAGGAGCCGTCTCCCATTAAAATCATATTTAAGATAGCCAGCATATAAATATTAGGCAAAATTTCTATTCCGAGTAACTGTTCAGCTTTAATTTTTGCAATCTTTTTTTCCAATTCTAATGGGGATTTTATTTTTTCTTTTGCATCAATTATCATTTCATTCATAGCTGCTACTAATAGACCTGCTGAACCTGTTGCAAAGTCCCATACATATGAATCTTTATTTATTCTGGCAAGTTTTACAAGTAAATTGGCAACATAAGAAGGTGTAAGAACAACATCATTTAATTTGTCTTGAGTAAAACCGAGCCATGAGTACATTTCATTAAATAATTTTCCTGTAAAGTCAGTTGTTAAACCTATTTTGTAATAAATTCCCAAGTCATCTACTATTTTAGAAAAAATTCTCTTTAACTGACTCTCACCATTTTGAGGTTTATTTATATTTTCTGATAATAAGGTATTTTTTAATGTTCTTACTATTAATCTTTGTTTTTTCTCAGGTAAATTTTTATTTTTTTAGAAATGCTTCTATCTTTCTTACAATAATTTCACCATCTGTGTTTCCATCTTCTGTGGATGATTTTAAATCAGATTTTTCCAATGGACGAACTTTTCCGGGGATTCCAAGTGTTGCCATAATAGACGCTGATACTAAATATACCCTATCATTTTCACTTAAACCCTTTTCTTCTCGATAGATATCATTGTTAAGTTTTGTAAGAGAATTTTCAATTTCTTTTTCTCTTTTTTCTCTTATTTTTTCTAATTCTTCATTTGTAAGAAATAGTTCTTTAACTTTTTTTATGAAATCATTAAAATTATCTTTTCTAAGGAAAGATAAGTCAGTGTATTTGTCAACTTCTTGACCGATACCGAAATTCTCTTTTGATACGTAGTAAACACCTATAGAGTGTTCAATAGTTCCATCTGCTTTTTTATAGCCTGTAACCCCTATAGCTATTACATCTGTATAAGAAGTGTAATGTAAAATTGCATTTGCATAATGAACAGCTCCATTAACGGCATAGGAATTAATATTTTTATAATTAGGAGTATTTTTATTTGTCTTGTTATCTACATTACCATTTCATACTCATTTAAAGCTTTATCTATTTCATCATTCAAACTTTCTTGTTCTAATTTATAATCTAATCCATAAGATTTTAACCAACCGTTAACTAAATCGGCAATATTTGGTTCTATTGATTGTACTTTTGCCATAACCACTTTTTACTCCATAATATTTTCAACCTTGCAATCAAGAAGGCAATATATTTTTGCCGGTGTCTCAAAGTCAATTCTTTTTTAATTTTTCTTATACTACAAATTAATTTGCCTATTTTGAAGATTTACACAATTTTTAAATTTATTGTTACTTATCTTCTATCTTCTGAAACTCTGTCAATCTTAAAATATTTTTCCCAAAGTCCGACATTTATTGTTCTTCATGCTGAGAACCGGCAAAAATCCTACTAAGTTTCTTAAATTGTACTATACCACAAATCAATTTTTTCTTACAGGTCTAAGATTCTTATCGGCATATATCCATAAAATTTATTTTCGTAATAGTAATGAATATTCTTGTTTTTAAAAGGGAGCTATCGACTTGTACACCCTTGTCTTGCCCTTTTGTTTTATCATATAGTCTAAAATAATGTAGGCAGAAAAAAAGTGATGATAGAGAATAGAGATAGGTCTACTCTTTTTCATCACTTTTTTTATTTTTGATCTGCTAATAATAAATTAGAAGCCTTGTTTTTTGAAGAATCATCTGAAGGAGTTTCTTCTCCTCCATCTTGAATAATGTCTTTTACCTTCATCAATCTTGTTATGTTAGCACGTTCATTTTCATCAAGTTTAGCTCTAATATACTTGATTGTTTCTTCTAAGTCAGGTATTGTACGATATTCAAGGGCATTTACTCTTCTTCTTGTTTGTTCTATTTCGTCTGCCATAAGCTGAGTAGATTTTTCCATCTGAGCAAGCTTTAGCATATCAGCCATAACATCGTTTAGGGTTTCAATAGCCAAGTCCAAGTCTTGAGAAGTTTGAACGTATCCGTAAGGATAAATTTCACTTGTATTTTCTTCGCCTTCTCTTGAAAATTTCATTTCAGGAACATCTACACTCATTACGTTTTTAGTTTCTATGTCCACATATATCTTAGTCTTTGGAAAAGAAACAGCTTGGTCAAGAAATTGAGGGCTCATTATGGCACTTGCCATAAGAAAATCAGAGAAAGAACTTTCAAGTTTTTTCTCTACTGATTCTCTTAGCTCTTTATTTTCCCTGATTAATTCAATGAATTGTCTCATAAGCTCATCTTGCTTATCCTTTAAAAGCTTATGGCTACGATTTGATGTCTCTAACTTTTCCTTTAATTCAGATAGAGCCATTCTGGTAGGATTGACATTCAAGCGAGCCATTATTTATCAGCCCCTTGTCCATCACCTAAATACTTATCTATTAATCTGTCATCAACCCTCTTTAATTCAGTTATAGGAAGTTCTCTTAATAATTCCCAACCTAAGTTAAGGGTATCTTCGATAGATCTATTATTGTAGTAACCTTGGTCTACATATTCATTTTCAAATCTGTCTGCAAATCTTGCAAAGGCCTTGTCAGCTTTTGAAAGGGCACTTTCACCAAGGATCGCAGATAATTGTTTAGCTTCCAATCCTGCTGTGTAACCGGCATATATTTGGTTCATTGTATCTGCGTGGTCTTCACGAGTCTTCCCTTCACCTATACCTTTATCCTTTAATCTTGATAGGGATGGCTTAGCATCTACAGGTGGTTCTAATCCTCTCTTGTAAAGTTCACGAGATAAGATGATTTGTCCTTCTGTTATATAACCTGTAAGGTCAGGGATTGGGTGAGTGATATCATCTTCAGGCATTGTTAAGATAGGAATTTGTGTTATAGAACCATTTCTACCTTTAATTCTTCCGGCTCTTTCATATATTGTAGCAAGGTCAGTGTATAGGTAACCCGGATATCCTCTACGTCCCGGTACTTCTTTTCTGGCTGCAGATACTTCTCTTAGGGCTTCTGCGTAGTTTGTCATGTCTGTCATGATAACAAGTACTTGCATGTCTTTTTCAAAGGCAAGATATTCTGCACAAGTCAAGGCAACCTTAGGTGTAGAAAGTCTTTCAATGGCAGGGTCATCGGCAAGGTTCATAAATAGAACTGCTCTGTCTATAGCCCCTGTTCTTGTAAAGTCATCGATAAAGAATTGAGCTTCTTCAAAGGTAATACCCATAGCTGCAAATACTACGGCAAACTTTTCATCCTTACCTAAAACTTTTGATTGTCTTGCAATTTGAGCTGCAAGTTTGTTGTGAGGTAGACCTGATCCTGAGAATATAGGTAGCTTTTGTCCTCTTACAAGGGTGTTAAGACCGTCTATAGTTGATACCCCTGTTTGGATAAATTCTGATGGGTAGTCACGAGATACAGGGTTAATAGCTGTTCCGTTGATATCTAACTTCTTTTCAGGCATTATCTTAGGACCGTTATCGATAGGCATTCCTAAACCGTCAAATACTCTACCGATCATATCTTCAGATACTCCTAATTCCAAAGGCTTACCTAAAAATCTTGCTGTAGTTTTTTGAATGTTTATTCCTGATGTACCTTCGAATACTTGTACCATTGCTACATCTCTATCAATTTCAACTACACGACCTCTTCTTTTTTCTCCGTCTTGTAATTCTATTTCTACAAGTTCATCGTAGCTTACTCCTTCAACCCCCTTAACAGACATCAAAGGACCTGCTACTTCAGATACTGACTTGTAATCCTTAAGCACTGTACTCACCTCCGGCAGTTAAACTTTCCATTTCTGATTTTATCTTAGCATTTATTTCATCAAATTTTGCCAGTTGATCTTCATGAATGTTTTTGGATCTTGCTATATCTTCCTTTACATCAAGATCTGCTATTTCAGATGCATATGCACCTTGTTCAAGTGCCTTTAATCCTAAATGGTAGAAGTTTAAGATAGTTTCAAGCATTTTTGCTTGTTTTTCAAGTGAGCAGAAAGTATCTACATCATGGAAGGCGTTTTGTTGTAAAAAGTCTTCTCTTAATGACTTTGAAGCTTCCAACTTTAATTGGTCCACATCACTTAGAGAGTCACGACCTACAAGTCTTACTATTTCCAAAAGTCCTGATTCTTCTTGAAGAAGAGCCATAGCTTCTTTTCTCCAACTTGAGAAGTTTTCATTGATATTTTTATCGAAGTATTCATCTATCTTATCTTGATATAGAGAATATGAATCTATCCAGTTAATTGCAGGGAAGTGTCTCATGTAGGATAGGGCATAATCCAAGCCCCAGAATACTTTTACAATTCTAAGAGTTGATTGAGCAACCGGTTCTGATATATCCCCACCTGCAGGTGAAACGGCTCCTATTACAGTAAGGGTACCTTCTCTTCCTTCACTACCATTTACTACTACCTTACCTGCTCTTTCATAGAAGTCTGCTATTCTTGATGCCAAATAAGCTGGGTAACCTTCATCACCGGGCATTTCTTCAAGACGACCTGACATTTCACGAAGTGCTTCTGCCCATCTTGATGTAGAGTCTGCCATCATGGCTACAGAATATCCCATATCTCTATAATATTCTGAAATTGTAATCCCTGTATATATTGATGCTTCTCTGGCTGCTACCGGCATGTTTGAAGTGTTGGCTATAAGTACAGTTCTCTTCATTATAGATTGACCTGTATCTGAGTCTATAAGTTCAGGGAATTCGTTAAGTACGTCAGTCATTTCATTTCCACGTTCACCGCAACCTACATAAACTACTATGTCCGCATCTGACCACTTAGCAAGTTGGTGTTGAACAACTGTCTTACCACTACCGAAAGGTCCCGGAATTGCAGCAGTACCTCCCTTAGCAACAGGGAAGAAAGTATCAATAACTCTTTGTCCTGTAATAAGTGGAGTTTCAGGGTCCTTCTTTTCAGCATAAGGCCTTCCCTTTCTTACAGGCCATACTTGGATCATATTAACTTCAACATCTTTTCCATTTTCATCTTCGATGACACACACAGTCTTATCTACTGTGCATCTTTGGTCAGCTATTGATTTAACCTTACCTCTAAGCCCGTTAGGTACCATTATCTTGTGAAGAATTACTTCTGTTTCTTGAACTTCTCCTAAAGTATCACCCGGGATAACTTCGTCTCCGACTGATTTAACTGCTTTAAAATCCCATAGCTTAGTTCTATCCAAAGCAGGTGCACTGATCCCTCTTACCAAGAAATCACCTGCCTTTTCTTGTAATGAATCCAAAGGTCTTTGGATACCGTCAAACATCTGTTCCAATAGTCCAGGTCCTAATTCTATAGAAAGTGGTTTTCCAGTTGTCCTAACCACATCCCCCGGTCCTATACCTGATGTTTCTTCATATACTTGTATTGAGGCTTGATCCCCTCTAACTTCTATAACCTCGCCAATGAGCTTATCTTCAGCAACTTCAACAACGTCATACACGCTTGCTTCTTCCATTCCTTCAGCCACAACCAAAGGTCCGGATACTTTTATTACTCTTCCTTCTTTCAATATAAGCTCTCCTTTTATAAAATGTTTGCACCGACTGCTTTTTCAACGTTTGAATTAATCCTGTCCATACCTATGTTTAAAGTACCTTGGTTGGATGGAATTAATATAATAGCAGGCACAACTTTATCATTATATCTATCAATAGTTTCTTGAATTTGATCTGCGATCTGTTCAGTGACAAAGATAACTCCGTAGTCATCCTTTGCCATCTTATCTATAGTATTTCTGGCTGACTTTTCGTCTATAACCTCAAATACATCAAGTCCTAATGCCTTAAACACCAATACAGAATCTCTATCTCCTACTACCCCTACTTTTTTACGCATATCCTAACCTCAACTTTCCTCTGATAAAATCAGGATCCAATGAGTTAATTTTGCCTACAAAAATAATTCTTAAATTCTTTATTTCTGTTTCCTTAGCAAATAAATATCCTGTTATTACTTCGGGACCGTATGTTATCTTTCTGATTTCTTTTATTTTGTTCATAAGGTAATCATCTTTTTGCTTTTCAAATTCTGAAAGGCTTGATGTCATCTTATAAGACTTTATGGCGTCCTTTAACCTATAATAAATTCGAGAGCTTGTAAAAAGAGGACTGTCTTCATCTAATTCAGTAAACAGGTAGTTTGAATAAGCGTCCTTTTCTATAGTTCCCCCATCTATTATTACCTTTTCCAAAAATTCAAGATCTTTACCTTGTTTTTGAGCTCTTAGTAAAGTTTGAACATTTGTAAAATCAATTAAGTCTTCAACATATTCCTTAAGTAATTTAGAGTTCATCTGATCGACGATTTCTTTTAACTCAACAAAATATTCACGATCTGCATAAATATCAATCATTTGCGGGTCATGATTATTTTCAAAATCTTCTAAAGACTCATCTATAACCTTTTGGTAGTGTTCATTTTCCAACTTAAAATCATCGCTATTTAAAACCTTCCTGATTTCTTCAGGATCGATATCTGATATATCACTAAGCATATATGATAAATCTTCACCCTTTAAGTACTCTTTTATAAGAACTTTTAAGTTATGATAGTCATATTGGACAGCTAGAAATTTAACCGGAAGCACGCTATCGCTCATTTCATAAAAGTACTTATAAGTATTTTCAAGTTCTTTAGATAAGGCCTTATCGTATAACTTAGGATTATCAAGCTTGGAAAGTTCGCTGTGGTATACAGTATCTGACAATAACCTTATAAGCTCTTCCAAATCATTAGAGTCTATAAGTCTTTCATAATCCTGTCTTTTTAAAAGATTTTTTTCCTTAACTCTAGTAGTAGATGATTGATATATGAAATCTTCATTTTTCATTGTCTCACCTACTTATTAAATAATACGTTTGAAATTTCTAATTCAAGTTCTTCTCTAATTGAATCTATCAAATCTGAGAATTTGTTGTTAACAAGCACATCCCCATGATCTACACAAAAACCATCTTTTACAGTGTCATCTGAAATTTTAATTCCGAAATCATGATCCTTTAACTCTTCCCTTTTATCTTCTTGTAGGATAAGTTCATCGTTTGGACCTAAGTCAATATTCTTTAACTTAACTTCGACATAGTTTTTATAAGTTTCTGTTGGAAGCTTTGATAAGTCTTCCTTAACTTTAGCAATGATGTCATCAACGACTTCTAGCTTAGCTTGGTTTTGGCTGTCTCTTGATTTTAATTGCCATTGAGCTATAGTTCTATCTATTAATGATTTAGCTTGGTCTTGTGTATCTCTTAAAATTTTTTCTTTTTGTGAATTTGCTTGGTCTACTTTAGCTTTTACAATATTATCCTTTTGAACATTTGCTTCTTGGATTATGCCATCAGCTTCTGCCTTGGCATCGTCCAAGATTTTATTAATTATGTTATCTAAATTAGACATTCAAATCACCGACTTATGCTGCGATTTGGTTCATAGTTAAGAATGAGATGGCAAATGCTAATATAGCGTACAACTCAACCATTACTGAGTAGATGATACCGTAAGTTTGATATTGTTCATTCTTAGCTAAGATGTTAACACCTGAAACGGCAACCTTTGCTTGTGCTACTGCTGAGAAGTAACCTACAACAGATACAGGGATTGCTGCAAATATAAGAGCCCATCCTTGGCCTATAGATAAAGATCCTGCTGCTACTTTAAATAGAATAAGAATACCAATTACGAATCCGTATAAGCCTTGTGTACCTGGAAGCAATTGTAATACAAGTGATCTACCGAACTTTTCAGGTTCTTCAACTACAACGCCTGCTGCTGCTTCCCCTACCATTCCTACACCTTTAGCTGATCCCATACCAGAGAATATTACAGCTATTGCTACTGCCATCGCTCCTAAAAACATTCCACCGTTTTGTGCAAAAAATTCCTTCATTATAAAATCCTCCTAATCGTTTGTTATATTAAAAAATTTTGAATCAGTAATTAACTTTTTAAATGGCTTTCCGCCACCTTCATAAAATTTATTAAACATTTCTACAAATATAAGTCTTGATGAGTGAACGTAAGCTGATAAGTATGAAAGGAAAGCATTAAATGCTTGTCCTAAAACAAATACCAAAAGTCCACCTATAAAGCCGATTATACCTGATGATGTCATCATTTGTACTATTATGTTTATAGAAGTTCCTATATATGCACCTGATAAGCCAAGAGCCATAAGTCTCATATAAGATGCAAAGTCTCCTATCCAACCTGATATACCATAAAGTTCGTAAACCCCTAAACCTATTCTTCCACCTACAGATTCGGCATCTC
The DNA here is from genome assembly GCA_034180305.1 of Finegoldia sp. Taxonomy (GTDB): domain Bacteria; phylum Bacillota; class Clostridia; order Tissierellales; family Peptoniphilaceae; genus Finegoldia. The sequence continues at coordinate 33,372 of JAXFOR010000019.1, forward strand.
TTCCTCCTGTAAGTATTATGCCTATAGCTGAAAGGATTGCTGCCCACTTAGCTATATTAAATACTGTCTTGCTAAGTCCTAGGCTGTTATTAAGGATTAATAAAAGTAAACTTACTATGATGATATACCAAAGTCCAACATCAAAAAAGGCATCTAACGGTTTTCCGTCCCTTATTTTCATGTATGCCTTTATACCTAGGGCGAAGAATAAGTGGATAAAACCAAATACTAAGCAAAGCCCTATAAGTAACATAGTATCACGAGACATATCTATAATAGGAGTCATCGGTATAATTCCACCAAAGAAAGATCCATAGATAAATCCCCAAAACATTGATGCTATAGATATATTTCTAAATAATCTTAAAAACTTTTCAGTTCCCTTACTTAACTTAAAAGCGTGAAGGGCTACTGTTATAGCTATAGCTACAAGTAATCCATATCCTAAATCTCCTATCATCATTCCTGCAAAGAAAGTATAGAATGGAGCAAGTAGTGGAGTAGGATCTATTTCGTTGTACTTAGGTAGGGAATACATCTCTGTAATAGTTTCATAAGGTCTAAAAAGCTTCTTGTTCTTAAGAATTATAGGAACGTTTGGATCGTCTTTATCTGCTTCTGTAACTTCAAGGTAGTAACTTCCATCTCCAAGGTTAGTTTTCAACATATTGGTGAAATCATTTTCCTTTTCTCTTGGAATATATCCTTGAATTATATCTAACCTGTCTGTTGTTTTGAAATTATCCTTAGCGTAGTTTTTGTTTTGAATATTTGATAGATAGTCATAGTATATTTTAAAGCCCTCTATCTTATCATATTCATCTTTGATTTGAGCTTCTACACTTTCATGTTCTTGCTTGTTAGCCTTAATCTTAGCTTCTATATTTTCAATTTCTACAGAAACCTTATCTTCTGATTTAAGCTTTACTTCTACAAAGCCATTATTATTTAAAATCTCCCTGTCACTTTGATAGTTGGAGCTGATAACTAATAAGTAAGTTAAAGAAGAATCGCTCGATATTTCTTCTATATAAAGGTTATCAGTATCTTTAGTATCTTCTTTAAGTTTTTCCAAATAGCTGTTAGGAACAGTTCCTGTAGTTACTGTAACTCTATCAAAGTTTTCTATTTCTCCTGAACTTATATTTAATTGTTTCCAAGGCAATAATTCGTCTCTTCTTTGTTCCAAGTTTTGATTAGCTTGTTCCAATCTCGTTAACTGCGAATCTAAATTGGACAACTTTTTATAATTATTTTCAAAATCAAACTTTTCCGCCATATCTGAAATTTGACTTAGACTGTAAGTTTTAATTTCTTCCCTGGCTGCTTCTAAAGAGCTCTTTTTAGGTCCATATTTTTCTAATAAATCGATGGCCCACTTTGTCTTTGTAAGTTTTTCACCTACTTCAACTATATTTTCAGAATTATCTACCTTTGGCAATTCAATATATTCGTCATCAAAACTCTCAGAGTCCTTAATATGTACATAATTAAAGTTCTGAAGTTTTTCTAATAGCATATCTCTATTATGAACAAACGAATACAGTTCGAATTTATTCATCTTTACAATTGCCATTAGCTCACTATCCTTTCGACTATATTTTTTACTAACCCATCGACCTTATCTGAATTCAAGTCTTTTATATGATTTGCCTGATCAATTGCTTTGAGTTTTAAAGGATTAGCCTTTTCGTCGGCTTCTTTTTGAGCCTTATCAAGCATTTGCCTCTTTGTTTCATTAGCTTCTTGAATGATCTTATAGTATTCTTCATTAGCTTGAGATTCTGCTTGATTGATTATATCATTCTTTTTTAATCTGGCCTCTTCTACAATTTTTCTTGCCTGTGCTTCAGCTTCTTTAACCTTGTTTATGGCAACTTCTGACATTATACCACCTCCAATCTGTAAAAAGGGTTTCCTGCTATAAAAAATTTTAGCCATTACCATAAATATAGTAATAGCTAACTCTTTTAAGATGTCCCCTGTAGACATTATAGCACTTTAAACTGTCTTTTTCAATTATTTTGTCCCAAATAATCTATCACCTGCATCTCCAAGTCCGGGAACTATGTAACTGTTTTCATTAAGTCCTTCATCTAAAGCTCCTATGAAAATATCTACATCCGGATGATTTTCAGAGACTGTCTTTACTCCTTGAGGTGATGCTATTAGAACAGAAAGTCTTATATTATTTGCTCCGTATTCTTTAAGCTGGCTAATGGCATCGCTGGCTGATCCCCCTGTAGCAAGCATAGGATCTACAACTATTACATTTCTTTCTGCTATATCATTAGGAAGTTTACAGTAGTATTCTACAGGTTTTAGAGTTTGAGGATCTCTATACATACCTATATGACCTACTCTTGCAGAAGGTATCATGTCAAGAAATCCGTCTACCATTCCTAGTCCTGCCCTTAATATAGGAATTATGGCAACCTTTTTACCACTTATTGTCTTTCCTATAGTTTTACAGATTGGAGTTTCCACTTCATAGTCTTCAAGCTCATAATCTCTTGTTATCTCATATGACATAAGAGCTGATATTTCTTTTACAAGCCCTCTAAATTGATTGGAGCTTGTGTTTTTGTCTCTTAAAATGGAAATTTTATGTTGAATTAGGGGATGATCAAATACTGTTACTTTACTCATGCTTATTCTCCTTATAAGTAGATAATATTATTTGAACAGGACTTTCTTATCCTATTCATTATGCCTATGCCTATGCCTTCTTCCTTTACTCCCTCTAGAACTATTAGGGAAAAGTTTTCCCTATCCATACTTCTGATGTAGGTAAAGATATTGTGGGAATATTCTTCCAGGTCGGCCTCATCGGATATAATTCTGACCTTATCTAAGTTTAATAGATCAGCAGTTTGTTTTGTGAGAATATATCCTATAGAATCGTAGTCTTTTTCCAGTTCCTTAATATAGCCTTTGAAGTTTTCTCTATCACCTGTAATTACTATCATCTTTGTCTTTGGAGCATAGTGCTTGTATTTTTGTCCGGGTGATTTCGGAATTTTATCCTGGTCCCTTAGGGCGGAGTCATAGACAACCGGGCCAACATATTTTTCAAAGTCTTCAGATGTATAATAGCCCGGTCTTAAGATTGTATAGGGTCTTTCGCTTAAATCTATAACCGTAGACTCTATCCCTATCTTCGAATCCCCACCGTCGATTACCATTTCGATAGATCCATCAAGGTCACTCATAACATCTCCTGCATTTGTAGGGGAAGGTCTTGTAGATATGTTGGCTGAGGGTGCTGCTATGGGTGTCTTGGCCTTTTCGATAAGCTTTAGGGAAATCTCATCCTTAGGCATCCTTATGGCTACTGTATTTCCTCCTGCTGTTACTGTCGGATTTATCTTATCTGATGCCTTAAATATCAAGGTCATAGGGCCCGGCCACATTCTTTGCATAAGGATTTTCTGATCGTCAGTAACTTCTTTAACAAGCTCATCGACCATGTCTATATCAGACACATGGACTATAAGAGGGTTGTCCTTTTTTCTCCTCTTTACTTCAAATATCTTATCACAGGCTGTTTCGTTCATAGCATCAGCCCCAAGACCGTAAACTGTTTCTGTAGGAAAGGCTACAAGCCCACCTGCTTTAATTATCTTGGCGGCTTTTTCTAAAACTTCATCTAAATTTTTGCTATCAATTTTTTCTAATTTAGTTTGCATTGTCGTAACTTTCTAAAATTAATCTAACTACCTCATCTGCATCATGTCTTATGTAGTCATACTTTACACTTAGGATTTTCCCCTCAATTATCTTAATATTTAAACTATCCAAGTAATCCCTGTCTTTTTGTGTAAGTAAGATCGGAACTGAATTTTCTTCGCTTTTGTACTTATAGGCTATGTAGTCTTCAAGCTTTTGAGTATTTACAACTACCTTGTCTATTGTGTTTTGACCTATGTGTTTAATTATGGCATCTACATGGTCTGAGACAGTGTAGTTGTCGGTTTCACCAGGTTGGGTCATAATGTTACAAACATAAACTATTTCAGCTTCAGTTTCTACAAGTGCCTTGGATATATCTTTTACCAAGAGGTTAGGCATAACTGATGTATACAAGGATCCCGGCCCTAAGATTACTATGTCTGCATCTAAAATCCTGTCGACCGTTTCTTGGAGAGGAGTCATGAGCTCAGGCCTTGTAAAAACCCTTTTGATCCTTTGAGCCTTTCTTCTATTTAAAAAAGTGATATTTGATTCACCTTCTATTACTGACCCGTCTTCAAGCTCTGCCAGTAAGACTACATCATCTAAGGTCATTGGAAGGACTTCGCCTGTTATTGCCAAGACCTGGCTGATCTCTTTTATGGCAAGATTAAAGTCTCCATAGATATCATTCATGGCTGCAATCATTAGGTTACCTAAGCTCTGGCCTCCAAGGTCCCCTGACTTAAACCTGTAGTTCATAAGATTTTCCATGGCAGGTTCAGTATTTGCCAAAGCAACCAAGCAGTTTCTGATATCTCCAGGAGGAAGCATTCCTAAGTCTTCCCTTAGCTTTCCACTCCCTCCGCCGTCATCTGCTACAGTAACTATTGTAGTTATATTTGAGGTAAATTTTTTTACTCCTCTTAGGAGGACGGAATTTCCTGTTCCCCCGCCTATAGTAACTATCTTTTTACCAGTATTTTCTGTCCCTGTGTGAAACATTAACCTTTTCTCCTTTTTCAGATAAGATATCGGCGAGCTGATTTGCTATAAATACTGACCTGTGCTTGCCCCCGGTACAACCTATTCCTATTATTAAAAATACCTTACCTTCTTTTTTGTAATAAGGAATTAAAAATTCCAATAAATCTGCTATTTTATCTATGAATTCATTTGTCTCATCAAACTTAAGAACATAATCCTTTACTTCTTTTTCAAGACCTGATTTTGGCTTTAAGTCGTCAATATAATAGGGATTGGGTAAGAATCTGACATCAAAAACCAGGTCTGCATCTAAAAGAATTCCCCTCTTATATCCGAAGGAAATTACTGAAATGTTTAAAGAATTACCCTCATTATCATAATAGCCCTTTATTATATTTCCCAGTTCCCCAAGAGACAAGCCACTTGTATCTATTACATGATCCGCCTTTCCCTTTAGGTCCTCAAGGAGCTTTCTTTCCCTTTCTATCCCCTGGATTATAGTTCCGTTTGAGGCAAAAGGATGAGGTCTTCTATTTTCTTTGTACCTTTTTATAAGGGCAGAATTTGATGCATCAAGATATAGAAGGCTCACATCTACTCCCATATCGTTTATCTTATTTACAGTTTGACTTAGCTGATTAGAAAATTCTTCCCTGTTATCAATAACACAGGCTATTTTCTTTATATCGTTATCCTTATCTTTTATTAAATCAATAAAATTTACTATCAAGGATGGTGGCAAATTGTCAAGAGTATAGTAACCAATGTCTTCAAAAACATTGCTAGCAGCACTCTTACCTGCACCACTCATACCTGTAATAATTACTACCTTCATAAAAATCTCCCCCTGATCTTGCCACTGACCTATTAGATTTTTAACCTTCCCCTATTATCCTTACTTCAGGTTCCAATCTTACTTCAAACTTTTCATAGACAACTTCTATAACGTGCTTTATTACGTGAACTACATCTTCGCAGCTGGCGTCTCCTACATTTACTATAAAGCCTGCGTGCTTTTCGCTTACCATGGCATCATTATACCTATACCCCTTTAAGCCTGCATCTGTTATAAGCTTGCCGGCAAAGTGACCCTCAGGTCTTTTAAAAATCGATCCACATGAAGGAAGGTCTAAAGGTTGCTTTGAAACCCGTCTTTGAGTATAATCATCAACCCTTGCCTGTATATCTTCAGGATCTGCCTTGGCTAGTTTAAAGTCAGCTGATAGTACTATTATATCTTCGTCCTGAATCCTCGAATGCCTATAGGAAAAATCCATCTGTTCCTTGTCCACTACTTCTCTTTCGAGCTTCGAATTTATAATCTCTACCCTACTTATTGTATCCTTAATTTCTTTACCGTAAGCTCCGGCATTCATTGTTATAGCTCCGCCTATGCCTCCCGGTATTCCTGAAATTTCTTCAAATCCACTCAAAGAGTTTTTTGTAGCAGTGCTCGATACCTTACTTAAAAGAGCCCCTGCTTGAGCTCTTATAAGGTCTCCTGCTACTTCTATCTTGTTAAAGTTGTCATTTAATTTTATGACTACCTCCCTAAGACCCTTGTCTGAAACTAGGATATTAGAACCGTTTCCAATGACCCTGTAGCTAAGATCCTTGTCTTTTATTATTTTTAAGGCAGTTAGGATTTGGTTTGAGTCTTTAGGAATTATCATAAGGTCGCAAGGACCGCCTATTTTAAAGCTGGTATGCTTTTTCATAGGCTCATCTACTAACAAATCCCCCACGTCCATATTTTCAAAGAATTTATAAGTGTTCATAGGCCTGCTCCGCACTGTAAAGAGTTCCGAAGACAACTATTACATCGTCAGGGTAATTTTTAATAGCATAATCTATCGCGTCATTAACATCATCAAAGTTTTCTATTTCATCTGTATAGGCAGATAAAACTTCCCTTAACTTATAGGAATCAAGTCCTCTGTCTGTTTGCGGCTTAAAGGTTACAAAGGCCTTAGCCAATGGTGTTACAAGCTTAACTTCAGCCTTATAATCCTTATCTGCCATAACTCCGAAGACAAAGACAAACTTTTGATTAGGATAGATAGACTTTAGAGATTTTGTTAAAGCCTCTACCCCGTCTATATTATGACCACCATCATATATTACAGTCGGATCTTCATTTATCACATCAAATCTGGCAGGTATATAAGCCTCTCTCATTCCTTTTTCTATTTCTTCATTACTAAGGTCTAATTCGTCCCTAATTTCTTCAAGAACGCTTAGGGCAAGCTGAGCATTGTAGATCTGATAGTCACCTGAAAGTCTTGTTTCTATGTGCATATCTTTATAGTCAAAGGAATTTAATTTGCTTGAAACCTTTACGTTTTTAGCCTTTGAGAAGTCTGCTACTATAAGCTTATTATTTCTTTCAGCTGCGACCTTCCTAAATACGTCAAGAACACTTTCCTTTTGATCATATACGATACACCTTCCGTTTTCCTTCATAATGCAGGCTTTTTCATAGGCAATTTCTTCTAAAGTATCGCCCAGGTATTCCTGGTGATCCATCCCTATCTTAGCTATTACTGAGATAAAAGTATCTCCAAGGGCGTTTGTTGCATCAAGCCTACCTCCCATGCCTACTTCCATAATGGCATAGTCACAATTTTTTTCTTTAAAGTACATAACAGCACAAAGGGTAATAAATTCAAAGGTAGAAACTTCTATATTGTTTTCTTGGGTAGTTTTCTTTACTATCTCAAAAATTCTAAAGAAATCTTCTTCACTTATATTTTCATCGACCTTGATTCTATCATAAAAGTTTATAATATGAGGAGATGTAAATAGACCTGTCCTGTAGCCATGAGTCTTTAATACCTGGTAGATAAAAGTAGAAGTAGACCCCTTGCCGTTAGTCCCTGCAACGTGAATTATCTTAAAAGCTTTTTGAGGGTTTCCAAGAGCCTCTAATGCCTCTTGGACCCTGTTTAATCCTAATTTATATCCATCTCTACCTATTTCATCCAAGTATCCGTAAATTTCTTCTGTATTCATCTACATATTCTCCTATTTTTATTTCTATCTTATCTTGACCTTTAAGATAAAGTCACAGGCCTTAGCTCATCATTTTTAATTTTTCCGCCTGATCGTAACTTGTCAGATCTTCTATCATTTCTTCTATATTGCCATCTAAAAAGTTTTGTAATTGGTGAACAGTCTTATTTATCCTGTGATCTGTTACCCTACCTTGTGGAAAGTTATAAGTTCTGATTCTTTCAGATCTATCCCCTGTACCTACTTGGGACTTTCTCGCATCTGCTATATCCTTATTTCTTTCTTCTTCCATCTTGTCATATAGCCTTGATTTTAAAACCTTCATAGCCTTATCCTTATTCTTGATTTGAGATTTTTCGTCCTGACAAGTTACTACTATTCCTGTAGGCAGGTGGGTAATTCTTACAGCTGAATCTGTAGTATTTACACATTGACCCCCATTACCACTGGCTCTGAATACATCTATTCTAAGGTCTTTTTGGTCTATGTTAACATCAACATCCTCTGCTTCAGGTAAAACGGCTACAGTGGCTGTAGAAGTATGAATTCTTCCTGAACTTTCAGTTTGAGGAACTCTTTGAACCCTGTGAACCCCTGATTCATACTTTAACTTTGAGTAGGCATCCTTACCCTTGACCATGACAGTAGCTTCCTTTATACCACCTAATCCCTGGGCTTGGATATCCATAACTTCAGTGTTCCATCCTTTTTTATCTGAATACATTTGGTACATTCTTAAAAGATCCCCTGCAAAAAGACCGGCTTCGTCTCCACCTGCACCCGCTCTTATTTCTATAAATACATTTTTTTCATCGTTAGGATCTTTAGGTAAAAGAAGGATTCTAAGCTCTTCTTCTTCCTTTTCTATAGTCTTTTCAAGATTTGAAATATCTTCTTTTAAAAGATCTTCCATTTCAGGATCTCCTGTAGATCCGAGCATTTCTTTATCTTCCTCATACTCTTCCAGATCTTTCTTATATGACAGATATGTCTTAACTATCGGCTCTAAGTCAGCATGTTCTTTCATCAGCTTAGTCCAATTTTCCATATCAGTCATAGTGTCCGGATCAGCAAGTTTCACTTCAAGGTCCTTAAAATTATCAACTACACTGTCCAAGTTTTCAAACATAATTATCTCCTCGCAATTATAACTCTATCAAAACCGTTAAAATCTTTTCTGCAGTAATGCTTTTTATATCCGTACCCATCTAAAATTTCAAATATAGCCTCTTTCTGGTCATAACCGATCTCAAAGGCAAGGATTCCGTCTTGATTTAGGTAAGCCCCGCTACCTTTTATTATTTCTCGGTAAAAGTAAAGACCGTCTTCTCCCCCATAAAGAGCAAGTTTCGGCTCCTTTAAAACTTTTTGGTCTAAAGTCTTCATATCTTCGTAGTTTATATAGGGAGGGTTTGAAACTATAATATCAAATTTTCCTTCCACATTTTCATATATATCAGACTTTATAAACTTAACTCTGTCACAGGATAAACTATCGGCATTTTCCCTGGAAAGTTTCAAAGCATCTTCATTTATGTCTACGCCCATAAAGTCTATATTTTTTTCCAAGGATAAGCTTATAGCTATAATACCGCTGCCTACTCCTATTTCAAGGCCTTTTTTTATATCCTTATTCATATTTACTATCTCGTCTACCAAAATTTCTGTATCAAATCTCGGGATTAAAACATTTTTATCTGTAAAAAATTTTCTTCCGTAAAAATATTTAAAGCCTAAAATATATTCTATGGGAATATTTTTATCATAAAGGACCTTTATTTTTTTGACCTTGTCGATATCTTCAGCCCTAAGGTCCTTGTTCATATTTAAAATTACTTCTGTTCTGGTATAAGAGAAGAGGTAGTCTAATATCATAAAAGCATCAGCTTGATCAAAAATTTGTAATATATCTTTTATCTTCATGGATTTTCTTTAGATTAACACAATCTATTAACTATTTTTTAACATAAAAAATCGGCATCCAAAGAAAGGATACCGACCTTCGCTAGTCCATATTGTATTTTTTCTTGAATTTTTCCACTCTACCACCATGTTCTACAAATCTTTGACGTCCTGTATAAAATGGGTGACATTGACTACAAACTTCGACGTTTATGTTTTCTTTTGTTGATCCTACTGTGAAAGTATTACCACAAGAAGAACATGTCACTGTAGCTTCATGGTATTCCGGATGTATATCTTTTTTCATATTATCACCTCGTCATTCCTATATTATATTTATATAGCGATAAAAGCAAATTTTGATTAAACCTTTTATCTGCTCATATTTAGCTCACCAAAGGATTATACCACAGTTTTGATGATTTGTTAAGTTATGTTAAAAATATTTTTAATTAACCTTTAAATTATTAATAGCCTCGATAAATTCCTTATTATTTTTTGTATTCTTCATAAGCTGAATTAATTCTTCAACCTTGTCGTAATTTTCATCTGAGCCTATATTTCTCCTAAGCTTATTCATAGCCTTATACTCCTCTTGTGAAAGTAGAAGTTGATCTTTTCTTGTCCCTGATTTGAACATATCTATAGCCGGGAAGATCCTGCTTTCAGCTAGTGACCTGTCGAGTCTAAGTTCCATGTTACCTGTACCCTTAAACTCTTCAAAGATTACATCATCCATCCTGGACCCCGTTTCAACAAGGGCTGTAGCAAGGATTGTAAGAGATCCTCCTTCTTCTATATTTCTGGCAGCTCCGAAAAATCTCTTAGGTCCGTTTAAGGCCATAGGGTCAAGCCCTCCTGAGAGAGTCTTTCCTGAAAAAGGACTGGTAACATTATAGGCACGCGATAGTCTTGTTATGGAGTCGACTAAAATTACTACGTCTTCCTTATGCTCAACCAACCTCTTGGCTCTTTCGATTACAATCTCTGCCAATCTTGTATGATTTTGAGGAAGCTCATCAAAGGTTGATGCCACAACGCTTGCCCCTTCTACAGACCTCTGCATATCTGTAACTTCCTCCGGCCTTTCATCTATCAGGAGAATTATAACATGAACGTCCGGATAATTTTTCCTTATTGCATTGGCTATCTCTTTTAAAAGAGTAGTCTTTCCGGTCTTTGGAGCAGCAACTATCAGCCCTCTCTGTCCTTTACCTATAGTAGCTATAAGATCTATAAACCTTGTTGAAATATTGTCCCTGCTGGTTTCCAGGGTCAACCTCTCTGTAGGATAGATAGGAGTTAAATTTTCAAAGTCAGGTCTGTTTCTTAAGTTTTCTACTCCTTTTTCATTAACCTTATTTACATAGATTAAGGGATTAAACTTCTCCTTGTCATTACTTTCATATGTCAGGCCTTCTACATAGTCCCCTGTTTTTAACTTAAACCTTCTAACCTGAGCAGGTGGAACGTATATGTCATCGTCTCCGGAATCATATCCGTTTGCTCGTAAAAATCCATATCCGTTTTCGTTAAGGTCAAGTATCCCACTTACTTCTATAGCTTCCTTGTTATTATGGTGATTGTTTTCACCATCATTGCTGTAATGGTTGTCTCTTTCGGCTTCACTTTCGTACTTATCTTCTTCGTTGTTTTTCTCGTTGATGTTCATTTGATTTATTATCTCATCTATAAGGTCGGACTTGTTGTACTTTGATATGCCGGCAACGCCCAAGGATTTGGCTATGACTTTTAAATCCTGTAATTTTTTTGCTTCTAGTGCAGATTTTTCCACATTCTCTCCTGTATTTTTTGTAAATTTTAATGGTATATGTAAATAGACCTCTTAAATAATATAAGAATTTTCTAAAGAAATTTATCAGATCTTAATAAAGTCACGAAATTTAAATTATACGGAATTAAAAATTGTATAATTATCTATAAAGAGCTTAGTAAATCTAAATATTTAACGATAATATAAATATTTTGTGCAGACCGTTTTGATCCGCACAAAATATCCTTATTAAAAAAGCTCTCATGTAACATGAAAGCTTTTTATATCTGATTAGAATTAATCTATTATCTTAGAAACAACTCCTGCTCCTACAGTTCTTCCACCTTCTCTGATGGCAAATCTTAATCCTTCTTCGATTGCGATAGGAGTAATCAATTCGATTGTGAATGTAGCGTTATCTCCAGGCATTACCATTTCTACGCCTTC
>JAXFOR010000020.1:0-190771 GCA_034180305.1 Finegoldia sp.
TTTCAAATGAAGATGTTGAAAAACTAAAGTCCATTGAAGATATAGATTTGGTCGGAAAAATGTCTCTTAATCCTGACAATGGAAAACTTGCTGACGATTTAGTTGTTATCAACTACCAAGACCAAGCAATCAATAAGATGAAGGAGTATTCAAGATTAAGTGAAGGCAGATTTGCTGAAAAGGAAGACGAAATTGTACTATCTGAAAGTCTTGTAAAGGAAAATGAACTTAAAATAGGCGATCGTGTAGAACTTGATTTAGGCAAAAGGTTTTTAGATGGCGAAGAGATAGGTCCCACAAGTGCAAATACTGGCAGAGAAAAATTTGAGAGCCAAGGTTCTAAAAGTTTTACTTTAGTCGGTGTTTATGGAGACGTCTACAACAAGTACAGTAAACTAAGTTTTGCTCTAGGGCTACAAGATAAAATGCCTACATTTAGAACATTTATAAAGTTTAATTCTTTCGAAGAAGCTTACAAAAATAGAGACAATATACAAAATGAAATAAATAATATACTTGGTAAAGATGTTACTTTAGAATTTTCAGAGAGCCTCATAAATTATTATGGAGTAGAAAACGAACTCTTACAAAACATAATGAGCAAGGCAGTTCTTGTTCTATCAGTTCTTGGATGTATAGTAATCTTTGTGTTTTTTATAAAAAACATCTTTTGGGTTTGGGGGCTAAGGAAGATTCGAGAGCTTTCCATTTACAAGTCTATAGGATCTACCAATGGACAAATTTATCTCTTACTCTTAAAGGAAGGACTTGTTACAACTGCAATTCCAATACTTTTAGGACATCTTGCAGGATTTTTCTTTATGTATTGTTTGTATAAAAACATAACAAAAGGTGAAGGAGTAAGTGCCTTTGAAGTTGTAAAATTCAATCCTTTATTAAGTTTGGCAATACTTTTCGTTTCCTTTGTGATTGTAGCACTAGCTATTAAATCCCCTGCTAAAAAGATTTCTAAAATAGATATTATAGACGGTATAAGAGGGAATATAGATTTTTCAAAATCAAAGAAGAAAAGATCCAAAGATTTTTGGAAGGAATTAAAACTCAACAACTTAGCATCAATAAAATCACAACGATATATTTCTGCCATAGGGATAATAATTATTTCAGTGTTTATAATCATCATAGGTATCGGAAGTTACTACACAGATTTTTCGCATTACGATGCTGGCTATAATTTTTCCGTGCAATATTTTAGTGAAAATAACCAAGTCCCCAAAATATTAAAAGAAATTGTAGATAAAATTCCTAACGAAAAGTCTTATATTTCAAAAGATAAATATGTTCAAGTGGAAAACACTAACGAATTCTCAAAGGAAGCAAAGGCAGCAGGTTTAGATGAGGAAGCGAGAAAGAATATTAAAAAATATAAGGCAAAGGGTATGGATGGGTTTATCATCGCCTTGGAAGATGATGATTTAAAAGAGCTTGGAGGAAATAAGGGAGAATTTCTACTTTATAATATGATCCAAGAAGATTCTTCCATACCTATATCTAAAGCAAAGAAAATTCCATATTTTGAAAATCCAACAAGTCTTGATATAAGTATTGGAGATGATTATCAAAAAAATATTAAGATTTCAAAGTCAATAAGAGACTTGGGAAAATTTAATTCCAAAACCATGCCTTTCGATGTGAAAATCTACACCGACTTTGATACATTTTTCAGTCTAATGAAAGAAGCAGGCGATGAAAAATATACAAACTATGCCTACACTTTAAATATGAAGGTAAAAGATTCTGATACCAAAGATGTAAAAGAATATGTAGAGGCTATGATTAGGGAACAAATTTCACCTGAAGATAGATTTAATATCATAATAGGTGAAGAAATCGCAAAAAATGAATATAAGTCAATGAAAAGTTTTATAAAAATTGTAATAGGAATAGCATCGATCATCTTTGTACTAAATATCACTAACGGCTACTCATCCATTAATTTAAGTCTCATGAGCAGAAAAAAAGAAATCGGAAGTCTTTACTCTTGTGGAATGGATGTAGATGAGTTAAAGAACATCTATCAAAAAGAATTTATTGAAGAACAGGTAAAATCCTTTATAATTTCTATTATGGTGAGCTTAGCTGTAATGCTTATAATATCATTAGTAGCCCCTAGTTTAAGGATGAGTACTTTAATAAAATATTATGACTACAAAAGCTTCCTAGGATTTTCATTAGTCGTCTATGGTATTAACCTAATTATCTATCATTTTTCTTTAAAGAGAATTTTAGACAGACCGACGATAGATTTAATTCGAACAATATAATTTCAAAGTAAGAGAATAGTATGAAGAAAAATATCAGTAAAAAATTATTTCTACTTGGACTCACGACTTTTGCGATTTGCTACCTACTGCCAATAGACATCTTTGAAAGCTATACAAGTCTAAGACCAACTGGACTCACATCAATGTTTGTTTGCCCAATTATTGGACTAATAGGTTTAATATTTGGGGTAAAGGAAAAGGACAGATTATTTATAGTATTGAATATTATGTTAATCTTATTACTGCCTATAGCAATGTTTGTAGCTCATCTAATATAAGTAATGCGATTTAAACAAGAAAATGATAATCTAAACAGCTCTTTTATGAGCTGTTTTTTCTTTGCTTAATAATGATATAATAAATTATAAGATACGTATTGATTAATATATTCCCACATACGAGGCTTTTGAAAATTTTCAAAATTTATCCATACAGACCACTCAAGCCACTGTGAAGCGATATGTTTATTGGAAAAATAGAAACTAAAACTTAAAATCAACGGATTTTAAGTTTAAAAAAAACTTGAAAATATTATTTTAAAGTATATCTTTTTTAACGTGTAAATATTAAAATATATAAATGTACATGTTGATAGTATGTATTAGTATTTTTACTGTACATGTTAATTATTAGAATAAGAATTTATCGACAATTAACAGCCTTGAATAAATGAAAAAATAGTCTTAAAATAAAATTGTGGTGTGCTGTACGAAAAAAGAGAGGTTTTTCTATGATAGATGTTCAAAATAAAACGCTAAATGGATATACATTTATTGATTTATTTGCTGGAATTGGGGGTTTCAGGCTTGCATTAGAATCTTTCGGAGCCAGATGTGTTTATTCAAATGAATGGGATAAATATGCTAAAGAAACTTATCAATTAAATTTTAGTGACATACCTGAAGGAGATATTACTCAAGTTGATGAAAAAAGTATTCCAGATCACGATATATTATGTGCAGGTTTTCCTTGTCAAGCATTTTCAATAAGTGGAAAACAGAAAGGGTTTGAAGACAGTAGAGGAACTCTATTTTTTGATGTTGCAAGGATTATTAAGGAAAAAAAACCTATTGTAGTATTTTTAGAAAATGTAAAAAATTTTGCTAAACATGACAATGGTAACACTTTAAAAGTTGTTAAAAATACAATGTATGAGCTAGGTTATAGTTTTGATTATGCTGTTTTAAACCCTACAAAATATGGGGTACCACAAAAAAGAGAAAGGATATATATGATCAGTTTTCGAAATGATGTAGAAAGAGAAGCTTTCTCTTTTCCAAAGCCATTTAAACTTGAAAAATATGTAGAAGATTTTTTATTGCCTAATAATGAGACAAAAAAGTATGAAGTATATAGAAATGATCTAGTGCTAAATGAAAATGCAAACTCATTAGAAAATTCAAACAGAACAATAAGAGTTGGAACTGTTGGTAAAGGCGGTCAAGGAGAAAGAATATATTCACCAAAAGGTATAGCAATTACACTTTCTGCTTATGGAGGTGGAATTTTTGCTAAAACAGGTGGCTACCTCATTGATGGGAAAACTCGAAAACTTCATCCCCGCGAATGTGCAAGACTTATGGGATTTCCAGATAGTTTTAAAATTAATCCTAATGAAAATCAAGCTTATAAACAATTAGGAAATTCAGTCGTCGTAGATGTCTTACAATATATAGTAAAACAAATAGGAGACGCGTTAAATCATGAATATAATGAAGTTCAGCAATTATCTATTATCTAAAAGAAATAAATATTTTTATACGTTATAAATCTTTTAGATAGGTTGTAAAATTAAGTGCGACACATCTAAAATAAAAATTATAATGACATAATAATAATAATAATAATTGTAACAAATTGATAAAAATATATGTGTAAAATTAATTAAATCATTCATTAGGCAATTCACCATCTGAAATATTGCTTTTTTAGGCTCATCTTTATTACTAGATGAGCCTGAGACAGCAATTGTAAATATACTTTAAATCAATGTTTAAGTTATTATAAATAAAAGTATTTTATAATATTCTGTTTATAAATGATTTTAAGTCTTGTTGATCCTGTTCCTTAATTAATTTAATTGAAAAAATTACATTTAAATTTCTTGTATTAGATCTCTTTTTCACTTTATATAAAGAATCTTTTTCTTTTGATAGATATAAATCAAACTCATCTAAGCTTATTATATTAGATATTATTTGATTATCAATCTTAGCAAATAATTCATTATTAGCATCAGTAATAAACTCAGCATCATAATATAATTGTTTAATTCTAGCTTTGGCTTTATCATGATCTTTTTTTGCTAATTTATTTGTACCACTTTGTTTAATACGATATTTCCCAGATATATTGAAATAATCCAAATATCTTTGAATAGGAAATACTATATAATCATTTCCTTTCGTTATTAAAAACTCTACCCCTCTTTTCCTATACGATTTAATTATCCAATTGCTAAAAAGTTTTTGGGGAAGATTAATATTCACTCCCCTTGTCCCTGCTTTAGCAAATTTGTCAAAGTTTTTATTCATATAATCCATTATAAATTCAACATTTTCATCAATATCACTTTTGTTATTAGAAGAAAATATAAACTTTTTTTCGTCATAATTAGGTAATAGTACAAACTGTCCACTTTGGGCAAAATTCATTTTAGCCTCTATAAAAAAAGACTTTATACCATTATTGAATTCTATATCACTTACTGTAGAGTCACTAAACCCATGATGAATAAAATTACTACCGTATGTATTATTCAGATACTCTGTACAATCCAATTCAAATTTTTTCCAATCTTCCATTTTCACTCCTTATTTTATAGCTTTTAAATAGATTTTCTCACAACTTCAACAATATTATCTATCACAGTATTGACTGCCTTTTTAAGCAATTACCTATTGCTTATTATATTATTTTATTTATACTTATACGCTTAATTAAAGTCAAATCTATAATACCTTGTAAATTCACCAAAGCAATTTTAATCTTACACTTTCCCTTAACTTTAAACTAAATGCTTAATAGGTTCTGTAGATATGAAAATCGTCTAATATGTTGACAGAGCTTTTTGTATTTTATAAGTTCTAAAAATATAGTTTTTAGAATTACAAAATTTAAACATATGCAAATATTATAAGAAGAATTAGTTATAAAATTCACAAAAATGATAATTCTACAATATTTAAAAAGAAAAACTGATATTCAAATCACGATTAAAAATAATGATTGATAAATAAACAACTCCTTAAATTGAATTATTTTTAATTTGATTACAAATGGTATAATTTTAATAATAAATATTAATTGAGTAGGTGTAAGATGGAATTAAAAGATATATTGAAATTGA
The DNA here is from genome assembly GCA_034180305.1 of Finegoldia sp. Taxonomy (GTDB): domain Bacteria; phylum Bacillota; class Clostridia; order Tissierellales; family Peptoniphilaceae; genus Finegoldia. The sequence continues at coordinate 5,635 of JAXFOR010000020.1, forward strand.
TAAATCTTAAACAGGAAGGTGGATACTGGGACTTTAAGAAAGAATGGTATAAATCTGATAACAAAGGTAAACAAGATCTGCTTCATGACATTATTTGTATAGCAAATAATTTAGAAAATAGAGATGCTTTCCTAATCATTGGCATTGATGAAGAGAATAATTATCAAGTAGTTGATGTGACTGATAATGAGGGTCGAAAAAACACACAAATGTTAGTAGATTTTTTAAAAAACAAGAGTTTTGCAGGTGGTATAAGACCAACTGTTTATGTAAAAAGTTATACCCTGCATGGTAAAAAAATAGATGTAATTTTTGTTAAAAGTGACAAGAATACTCCCTACTATTTAACAAATAACTTCCAAGCAGTTAAAGCCAATCATATTTATACTAGAGTTCAAGATGTAAACACCTCTATAGATAAATCTGCCGATTTAGATAAAATCGAATATTTATGGAAAAAACGATTTGGACTAACTCAATCTGTAATAGATAGATTAGAGATATGCATTGAAGATTACAAGAATTGGATTAATAGTCCATATGGAGAGATGCAGAAGTATTATAAGTATTTTCCAGAGTTTACAATATATTATATGCCTGCAAAAGATGGAAGAGATGGGTATGAATACTATTTATTTTCTCAAACAGATTCAAGACCACATTGGTATGATATAAAATTTAAATATCATAAAACATTATTGAAAGAATTAGGTGGGGTTGCTTTAGATGGAGGTAGGTACTTCACACCTTGCCCTGAAATAGATGGAATTACATTAGATAAAAGCAAAAGCTTTAGTTGGGATTTTTCATATAGATATTTTACGAAAGGAACTTTTCTTTACAAATTAAATCAGTTTTTCTTTTATCAAGAATCATTCAGGGATAAGTTCTCTAGACAGGAATTCTTTGAAGTGGTACTATTATTTGAATCGGAAGATGAACGTATGATATTTAAAAAATATGTTAGTAAAAACTGGAACAAAAGAAATGAGTATTTAAAAAATTTATCTATACCCCTTATTCCTAATTTACCACAATATAATGAAGGGGCTTTTATTGAAGATTATGAAAATGCATTAGTTCTCAATAAAATGTTAGAAGAATTTAGAAATAGTTCAGAATAAATATGTTCCCACATACTAAGTTTTTGAAAATTCATCAATTTATTCATACTAATCACTTAAGCCAGCACTAAGCTACATTGTTGTTGCAAAAAAAGATAAATATTAAGATAATCGTAGCTGATCATGAGCATATAGCTTATAAAATTAACGCGACATGTAAAAAACAAAAAGACATCCCATATTGATATCTATGGATATTAATAGACTAAAACTTAAGAATTGATAACTTAATTACTTTAAATTAATGTTCTAAACAAATCAAAAATACTAAAAGCATCTTTGTATTTAGATTAATTAAAAAAATGCAATCATTCTTTTTATCAAAATCCATATAAAAGCTTTAGCATATAACTTTTACCCCATATTTTTCAGTTTATTTGAAGAATACTTTTCGAAATTATATTAAAAATAAAAAACGTAGGAATGCTTAGATAGTCTAGAAATTAACTGTCTAAGTATATTTTAATCATCACTTGGGTAGAAATAACAAGAAAAGGTAAAGAATTTTATCAGATTTAATTATCTAATGAGTGGAATAATCTAGTATAGAAAAGAGGTTTTAGATGAAAGTAACAGCAGCACAAGCTTTGTTAAAAGAACTTAAACTTTGGGGAATAGATCATATGTATGGTATCCCCGGTTCTTCATTAAACGGTTTAATGAACGCTCTTAGGAAAGAGGATGAGGACGGGATAAGATATATTCAGGTAAGGCATGAATCGGCAGGGGCTATGGCTGCTTCAGCTGAATATAAGCTTTCAGGCAATATAGGGGTAGCCTTCGGTTCAGGTGGACCGGGTTCTACCAATTTAACCAACGGTCTTTTTGATGCCCTTATGGATGGCGTGCCTATGTTAGCTCTTGTAGCTCAATCTGAATCTTCTAATCAAAATACCCACGCTTTCCAAGAAACTGAAATGTTGCCGTTTTTCGAAAATCTTTCGGTTTATAACAGGAAGGCTATGAACGCTTCACAAATTCCCTATATGGTAAATGATGCCCTTAGGACAGCTTTTGAAAAGAAAGGTCCTGCTGTTTTAATCCTTCATAATGATTTTATGGAAGAAGAAATTGATTACACTCCAAGCGTTGGTGCAGTAAAAATCCTTCCTGATTTAAAACATTTTAATCTTGACCAAGAAAAGATAAGAACTATAGCAAAAGAAATAGTAAATGCAGATAAACCTGTTTTATACCTTGGTAGAGGTGTGATGGATTATATGGATTTAGCTGTAGAAGTTTCAGAGAAATTCAACTTGCCTGTTGTTACTTCCGCCCCTTCTGTCGGTCTATCTTTCCCGGCAAATCACAAAAACTTTATGGGTTCTTTCGGAAGAATAGGAACCAAGCCTGCAAATGAAGCTATAAATTCATCTGACCTGATAATATTTGTCGGATCATCCCATCCATTTGCTAGATTTTGGCCAAAATCAACAAAGGTTATTCAAGTAAATAATAGTTTCAGAGAAATTGGAAGGCAAATAGAGGCCTATGATTCTTTGGTTGCAGATGCCGGAGATTTTCTAAGAGGCCTTTTAGATACCGGATTAGAAAGAAAGGAAGATGCCTATATAAGAGCATCAAGGCAAAATGCCCTTAACTGGACTAGATATCTTGAAAGGCAGGCAGATAGAGAATCTGAAGACGGTATCTATTATGAATCAGTCCTAAGAAAGGTCAGAGAGTATTCTACTGATGATGCTGTATATACACTTGGAGTAGGAAATAACAAGGTTCATGCTATCAGGATACTTGACCTGGATGGCAATAAAAACTTTACTATGTCCGGATGGTTCGCTACCCTCGGCTATTCAACTCCCGCTTCCATAGGAGCCTATCTTCAATATCCTGACAGACAAATCTGGTCTATTGTAGGCGACGGTGGTTTTGCTATGAATAATCAGGAAATTTTAACCCAAGCAAAATATTCAATGCCGATAATAAATGTGGTTATCACTGATATGACTTATGGTTTTATCAAACATTCCCAAATCGAAGATATAAAAGATGAGTTCGGTGTGGATATTCAATATGCCAATTGGGCTAAGGTAGGAGAAGGGCTTGGTGCTATAGGTTTTATAGCATCTACAAAAGAAGACCTTGAATCAGCCTTTAAAGAGGCCATCAGGTTAAATGAGCAAGGAAACACGAAGCCTATAGTAATAGATGCCCATGTTATCTATGAAGATCCTCTCGATACAGCAGTTATGAAGATTGACCCGAAGAGATTTTCAAGAGATGAGATAAACAAATATTTAGAAGATAATGACCTGACAGACCAACCTATCTTGGAAGATTTAATAGAAGAAAATAAGTAAAAATAATATAAAAAATCAAACCCGGAGAGCTTTTAATGACTCTTCCTGGTTTGATTTTTATAAGTAAAGTAAATCTGCTTTCAATTATTCTCGGTGAAATAAAGCTTAAAATGATTTTTCTTAACAGAAATTATCCCCTCCCTTTGCATCTTACCAAGTTCCTTTGATAGGGCTGTTCGATCGAGATTAAGATAATCTGCGAGCTGCTGACGGTCAAAGGGTATATCAAACTCTCTGTTACCCTTTTGCAGGGAAGTAGAAGTAAGGTAGGCCAAGACTCTTCCTCTAATTGTCTTAGGAGAAGTATGAAAGCTGCGTCTTGAAAGTTTCAAATTTTTGTAGGCAAGAATACTGAGCAAGTTATTTGCAATTTTAAGTGCCCAGGTATCTCCTGTAGCAAGAAATTCTTTTAGCCTGTAAAGGCGGATAAACAAAATATGACAATCGTCATTTGCCCTCACATCTACAAGCATAGGCTCAGTTGCAAGAAGGGCATATGTTTCTGCAAAAAATTCTCCCCTACCCACATGGCTTAAGACAGTTCGATTCCCCAACATATCATTTCTTTCGATGATTAGGCTGCCTGCAAGTACCAGACCCATTCGGTCTGTAAGAGTTCCTGCAGAATGAATTATAGAATTCTTTTCATATTTTTTCTCAAAAGCCGACAAAGCTTTTAAAGCTTCTTGTAGCTCTATTTTGTTTAAATCATTAAATATTACAAAGTTTTTTAAGTTTTCTATATCCATGGATATTTCCTATTAAAAAATTATTTTTTCTTTAAAAATGTGGTTATAACCACATACATATTTCCCAGATTATACTACAATCTTGATATAAGAACAAGGAGGAGCGAGAATGATAAGACAAATCATCAATATAGATGAAGAAAAATGCAACGGTTGCGGCTTGTGTGCGACAGCCTGCCACGAAGGAGCAATTGATATTATAGATGGAAAGGCAAAATTAGTTAGAGAAAATTTTTGTGACGGATTTGGCGATTGCTTACCTGCTTGTCCTACAGGAGCTATCAGCTTTGAAACTCGACAAGCTCCGGACTACGACGAGGCTGCTGTGAGGAAAGCCAAGGAAGAGAAAGAGAGCCTAGCTAAGGCAATGACCCTTGAAGAAGTTATGGATATTGAAGACGAGAATGAAAAAAGGCAATTGATGGAGCTTAAGTTAAAAGAAGCTGAAGCTTCCAATGGGTCTTTCACCTGCCCGGGATCTAGAGCTATGAAGATTAATATAAGAGAAGAAGCCGAAGACCTAAAGGTAAGAGAAAATAAGTCAAGCGTGGAAGATATTAGACCTGTATCTCAATTAAATCAATGGCCTTGTCAAATCAAGCTGGTACCTACTATAGCCCCATTCTTTGACAGAGCAAAGCTTTTAATAGCTGCCGATTGCACAGCCTATGCCTATGCCAATATGCACGAAGATTTTATGAAAGGCAAGATCACTTTGATAGGTTGTCCAAAGCTGGACGCCTGTGATTACACAGACAAGTTGACAGAGATTATAGCCAATAATGATATCAAGAGTCTGACCATAGTAAGGATGGAAGTTCCTTGTTGTGGTGGCCTACAGTTAGCTGCAGAAAATGCCCTTAAAAACAGCGGTAAGTTTATTCCTTGGCAAGTGGTTACTATATCAAGAGATGGAAGAATTATTGAATAATTAATAGGCAAGATTTTATATTAAGACAAATTCATAGCAAATTAAAATCCGAAGAAGATATAATGATAGATCTATCAAAGGTGAATTATGAAAGAAAAGATCGGAAAAGTTTTTTCCATAGCTGAGGATAATCCAATGATCGACGGTCTTACCATATCCAAGCAAGTATATGGCGGAGCAAATCAAATGACATATTTTTCTCTTGGAAAAGATACCGATATCAGTCCGGAGCTTTATTCCTATTATAAATTACTTATAGTTGCAGAAGGAAGCCTGGAAATTTACGGAGTAAGCAGTAAATACTTAAAGACCGCTGAAAGTATTTTAACAGGAACCGGCCAAGCCTTAGGAATGAGGACAAATGAAGGAGCAATTTACACAGAAATAGTTATAGGAAAGGAAGATATTATGAATGAAAACATAAAAGCAGGAGAAGTCTTTAAGCTTAAAGACCTTGTGCCTTATCAGGAAGACAAAATTGTAAATATGGACTTGGTAAAAAATGACAAGATGAAATTTGTTGTTATGGCCTTTGACGAAGGAACAGCTTTATCTGAACACGCTGCTCCCGGCGAGGCTCTTGTATTTGCCCTTGACGGTCAAGCTGTCATAAACTATGAGGGAAAAGATAATTTGATAAAGGCAGGAGAAAATTTTCACTTTGCTAAGTCAGGAAGACATTCAATAAAGGCAACAAAGAAGTTTAAGATGGCCTTGTTTTTAACTTTAGATTAGCAAGGAAAAAATAGTTCTAAAAAGTTGAATCAATAGTGCAACTTTAAAAAAGATTAATTTTAAGACAAGAACTAAAAAAACAACTTTATAAGTTCTTAAGGTAACGATTGGTTAAGGCTAAAACTTGAATTTTAAAAAGGAGCAGGATATTGACCCTGCTCCTTTTTTAGTGGTGATGGTGGACATGATCTGACTTGGCTAGCTCTACATGACAATATTCTTCATGGCAAGCCTCATCAGGACTTTCAAGTTCGAGGGTTGCATGAACAATCCCCTCATCATCTAATTTTTCACGGACTTTCTCTTTGATTTTATGAGGATCAGAATTTGTCACGATATGCATAGTTGCATAGTTCGCCTGTCCATCCAGGCTCCAAAGGTGGACGTGGTGGACATCGAGGACACCGGCAATTTCTAAAACTTTATGTCTAATCTTTTTAACTTCAAGCCCATCAGGTGTCTTTTCTAAAAATAGATTAAGAGCCTCTTTTAAATTTTTAATAGCATTTACAAGTATAAAAACCGCAACTCCTATGGACATAAGAGGGTCGATAAGGACAAGGTCTGTAAAGTTCATCACAACAGCCCCGACAAGCACAACTACCCAGCCAAGGACATCTTCCAGCATGTGAAGATTTACAGCTTTTTGGTTTATGGAGTCACCCTCTCCAGTGAGAAAGGCTGCCACGTAATTTACGACTACTCCGATAAGAGCAAAAACTATCATGCCCCTATAATTGATAGGTGTTGGGTTAATAATTCGCACAAGGGCATTATAAATTACCATGACAGAGCCGAATAGAAGAATTACAGTAGTAATAACACCACCGATAACAGAGTATCTGCCATAGCCGTAAGTGTAGATCTCATCAGGCTGTCTCTTGCTTTTCTTTTCCAAAAAGTATGATATCCCGATACTCGCTGCATCACCAAGATCGTGTACGGCATCTGAAACTATTGCCACACTGCCGGTAAAAAAGCCGCCGACAAATTCAAATATAGAAAAAGCCAAGTTTAAAATAAAGGCTATTAAAATGTTCTTTTCAGTTTTCATAAGCACCTCCTCTTAACTTTATAAGCATATTATACAATAAATTCGTCCTTAGCTTATGATTGAAAGTTTAAAATTTGTGATATAAAAATTATGTGTTAATTAGATTGATTAATTTTATAAGGAGATAATAATGGATAAACAATTAATTATAGAAGCTTTACAAAAGTTAGTTACAGGAATATCTAATCAAGCAGAAATGCACTCACTTGAAGCTATAATCTTTGCAGACCAACAATTTCTAAAATTGGAAGAAAAATACAATACTCACGCTACTGAAGAAAGAGACTTCCAAAAGAGATTTGCTCAAAGAATCCTTGACCTTGGTGGAGAAGTTAAGGTTGAAGAAAGAGAGGCTATCGATCTTGTAAGAGATCCTGTTGACTTTATCAAGAAAGACTTGGAAATTTCAAAGGGAGCTATGGATCAACTTGCTCAGTTGGTTCAAGCCTCAATAGCTGATCCTGCAAGCTACGACTTATTAAAAGAATACTATGAAGATGAAGAAGCAGATCTTTTATGGAGCCAAGCAGAATTGGAATTAATTGAAAATATCGGTAAAGAAAACTGGTTATTAAGACAATTATAATAATTGAAATTGAGGATTTTAAGGTCTATACCTTAAAATCCTTTTTTGTTATTTAAGATGCATCCTATTACATATTAAATAACTTTATAAGTTAAATTGATAAATTTAGGGTATATATAACAAAAAATTTTAGGAGTTGATAAAATGTTTGGAAAAATTTTGGGTTTCTTTACCTTAGCTTCATTTGCTGCGGCAATAATGAACTATATAGTAAAGTATTTCCTTAAAAACTACAGGGAAAAGATAAAGGCAAGTGAAGGTTTAAACAAGTTCTTTGATTTTTGCATAAATTTATTTGTTAAAAAGCATAAGATGTGGGGAGCCTTTGCTGTTATAGGTGCTCTTTCCCATGGGCTTTTACAATACAGTAAATTCGGCCGCCTGAATGTACCCGGTGCCATAGCTGTCGGTCTGATGTTAATCCAAGGTATCTTAGGCTTTAGCATGACTAAGGTAGATGCTGATAAAAGAAAGACCTTAAAAACTTTTCATAGGATAGTCCCTGTCCTCATGCTTATCCCTATAATTTATCATTTGATACTTGTAGGATAAGGTGAAATTAATCTTAATAATATATAAAGAAAAATATTGGCAAGTCGGATGTAAGTCCGGCTTGTCTTTTTTTATTTAAAATTTTTAGACTAGCTGATAGGCTTATTATGAAAGTTTTGTTTTTTTACTGAAAATATTTAAAAGTCCTACCTTTTTAAATTTAAAATAGCTATTAAGCTGATAAAGCCTAATAGCTATTTTTATGGAGAAGACTTATAAGTTTACTTTATTCCGTATTTGTCTCCGTAATTTTCAATTACAAAATCCATATCTTTATCTCCCCTACCTGATAAGTTTACCAGAATAGTGCCTGAGTCCATCTTTTTAGCTAGCTTAATAGCATAAGCTAAGGCGTGGGAACTTTCTATCGCAGGGATTATCCCTTCTGTTCTTGAAAGTTTGAAGAAGGCATCGATAGTGTCATCATCATTTATACAGTCATACTTTACTCTTCCTATGTCACGAAGGAAGGCATGTTCAGGTCCACTTGATGGATAGTCCAAGCCACTGGCAACTGAATAAACAGGAGCAGGGTCTCCCTTTTCATCCTTAAGCATAATGCTGTTAAAGCCGTGCATAACTCCTTCAGTCCCGTATTGCAAACTTGCTGCGTGATCTCCTAAACTTTCTCCCCTACCTAAAGGTTCAATTCCGTAAATTTCTACAGGGTCATTTAAAAAGCCTGAGAAAAATCCCATTGCATTAGATCCTCCTCCTACGCAGGCAACAAGACAGTCAGGCAAGGATCCTGTCATTTCTATAAATTGTTCTCTCGCTTCTATGCCGACTATGCTTTGAAAATCTCTTACCATCATAGGGAAAGGATGAGGACCTACGACAGATCCTATACAGTAGATGGCATCCTTATACTCTCTGGCATAGGCTGCAAAGGCGGCGTCAACTGCTTCTTTAAGAGTTTGCAGACCGTCTGTAACTTCGATAACTCTAGCCCCTAAGATTTTCATCCTGGCTACATTAGGAGCTTGCTTCTTTATATCTACACTTCCCATGTAAATGTCACAGTCTAAGCCGAAGTAGGCTGCTGCAGTAGCTAGAGCCACCCCGTGTTGACCGGCACCTGTCTCAGCTATTACTTTCTTTTTGCCCATATATTTTGCAAGCAGGGCTTCTCCCATGCAGTGGTTAAGCTTATGAGCTCCTGTATGATTTAGGTCTTCACGTTTAAGATAAATTTGGGCCCCGCTTCCTATTTCCTTGGATAAGTTTTCCAAGTAGGATATAGGAGTAGGTCTTCCCTGAAATTCTTTTCTGATACGGGAAAGTTCACTGATAAAAGATCTGGACTTACTTATGGACTTGTAGGCCTGATTGATTTCTTCCATAGCTGCTTCAAGTTCCTCTGATATGTAAACTCCGCCGTACTTTCCGAAATAACCTTCCTTATCCGGATAGTTTTTAAAGTAATTGTCAAATTCAAAATCGTTGTATTTCATTTTTTCCTCCAATATTTTTTTATTTTTAACCCTTATAATCTTTTGCCCATCACCTATAAGTTTTGATAGACTTTTAAACTACTTCTGCCAAGAGTTTTGAAAATAAAAAAGTCCCTGACAGAATAATACATCTGTCAAGGACGAATAAACTATCCGCGTTGCCACCTTGTTTTATAGCTTTGCTTCTATACTCTCAGCAGGATACTAACATATCCCCGGCACAATAACGCCTGCCCTCGCGTCGCAGAATACTTTGCCTATGGCATTTAACTGCACCCTCGGTGGTCCATTTGACAACTTGTTTCTCGCCCGCTCTCAGCATACAGGGCTCTCTGTAAAGGCATGATTGCCGTTATCTCCACCTCATCGGTTTGTTTTCTAGATTTTAACACCTTAGTTTTTATTTGTCAATGCTTTAATTAATTTTTAAATTAAATAAAATTTAAAGAGCAGGATCCTTTTCAACTGACAATTCTGATGTACAGTGAGGACACCTTGTAGCATTGATATCTATTTCGCTCTTACAGAAAGGACATACCTTTGTTGTAACAGCTTCTTCTACAGGCTTCTTTCCATAGTTTTTGGCCTTTTCTAAAAATCTGATCATAAGGAAAACTACAAGAGCTATGATTATAAATTTGATCAAAGCATCAAGGAATAATCCATACTTTAATTCAACTCCCATCAGGTTTACTGCAAGGTCTTTTAGGTTAACTCCTGCTGTAAGAGCTCCGATTATAGGAGAGATAAGACCGTCTATAAGTCCTGTAACTACAGCGCTTACTGCTGAACCGATGATAATACCTACTGCCATGTCCATGAAGTTGCGGCCCAAGGCAAATTCTTTAAATTCTTTCCACATTTTTCACCTCAAGTAATATATTTAAAAGCTTAAGCTTTTACTAATTTAGTCTTCTCTTTTCTCTTTCGAGTTCTATAAGTTCTTCTTCAAGTTCCTTTATAACACTTCTAGCTGCCTTTTGATTTTTCTTAACTTGCTTTTGGATTAGAGTATCTACTATAAAGTTATCGAAAATGTAATCTAAAATAAGGATAGGATTTTTGTATTCCAATTTTATCTTTGAAACCTTTCCCATCTCTGCCATTTCTTTTCTAAAGTTTCTTATAGCCCTGTCTGCATCCTTTAGACCCTTTTCTCCTGCATAGGACTGAGTTCTCTTTAAGAAGGTAATAAATTTACCTCCCCCCAAGATATCTGAGGCTCCTATAAGTCTCGCTCTTCCCATGGCAGCATCTGCATCTCTAAGCCTGCTTATGGCTATATTAGCATAATTTATAGCTTGGTCCAAATGATATTCATATGATCCGACTCTCGCTCTGTTCATCTATTTCCCCCAAATCTGTTTAATATTCTTACACTTCTTCTTTTTATTTTACTACAAAAGAAGTCCCCTTATCAACGGTAAGCTTACAAGAGATAAGATAGATGACCAGATAAAAATCCCCATAAGTCTTGAGTTCTTGTAGTTATCCAAGATCAAAAGTCCTGAAATAGGCATGGCTGAAAGAAGAACAAGTGTCTCTACAAGTGCCCTGTCTTGGCTAAAAGCTGTGACTAGGATATATACAAAAAGTGGCAGGATTATCATCCTCGCAAGAGATATAAAGATTACCTTCCTATCTGTAAGCAGGCTTGTGAGCTTGACCTTGGAAATTATAAGTCCGAGTCCGACTAACCTAAGACAGTTTACTCCTGAAAAAAGACCTGCTATAGCTTCAAGGGCTTCTATATTTTCAATATAAGCATCAAGTCCGGCTACTAAAAATACAAGCAAAATTACAGCCAGAGCTGTTATAAATTCTTCCGGGCTGTGGGACTTGTTCATAAATTGGATTACAAGATAAGATATGCTCATCAATAAAAAAATAGTAGAGATGAGGTCCTTATTTGTAAGTTTTAAAAGGACATCTTCCATAACAAAGATAGGAGCAAAGCTTAAAGACAGTATAAAGCCCCACTTTTCAGTCTTCTTAAGATTAAAAAGCTTAACAAGCAAAAAGGCAAATAGGACTAAAACTATTAGAAAAATAAGGGCTATTAAAAGATAATCTGTTCTAAAAACTCCCTTGAATTTTTCATCAAGCTTGTAGCCTATACTTGCAGGAACTACCAGCATATACAAGACTTTACTTATATAGTCTACGATCTTATTTGTATTCGTAACTTTCCTCGAAACAAAGGCAAAAGCTAAGATTAAAAGCCAAAAGGAAATTAAGTAAGTGTAATATAAGTTCATCATCTTACTTAATCCTTCTTAGAGCCTTTACGATGGCCGTACTTATAATCACGCTTACAATAGCTTCAGGAATGCCTGAGCTTACCCCTAAGCCGAATATTAAAGTCCCGGCAAGCTTAGGATCTGCTCCGAGAGCTAAAGCGTAGTCCTTCCCATATAAGAGGTAAAGGGCTGTTAAAAATCCCAGAGTATTTGTTATAGAACCTACAAAGGCACTAAAGGCTGTGGGAAAGTCTCCGGTCTCTCTTTTAAAGGACTTATAGACCATAAAAATACAAAAGATAAGTCCAAAAGCGGCAAGAAAAAATCCAAAGGAAATCGGATCTTGTCTACTTGTATAAGCTAAGTATATCAGGCCAAGAGAACAGATAAGCCAAAAAATAATAGATAGGCCCCTTATTTGTCTATCAGTCTTTTTAGATAGAAATAAGTAGACGTATCCTGCTACAAGTCCTATAAATATACGAGGGAAAACCGATACCATGGGATTTATGATAAATGGGGTCATTATGCTCGGAAAAAAAATTGACCTTACTAAGGATATAAGGCCAAATATTCCCCCTACAAGGGCTCCCATCTTGGGTGATATATAAATAGCTGCTATTATGACAGGTATGTGCATAGTCGTAGCATTGATAAAACCTATCGGGATAAAGCCCAGGGGACTTATAGCGAGTACAAAGGTTACTGCAGCAAATAAAGCTACAGTAACAATACTTTTATTATCGTACTCTTTTTTCTTCATTATACAGCCTCGTCATCTTCAACGGAGCTTTCATCTATTCCTAAAAATCTACGTCTTATTCTTTGACCGGTATTAGTTCCTGCAACCCCGCCCATACCTGTTTCTCTAAGAGAAGGTGGCAGAGTCTTTCCTACCTTACGCATAGCTTGACAAACTTCTTCAAAAGGAACGATGGACTTTATCCCTGCTAAAGCCATATCGGCACTTATCATAGCATTTACAACTCCCATTCCGTTTCTAAATACGCAAGGATATTCCACAAGACCTGCAACCGGGTCACATACAAGACCTAAAACGTGAAGGATGGCAAAGCAACCTGCGTTAAAGACTTGTTCAACACTTCCCCCTCTAAGGTAAACCATAGCTCCTGCCGCCATTGCTGCTGCTGAACCTGTTTCTGCCTGACAACCACCGTCAGCTCCTGCAAAGGTTGCATACTTTCCTAAAAGTTCTCCGACCCCTATAGCTGTAAGCATTCCGTTTACAAGTTCTTCGTCACTGATGTCATACTTGTTTTTAAATTGAACCAAGGCTGCCGGTAAGATACCTGATGATCCTGCTGTAGGGCTTGCTACTATCTTGCCCATAGCTGCTGATACTTCAAGAGTTGAGAAGGCCATAGCCATTGTTTGAGCTATGAACTTGCCTACGATAGGTTCTTCGTTGTTGGCGTATTCGTTCATCTTATAGGCTGAACCGTCTATCATCTTTTGGTAAGTAACGGAAGGTGAATTTAAAAATCCTTGAGCGGATTCTTCCATTACCTTAAGCATTTTGCCGAGCTCTTCCCTTACATATTCTTCTTTTTTTCCTGTATTTTTTTCTTCTGTTTCAAGGACAATGTCATAAATTTGCTTGTCATTATCCCTGCAATAATCTATATATTCTTGTGCTGTATCGAACATAGACCCTCCTAGTCAACCCTTATAAATTTGGCAAATTGATACTTGTCATTGTGTATAATCAGATCATCGATATCATTACCGATATTTTTATTTAATTCAATGATAAGTGTAACTAAATTATTGTCATTTACAGTGTAAACACTTTCTATATTGTAACCTTTTTCAGCTAAAATAGTTGCAGTATAACCGATTATGCCTATAGTATCTATGTATTTTAAAATCAAAGTCGGTTTCTTGCCCATAAATTGAACATTAATCCCGTTAATATCAATTATTACTACATTTCCACCACCGATTGATGAACCTGTAACTGAATAAGTACTTCCGTCAGGATACTTGAAGTTAATTTTTGCAGTATTAGGGTGGACATCTCCAAGGTCACTGGCAACAAAAGAATAAGTTAAATTTCTTTCATCAGCTATTTCAAAAGAATGTCTAAGTCTGTCATCATCAGGGCCGATGTTCATAACTCCTGCCAAAAGAGCCTTGTCAGTTCCATGACCCTTGTAAGTCTTGGCGAAAGAGCCGTGAAGTTCAAATTCAACTTCATTAAATCCTTCTGCTGTAATCATTCTTGCCATCTGTGCTATCCTGCAGGCTCCTGCAGTGTGAGAGCTTGAAGGTCCTACCATAATAGGTCCAAGTATATCGAAAGCATTATATTCTCCCATAATTACCCCCTTATAAGTAATTTAATTTTCTAGTCTCATCTCTTCAGACATAATTAATTATATCAAATAAAGGTCTCCCTTGCCTATTAAATAATCTAAAGGGCATACGCTCTTATAAAGGCTGCAAATAAAAAAAGCCCGGCTAAAGAGCCGAGACCTTTTATCTGAAAACCATTTTTATCTCAAATAAGATCTTAAAGAGCCTGTAACTTATATAGAGCAGGAGAAGGTAGAGGGCCAATCTTACAGTTACAAAAGCCTGCCCTGCAGTCGGCAAGATTCCTGTAAACATCATGAACATAACAGAGGCTGCTGAAAAAACTGCAAGCACAAAGCAAATCTTGCTTATGTTTTTGTCCAAGACAAACTTCCCTGACCTTTCTTCCTTTTCCTTGGCTACCACAAAGTAGGCAATCGCTACAATCACTGCCGATATTAAGAGGAGGGCCAGGATAGAATTAAAGGAGAAGTCCTGATCGAAAGGACAGTACAAGGTCCTTATAAACCTATCCCTTGTTTGAATAAATTGGTTAAAACGACTTATTATACTATCATCAAAAATCTCCCCGTAAAAAATTCCCATCACTGATTCAAGGTTAATGGTTATAAGGCTAAATCCTATTCCCGTCATAAACATAAGAGCCAGGTGACCGATAAAAGATCCTGCCATTGCCCCTGTTCCCATAGCTATGAGATAAAAGGCCATAAGGCGTAAGAAATTTTTTAAAAGACTTATGCCGAGGGTCGAAAAGCTTACTATGTCTGAGGAATAATAAGTCTTCCAGATAGCAAAACTTAAAAGCACGCAGAAAGCATAAACTACCCCGGTCATTATAGCTCCTAAAAGAAGCCTTATGGTAAAGTCCTTAGTCCTTGACCAAGGAAACATTCTCTTAAATTCATAAAAAGGAGTGATGTGTTCTAAACTCGTAGTAAGCATAGCTATTGCAAATATAAAGAGGATTACATAGGCATAAGTTGTAACATCTAAAGACTTGTCAAAGGAATCTAAATCCTCTGTTTTAAATATATTTTCAGGATCTGAATACTCCCCTAAAAAGTTAGACCTAAATTGATGTAAGATCCCTATAGCGGAAAATTTATCTAAAGTTTCCTGTGGATATTCTTCGGCAGGTCTTGACTTCTTATACTCTTTTACATCTGCCATAGTAAGATCATATTTGTCAATAATATCTTGGTAAAATTTTTTGGACTCTGCTATTTCTTCTGCTGTGATTTTTTTGTTTTCATATTCTTTGCCATAGTTAAACAAATCTTCTTCCTTCATAAGTCCCAGCTCTACTTTAAGGCCGTCTGTGGTGTAGCGAAAACTTCTATTTAAGTTTCCTATCCCACTTGTTGAAGAAAATCCTACTATCATCAAAGTTATAAGCAGGGCAAAGCCCAACCAAAGGCCGTCTTTTTTTATAATAATTTTAGTTCTGTCTAAAAAGTCCTTCATCTTAGCACTCCTTTCCTCTTTCCCAATAGAAGTAGTCTTCCAAGAGAACTTCCAATTCGTCGTAGAGAACTATTTCATCCCTATCCATTAACTTTTCGATCTCTCTGTCATCGATATCTATTAAGATAGTATAAACTCTCGCTATCTGATGTCGGATTACAGACCTGGATCTTATATCTTCAGGTAGGCTTTCCTTGACTACAACCTGTAACTTATGAATATTTTCATCAGACTTGTCGGATAGGTCTTCAAGCTTGCCGTCAAGGGATAGGTAAAGATTTCTGTCGGTTATTCCGGAAAGTTCTTCAAGCTCGTGAGAACTTAACAGAATAGTCCTACCCTCTTCCTTAGCATCTATGAGATAGCCTATAATTTTTTCTCGATTTATTACGTCCATCCCATCTAAAATTTCATCACATAAAATAATATCGGCTCCTGTCGCAAGGACGATTAAAAGCCCTATTAAAGAAGTATTGCCTTTGGAAAAAGTCCTTATAGTTTTCTTTAAGTCCAGCTTATTTTTCTTAGCTTCATTTACGACAAAGGCCCTGTTAAATTTGGGATAGATGAGCTTATAATAGTCCATGGCTTTTTCAACTGTCGTAAAGTTAAAGTAGTCGAACCTGTCAGGAAAGTAGGCAAGACTTCTTATAAGGTTAGCCTCTAAGAAAAGGTCTCCCTCCCCTACGGTAAATATTCCGCTATCTGCATCTAAGATTCGACTTAGTATTTTTAAAAGAGTTGTCTTTCCGGATCCGTTTCTTCCGACAAGGCCTACTATTTCTCCCTTGTTAAGGCTGAAAGAAACCCTGTCCAAGACTTTTTTGCCGTCAAATGATTTTTCTATTGATCTAGCCTCGCAAATCATATTATTCCTCCCCGTCCATTTCGTCATAAAGTTTTAGGATATCTTCTCTCCCTATTCCTAAAAACTTTGCCTCTTCAAATAACTTCTTAAGTAAATCTTCTGTCCTTTCCCTTTCCCAATCCATCTTCCTTCGGTCAAGCTTTATAAAAGTTCCCTTACCTGTAACCGTTTCTATCATCCCTAAGGCCTCCATCTCCTTAAATGCTCTGGCTATGGTCGACTGGTTTACAAGCAGGCTTTTGGCAAGGTCTCTTACAGAAGGTAACCTGTCGCCCTCCTTGAAAATCCCTCTGGCTATCATGGATTTAGTCTGATTAACTATCTGCATATAAATAGGTTCATTATATGCTTTGTCAAGTTTATACATGATCTGCCTCCTTAATCGTATGTTATGTATGCATATACTACCTAGGATTATAATAAGATATTTTTATAAAATTTGCAAGGTCTTTTCGAAATTAGAGATAAAATTAAAAATTTTCTGAAATTTTGGTCAAAAAAAATACAGGAGAATAAATCTCCTGCTTTTATTTTAAGTTAACTTCAGCTGTTACTGATCTGTTAGACTCATCTTCAAGCTTGGCATTGGGAGGTATAGATAGCCCGACATCCACACTCTTGCTTTCAGATATCTTTGAAAGGTCGATAGGCTGGGTCTCTATACTTTCTATGCTGTTTATATCTATGTCCTTTCCAGTTATTTTTACAGTTTTAGGAAGGGTTGTTATAGAATCAAGGCTAAGTTCCTTAGGGGGAGAGCCTGTATACCTTACTGTTATCGGAACTTCCTTTGTTATCTTAGTTTCGATAACTACCTTGGCATTTTCATGAGACTTTGTTATATGATCGCTAGCCTTGTTTGACCCGCTTGTGACCATTTCTATAGGCATTTCCAGATTTAAGTCGCCTGTTATCTTGCTGTTGTCCAGCCTTACCAGGGCATATTCAAAGTCGTCCAGGTATTTCTGTGCTCCGGATATGCTGATAATTTCAGGATCCAGTCTGATCGATGATACCTCTACCCCTTCAGGTAGCTTACCAACACTGGAAACATTTATTTCAACTTTCTCTGTAGAGATGGGCTGGCTGTTTACTACAAGAATCTGGTCTGATTGATTTATAACCGACACTCCTAGAAGGGCGTTGATTTTAATCGGCAGGGACTGGGAGTCACTTTGAATTTGAGATACATCTACAGACGCTCCTATATCTTCAGGCTTTATCTTGTTGATTTCATTTCTCCTTCCCTCGATAGTTACAGACATAGTAGGACTTTCAGGTTCTATTATCACCCTTTTTGCCTCTGCTAACTTATCTAAGTTCTTGTATTCAATTTTAACATCCCGAATCTCTCTGGTAACCTTGGGGTTTTCCATCCCCATTACGTAGGACCATAAAAATACGGCTAGGAGGAGGCAGACTATCTTAGTGACTAAATTTTCCTTGAATTTATCCTTCATCCTTTTCACTCTTTTCCTCAACTAAATAATAATTTTCATCAAGATAAATTTTTCTTAGAACCTTTTTTAATTGGTCTCTGGTCAATTTTCGATGAATTTTTCCATCCACTGAAATAGATATATCCCCCGTTTCTTCTGAAACTGTAAGGACTATGCTGTCGCTTCTCTCGCTCATTCCGATTGCAGCCCGATGCCTTGTGCCAAGCTCTCTTGAAATATTTTCATTTGTCGAAAGAGGAAGAAAACATGCTGCAGCCCTTATGACGTCGTTCTTTATTACTACCGCTCCATCATGAAGGGGAGTGTTAGGGATAAAGATATTCATCAAAATTTGATATGATATGTCAGCATTTAAGCTCGTTCCTGTTTCGACTATGTCATTTAAGCCAGTATTTCTTTCAAAGACTATGAGGGCTCCGATTTTTTTATCGGAAAGAGACTCAGCTGCCATCAGGATTTCATCTATTATCTTATCCGGATCTTCCCCCCGAAACTGCGAGAAGGTATTTCTTATGATATTTCCCTTCCCCAAGGTCGCCAGGATCTTCCTAAGCTCCGGTTGAAAGACTACTATAAGGGTAAAGGCAAGTCCTGTTATCATCTTTTGTAAGACCCAGTTGACAGTATAAAGTTTTAAAAGCTCACTGATTTTGGTAAAGATAAATATTATGACAAGTCCCTTTACAAGCTGCTCAGCCCTGGTATTTTTCAGGGTATTGTAGAGAGCATAAATTACAAAGGCAACTATAGCTATGTCAATCAAATCTAATATTCTTATGCTGTTTAAAAAATTTACTATACTGTTCATAAGCCCATCTCTCTCCTAATCTTCTCTTAATATAATCATAACATATAAAGGAGGGCTTTTAGACTAATTTTATTACAATTTTATTAATTTTTATCTAGTTTAGGACAAAAAAATAACCGGTTAAAAAACCGGCTCTCTTTAAAAATTTTAGTAGTCTATAAATACTGTTGATTTTGAATGGCAGATAGGGCATTCATCTATGTCTTCATCAACTGCTATGTAACCACAAACTGGACATAATTGAATCTTTTCTGCTTGGAAGTCTTTTCCTTGGTCTACATCTGCTTTAGCTTTTTCAAATCTGTCAGCGTGAACTTTTTCAGCTTCAACTGCAAATCTCATTGCCTTAACAGCTTCTGCTTCTTCTTGGCTTTCTGCTACTTGGATGTAAGAAGGATACATTTCTGTTGATTCGAAAATTTCTCCTGCTCTTGCACTTTCAAGATTTTCAGATGTGCTTCCGATTCCGAAACCTGCCATAGAAGTTACTGCGAAGTCTCCGTGAACGTCTTTTAAAGCTTTGAAATGTAAAGTTGCGTGTACTCTTTCAGCGTCTGCAGTTGCCTTGAAAAGACGAGCTACATTTGTCAAACCATCTTTTTCTGCTAGGTCTCCCCAAATATTGTATCTGTTTCTTGCTTGAGATTCTCCACCGAATGCTGATTGTAAGTTTGCTTGTGTCATTTGTTTCATTGTAAAGTCCTCCTTTATTCTTAATACAAGTGTATTATACCACACTTATATCTTTTTACACTTTTATAATCATTACATGGATTGTAATTTTTTCTTTACTTTGCCCGAGCCAGGATTGTACTCCTTCTTTCTTTTTTGAAGTTATCTTCTTCATCTTCCAGATCATCGATAAAATTAAGAGCCTTGCCTGTGCCCCTGATAACTGCAGTTATCGGTCCGTCAGCTACTCTTACAGCTACCTTTATCTTTTCTTCTAAAAGTTTGTCCAGTCCCTTTAAGAGAGAGCCTCCCCCCGTCATTATTATTCCTCTTTCAAAAATATCAGCCACAAGCTCAGGCGGAGTTTCTTCTATTACTTCTTCCACAGCTCGGACTATAAGATCCAAGGTCGAGCTTAGGGCCCTGTAAATATCTGAAGATGAGATATAGATATGCATAGGAAGCCCGTTTATTAGATTTCTTCCCCTGACTTCGTATAATTCACCCTCATCCTTGCTGTAGGCATTGGCAACCCTAATCTTTATCTTTTCAGCGCTGGCATCGCCTATGAGCATCTTGTATTTTTTCTGGATAAAATCTTTTATCTTATTATCAAACTCATCGCCCGCTATAGGCATGGACTTGTTTTTCACAATCTTTCCCATGGAAATGACTGCGACATCGGTTGTCCCTCCACCTATATCGACTATGAGATTTCCCTTTTCATCAGCTATGTCTATTCCTGCCCCTATGGCTGCAGCTATGGGCTCTTCTATAAGGTAGGTGTTGTGAGCTCCGGCATATTTTGCGGCCTGGATGACTGCCCTTCTTTGGACTTCACTTATTTGGCTGGGCACACAGATTAACATATCCGGCCTTATCATAACCTTGCCGACAGTCTTTTTTAAAAAGTACTCTATTATCTTTTCAGTTGCATCGAAATTGGCCACTACCCCGTCCTTAAGAGGTCTTATGGTTGTAATATTATCGCTGGTCCTGCCGAGGATTTTCTTTGCCTCATTGCCTACAGAAATTATTTTATTGTCATAGGTATTTACTGCCACTATGGAAGGTTCCTGCATCACTATCCCCTTGCCCGGAACATATACTAAAATCGAAGCAGTCCCCAAATCCATCGCTATTTTTTTTCTAAAATTCATAGAATCACCTTATTATTTTAATCATTAATATCTTAACATAAAAAGGAACAAAAATAACCTCCCGATCTTATCAGGAGGTTATTTTTATTTAAGGTAAGTCTTTAATTTTTCAACCTTATCCAATTTTTCCCAAGGAAGATCGAGGTCGTTTCTTCCGAAGTGACCGTAACTTGCAGTTTGCCTGTAGATCGGTCTTTTCAAATCAAAATTATCTATGATAGCCTTAGGTCTGGCATCGAAATTTTCCTTAATTATTTCTACAATTTTTTCATCAGAAACTTTTCCTGTACCGTAAGTGTTTATAGTCAAGCTTATAGGTCTGGCTATGCCTATAGCGTAGGAATAACTTACTTCACACCTGTCACAAAGGCCTGCAGCAACTACATTTTTGGCAACGTATCTTGCCATGTAGGCTCCCGACCTGTCTGTCTTTGTAGGATCCTTACCTGAGAATGCTCCACCCCCGTGGTTACAGAAGCCACCGTAAGTGTCGACTATAATCTTTCTTCCTGTAAGACCTGCATCGCCCATAGGCCCACCTATTACAAATTTACCTGTAGGATTGATGTAGTACTTTGTATTTTCGTCCAATAAATCCTTGTTGACTACCTTAAAGATAACTTCTTCCTTTATATCCTTATAAAGTCTTTGGTAATCAACATCAGGGTCGTGTTGGGCGGAAACAACTATGGCATCTATTCTTTTTGCCTTACCGTCTTCGTATTCTACAGTGACTTGGGCCTTGCCGTCAGGTCTTAGATAATTCAAAGTTCCGTTCTTTCTCACATCGGCCAATCTTCTGCAAAGGTTGTGGGATAATTGAAGAGGAAGGGGCATATACTCGTCTGTTTCATTTGTAGCATAACCAAAAACCATACCTTGGTCTCCTGCTCCGAACCTGTCATATTCGTCAGCAGAAGATCCTCTGTACTCTTCTGATTCATCAACGCCTTGGGCAATGTCTGCAGATTGTTCTTCTAAAGATGTAAGGATAGCACAAGTTTTGGAATCTATTCCGTAATCAGCATTGTTGTATCCGATCTCATCTAAAGTTTTTCTGACTATATTCCTTATATCGACATAGGCTGATGTTGTGATTTCACCCATAACCATTACCATGCCTGTAGATGAACAAGTTTCACAAGCAACTCTGGCATCTTTATCCTGTTTTAATATCTCATCTAAAATCGCATCGGAAATTTGGTCGCAGATTTTGTCGGGATGACCTTCTGTTACTGATTCTGATGTTAATAATACTTTACTCATAATACCTCCGTATATTTGCATAAAAAAATCCTCACCCAAAGAGGTAAGGATCATAAACTTATCTTTCAGGTTTACCTGTAGGATTTAGCACCTAATCTAATAGGTTGCCGAGCTTCATAGGGCCTAGTCCCTCAGCTACTCTTAATAAGAATATATTCTGTTTTTAATCACGGTATTTATTTTAACAGTTTGTAATTATTTGTCAAGCCTTTCTAAAAGGCAGATGGAGTGACTTGTTATCCCTTCCATCCTTCCTTCATAGCCCAATTCTTCAGATGTTGTTGCCTTTACTGAAACATTTTCTATGTCTGTTTGAAGGTCTGCTGCTATATTTGCTCGCATTTGATCTATGTAATCTCTAAGTTTAGGTCTTTGACAAACAACAGTGGAGTCGACATTTCCTATTTCATAGCCCCTTTCTTTCATTATGCGACAAACTTCTCTTAGAAGAATTCTCGAATCTATATCCTTATACTTGACATCTGTATCCGGAAATAACTTTCCTATATCGCCCAGGCAAAGAGCCCCGCAAATGCTGTCCATAATTGAGTGGATGAGGACGTCTGCGTCACTGTGACCTAAAAGTCCCCTGTCAAAATCAATCTTAACCCCGCCTAAAATTAAAGCTCTGCCCTCTACCAACTTATGAACGTCTAAGCCATGTCCTATCCTCAATCTTACTCTCCTTCGTTAACTATAATTTCTCCAAGATACAAATCTTCCATAGTAGTAATCTTTATATTGTTATAATTTCCCTCGATTACCCTTATATCTTTTCCCAGGATTTCCATAAGGGACGAATCATCCGTAACAGATATCTTTTCATCAAATACCATCTTGTAGGCTTCTTTTATCGCCTCATATTTAAAGACCTGAGGAGTCTGTGCCATGTACAGGTTAGACCTGTTCGGAGTATTTACAATTTTCATATCTGAATTTACATATTTTATTGTATCCTTAGCCTTTACAGCTACGACCACCCCGTCATAATCCCCTAAGGCATTTATACTTTCTAAAATTTTTTCTTTCTTTATAAAAGGCCTTGCCCCGTCGTGACAGATCACAATATCAGTTTTATCACAAACTGCCTTAAGTCCGTTATAGGTTGACCTTTCCCTGGTGTCCCCACCGACTACAAGCTTTATATTTTTATAAGAATTTCTCTCTATAAGTTCATTTACTATATCTCTATCCCGCTCCCTTATAACGAGGACAATTTCATCGATATCATCAATAGAATTAAAAGTATCCAAGGTGTATTCTATTATCATTTTTTCTTTAATCTTTAAAAATTGCTTGGCTATCTTAGTTCCCATCCTATGCGATGAACCTGCTGCAGCTATTATTGCAGAAATATACATAAGTCACCTCTATTTTATTATAGCAAATATTTTTTCACAAAAAAATAAGTGAGTAATTAATAACTACTCACTTAAAATTATTCTAATCTTTCTTTTTAGCAAATATCATCTTACCCGCAGAGTTTTGCAGGACACTTGTTACCACGCAGTCTATCACATGACCTATGTAGTCCTTGCCGTTTTCGACAACTATCATAGTACCGTCGTCCAGATAACCGATGCCCTGATTTTTTTCTTTGCCTTCTTTTATTACGGAAACCGTTATATCCTCGCCGGAAATAAAAATAGGCTTCATAGCGTTGGCAAGTTCGTTTATATTATAGACCTTTATATTGTGAAGCTTTGCCACCTTGTTTAGGTTGTAGTCATTAGTAAGCAGGCTCGCATCCAGATCCTTTGCCAAGGACAAGAGCTTTGAATCGACTTCTTCGATATCCTTGTAATTCTTCTTAGTAACTATGATCCTGTCTCCATAATCATTTTGCATATTTTTTAAAATATCTAAGCCTCTTCTGCCCTTTACCCTCCTAATATCGTTTTCAGAATCTGCAATATGCTGCAGTTCTTCTATGACGAAATTAGGTATATAAAGGTTACCTTCGAGAAAACCTGTGGCCAGGATATCTACAATTCTGCCATCTATAATCACAGAAGTGTCCACTATCTTGTCACTTACTCCATTGTACTTCTTAGTAGGCTTTGCCCCCTGTCTATCCTTTGAGATAAATTTTAAAAAATGTAATTCATCCTTATAGCCTAGGGCTGTCCTTATACCTATAATAGATAGGAAAATATAAATTAAAACAATAATAATAACTGAAATAAGTTTAAGAACCCCTGTAAGCTCCAAATTAAGTATAGGAATTGTTATAAGTGTGGCTATAATCAAAGATACTATAAGTGCCACCGTTCCCAAAAGTATATCCTGGAGGGAAAACCCTCGTAAAAAACTCTCCAATTTGTCCAGTCCCTGTTGTAAAGCCTTACTTATCTTAGGAGATAATAAATAAAATATGATTGCAAATATTAAAGTTACTGCTAACCTTGTTACTACAAAAGTATTAAGAGATTTGGAAATAGAAAGCAGATTAGCTCCTATATTGGATAATAAATATCCTAAAGTTCCTCCAAGTAAGGCTACAAAGACAGAAAAAATCCTCTTTACCATATCTTTCCTTTCATAAAAATGTGATTTTATTCTTCTTCCATAGCTTTTTTAACAGCTTCGACAGCTTCTTCCCGGCTTATGTCCAAGCCCACAGCTACCTCACTGATTAACATTTTTCTTGATGTATTTAAGACCTTCTTTTCTACCATAGATAAGCCCTTTTCCTTATCAAGTTCATACAGATTTCTAAAAACTGTAGCGGAGTCCTCTATGTCACCTTCCCTAAGTTTTTCAAGGTTTGACTTATACCTATGATTCCAATTTGACGGCATCTTAGAATCAAGCTTAGAAAAATTATCCAAAACTTTTTGGATGTGATCCTTATCGTCGACAAACCTTATTCCCATTTCATCAATCTTGTCCTTAGGCACAGATATCTTCATATCTTCTGCCACCATAGAGATAATGTAATACTCTTTTATCTCAGATAAAATTTCTTTTTTTTCTATATCAATGATAATTCCTGCTCCGTGCACAGGATACATTACCTTATCACCAAGCTCAAACATCATATCACCTCTAGTTAAAATTATAAAGCAAAAGGAAATTTTAATCAATATAAAAATTAAAATTATATCATAGTCATAATATTTGTCAACTGAAAAATAGGAAATTTAAGCAAATTTTATAGATTTTTTATTTTCTAAAATCAAAAGCTTAAAATTAAAAGGAAGCAACAAAAAAAACTGAGCCCTTAAGTTAAACTTTTAAGCTCAGTCTATAAATTTCTATCTGACAACTACCGCCATTTGTCTTGAAAGATAATTTTCAGCTACTTCATTAAATGATTTTGTAATTTCATTGTCATACCAAGGGCCTGCTATGTTAAATGTATTTGTAACAGGGTCATATCCGTTTATGCAGTTTCCGTGGTTGTTTGCGAAAAATCTTTGTCCGTAAATATTAGTAGCCCATCTTGGTTTTTCCCAGTCTAATGTTCCGTAGAACATAACTGTGTTTCCGTTTTGGATTTCTGCAATTATATCTCTCATGCTTGCACCTGAAATATTTTCAGCTTTCCCATTTGCAAATCTGTTTGCAAACTTTGTCATAGGTTCAGGGTTCATGTAAGTTGCCATTATGTTTTTATGGTAGTATTCATCCCAGATGTATGGGTTCTTAGAAAATCCTGTGTTATTGTCGTTAGTGTTCATTGGCAATTCGTCTAAGAATTCATTATAAGTGTAGTCAAGAGCGTATCCCTTTGCTTGAAGAGCGTGATACATTGCTGTAGGTTCACACCCTATAGGAGCTGCCTTTTGCTTAACTCCATTTTGGCTCTTAGGATTCATTTGGTTAACAAGGTTAGGAACTCTCATACGTACCTTGTAAAAATCTTTAGGATTATAATATTTAAATCCTTCCGGTTTTACCCAACCGCTTGTTCCGTTAAATGATAGGTTAACCCAGTAATCAGTAATATTAAGAACCTTTAAGATTTTATTTACTGCTACATCTAAAACCTTCTTGGCATTGTCTTTTGCGCTTGCTAAAAGAGATATAGGCTTGTTATTTACTACATAGTCATTTACCTTAAATATATTTCTGTCAGTTTTTACCGGCTTAACTAAGTCTTTATCTAATAAGGCTTTTTTGATGTTTGTAAAGCAGTCATTAGATACAGCTGCAGTTCCACCCAATAGGTAAGATTTTTCTGTTACATTTAAGCTGTTAAGGTAATTTTCGTGAGTCTGAGTCTTTGCAGACTTGTTTTCACTTTCCAATTGGATATTTTCTTTAGGAACTAAAACTACAGGAGCGTTGATTTTTTGACTTACAGGTGATGCTACCAAGGCGTCAGTATAGTCTCTACCTGTAGTAAAGATAGCTTTCTTTGCATTAGGATAAGCAAGCTTAGCTACTTTTACACTTGTCTTATATCTGTCTGATCCTGCTACCCTTGTAGATTCTATTCCAAGAATTTTGTTGATTTCTTCTTCTACGGAAGCGTGGATTCTATAAGTTCCACCTATTATATAATCTTAGACTTATCAATAGAATTTAAGTAGTCTCTGATAGGTGTAGGCACCTTATCACTTTGAACTAAAAGAATAGGTGCATTTGTCTTGTTGGCAAGACCTACAGAGCTTAGACCGTCTGCATAATCTTCCCCACTTGCAAATATAAGGGTATCAGGATTCTTTTTGTGGGCAGCTAACTTAGCGTTTACTTCATACCTGTTTGCCCCGTCAATTCTTTCAACTTCTATGCCGGATTTTTTAAGAGTTTCTTCAACTTCCTTGCTTATTCTCTTAGTTCCGCCGATAATTTGAACCTTCTTTATATTGCTCTCTTTAATTTGCTTTGCTGTCTTTTCATTTAGCTTAGCATCTTGAGTATAAAGAATAGGCTTTTCTCCGTCTGTGATGTTTGATGCACTTATAGCATCTACAAATACTTCACTAGAAGCCAGGACAGCTTCGTCAGCATCTTTAAAGAATTTGTTTTGAACCTTAGCAGCAGTTTCAAACCTGTCTGCTCCTTGGATTCTTTCTGCGACATTTTCTTCTGTAAGATTTGCCTTCTTTTCTTCTGTATCCTTTGGCTCAGCCTTGTTTGCTTTTTCTTCTGTTGCTCCATTATAAGTTGCTGTAACTTTTTCACCATCTTCAACTGCTTTTGGACCGGTTACTTCTTCAGCCTTATAATTGCTAACTTCTGCTGCGTTTTCCCCGTCAGCATAAGCGATTCCGGTATTCATGGAAAAAGCCAACAGAAGAGCTAATAATGCTTTCTTTTTATTCATTATTTCCTCCCTTCAGCGATAATTATATAATAGGTCCAGAGAAAAGTATACTAAATATGTATATATGTTTCTAATTATTAATAGTTAATTTAAATAAATAGATCACCTATCTTTTTATAAACCTATAAATGATTTAACAATAAAAATAATCTTAAAAATTTTTATAAGCTTCCCATAAAAAAAGCACCGACAAAAGTATTTTTATTTGTCGATGCTTTTAAATTTTTTATCTTTTGGCTTTAGGTTTTCCAAATATTTCTGAGTAAATTATAGCCTTTTTAAGTTCCTTTTTCTTATGCTTAGTGACCAGATCATCTAAAATAGATTTTTCAGTTGCATAAGGATCTTTTTTACTCCTATAAACTTTATTTAAGCTTGCTTGGACAAGGTCTGCCTCTCTTTCGATAAGACCCTTACCCTCGCGGCCGGACCCTATGCCCTCTTGGCCCGATCCGATCCCTTCCTTAGATATCTCATCGATAGAGTCGATGGAGTCTATTTGGATCTGCTTATACTCTTTTTTTATCTTGTCATCTATCTTACTTTTATCTTTTAAGTCCTTTAGGTCTTTTAAGGCTTTAACTTTAGAAGCTTGGTTGGCTGATTTTTCTTCTTTTCTTTTAGAAGATTTTTTGTCATATTTTTTCCTGTTTGCCACTTTTTCATGGGATTTTTTATTTTTTTTATCTTTTGCTATTTCTTTGCGGATATGTTCATAAAGGAAGTTTAGCTCTTTTCGATTATATTTTGATGTGTCTATATTATTTCTTTCTATATAGTCATTAATTTCTTTTCTTTCGCTAAAAAAGCCCATTATCTTTCACCGTCATCAATTTTTGAAATGGACTCCCTCATATTTGTATCGGCTTTGATGTTTTTCATGTTGTAGTAGTCAAGGACTCCCAGGTTTCCTTCTTCAAGAGCCTTTGCTATAGCTATAGGAATTCTTGATTCGGCTTCGACAACCTTTGCCCTGTTTTCTTGTTCAAGGGCTATGGCTTGAGCACGTCTTTCTTCGGCCTTGGCTTGAGCTATGTTCTTGTCGGCTTCTGCTTGGTCTTTTTGTAATTCGGCTCCGACGTTTCTTCCTATGTCGACATCAGCTATATCGATTGATAGGATTTCAAAGGCTGTTCCTGAGTCAAGTCCCTTCTTAAGTACTGTTTCTGATATATTATCAGGGTTTTCCAAGACGTCTGCGTGAGTTTCAGATGAACCGACTGTCGTTACTATACCTTCACCGACTCTGGCTATGATAGTTTCTTCTCCTGCCCCTCCGACAAGTCTATCTATGTTAGCCCTTACTGTTACCTTGGCAATTACCTTTACTTCTATCCCATTTCTGGCAACGGCTGCTATTATAGGTGTGTTTATTACCTTTGGAGTTACTGAAACTTGTACGGCTTCAAATACATTTCTACCTGCCAGGTTCATGGCTGCTGCTTGTTCAAAGGTTAGGTCGATGTTTGCTCTTTCAGCAGCTATCAAGGCATCTACTACCTGATTTATGTCCCCACCTGATAAGTAGTGACTTTCAAGGTCTGATGATGAAATATTTATCCCCGCTTGATGAGACTTTATAAGAGCCTTTATTATAAGGGATGGTTTTACCTTCCTAAAACGCATAGCCACAAGAGATACCATGCTTACATTTACCCCTGAAAACTTTGCAGTTACCCAAAGACCTATGGGAACCATGGATAAGAATACAAATACAAAAATAACCCCTAAGGCTACAATGATTATACTTGGCATATTGCCCTCCTCTTAATATAAATTTTTAATTTCTTCTACAATAATATGACCGTCTTTAAAGGATACTACCCTTATGTCCTTATCACTTCCTATAAATTCACTGTCGGACTTGGCATCGTAATTTTTGCCTTCTATTAAAATTCTTCCGGTCGGTCTTAGTATTGTGACACTTTTACCTGTCTTTCCTACAAGATCAGAGTAATCCTTTTTGCTGTTATATCCTCTTTCCTTGTCCTGAACCTTGTCAAGGATATTTCTGTTAAAAATTTTCGCTGAAAATCCCAGCTTTACAAAGACAAATATTGTAATTATAACCGCTAAAGCAGTTGACAATAGGAGCATTATACTTTGGCTGCTACTGTCATAAATGTCATAGATGGAATAGGCTGTGAGCACTACTCCTAAAATCCCTAAAATTCCAAAACTCGGTACAAATATTTCCAGACCCAAAAGGATAAGACCGGATATAAATATAAGTAGAGTTGTCAGATTTGCATTACCCAAGTCCATGTTTGTCTTGTAAAAGTAAAACAAGAGGACTGCAGCTAGGACAGAAAATACAATTTTCTTGTCTGTGAAAAATATAGCAACTATCGATACGAAAGCCAGGGTAAAGGATAGGGCTAAAAGTATATCCATAGGCATTTATTAACTCCTTTCTTTAAATATACATTATTATATCAATTTTATATCAATTTTAAGTTAAGATAAAGTAACAAGATCATCTTTTATAATCTCTAGGAAAATATATTTTACTGCTTCGCCTTCCTGTAACCGTTTTGGATAGCTTCCTCTTCGCTGTCGAAGTAGACTACGTTATCATCGCTCATACTGTTGTAGTTTTTTTGGTCAGGCATGTGATAAACTTTAGAATTTTTATTTCCCTTGATCTTTCCCTGCTTGTTTGTCTTGCTGTCTTTGTTGCCCTTTTGCTCACTGTTTTTCTTTTGTTTACTGCTTTCCTTGCCGGCAAACTTTTGCCACATCCCCTCTCCCCTTAACCTGGGAGTCTCTTCCAGACTTGCAAAAATATTTTCGTACCTGGTGTCAGGTGGATAGGCCTTAGCCTCTGCATAAGCCTCTTCTACAAGGATGGCATTGTACATATTTTTTTGAATTTCAGCCTTTGAAGGAAAGGCTGACTCAGGCTTTTTTAACCAGACATACCTTAAAAGTCTGCCATATTGGTCGGTGTCGGATGTATCCTTTTGAAGGTAGACAATTTTGTTTAAAAGCTGATCTTCTGTAAAATCTGCAGCCTCCTTGGCATAAAATTCCTCAGGCTTACCGTAGTGACTGAGCTCTCTTGTATTTACACCTATCATCCTGACCTTGTACTCCTTGGCAAGGATTTTCACAGTTACGGTGTCCCCGTCTGCAACTTTAGTTACCAGAGCCTGTTGGTAATTTTCATCCGATGATGGATAGAGAAAGACCCCTCCTATAAGAATTAAGATAGGAAGGATTATTTTAAGTAATTTTTTGCCCGATTTTTTATCGGAAAATAAGTCCTTTGCCAAAAGAATTAAAATTACAGCTAGCAGGGCTATAATTATTATGTTTTTTATTTCCATATAAGTTTAAGCTTACCTACTTTCTTTTTTCTTTGTCTTTTTATTCTTGTCCTTGTCTTCATCGATTATTTCCAAATAATAGGAATCGATTAAAACCGATATCAGAAGGTAAATTATTAAAAGGCCTATGATCAGCTGATATGAATATGATGTCAGAGCAGCTATAAAGATGCCTATCATATAGACAATAAGCAAGGCTATAGTTGATTTTTTTGTCCGTATCACCACTGTATCATTGTCATTTACCTCTATTGTATTGCTCTTTGCTCCGAAAAGTCTTACCTGAAGCTTTCTTGGATAGGACTTTAGGACAAGATACTCAACTGCGCCCTGCCTTATGGATTCGCAGTAAGATCCGTCGATAAATATCCTCATCTTAGAAAAGCTCCCCATAGATCCGCTGTCTCTAATAATCTTTACCGCCACTACTATCTGCTCCCTTCTTGTAAATAAGTCCTTCTATAAGAGCCTTATCCTCCTTAGCATAAACCTGCTTTTGTAACCTACCGTCAGCTATAAAGGTAAGCCTTATCCTATCATCTGAATAATCTTCCAAGCTCTTTACATCGACATTTGAAAGGCGAGAAAGCCTTGCCAAGATATTTCTTGTGGAGTAGTAAACTATCCCGTCCCTTGAAATTCCCTCTGAGCTAAAGGAAGTCAGCACAAAGGCTGCTCCTGATATAAGCAGGCCAATGTCCTTAATACCTGCACTTTTTAAGTAAAGGTAGATCAGGTAAAAGGCTAGAAGGAGGAAAAAACTTGTCATAGCTGAAGAAAAACTGATCTTAGCTCTAATCTCATTTTTCCCGGCTAAGAAAAAATTATAGATAGCTCCCAGGATAAAGGCCAGGGTAAAAATATTAGCAATCATAAAAATCTCCCATTATAAAATCTTAGTTCCTCTTCTTATCTTCTTCTATCAGCTTTTTAAAAGTTTGATCAGCCCACCTTAGATCAACTACCAAGTCATCAGCCTTTTCCATCTTAGAAAGCTGCCCTTCCAATTTTTTGTAAAGATTATCCGTAACGGGCATAGTATAGTTTTGGTCCTTAGCTACAAATACTATGTAGTTATCACCGCTATTTTGAGCAAAGTGAACTGCCACCACTTCCTTGTCAGGATTTTGCTTGTAAAAGGCTTGGACATAAAGAACCTTTATCAGCTCTATAACCTTATCATCAAGGCCGGCGTCCTTTATCATTATCTTTTCAGCCAGATTTTGCCAATTGATAACTATCCTCTTATCATAGTCTAAAAGCGGAGCCATGACCTTTCTGATTTGCTCGTTTTCTATCTTGTCAATCTCTCCAAAGGTTTGCCTAGCCTGTTCAAATTCCAGCTCGTCAACTGCAATCTTTGCCATAAATTTTTTCTCATCATCCCTATAAAGCATTCCGTAATTTATATTGACCCTATTATTACATACAGGACAAATATAGGTAAAAAGCTCTCCGGTTAAAATTTTTTTCTTTAAGTCAGAGTCCTTGTTAGCTTCGACGTTTGAATGCACTTCAAATTTTCCTTCGTGTCTACATACAGGACACTTTACATCTACCTTATCCATATTTTTCTCCTATTATTTATTAGATCCTATAACTTTTACTTTTTCTCACTACTGTTTTTTTTAATTTCAAAGGGAAAACCCCCTTGCATAATCGCCATATTCAAAAAAATATTTATAGCTTCGGTAAGGGTTATCCCGAAGCTTGAAAACAGAGCCTCAGCCTCTGCCTTCTTTTCAGGTTCAATCCTTATATTGATATTTGAAGTCTTAGCCATAGTAACCTCCTTTAAATAATTGTATATTAACTGTAAAACAATGACAACACAAAAAAAGACAGCGTCAACCGCTGCCTCTTAAAATCATTTAATTATTTATTCATGTCTTGATAAGTTATCTTGTAAGAGAAAGTATCAGGATCATAGAAGTTTATAGCCTTACCGTTTACTTCAGCATAAGGGTAGCCGAAAGTATTTAAAGGTTCGTCCTTTTGTTCAGGATTAAGCACTAAATCTCTCCCGTTTGCAAAGGCAAATCTATTTTGATCGAGATTACCCCAGTAGTAGTCCTTAAGGTCTAAAGCTTCTTGGCTTGTCTTGTCAAGCTCATCATTTTTAACGGCCTTTAATACGTCTGCTACATCGATTGAAACCCAACCTGTTCCCGGTTGATAGTATTCATTCCAGCAGTGTTGACCCTTAGTTTCATCAGCTTCCTTGCCGTCTTTGCCAAGTCTTACTCCAAATACTTCACGTGAAGGAATTCCTGATGCCCTGCAAAGTGCTACAAAAACTGAGTGAATATCTGTACACTTACCCATCTTGGAATCTAAAAGTGCATTTACATCACCGAGACCACAACCTATAACGTCATTGTCTCTTTCCATGTTTTCATATATCCAGTTGTAAATTGCTTGAGTCTTGTCGTATACAGTAGTCTTTCCTTCTGTAATTTGGTCAGCCAATTCCTTAACCTTTCCGTCTATAGGAACTAACTTTGATGGTTGAAGGAATTTTTCAAGCTCAGGATCATTTTTCATTTCTGTTTCATCTTTAAATACAGGTCTTTGAGATTCTTCACGAGTTACATCAAAAGTATAAGTTAACTTTCTGTCCTTGGCATCCTTATCCCATTCCACATAAAGCATATAGTTACCGTAGTCATCTTGGTTTACTTGTGTTTTAGCGTGGTTTTTGTCATAAGTGATTTCTGTATTACTTACCTTTTGATAATCAATTGATGGTACATATGGTACCCATAGTCTTACAGGTTCTTCTGATTCATAAGCTGAAAGGTCAAATTCATAAGTTACCTTGCCGGAATTTATCTTGGCAGCTTCCTTACTTTCCACTTCAGCCTCAGGCTTAGTTTCTATGTTTGAAGAAACATCTTCACCCTTGATAGTTTCCATTTCGCTAGCCTGTACTTGCGTATTTTCTGCTGCCTTTTCTTCAGACTTCTGGTCAGTGCCTGCTGCAGGTGCTTGTTCTTCTTGTGTTTGAGTAGGTTCATCTGCTTTTTGTCCGCAGGCAGTTACCCCTCCTGCTACAGCTAAGACGCACATAAGTGCTAATAGCTTTGAATGTTTTTTTATCATATGTATCCTCCTTTTATTACAAGTTGTACTTTACCACAAAGAAATGTAAAAATAAAGTTAAGTTTATTACTTATAAGATATTTCAATATATGCTTTTAAAAAATCTCAAAACACTTTAAGAATTTACATCATCATTTGAATCGTTACTATCATTAATGCCTATTCCCTTTTTAAATTCATTTATTGCCTTTCCAAATGACTTTCCTATTTCAGGTAACTTTGATGGTCCAAAAATCACTAAGGCTATAATTAAAATTAAAATTAACTCACTAGTTCCTATTCTTGACATTTTATCTCTCCTTTTCTGTTACTAATAAATTAGGTTTTGCTTCTCCATCTAAAAATTTGCTTTGTTGATATTTTTTTAATAAATCTTCCTTTTCTCCAAAATCTAATGCTCTGGTATTGCATACATCTACGCACCTTGGATTTTTACCTTCTTTCAACAATTCTATACAAAAATTACATTTTGTAGATTTTTTCTTCTTTTCGTCAATTTTAGGTTGCTCATATGGACAAACATTTTGGCAAACTCCACATCCTATACACTTTTCTTCATCTACTAAAACTAACTTGTACTTGTTTTTTCTATTCATAGCTCCTGTAGGACAAGACTCTACACAAGGAGCATTTTTACAATTATTACAAGAAATAGATGAAAATGATACTTTTAAATTCGGAAATTTACCCTCTACACTTGAATTTATTTTTCTAAAATCAGTACCTGCATCTAAATTTGATATATCTTTACAAGCATTAAGACAAGCTTTACAACCTGAACACTTATTTTTATCTATGTGAAAAACTTTAGTCATTTTATATATCAACTCCTAGATTAACTTTCCAATCTTCTACTAATTTTTTGTTAGATTTTTCCACCTGAGCTATACAAGCTGTAAAAGATTCTACATCAGGTCCTGATGGATAATCTCCCGTTAAAATATTTGGTGAGCCTCCCATACAATCACCGTCTTCATCCTTATTTATCCAAGCTCCTTCATGAATTACTATGACACCAGGCATAACTATTTCAGAAATAGACAAACTTCTTAATATAGAACCATGGTCGTTATATATCCTAATAGTATCCCCATCTTTAAAATTATTGTCCCTAGCATCTTTAGGATTCATTATAAGATTGTAATCAAATGCTTTTCTCAACCAATCAACTTGATTAAATACCGTATGTGTGCCTCTCAATCCGTGAATACATAAGACTTGATAAGGATATTTTCCTTTTATACCTTTTTCAAAATCTTCGAATGTTGCTTCATATCCTTCTGTTGGTGGAACATACTTAGCATATGCATATCCTTCATTCCAACCTGCTTTATCTACAAGTTTTTTTAATTCCGGACAATAGATTTGAATTTTCCCACTTTCAGTTTCTAGAGGATTCTTATCAGGATCTTCCCTAAACTTCTTATTATGGATATATCCATAATTATCTCCTTCATGTCTTTGAACCTGATATATACCATTCTTTTTTAATTCTAGAATAGGAATTCTTCCCGATTGAGGTTTACCTTTAACTCCTAAAGTGTCCAAATCAGATTGTGTAATAGAAACCAAATTTTCATAATTTTTACCATCCTCTTTTATAACTTTCGAAGAAGATATAATATTAAAACATCTTTGCTCATTTGTAATAGTATCTATCTTTTTAGGATCCAATCCTAGTCTTTTACCAACTTCTTTAGCTATCCAAGTGTCATCTTTTGCTTCAAAAAATGGTTCTATTACTTTTTCAGTCCATATAACAATTTCTCTACATCCATCTTGTAAAACTTCACCTGTTTTTTCCCACGGTGTTGTAATCGGAAGTACAATATCGGAATATTGAGCTTCAGGAGTAAAAGTAAAATGATTCGTAACTACAAAATCAACCTTCTTATGAGCTTCAATCCCTTTATTAGAATTATTAGTTTGATTTAAAGTTGCACTATGACTATGATAAATCACCTTTATGTTTAATGGTTTTCTTCCCTTATCTCCATCCATGTAAGAATCACTTAAAATGTCTTCCCAATGTTCAGATGTACAAAGTTTAGGCTTTTTAAGCGGATTTTCTATTTCTTCGATCCCACTGTCGCCCAATTTTATAAGTGCAGGTCCACCATTAGTTGATGCTTCCTGAGCACTTACAGCAAAACATCCTCCTTTTATTCCAATATTTCCTGTCATAGCACCTAAAGCTGTCTGTGCCAAACAAACATGCTGAGCTTTTTCAACTCTTGCACTGTTCCAGCTAAAAAGTGCTGTAGTTGGCTTGTTATTTATTATTTCATAGGCAAGATCATAAATTCTTTTTACTTCTAAACCGCAAATTTTTGATGCCCATTCAGGAGTTTTAGGTTCATTATCATAAGTTCCCAAAACATAATCTTTATAATTTTCTTCTATATTAGATCCTTGCGGCATATGATCTTTATCAAATCCTACTGTACACTTATCTAAAAAATCCCAATCTATTATTTTATTATGATTCTTTTCGTCCTCTTTTATTATTATGTATGATAGAGCTAAAATAAGAGGTGTATCTGTTGCTGGTCTTATAGGATAGTAATCGTCCGCCAATAAAGCGGTTGTTCTACTAAACATAGGATCAACAGATATTATCCTTACTCCTCTTTCTTTTGCTCTTCTAAGATTCATCAATGGATCGCCCATTGCATTTTGAGCTGGATTACAACCCCAAAGTATAATTAACTTGGCATTTAATAATTCATATCTGTCATTTAAAGCGTGCCTTTTTTGATCAATTCCCAAAATTGGCTTCATTGCCTTTTGCCAACAACCTCTTGACCTACTTCCATACTTTTTTACATATCCACCATATAGGGACAAGGTTCTAGCCATTTCTCCACCGTCTAATAAATATATAGATTCATTACCATATTTTTCCTTAGCCTTTTTTAGCTGTGAAGCAACCACGTCTAGGGCTTCCTCCCAACTAATTCTCTCCCATGTATCTCTTCCTCTATATTCTTTTCCTGTTTTACCTTCAGGATCAAAATGAGTTCTCTTCATAGGATATTTTAATCTTTCATTTCCAATTACTTGAATCCTTTGTGATAATCCTCTAACACATGCTCTTTGCTGTAAATAATCGTAACTATCTTCGTGAGAATCATCTGTCTTTAAATTAAGTATGGTATTATCTGATACCTGTGCATGAAGTACACATTTGCCCCCACAATTATGCCAACATGGAGCATTTTTCCACTCAGCTTTTTGCTTATTTGACTTTAATTTAGAGACACTACTATCAGTTTTATCCTCATATAATCTATTATCACATCCTGAAAGACTAGCCATTAAACTTAAACTTGCTAAGCCTTTTAAAAAATTTTTTCTACTGAACTTTTTATTATCTCCTAGATCATCAAATTTCGACATCATAAAACTCCTTTAAGGTATTTTCATCAAAAACAAGTAAAATCATAAGCAATTCTAAAAAATCAACATAATATGAATTATCAATGTAAGTTAAAATTCTTTTATGTAATAAAGGAACCCACTCTATCATATTATCTACAAATAAAATATTATCTTTAACTATTTCACTAATATAAATACTATCATTATGACAGTTATTTTCCATATATGATAAATTTTCTAAAAAATTTATTTCTAAGCCTATATGATCGTATGGAAAATTACTATTATTATCCAATTTGTATTTTTTGTAAAATTTTTTACAAATTAAATTCGGTTCTTGGAATAACAGACTACCATCGTTAAAATAGGAAGATTGCCAAGGTGATGCAAGCATTTTCTTAGGATTAAAGAAAATGTAATAATAATCTTTATAAAAATTGTTATAAAAATCTTCAATACTTTCTTTTTTCATCTTTTGCCTAATAAAATTATATTTTTCTCTTATTTCATTAGAGTAGTCGCCTAGAGGTATATAATCCTCACTAAATACTTGTTTATATAATATTTTGCAAAAATCTTCACTTGGCTCTAAAGAAAAAATTAAGCTTAATAGGCTATATAATTCAGCTTTTTGCATAAAAATTTGTCCTATATTTTTATTCTTTATCATTTCTTCTCTCCATAAAAACGCATATTTTATAAGATATTTCATACAATAAAATCATAGGTAAGGCTATTATTAATTGAGATATAACATCTGGTGGTGTCATTACTGCTGCAATAATAAAAATAACAAAAATTATATATTTTTTGTATTGACTCATTCTGTAGCTGGTTAATATTTTAAGTTTGGTTAAAATAATAACTATAATCGGTAATTGAAAGATCAAAACTATTGTAAGAGAAATATTAATCAAAAAACTTAAGTAATTCTCTACAGTAATTAATGGCCTTATATTTGAAGTGGAAAAGTTTAAAAGAAATTTTAAACTAATAGGAAGCATAACATAATAAGAAAATATTAGACCTATATATATTTGTAAGATAATTAATAATAAAATTTTCCTTGCAAACTTTTTCTCTTCTCTTGTAAAAGCAGGTCTTATGAATTTCCATATATGGTAAAATATAAGTGGTATAGATATCACAAGACTAGCCGCTATAAATATTTTTAAATAGGAAACTAATAATTCTTCAGGTTTTGTATATATGAATTGTATATCCTTAGATGGTCTTAGAACAAAAGATAAAATTTTTTCTGAATTTATATAGACTAAGATAAAGACTATAAATAATGACAATATAATTTTTATGATCATCTTTCTTAATTCTTCTAAATGACCAACTAAAGTCATATTTCCATTATCCATAATCATTCCTTTCTAATTGGATGATATTCTCCATCAAAATCTTCATAGACTGTATCTTTCATTTTTAAGCAATCATCATAGCATATATCTGAACATAAATTGCAAGAAGAACACATCATAGGATTAAGATATATATCTTTATTTAAAAATTTAAGTGCACTTGATGGACATAACTTTACACAAGCTTTACACATTATACATTCTTTTGCCTTAACTGGGCTTTTATGATTATATAAATGAAAAATTTGAGGATTTTTATAAACCATATCTACCATAATCATATTGTAATTTACATTTTTCTGATATTTATCAATTTTATTAAGATTCAAATATGTAGATGGATTAAAGATATTTTTAAGAAATTCTCTCCTACCTTCATCGTAATCAACACTATGAGCTAAATCATTCTTTAAATTTACTTTTTCTTGATCAGATATTTTAGAAGTTTCCTCCTTTAGGCTATAGAAAAATTTATCAAACCCAATATGATATTTACAGTCACTACATTTTTCTTTTTGAAATGTGAGCAATAAATCAGGCTTAATTATCAATATAGATAAAATTAATTCATTGCTGAAATTGCCTATACAGAAACAATCAAAATAACTTCTTTCATAATTATCATGATATCTACATGATAATTTTTCAATATCTCCATTTTTTATTGATTTATATATGCTAAACTCATCAGGCTCTTTTAATTCTATACTTTTGCTTGGGCAAACTGATGTACAAATCCCACATGACTTACAATCATAACTTATACTTATTCTACCATTTTCTATATTTATAGCTTTATTTGGACATATCTCCATACAATTATTACATTTAATTTTTGTAGACTTGCTATTTAGACACAAAGATGGATTTAATTTTATTCTTGATAATTTTTTTAAAAGTAAGCTTAAAATTTCCATATAAATGTCTCCATAAGTAAGTTAGCTAAATTTATTTATTTGATATAATTATATCATTTTAGTATCAAAAAATAAATTTAAAAAAGTAACAAAAATTTAATTTATCTACCCCAAATGCAACTGTGGCTTTTTTTGAAATGAAATTGTATTTACAAGCAAAAAGTCTGCGACTTCTAAAAGACTTTCTCTGTCGGGGTTATAGATAAATTTCGGGTAGTGGAGCTTATAAAAGAGCTCGGCGAAGTCGACTTTTAACTTCCTCTGTCTGAAATTTACCAGATCATTTATACTATCGAGGTAGTCATAAAAGACGTAGCCACTGTTTATGTAGGTCTGCCTGTAAAGGTCTGCGAGGTTTTCATCGATAAGAGTCTTCAGGCTTTTTTCAGGATTGGCCGAGTAGCTTTTAAAATCCCTTTTGGCCTGATTTTCTTCCATGGCAAGTCTCATATCCAGGTAGTCATTGAAAAATTTTCCCCCACAAGATCTGATTTCTTTAAACTTTTTGACTATATTTACATTTAAATCCTTGTTTTCTACCTTCCTTGTTATAACGTCGTAGCCTATTTCGTAATCGTCCATGAGAAAGTTATCGTCTTCTACCGGATACATGCCCACTTCATCGAAGTCGATTTTGCCGTTGAGGTAGAGCTCCCTATCTATCTTGTCGACCAATATGTATTCGTCACTTTCAAAGACGGTGAGCTTTTGAGGAAGGTCAGGATGAGATAGCCAGTTGCAGATCCAAAACTGAATTACGTTGTTTGCAGGAAAGCACCAAATAGGTTCATAGCCTATTTGATCTATAAATTTATCCCTGTCCCTGTCGTAGGCATATGTATTTTTAAGTCCTTGATAGGTTGCGAGTATCATAATATCAATCCTTTTACTTTACTTTTATGGTATCTCTAAAGATTTTATTCGAAATCTTGGTCAAGGTTTCCCGGTTCGGATCAAGCATAAACCTTTGGAAAATAATTTCAAAGTGATTTTCTATGTAGTCATAGCTAAGCTTTTCATCTATGGCAAAGCCCTCTTCATTTGAGATATTTCTCTCATAGTCATTAAAAGCGTCGCTTAAGAGATATATTTTCCTATAAAACTTGAATACTTCTTCATTTTCAAGCATAGCTACTGATTTTACGATCTATCCTCTCGCCTTTCTAAAGGCTCTGCCCTTAGCTTCGCTTATCTTTGTCTTTATAAAATCCCTTTGACTTTCAGTCAATCTATTAGTCAAATTTTTTATGTAAGCTTCCAAGTCCACGGTATAAATTATATTTTCAAGCCTTTTTACTGCAAAATCATAGCCGACTTCCAGGTCCTCATAGTAATCAAAAGGACCCCGGTAGATATGGATATCGTTAAAGTCCAGGCTGTCATTCCTGTAGGCTTCAAGGTCTATCTTGTTTACCGCGTAGTAATCATCGCTTTCAAAAACTACGAGCTTTTGAGGACA
The DNA here is from genome assembly GCA_034180305.1 of Finegoldia sp. Classification (GTDB taxonomy): domain Bacteria; phylum Bacillota; class Clostridia; order Tissierellales; family Peptoniphilaceae; genus Finegoldia. The sequence continues at coordinate 46,246 of JAXFOR010000020.1, forward strand.
AGTCGGATCTATGGTCCAGTTATTTAACCAAAACTGCAAGATATTTTGTGAGGAAAAGGCCCAAATGGGGTCATAACCTAACTTGTAGTAAAAATCTTTTTCGCCGACTCCATAGCCGGGTATAGGCGAGTACGGTTGGTAGGATGCCAATATCATCTTATTGCCCCTTTCTTTCTTATTATATCATTAGATATTAGCTTTCTTTAAGCTAAATCAACCTATTTGTTTTTGTTATAAGTAGTGGCAGGACGAAAGAGCCTGCCACAAGTGATTATTGTATTTATTTTTACTTAAACTCTAAAAAGATTCCAATCTATAATTTATTTTTATAATCCGGTCTTTACTTGTTCTATAGCTTCCTTTAAGGTTTCTTTTTCGCTGTAAGGAGTTTTTTCATTTCCCTTAAGCTTCATAAAATTTTCCTGTCCCTTTCCCAAAAGGAGGATATAATCTCCCGGCTTAGAGTTTTTAAGGGCGTAAACCATGGCTTGCTTCCTGTCTTTAATTCTTATATAGGAGCCATTTTCACTTTCTATCCCTCTTACTATATCATCTGCTATATTTTCGTAAGTGTCAAATTTCGGGTCATCTGTGGTTACTACTGAAAATACATCGTTTTTGGCGGAAATCTTACCGACTTCTTCTCTTATTTCCCTTACCCTGTCGCCGTTTATGCCATAAACTGCATAGATTTTTTTATTCTTAGGAATGGCCTTGTAAATATTTTCAAAGGCCTTAGGAGTATGGGCAAAATCTATTACTATATTTCTGTTTAAGTCATTTTCTACAAATTCAAATCTGGAGTTTATTCCCTTATAAGTTTCCAGAGCTTTTGAGATATCTTCCATGCTGTAGCCAAGATCATTTACTATGGCTATGGCACAAAGGGCGTTGTAGATATCATAAGTCGCTATCCTATGGTAGGTAAATGGAACGCCTGAGACCTTAAATCTTGTGATGGAATCTTGTCTTTCTATTTCTTCTGCCCTGTAATCACTTGGATTTTCTATCCCTATAGTAATTGCATTTGCAAATCTTTCCTTTGCCCTCTTGCCATAGTCGTCATCTATATTTACGACTTGTTTTTTTGCAAGGTCTAAAAGGTTCATCTTGGCTTGGAAGTAATTTTCCATTGTTTTATGAAAGTCCATATGCTCTGTAGAAAGGTTGGTAAAGACTGCGTAGTCAAAGTCTATCCCGTCTACCCTGTGCAATGAAAGGGCGTGGCTTGACGCTTCAATTACGCAATTTTTAATTCCTTTATTCAGGCAATCTGTAAGTATTGAATTTATTTCATCTATTTCCGGAGTTGTATTTGAGCTTTCAATCAGGTCATCATCAAGGTAGGCTCCGTTTGTTCCTATGTTTGCACAATGACCTGTCAATTTTTTTAGGAGGAAGTAAATCAAAAAGGATGTTGTGGTCTTTCCGTTAGTTCCTGTAACTCCTACTATTGTCATTTTTTTAGACGGATTGTCTGAAAGGATATTGGAAATTTCTGCAAAGGCTACCCTGGAATTTTTTACCTTAGCATAGGAAATGCCTTCCTTTTTTTCGATATCTTTGGTATGGACTATAAGCCCGGCTCCTTTTTCAATAGCCTTATCTATGTAGATGTGCCCATCTGTTTCATAGCCTTCTATGGCTACAAAGACTGACCCTTGCTTTACCTTTCTGGAGTCGCTTGTAAGAAAGCTTAGGTCGTCGTTAGACGCTATTGTATAGTCAAGTGGATCTATTTTTTTTATTAAATCTTCTACTTTCATTATATTTCCCCTGTCTTCTTTTTATATAGTAATTATATAGTAACAAAAGTGACCCTAAAACTCCAATAAAAAAATGCCTTAAATTAATTAAGACATTTCTTCTTTCTTAAGTTTATTCCTTTTTACTATTTTTATCTTGGAAAATTCTTCCCTTTCTCTTTCTTCTATCTGAGAAGATATATCCTTTATTACTCCCTTATACTTAGGCACCTGCATTTTTTCCAGGCTGTTTACTTTCTTAGAAGTCTTTTTAATTTCCCGATCAAGGTTGTTTATTGTCGAATCAAGCTCTGCAAGCTTAAAGATACTTTTTTTGATATCATTTAAGGACAAGAGTGCCTTATCAAAGAGGGAGTTTGTTTGATAAAAGGAGTAGGAAAGGTCAAGCCTTTTTTCTTCAAAGTCTATCTTGTAAATTTTTGTCTGCATAATTTCGCTGGTTCTAAGGCTGATCGAATCATCTACAGGGACAGAGGCAGCTATTTCACGTATGCTGTCCTTACCTATAGATAGGCTGGCAAGGTCGAGCTTTTTTTGGACCTCGGAGATTTTGTTTGCAACCTCCTCTGCGAGCTTGTTTCTTTCCCCTATCTTTTCGTTATATAACTGGATGAGGACCTTTCTCTTTTTATCAAGAACGTCAAAGCCCTCTTCCATAAGCTTAAGCTTATCTTTTGCCTTTATGAGGTTTGCCTTAGTGGCAACTAACTTAGTTTGACTCATTTCTTATTCCCAGAAACTTTTCTTTAATTTCAGGAGAAACCCTGTGAAGTTCTGTATGAGGAAGGACTCTTAATATATCCCAACCTATATCCAAACTTTCTTCCAATTCCCTGTTTTGGTATTGGTCTTGACTTAAAAATTCCTTTTCAAATCTTTCACCAAATTCCAAATATTTTTTATCGACATCGGATAGATCGTCCTCACCGACTATTTGTTCAAGCGACCTTATTTCCTGTACCCTTGAGTAGGATTCGAAGAGTTGGTTCATCAAATCTTCGTGGTCGACTCTTGTATATCCTTCTCCTATCCCGTCCTTCATAAGTCTTGAAAGAGATGGGAGGACGTTTATAGGTGGATAGACCCCCTGTTGATCCAAGTCTCTGGATACTACTATCTGTCCTTCTGTGATGTAACCTGTAAGGTCAGGGATAGGGTGTGTGATGTCATCGTTAGGCATAGTTAAAATCGGAATAAGAGTTACCGATCCCTTTTGTCCCCTTATCATACCTGCTCTTTCATAAAGGGTTGCCAAGTCTGAGTAAAGGTAGCCCGGATAACCTTTACGGCTAGGAACTTCCTGTCTTATGGAAGATACTTCTCTTAGGGCTTCTGCATAAGATGTGATGTCTGTCATTATTACAAGAACGTGTTTTCCTTCTTCAAAAGCAAGATACTCTGCTGCTGTAAGAGCACACTTAGGAGTTATAAGTCTTTCCATTATCGGGTCATCGGATAGGTTTTCGTACATTACCAGCTTGTCCTTTACGCCCGCTTTCTTAAAAGAGTCTTCGAAGAAAATCGCTTCGTCCTTTTTTATTCCCATAGCTGCAAAGACAAAGCAAAAGTCTTCGTCTGTTTTTAACTTTGCCTGTCTGACTATCTGCGTAGCTATCTTGTTGTGAGGTAGACCTGAGCCTGAGAATATAGGAAGCTTTTGTCCCCTTATCAGAGTTGTAAGGACGTCTATGGCAGAAATTCCTGTTTGGATAAAGTCTCTCGGATACTCTCTGGCAACAGGGTTCAGGGGGAGACCTTCTATGTCGTAGAACTTATCTGTATAAATATCTCCCCCATTATCTATAGGTCTACCAAGGCCGTTAAAGGTCCTTCCCAGTATATTTTTATTAAGGGGAATTTCTATCGGTCTGTCCTCAAAGGCTACGACTATATCATTTACTGAAAAGCCTTGAGTATTTCCGTAGACTTCTACAGTAACTGTATCGTCATCAATCTTTACTACCTGACCTACAAATTCCATCCCCATAGTCTTTATAGAAACCAGGGCCTTATAGGAGATGTCTGATACTTTTTCTATTTCAATAATTGAAGATTCAATTTTTTTTACTCTGGTATATTCTTTTCTCATTTTTCAGTCACCCCTTTTTCCTGCAATGACATAAAATAAGAGTCTATTTTGCCGTTTAGGTCTGTAAACTTATCAAGCCTGTCATTTTCTATGTTGTATTTCATGGCAATAATTTCTGAAATCAAGTCTTGATTTTCCATATCTTTGTAGGATATTCCGGACTTAAGAGCTGCCTTTGAAAGGTCGTTATAGTGTTTGATAGCCTTAAGCATTAAAATTTGCTTTTCCAAGTTTACATACTTGTCAGTATCATTGTAGGCATTTTGTTGGAGGTAGCCGACCCTTAAAATTTCAGCAACCTTCATGGTATTTTTTTGGCCATCACTTATGGCATCTTGGCCTACCAACATTACTATAGATTGCAACTGATCTTCTTCCAAAAGTATATTCATCATTTCATTTCTAAGTTCTATGATGTCTTCTCCTGTAAGATTTTCATAAAAGTCTCTTATGGAGTCGAGGTAATTAGAATATGAATTTAACCAGTTTATAGCAGGGTAGTGTCTGGAGTAAGCTAAGGCCTTGTCAAGACCTAAAAATACATTTACACATCGTTTTGTATTTTCTGTAGTAGGCTCTGAAAAATCTCCCCCTGTAGGACTTACAGCCCCGATAAGGGTTACAGATCCTTCGCTGCCGTTTAAGTTTTTAAAGTAGCCTGCCCTTTCATAGAATTGAGAAAGTCTGGATCCTAAGTAAGCAGGATAACCTTCTTCGGCAGGAATTTCTTCCAATCTTCCTGAAATTTCTCTTAGAGCTTCCGCCCACCTTGATGTTGAGTCTGCCATAAGGGCTACATCATAACCCATATCCTTAAAGTATTCGGCTATGGTAATTCCTGTATATATAGAAGCTTCTCTTGCTGCAACGGGCATATTTGATGTATTGGCTAAAAGGATGGTTCTTTCCATAAGGTTTTTGCCTGTGTTAGGGTCTATAAGGTCAGGAAAGTCTTCGAGTACCTGAGTCATTTCGTTTCCTCTTTCCCCGCAGCCTATGTAGACTATGATGTCGGCATCGGCATACTGAGCAAGTTGGTGTTGAAGCATGGTCTTTCCTGTTCCAAACCCTCCCGGGATGGCAACAGTTCCTCCCTTGGCTATAGGAAAGAATATGTCAAGGACCCTTTGGCCTGTAACAAGCAGCTTACCAAGAGCTATGTTTTCCGCGACAGGTCTTTGGACTCTGACCGGCCAGTATTGGTAAAGCTTTAGATCTTTAATACCGTCTTCTGTTTGGACTTTTACTACAGTATCCTCTAAAGTGTAGGCTCCGTCTTCTTTAACTTCTATAACCTCGCCGTCAAGATTTGACATCAGTCTGTGTTCGATAATTGATGTTTCCTGAACTCTGGCATAGATATCCCCGAATTTTATTTTATCTCCGACCTTGGCATCTATCTTTACATCCCATTTCTTATCCAAGTCAAGGTTTGCAAGTCCAAGTCCTGAAGGGATAAAAGCTCCGTGTTCATCTGCTATCTTGTTAAGTGGTCTTTGGATTCCGTCAAACATATTGCCCAGCATCCCCGGACCCAGTCTTACAGAAAGAGCTCTTGAAGTGGCTTCGATCTCTTGACCTATCTTTAGGCCTGAAGTTTCTTCATATACCTGGATGGTTGCCAAATCTTTTTCTATAGAAATTACCTCTCCTATCAGCTTAAGATCTCCTACCATAACCATTTCTCTTATCTGCAAATTTTCTGCATTTCTCGCCTTTATTACCGGTCCGTTTATTTCTTTTATAGTAGGATTCATTAATCTTCCTCACTTTCAAGCAAAGAGTAAAGCCTCTTGCCTATTTCATAATTATAGTCGGATAACTTCCTTATAAGTGTAAAGTCGTATTGGAAGCTGTCATCCTGGCTCTTTAATAAAAATCCGCCTATATACTTATCAGGTAGACTCTTTACTTCGTAGCCCTTCCCTTCAAAAAGATCCTCATCCTTTTGCCTTACTAAAAGATAATAATCAACATTTGGATCTTCTGCTTTAAGCTTTTCATATTCTCTTTGTACATATGCTTCTAACTTAGCTTTATAGTTAGGACTATCTGTATATCTTTTAAGTTCATCTATCATGTCTGCCTTAAGCCTATCTAAAAGTTCTTTTTTGTGTTTGTAATACTTATCCTTTGCAAGTTCATTTTCCTTGGCTATAAGTTCGTTCTTTCTGTAATCGGCAAAGGCCTGTCTCTTTCTTATATGGTCATTAAAAGAATCTTCAAGACTTTTTTCCTTGTCTTCGAGATTTTTTTTATTTCTTTCTATGGCTTCTTCTAGTTGGGATTGGCTTTTTTCTTTTTCACTGTCCCATATCATTTTTCTAAAAATTGATATCTTAGAATTTATATCAAGCATCTTATCCCCCGGTCTAATTTATGACTACAATTAAAGGAGTGGAAGATTCTTTCCTATACTCTTCCACTTCACTTTCTATAGTCTTATAACATTGGCTGGTAAGAATTATCAGGGCAAGTCCTTCTTCCTTGACCAGGGAATTAAAACTGTCCAGACTTTCTTTTTTATTCCTTACCGCTTTTCCTTCTATTCCTCCAAGTCTAAATCCTTCCACAAGGCTTGGATCATGGCTGAGTAATTTTGCCCTCATTTTAAGCGTATAAGATAAGGATAGATATGATTACCCCGAAGATTGCTATCCCTTCTGCAAGACCTACAAATATGATAGTTCTACCTAAGATTGATTGATCTTCAGAAATAGCTCCAAGGGCAGCTTGACCTACATTACCTACCGCATAACCTGTACCTATAGTTGCAAGTCCTGTAGAAAGGGCAGCCCCTATATATCTAAGTCCGTCAGCTCCACTTGTTGCAGCTTGAGCTGCTGCTCCTGAGTTTTTAGGTAATAATAAAACCAAGATCATCGCCATAATCGGAACGAAAGCTGAAAGATTTATCTTTAAGGCTTTACTTATCTTTTCCTTTGATGGGTCATCGTTATTTTTTAACAAGTATAAACCTGAGTAAACAGTGATCACTACTACTGCTAATGCTAATAATGCTATTTTAATTATCATTTTAATTTTCTCCTTTATAACTTCCTATCGGACTATATAGGTGTCCGTCTCCCTTGTAATATTTGCTGAACATTTCATAAAATTCAAGTCTTAGACCCTGAATGAATACTACCATCCCTTCAAGTCCTATTATAAGTACATTTCCTAGAACAAGAATTATACTTCCTATAATTCCACCGCCCACAAGGTCTGCCATAACTTCAAAGGCCATAAAAAGACCTACGTGGTTTATCGCAAAGGCTCCTACCCTGGTAAAGGATACGAGGTTTGAGAATACTGAAAGGAGAGCTTCTATAATAGAAAAGGAGCTTTCCACATAGTAATCGGCAACCGGTTGATCGTAAAGATAGTCGCTTTTTTCAATCTTCCTCGCTATAGGTTGTTTAAAAATCATCATTCCTATTGATATGACAAGTAAGCCTAGGCCAAAAGCCATTGGCAGAGGATTTACCTTTACGATGTTTAAAATTATCAGGATAAAGGAAATCATCATCATAAGACCTGCAAGACCTTCCTTACCGAAGATACCTTCTTCAATATCCTCCTGTTTTACCACCTTGTTGTATATTCCTATCAGGTAGGATATGAACAAGAGCCCTATCCCGAATCCTACAGATACTATAAGGACTTGGATTATGTTTTCAAATGGCTTTATCAAAAGAGCCGGTATAACAGTTTCCAAGCCGAAGAAAGATCCATAAAGGATACCGAAGAAGGAAGCACTAAATCCTATCCTCTTTAAAAGAGCTCCCGCTGTTTTATTCTTTTTCGAAAAAAGAAAACCTGCCAGGATAAAAATTAATCCTTGGCCTAAATCTCCGAACATCATCCCATAAAGAAGCAGATAACTTATGGCAAAAAAAGCTGTGGGATCTACTTCCTTGTAGTCGGGTGTTCCATACATATTTACCAAAACTTCAAAAGGTTTGGTGAGATAGTTATTTTTAAGCTTAGTGGGAGGCTTTGTACTGACCTTGTCCGCTTGCTTTGAGGAGAAAAGGGATCCCTCATAGTTTTTGCTTAAATTTTCCAATTCTTCAAGTTTAGAATCCGGAACCCAACCTGAAAGGTAGGCGTAATTTTTACCCCTGTACATATATTCCTTCATCTTATTTGATTTTTCATAGTAATCAAGACTGTAGGCTACATTTGAAAAGACTTCTTCGTCACTTTCTTTAATCTTTTCTATTTCTTCATTTACTTCGTCAATTTCTCTTACTAAGGCAGCATAGTCCTCTTCGAGATCCGAAAAGTCTTTGTCTTTAGGAATTTCCTTGTCTATGAAGCCTAGAGAATTAATGATTCTGCCTACTTCTTCATCTACCTTTTTAGGGTAGACTATTAGGTAATTTTCATTTGTTTTTTCAACAACCTTGTTATTATTCTTCTTCATTTATTATCTTCCTAACAAATTCTTCTACCAGCTTATCCTCGTTGCTTTCGAAAAGCTTATCCGCCTTATCGACCTTTTCTTTAAAGTCACGGTCGATTTCTATAACTTCCTTATCAGCTGATTTTATAGTATTGTCGTAAACTTCATTTGACTTTTCTACCAAGTTCTTTTCATATTCCCTGTCCAAGTCCAGTGATAATTTGTTAAACTCTTCCTTGTCAGCCCTTATCTTATCTTGAGTATCTTCGATAAGCTCTGATGTAGACTTATCTATAGCATAAACTTCCCTTAAGGCTTCCTTATTCAGGTCCTTATTAGGACTGTTACTGTTTAAGTGGATTATTACAGAAGGGATATTTTCGTAGTTATTCTTTAGGATAAACCTACCGTCAGCACTTACTTCGCCATACCTATACTCAAAGTGATCCAAGCTATTTAAGTTCTTTACATCTATGTTTTCATCTTCTAAGATTTTAAGATTTCTTAGATGTAGCTCCATCTGAGCCTTCTTTGCTTCAAGCTCCTTTTTTCTTTGAATCAGGCTGTTTAACTTATAGTAAATCTCTCCTATTTGCTCTTTAGAAAGTCTCTTTCCTTCCTCATTGTCGTCTAAGTCAAAGTAATCCTTGATTTCTTCAAGCTCTTTGACTTCTTCGTTTTTGCTCTTAGGGAAACTTTCTATATAGTTAAAGTCCTCTGTCTTATCTATATTTTCTTCTGTCGCCCTTATGGCAAATTCCCGATTTTGAATTTGAGTAAAGGCATCTACAGCTTCTATATCTCCCATCTTGATTAAGTTTTCGAGAAAGTCGTCAAGATCTTCAAGCCTAACCATTATATTGGCAAGGTGCATCTTTTCTACAGCCATTAAATCGTCTCCTTGATTATAAAATTCATTTTTTCCTCCATGGAAAATCTATTATCCATTTCCAAAGTTCTTGATAAGTTTCTATTAGTGGCATCAAGAAGTCTTGTGGCTGAAATAACGGCAAGGAGCTTGCTCTTTTCTTGTCTTATCCCTTTTCTATCGCTTATAACTGCGGCCCTCTCCAAGTCTATATCGAAGTTGTCGGTCTCAAATACATAAGCATACTTTGTAGTTTTCATAAATTCTTCAAATTCATGAGGATCTTTTGTGGATAATGATTTTAACTCTTTAGCCTTGAAATCTTTTCCCCCTTCTATAAGATAGTTAAAGATTTCCGTATCTTTTAAGTTAAAGAAATTTATCAGCCGATAAAGCATAGATATATTTCTTCTGTCTATTTCCCTACCCAGGTAATCTCTAATAGCCTCCCTGTCATCCCTTCCAAGCTTGGAGGCTTCCTCTAAAAGTTCCCTATAATAAAATTTAGTCAGGGCATTTGAAATTAAAAATACCTCTGACTTGTCTTTAATATCTGCCTTAGCAAAGGGAAGGAGGGTCCTGTAGTAGCGGGTCGATTTCATCTCTTCTACAAAATCATTAAAGCTCATATCTATCTTTATGTAAATATTTTCGCTAAAAGGATTTTCCTTTAAATTGTGATAGTTATCAGCAAGGGTATCATTTAATAGGGTTTGGATCAGATTTTGCATAAGCATAATTTCATAATTTGACATATACTTTTGATAAAAATCCTTGGATCTTCCCTTTAAGAAATGAGCTATCGACTTTATATCCTGACTGAACTTGTTTTGCAAACTTATTTCTATATCTATAATAGAGTGCAAGTCCCGGTCTATAAAATCACTATAGTCCAGCTTTTTTAAAAGGTTTATCTTCCCCTCCAAGTCATCTTCTCGAAGAATCCTTTGATAATCTCCTAAGTTAGGTCTTCTTCCCAGCTTAGCCCTGCTTTTTACAAGAGCGTCTATCATACGACCTCCCTTTAATCTTTAAACTTAAGCCTTTGATCCTTAAGTTTTATTTACTTTTACAATCACTAATAATACTCCTATTATTTTAAAAAAGCAAATAAAATATCTGTAAAAAAAGGCCTAAAAATACCGGTTATTTAGCTAACCGGCATTTACTGGTATTTTTAAATTGTTAAGAAATTATAACTTTTTTTGGGAAGTAAACATAATGCACTCACAAACTTAAGTTATCCAATTTTTTATAGCTTATTACTCCAGACTTCTCTAAAGACTTTTTTGTACAAGTCTATATTTTTTAAACGAGGGAGTATAATCTCTACTCCATTTTCATCTTCTTCTAAAAATCCATGTTTAAGATTTTCTTCTTTTAAATTGACCCTAAACTTTTTTTGATCGAATATTTCATCTTTATCCAAAAAAATCGCAGCTATCAGATCCCAAATTATTACATAGTCTATATCGTAGCTATTCAGGTGATAATCAAACCACATCTTAGCCCCTTCCTGTAGATAACTCAAAAGCTTATTATCCTCTCCAAGAATTTCAAATATTTCCTTAGGTTTAAGACCGAAGTCCAGGCAATTATTACCGGTAATTATAAAAGGCTTATTAAAGGCGGATAAGACTTTAACAGTTGACTTATAGTCGATTGATAAATTCAGCTCATCCATTATTTTCCCGTTAATATTAAGAGGTTCGCTAACTCCTCCCATAGCTATATACTCATCGACCTTGTTTGCTATTGACTTATCAAGCTCCAAGGCTCTGCTTATATTGCTAGTAGAGCCCAGGCTGATTAAATTAATGTCATTTTCATACTTATTAATACAAGCTACTATGCTTTCGGCTCCACCTTCTCCGTAAAAAGATAAGGGAATGTCTATGTTTAAATCTGTAAATAGCTTTATAGTTGCTTCTTTTACTATATCTGCCTTGTCATTTCCAAAGGATGTAGTTACCAGTACAGGATCAATATTTTCAGCTTTAATAAGATACAGTAAGGCCAAGGCGTCATCTAAATCTCTCCCGTACACTCCAAAAGTATTATCAAAATCAACTATTACCTTTTTCAAATCTCACTCCTATAAACTTCATGAAGCTTTCTATCTTCTATCCTCAAAATTCTGTCAGAAATATTTTTTGCATCATCCAAATCATGAGTAACCATTAATATTGTCATATTATGTTTTTTATTTATATATTGAACCAATTTTAACATTTGACCTTTTATTTCAGGATCCAAGCCTGTAAAAGGCTCATCCAGAAGTAAAATTCTCGGGAAATCACATATAGCTCTTGCCAGAGCTACCCTCTTCTTTTCCCCTCCCGATAATTCCTTAGGCTTTTTGTTTTCATAGCCTTCAAGTTTGATAATTTTCAGCAATTCAACAACTCTTGCCTTTATTATATCTTTCTTTTCACCCCTCATCTTCATGCTGAATCCTATGTTGTCTTCTACGCTCATATGTGGAAAAAGATAAGAATCTTGCAAGGTCATAACTATATTTCTCTTATTCGGACTTATATCTGTGATATCTTTTCCATCTAAATATATTTTCCCCACATCAGGGCTTTCAAGTCCACAAATAATTTTAAGCAAGGTAGATTTTCCTATGCCGGATTTACCTACCAAACTTACAATTTCACCTTCATAAATTTCAAAACTTATATCGGACAAGACTTCCTTGTCCTTATATGAAAAAGTAATATTTTCTAATTTTAAAATGCTCATGCGTAATCCTCAACATCAAATTTTTTCCCGAAAGAAAATGTAATCTTCTCAACAATTAAGCAAACTATCAAAAAAACAAGAGAAAAAACTGCAGCTTCATGCCTATCCTTATTGCTCAATATAGGAAACATAATAGTCGCATATGTCCTTACCAGACCTCCCCCTATTAAAAATGTCAAAAAATACTGGCTAAAGGATACGATAAAGCTCATAAAAAAAGCAGTTTTTATCCCGGGCAAAGCTAAAGGCAAATTTACATAGAGAAATTTCTTAATCCCCTTAGCCCCTAACAAAGTTGCCTGATTTTCATATTCCTGACCGACCGATGAAAAAACCGGCTCCAAACTCATTATGCAGTATGGAATACATGGAAAGATATGAACTAAAACTACTCCCCAAAATTTGTTGGCAATTCCAAGCCTTAAAAAGTTAAGGTGTAGTCCGATTGCAAGAGATGTAACAGGCAAAATAATCGGAACAAATAATAAAACTCTTATTAAATTTTTAAATTTCAAATCATAAAAAGCCAAGGCTTTGCTTGCAGGGTATGACAAAAAAACAGCTAAAAAAGCTACCAGTAAACTCATAGCGAGGCTTGAAAATAAAATCTTGATATTTAAGGGATTGGACAGCAATGATTTCCAAGCCCTAAAAGATATTTTTTCAGGAAATACGCTTTCAAAGGGCCATCTTTCTATAAAAGCCCATACCAGCATATAAAAAATCGGTAAAAAAATAAAAATCGAAACCAAAATTCTTATTATCTTTTTATTCAAAGCTTGCCTCCTTTTCAACAGTATTATTATAAAAAATTGCAAAAAATACAAAGCCGATCAAACCAACTAAAATTAAAATAGTATTGTACACCATAGCGTAAGGTCTGTCGGTTAAAACGGGACTTGTGTAATAGTTATATGCTATGGTTGCCAATGATTTCGGACTTGACGGACCTATGATAACAGGTAACTCATATGAAGAAAATGAGTATGAAAATATAATAACAAATGAATAAATTATACTCGGCATAATCATAGGTAGGGTTACATATATAAATGTTTTTACTTTTGAAGCTCCGAGTACATATGCCTGATACTTGTATTCATCGGAAATTCTGTACAAAACAGCCACAAAGGAAAAGGCTATAAAACAAATTTCTTTATAGGCATATGATATGATCAGTCCTATCCCGTTACTGTCATAAACTAAGGTAGGGAAAGTTTCCATTGTAGATAAACCCAAGAGGTAGAAAATTCTTGAAAACAAGCCTGTGTTCGATATCAATTGAAAAATCAGAAATCCGACCAACATATGTGGCAATATTATTGAAGTTTTCATAAGTTTCATTACAAACTTATCGTTGTATTTTTTTATAAAGAAGGCAAGATAGCACCCTATAATAATAGAAATTATGCTCGAAATAAGAGAAAACTTAAGGCAAAAAATAAAGGAGGTTTTAAACTCGCTTGAGCTTAAGACCTCCTTGTAATAATCAAGTGTAAATTCATTCATGCCTATAGCTTCAAATATTCCGAAAGACTGTTTAATTGATTCAGATACCGATAAAAATATCATCAAGCCCACATAAATAGCAACGGGTAACAAATAAATATATCCTTCGAGTTTTTTTTTCATATAAGCTTACCTATTTAACACGTTTTCATTCCAAATTTCTTCAAAAACAGGTACAAGTTTTGCCGGCATTTCAGGTATTCTATGAGATAAGAGTTCTTCTGATGGAAGAGTTGCAATACCTGTATCTGCATTTTTCAATTCCTCTTTTTCACTGTCCGAAAGTTTTTCAGGATCAAAGACAGGCAAATCACCTAAAACCTTAGGCAAAGACTTTTCAAGTTGCATTTGGAAAGATAACATGGCATCTATCATCACTAAAGCTCCCGCCTTATTTTGTGACCCCTTAGGTATAGCCATGAAATGAGTATTTCCTATAGTTCCCTTGTCGAAGACAAATGTTTTAACAGTATCAGGTAAAGATCCCTTTGCTATTTCAGCATCTGCAGATGAAGGATTGTAAGACATAGACATATAAACTTCACCGTCTTTGAACATATTATCCAAAGTTTGAAGATCTGACGGATAAGACTTACCTTCATTCCACAAGTATGGTTCTATCTCATTTAAATAGTCTATAGCAGGTTTAATTTGTTCTGCTACTTCTTCCTTTTTGTAATCTTTTTCAAAATCTATAAACTGTTCATAGCCGACTAACTCTGAGATAACATTTCTAAAGAACGCTGAGCCTGTGAAGTCCGGCATTTGTGGATATGTGAATTTACCGGGATTTTTCTTGACCCATTCTTTTAATTCTTCCATGTTTTTAGGTGGATCTTTTACTTTTGCACTATCATAGATCATCACCATTTGTGCCTTTCCGTATGGAGCTTCATATCCTTCAACAGGATAAGCGAAATCGTATTTTACATCATCGGATTCGGCATCTATATACTTGTTAAAATTTTCAAGTTTGTCTGTAAAGGGTCCGTAAAGCAAATCAGCTTCCTTGTTTGCATAAAAGTTTTCTCCATTTATCCAAACCACGTCAACGTCAGAAGGCTTACCTGCTTGCTTTTCGTTTAATAAAAGATTATTTATAGCATCAATATCCATAGGAATTCTGTTGACTGTAACATTATATTTTTCCTTTACGTATGGGATAAAAGTTTTGTCGATAAAGTCATTTCTCAACAAATCTCCACCATACCCGTAAAAATTAACACTTGTTCCACCGGCCTTTTCTTTTATTTGGTCGAAAGTCATATTTTCCAAGTCTGAGTCATCTACTACAGACTTATCATCTTTTTTTGCAGATGAACTTACATTTTCTTCTGTAGCGATGTTAGAATTTTGTGAATTTTCTTGACTACTTTGATTGCTGCAGGATGCGAAGATCAAAGTTGAAAATAACAATAGACCGATTAATTTTTTCTTCATAAATCCTCCTTGATAATCATAATCAAGTATATTATACCATAAATATATCAGAATAAAGTATTTAATACTATTTTTGTAATTTTTTCTAATATCGATGATTGTATATATCTTCTTACAATAAAAAAGCTATGGAACCGTTTAGATCCCATAGTTTTTAATTAAAAGAGCGACTTTTTATATCTCGTATTTTTTTTAAAATATCCCGGTCTGCCTTCTTAGGATATTCATAGCCGAGACTTTCTGCTACATACAGACCCTCTTTTCTAAAAAGTTCGCAGGCATTAAAGAGTTTTTTCCAGAGGTCATCTATATATGGAGTCGGATAAGCTTGTAGATATCTCTTGTAGTGGTCTTCTGAAAGGTAGGTCTTGATGTACTCGAAGTTATAGCCCACGTTTACGGAGAAGTTGTAGTTGCAGCCTATATAGTAGCTTGTCATCCTGTCTAAGGCATAGATTACATTAAGAAACATCTTCATGGCGTAGAGTTCCTCATTTCTGTAAAGAGCCTTGGCAACTACCAGGGAGTACATGAAGATATCGCTGCAGGCTGTTTCAAAGTCTGTCCTGCTCGGCTTTGCCTGTCTGAAATAAACATCTGACCTTGTAGGATTTCCTACTAAGAGGTCATCCTTGTCCATGATAATCTTTGATTGAGTATCCTGGTTGATGTATTCCTGCATGGTATTTTCTTCTATAAAGAAGAGAGTAACCTTGGATATATCGTCAAGAACTATGTTGTAGTTTACATTGTTAGGATTTATTTTGTTGCTGTAGGAAACTTTGTCCGACTTTCTTATCAAAAGGAGGTCATTAAAGACTTCTTCAATATATCTGGGATCCTTAAAGTCTACCAGGTCGTGAACTCCGAAAACATAGTGGTAGTCTATTTCGTCTTGTGAATTTATAAGTGGATTGACCCTCCTACCTGTTTCTATCAAAGATCTTATCTTGTCATCTTCTTTTGCAAATTTTTTTATTCTATCATTTATTTTAGTCATATTTATTAACCCTTTTATCTGATAAATTTTTAAAAAAGCTATAAAGTTCAGCCGGACTATCAACTACAGCTATGGCATTTTTAAATTCCTCATCATGACCGTAACCGTAGCTTACACCTACAGCCTTAAGCGAATTTTCCAAAGCTCCTTCTATATCATTTGCCCTGTCTCCGACCATGATGGACTCTTCGGTGTCAAGTCCCTCCCTTTCAAGGAGGTAGGCAATTACATCGGCCTTTATTACTCTGGAAGAATCATAGGTAGCTCCTGCAATGTAGGTAAAGTAATCTAAAAGCTCATACCTTCCTAAAATTCTTTTAGCAGATGAGTAGAGTTTACTTGTAGCTATATAAAGGTCATAGCCTTCTTGCTTTAAGTTTCTTAGAGTATCTTCTATTCCATCATAAAGATTCATCTCAAGCCAACCTTTTTCAAGATAATAGGACCTGAAGGTTGCTACGGCATCGGTAACGGCATCTCCCTCCAAATTTGTAAACTTGGAAAAACTTTCTTCAAGTGGCGGCCCGATAAACTCCGTATAAAGCTTAGGGTCAAGTTCTAAATTCATTTCACTTACTGTATGTTTAACTCCGTTGACTATTCCTTTTTGCGAATCGGTTATAGTCCCGTCGAGGTCAAATATTATATTTCTAATCACATCAATCACCTAGTAAAATTATACCATAATAAAAATCCTAAATTACCACATTAAAGTAACAAGCGAGATAAACTTGATAGACTTATTTCGGGCAAAAAAAATATCGGATAGGTTTTCAAGTCCAATCCGATCTTTATCTTTTATTTAATTAAAATTTACAGGTATTCTTCTATATCTTTGGTATCTGTCTTTCCGCCGTTTTCTACTAAAACTTCCTTTGAATTTTCACCTTCAACTGAGAGCTTGCCCTTTAGGTTAAAGTTTTCAACTTCTCCACCGTCTATGTGGTAAGCTACTACTTCGTCTCCCTTAGTTTCAAGATTTCCCAAGACATTAAGTTCCTTGATGCTTCCTTCTTCAAGTATGCTTATGACGTCTGCTTGCAATTCTTTTATTTCTCCCTTTACAAGAGTTTCACCTGTTGAGCCTTGAGTACTTACGTCTTCGTTGATAGTTATTGTACCTACAGGCTTTGAAAATTGCATACCGATAGAGCCGTCTCCGACTGTCTTTATGGACTTAAATTCAGCCTTATCTATTGTTCCGTCGTATTGGTTAAAGCCCCTTGCTCCAAGTCCGAAAGTCTTAACATCAGCTTCTGCCTTAAAGTTTTTAACATAGCCGAAGTTTACAAAGCCTATTCCGCTTGAGCCGAAACTTGTCACTTCTTTTTTAGCTGTCCAGTCATCAACTTCTCCCCAAACGTCAAGAACCATATCATTTGTTCCGTAAGTGGTAACTGAACCGTTTGAAATAATTTCCTTGGCCTTAACTCCGTATACTATAAAGATAGCTCCTGTGATAAGGTTAGGTTGACCGGTAGGAATCATGCCGTTTGAGTAGATATCATTTGTAGTTAACTTTTCTACTACAACTTTACCCGATTCATCGTTAAAGCCTGAGATGAAGACCCCACTTCCTATTACAGGAGCATTCTTCCTTCCAAGGGAAATATTTTCAGCATAAACTGATATTTCGCTGCCTTCCTTAGGATTGAAGTTATAGATAGTCAAGGCCCCTTGGTAGACATTTACCCCATACTTCATAGGTCTTTCGCAGTAAGCTCTGGCATCGGCTGCAACTATATCTAGCCCGTCGATCTTAACTGTAAGTTTCTTATTGTTTCCCCTTGTAAGCAACTGAACCATTCCTGTCACCGTAAGGTTTGTAAGTTTAATTTCATTTAGGTCCTCAAGGTCAGAATCAATATAGATCGCTCTCTTATTAGGACTTGTTTGGATGGAGATGTTTGAGATCTCATTGCCCCCTGTAAGTTCAACCCCATCTCCGTTTATAAAGCTTAAAAGGATATTTTCTTTATCTGTAACAAGTTTTTGACCTTCCTTTAATTTAATTGTGTTAACCGCGTTGATAGAGTTTTCAAGTTCTATCAGGCTTTCGTCACTTTGAAGTGCCTTTTCCAATTCAATATAATTTGTTACCTTCATTTTTCACCACACTAAGATAATATTTTATTATAAAAGTTTCCTAATTTTCCATTAAAAAAGTTTACTATTCTTCCGACCAGAAGAGCTGATACCAAGGTACCGACTCCTATTCCCTTAACAGATCCGAAGGCTATAAGGGAAATGACTAAAGCTATTGCAACCAAAATAATGTCGAAAATTACCTTTACCTTACCGAAATCAAGCTTGTATTCTCTGGCTATGGTAAAGACGATTGCTTCACCGGGAATTTTTACTATATCGGGAGCAACTTCTATGCTGATCCCAAGTCCCAAGATCGTACACCCTAAAAGCAAAAATAAAACTTTTGCTAAAAAGTTATTCGGATCTACAAATGAAAAAATTCCCATGCTTATATTTACAAAAAATCCCAAGAGAAAGCTTACCGGCAACTGAGCGATTATCTTTAAGTCTGTCCTTGATTTCAATATCATGATTTGCATAATCAAAAAAACTACATTTAATAAAAATGTAATAAGTCCAAAGCTCAAATTTTCAAATTTTAGACTAAGCACATAGGAAATTCCTGAGATTTGTGAAGTCCCGAGGTTTGCCTTTGTTATAAGAGCTATTCCCAGAGAGTTTACAAATGTTCCTAATAAAAAAAGAGCTAACTTTATTAAAGTTTTATTTTTCCCATACATCTTCATATTCTTTGTGTTTTTCAAACTCCTTCTTTGCGAATGGACACAGGGGAATTATCTTTACTCCGGCTTCTCTTGCCTTGTTTACAAGTTCTTCTACCAACCTTCCTGCTATTCCTCGGCCTTGATAACCGTCTGAAACTTGAGTGTGGTCAATTATCCAAATCTTTCCGGAATCTGAATATGTGGATTCCCCTACTATCTTTTCACCGTCATAGGCTGCTGCCCTGGATTTTTCTCCTTCGTAAACTACATCTACCATTTACAATCCCCCTGTTTACTTTTTAAGAACGTCTCGGTATTCTTCGTGCTTATCGAATTCTCCCTTGGCAATGGAACACATTGGAGTTATTTTTACGCCTTTTTCTCTGGCTTGCTTTACAAGCTCTTCAACAAGTCTTTCTTCTATTCCTTGGTCCTTATAATCATCCATAACTTGTGTATGGTCAATTGTCCATAGACCTTGATCTTCTATATATGTACATTCTCCTACTATCTTTTCATCATCATAAGCAGCTGCTCTAAACTTTTCTCCTTCGTAAACTACCTTTATCATCTTAAATCTCCTTTTTTAATTTATAGGACAAGGCTCCTGAAGGGCACCTGTCAATTACTTCCATAATTTCCTTTGTTTCTCCCTTTTCAGGCATTACCCAAGGTCTCCTGCCAGCATCAAAAACTTCCAGATTCCCCTTTGTACATTCACCTGAATGTTGACAGATATCAGGCTTCCAGTAAATTATAAGGTCATCTGTTTCATATTCTTTCACCATGTCTTTTCCTCCTTATAAACTTAATATGTAATCACACCTTTTTACTACCCATCATTAAAGACGAATAAACTTGCACAATAGATTTAATAAGTTAAAGAAGTGATTTGATAAATAATTTTCCACTAAAAAATCAGGAAATTAAATTTAATCTCCTGATTGCCTTTCGTTTTTCAATTTTTTTATAAAGGATACTAAAACCCATATGAAGATGGCCCACAAAAATAGAGTTATAAAAATTTCTAACCTGTTAGTCCTTGCTGCAGCCTTGTTAACTTTCCCATCAGTCTCCGTTACCTTTTCTTCGCTCTCTTTCCCTGAAAAATTTTCGCTTGAGACCTTTGTAACCTGCTCATCTTCCCTTATACAGTTTACAAGAATTCTGTGAGTAAAGGGAGGGTACTTAGGTTCACATGAAAGGATGGTAAGCATATCAACTCCATCTATCGGCTTTAGTTTTTCCCACTCTGAGGGTCTTATAATTTCTATATTATCAACCTTATAGGTCAGCTTGTTGCCATGCTCATCGATTGTAATCTTATCTCCGACTTCTACGTCTCCTATATTATAAAGGAGGGCATCTCCATACCAGCCCCTGTGGCCGGCAAGAACCGATCTCTTGCCAACTCCTCCCACAGGAATTGCTGTCCCGTCTATCTGACCGACCCCCTTTTCCATGTGGTCATAGGTCGCTCCCAAATAGATAGGCTTTTTAAAATCAATGGAAGGGATGGAAAGGTAGCCGAAAATTTCATCTTGAGGGTAGGCTTCATTTTTTACGTTAAAACCTTCCACATCAAAGGGGTCGACTATGGCAGGTTCCCCTTGACTTACCCTCTCGTTATATTTTTCAATTTTTGCCAGGTCTTCCTTTCCCATCTCGTCTTGATTTTCCAGGTAGGCCCGATACTTTTTCTCCTGACTTAAGTAGGAGTAACTTATCCTGGTAAAGAGGATAAGGGGGATTAAAATCCCCAAAAGCATCATTATATAACCGACCTTATTTCTGCTATTAAATTTGTTTGTCTTCTTCATTTTCTTTATCTTTAATCTCCAAAACGCTTTGAGATAATTCTTTTATCTTCTTTTCATTAAGCTTGGATCTTTTAGCCTGTCTGCGAATCATAATAAGTAGGACTACTATAATAAGCAGAGCTAAGTAGAATAAATATTTGTACATATAAGCCGCCTTGTTTTCCGCTATTAATTTTTCTTCAGCTTCCTTAACATACTCTACCCTGTGTCCCCTTACCAAAAGTCTATGGGTGTTTATCATTATTGGAGTGCAGGTTAAAAGGGTAGCATAGTCATGACCCGGAACTATTAAAAGGTCATTAAAATTATCCGGTTCCACAACCTTTATCTGGTCTACCTGGTAGGCAAGAGTTTCTTTGATATTATGAATGTAAAACTTGTCTCCGACCTTCAAGTCCTTTAAATCCGTAAAGAGCTTGGCTGTCGGCAGACCTGAGTGGGCTGTAAGGACAGTGTGAGAGCTGTTTCCCCCGATAGGAAGACTGGTTCCTTCCAAGTGACCTACTCCCTTTTCTAAGATGTTCGGGCCGGTTCCTGCATAGATAGGAAGGTCCTGACCGACCTTTGGAATTTCCACGTGACCTATCTTTTCTTCGACCTCCAACATTCTGGCATACTCAGCCCTTCCCTTGTCATACCTTTCCTTTGAATAAGGATCTTCCAGCCCTGTATTGGACAGAGAATCGTTAAAGGCCTGAGCTAAGTCCATCCTCTTCTGTATTTCTTCTTCGGAAAGTTCTGCTTTTGCCTTTTCATAACTTGCCACCTGTTCATTTGATTCCACCCTATAATAAAGTCTAGAGATAAGTGGATACAAAAAAACAAGAGCCCCCAGAACAAATATCATTATAAAGACAAAATTGCCTTTTTTCTTTTTCTTCTTAGTTTTTTCCATAAAATGCCTTCCATTAAAAAACCGGCCTATAAGCCGGCTATATTATTTTTCCCTTGAGAGTTTAAAGCCTGTCACAAATATAATGGCTCCCGCCAAGGTCAATATCGGTAATACTATATCCCCTGTCTTAGGAATTTTTATAGGATTTGATGGCGTTGTGCCTGTAGATGTAGATGTAGAATTTGTAGGAGTTGGAGGAACAGTTGTGTCCTTTTTGTTCTTGATCATCATAACTTCCTGAGTATCTCCATTATTTTCCTCTATCTTAAATTCCACAGGATCTGATAAAAGTTTATAACCTTGTGGTGCCTTCACTTCGAACAAGTAATAAGTTCCGTAGTCAAGTCCGTCCACTACAAACTTACCTTCCTTATCTGAACTTACCAGGTACTCTTTTTCATCCTTCTTTACTATAGAGTAAACTCCATCATCATTTAACTCTGTAACCTTAAAAGTTGCCCCTTCAAGGAAGTTTGATCCACTTTCGTCAGTCTTTCTGAACTCTTTTCTTCCCTTAGCTTTCTTTTTATTTACAACCTTTAAGTCCAGGTCTCCCTTATCGTAATCAAACTTTACATTTTCCTGAACAATTTCATATCCGCTAGGAGCCTCTACTTCCTTAAAGTTATACTTACCTTTAGGAAGATTTTCAACTACTATTTCGCCGTTTGAATCTGTAGTATAAAGCTTGCCTTCTTCAACTTCAACTTCCTCTTCTCCCTCAAGCCTATATAGCTTGAACTTTGCTCCGGCAAGCCTCTTGTCTTCATCATCGACCTTTACAAGTCTTAGCTTGTTACTTGTAACTTCCTTATCTTGAGGAAGGTTAACTACAGTAAGGTTAAGCTCTTTCTTATTATAAACAAATTCGACTCCGTCTTGGACTATCTTGTAGCCTTGAGGTGCTTGAGTTTCTCTAAAGACATAAGATCCTTGATCTAAATTTTCTACTATGATCTCCCCATTTTGGTCAGTTTCATAGTCTGCAACCTTTACTTGGCTACCGTCCTTTTTATCTAACTTGTAAAGGGTAAACTTAGCTCCGGCAAGTCTTTCTTCCTTGTCATTTACCTTTATAAGCTTAACTCTTTGTTTGGATACAGGCCTGTCACCAGTTGTATAGTTCTTCATGGCTATGTAGCCTTCAGCTGTGTCTGCAGGATAAGTAAAGATAGATGAAGAAAGTTTAACCTTATTGTCAGACCTGTCTGTAAGATAGTAAGTGTGCTTGTCTTTAAGTGAATCAAGCTTTAAGACCTTATTAATCTTAGAAGGATCATACTTACTCCTGTCCGCATCAGATAAGTCTTTCTTACTGTATGACTTTTGTAAAGAGTAGCCATTCTTTTCTAAGTCTTCCTTAGAAAGGCCCTCCAATTCTTTTACAAGTTTTTGCCTATCACTTGTATCCGCCCCGCTTATATCCCATAAGTCCAAAGTAAAGTCATCATTTTTTTCTAAATATTCACTTGAAATTAAAACATCAAGTTCTCCTGCATTTGAACTTTCAGCGTAACTTTTCACCCCGGAAAAAGACAAGATAAAGGCAAAACTTATAGCTAAAAATCTTTTTAAATATTTGCTCATAGACACCTCCAAAATCATAAAATATAATATACCATACTGTTTTTATCTGTTATTAATAACCCACCCGGTTAAACTCATTATACCACCTAAGCAAGGGCAAAAAATATCAAAACTGCAAAAGCTTCTATAAAAAGATAAGCCGAGATAAAAACTCCCGCCACAGACGAGTAGGATGACCTTCCTATCCACCTGAAATTTAAAGCCAAAAACACCGCCGTCATAAGGGCAGTGGAAAATACCAAGGAAAAAATCCCTACATTCATAAAGGCCAGAGAAAATATAACATGAAATGTAGTCATGGTAGTGGCCATTATGTAAATATATCCCGTATTTAAACTCAGTTTAAAGATATTGTTAATGCCCCTAAAAAGTAAGAAAAAAGCCAAGTTTATGTAAAAAAATCCTATCACATTAAGCAAAATAAAATAAAGATATTCATTTGCTCTTCCCGGTCCCAGTTTACTTTCTATAGGAAAATCCGACACAACTCCAAAAGCAACGCTTAAAAGAAAGGCCGGGATTGTGTAAACAAAAGCTCCCCTCTTCATATTATAAAAGAATCTCGGAATCGAAGATAGCGAGCTTCCCATAAGTTCTATAAGATCAACCAGGTAAGTTTGATTACTTTTTTTATCAGCCATTAAACTCACCCACCTTTAAGAGCATTATATAATAAATCATTCCTTTATTCAATAAGTATATCTTATATTAAGCTACATTTTAGAAATCGAATTTTTTTCAAATGTATATAAAAATTGCTATTTTAATGAAAAAAAATTATTATATGATATGGTAAATCTATAAACAAAGAATATTGTTACTTTATTATTACATTCTAAAGGAGATTTATTATATGAAAGAAATAATTGAATCGAAAAAGGGAAGTCTTTTTATCTGTACCTTAGCATTTACCGGTGAAATTATCGGAGAAATTTCATGGGCTTTCTTATTTAAGATTATTTTTGATCTGATGGATGGAAAAAGCCCCTTTTCGTTTAAAAATGTAGTCTTTATCGCTATCTTTATAACTACTTTTAGAAGTATTATGACTTTTCTAAGTGAGAATGCTAGAGAAAAAACAACAATAAATTTGGTAAAAGAATATAAAAACAAATTGATGAATAATTATCTGGATACAGATAGCAATAAAAATTCTTCAGAAATGATGAATCTTTTAACTCATACCACTGCAGAAGTTGAGCAACTTTACATAAGGCCCTTCCTTAATATTATTAAAAACATAATATTTTTTGTCGGTTCCCTATGTGCCATCTTTTACCTAAAAAAATTATTGTATTAATAGTACTCCTCATTTCTTGGATTCCTTTAGTATTTCCTAAACTTTTAGAAAAGAAAAACAGGGAGAAGAGGTCAAAATCCATTAAGCAAAATGAGTATTACATATCTAAAATAAAATAATTTACTGAGGGATTTGATATAGTAAAGGCTTTTCATATAGAGTCCAAGGTTAAAAGACTTGCCTGCAAGGAAAATGAAATCAATGAAAATCAAAGATATGAGGCAAATACCTATCAGATTTTAGTAAACAATGTCTCAGGAGCAGTCAGTATGGCGGTTTTTGTAGGCTTGCAACTGATAAATGCTTATTTGGTAATCAATGATTATATGACAATCGGGGTTATGATGGCTATAACTCAAATCTTTAATTATATAGTTATACCAATTCAAGCAATTCCCCAATTTTATGGACAGATGAGAGGAATTAAAGATAAGATTGTAGAAAATGATGAATTCTTAAAAATTAAATGGGAAGATAAGGGAAGTGAAGATTTTAACTTACATAATAATATAGAAATTAATGGTTTGTCTTATAGTTACGAAGATAAAAAAGTATTATCCGATATAAATATTGATATCAAAAAAGGCCAAAAATTGCAGTCGTAGGAGAATCCGGATCAGGAAAGTCAACCTTGGCAAAAATTCTCCTGAAGAGACTGAGAAATTATTCCGGTAAAATTTTCGTAGATAATAATAATTACAAGGACATCTCTATAGAGGACTTTTATAAAAAGGTCTCTCCTGTCTCCCAAGATGTATTTCTATTTAATGACACTTTAAAGAATAACATAGCTTTATATTCTACAGTTGATGATGACAAACTTAACCGGGCTATTAAAGATGCAGGGCTTGTTCCTGTTGTTAGAAATTTAAAAGACGGAGTTGACACCTTACTGGGAGAATATGGCGTGGGCCTTTCAGGTGGAGAAAAGCAAAGGATATCTATAGCCAGATGTTTAATAAAGGACTCTCAGCTTATTATAATGGACGAGGCAACTTCATCTTTAGATATTGTTAATGCAAGAAACATTGAAAATCTACTGCTGAGTCTTTCTCAAACAGTTCTCGTAATCACGCACAGGATAGATCCTGAAATCCTTAGACAATATGATATGATTTATGTACTTAGGGAAGGAAAAATAATCGAAAGTGGAAAATTTGATGACTTAAATTACTTTGTAAACCAAAGATAATAATTTCTCAAAGAGAGCTTAGGCTCTCTTTTCTTTTATTTATAGATCCATAAAAAAAGGCTACAAGCAAGTCGCTCATAGCCTCTGATTATGATAAAATTTTAAAGCATTTCCAAAAATGCACCCAATCTGGTATTTAATTGTCCCAGGTCTGATTGTGAATAATCTGTATCTATAGCTATATAAGGGACGTGTTTTTCTTCGTTACAGAATCTCTTAATAGCAGTTCCTTCAACTTGGTAAGGAGTACAAGTTTGCAAGTGCATATCTACAACCCCATCAACCTTGTAGTCATCAATCATGACATCTAAAAGGTCAAACCTGCTTTGGTTGTGGTTGATGCAGGCACAGCCTATTGACAAATACTTTTTAGCTATAGCATGGATCGGATCAGGATCAGATTCATCTACATTAGTGTACTTCGCCTTAGCTCCTCCGCAGTTTTCAAAGGCAACAACTATTCCTCCGTTGTTTTCAATAGCTTCTATAACCTTGTGAGTTGATGCTCCTATAGGACAACCTGTAACAAGGATTCTGGGTCTACCTGTTATATGTTGACTTTCAGCTCCAACCCTTCCCTTTAAATCTCTAAACATTTGTGGGATTTGGGTTCTGTCGAAAGTAAATTGTTCCCCTTCAAGAACCTTCCACAATTCCATTCCTGTCATTGGAAGTTCGTCAGCCTTCATTACTTCAAACAATTCCTTGTTTGCTGATCTGATTTCATTTTGGAGTTTTATAGCCTCTCTAAGTTTTTCTTCTGTGATTTCTACTCCGAAAACTTCTTCAACCTTGGCTATGCATCTTCTTATTTCTTCTTCCCACATAGCAAGACCCAGGTCATCATTTCTGTTAGGTAATTGCATGATGTGAACAGGTTTGAATTCTTCCATCAATTCATACATTTTTTTCTTGCCGTCACAAGTAGTTTCACCGATTACAAGGTCTGAGAAGTGAAAGAAAGGACACTTGTCTGTCTTTGCCAAACCGTATGATGATTTGATTAGAGGGCAAAGATTTTTAGGAAGATCAACTTCGGCATCTGCAATTCCTTCTTCGCCGGTAGAACACAAACCTACTACTGAAGCCCCTGCTGCCAAGGCGATTTCTTGTGGGAAAAATGTGCAGTATATTCCTATAAGTCTAATGTCTTGGTCCTTAAATTCCTTAACCTTTAAAAAGGCCTTTTGTCTAGCTTCTCCAAATTCTTCAAATACTTCCGGCAAATCCTTTTTAATATCTAATGTCATCTTAACTCCTTTATATGTAAATGCTTTTATTATCCTTTTTTAACATTTAAAATACTATCACTTTATTCCTTCTTCGTCAAAAGATAAGGAGTCGAAAATAGCCATTTATAGGGATTTATTTAATATCAGAATAAGTTAGAGCTTATATATCATTTGAATATAAGATACCTTAAAAAGCCATGCTTACTTTTTACCTATAAAGCCTGAAAAATGAATATACAAATACAAAGAGTCCTGAAATTAAGTGTACTCAAAATAAAAACTTCTTAATCTATTTCTCCGTTCAAATATTTCTTACTTTATACTAAACTGTTTTTTAGTAAAGTCCGACCGATAAGCACGGTTTTTCCCTTTTTCTACTTAGTGATTTATTATTTTAATAAAATTCTTTACAAAAATTTATCACTATGATATAATCTAAAAATCAGTCGAAGTGATGGAATTGGCAGACGTACTGGATTCAAAATCCAGCGGTGGCAACACCGTGCGGGTTCAAGTCCCGCCTTCGACACCATTTTTTATCTATCGTTTGATAGGTGAAATATCGAGATTCTTTTCGATGATTTCTCAAGCTCAAAGCATTGTAAGAAATTTTATAAATTTTCTTTGCAAAGGCTTGACAAATAAAAATTATGATGCTATACTGATAAGGTAGTCAATTGAGGCTATGGTGGATGTAGCCTAGTTGGTTAGGGCGTCAGTTTGTGGCACTGAAGATCGAGAGTTCGAATCTCTTCATCCACCCCATATGCAGGAATGGCGGAATTGGCAGACGCGCTAGACTTAGGATCTAGTGTCTTTGACGTGGGGGTTCAAGTCCTCTTTCCTGCACCAAATTTAAGCAAGAGTTTAACTCTTGCTTTTTTATTTTGCCTTTTTACTTTAAAGTTTTATATTTTTTTTATCAGTTTTTATCCTTTTAAAATATTCACTACCCTCACCTGCTCGTAGGTTGACTGCTAAATTACTTTTGTCTAAATATTTCTTAAATGTTTTAAATATCTTTAATCTCCTATTTTTATGTTATAAAGAAGAAATTATTACCTATCCCTTGCTTACTTATAAGATAATCATTTTTGTTAAGATATTTTTTCATAAAGCTATGTTTTCTTATTACTTATCTCGCTAGCTTAAATTCAAAAAGATTAAGCTATAAGCCACTATTTAATACTGCCTAGATATTTTAAAATACCTTAATGACTTTTTGTTGATATAACTAAAAATTTTTCCTATAAGACTTTACTCACTTATTAGAAAGTAATTTTTCACCTATGATAACTTCACACTAAAGCCCTAGACAATTTATAACTATTCTTAGCTTTAAAAACAACTACATATCACTTTATAGGTAGGAAGGTATATTTATAGACTTATTTAATTTAAGTGGATATATTAGAACCTTAAGATCATTTGAATATTTTAAACTTATGATATCATCCTTTAAGATATAAAATAATTTTGGACAAATAAAAAAGCGTGCCTCTCAGCACGCCAGATTCTGGTACACCATCGGGGACTCGAACCCCGGACCCACTGATTAAGAGTCAGTTGCTCTACCAACTGAGCTAATGGTGTATATCTCTTAACGACTTTTATATAATACCACGTTTTTTTACTTTTATCAATACTTTTTTTAACTTTTTTTACAAAAAATTTTTATAGTTCTAACAAATCCCCATTTTATCAAATTTGTGAAAAGAATTTTTTCTTATTTTTCTTATTTCGTCTATTTTCTCACTCAGGCTAGAAAAAATATAAGGGAATAGAAAAAATCTATCCCCTATATTTTTAGTTTGGCAAGAAAGTTGATGGAATTACGTCTGTATTTTTTATCGTATCTGTCCACCTGTCTACATAATCCCCCTCAGCCCATTCCGCCATTATTATATTGTCGTTTATTCCCTTTCTGATACTTCCTAAAAGCTTAGCGTCAGGATTTAAAAGGTAGACAAGGATTTCATCCTGCTTTTCTATCAGCAAGATCCTCTTATCAGGTGATGAAAAGGCATCTATGGCATCTTTTTCCAGATTTTTTATAGATTGCCAATTTATGACCAGCTCGTCTTTCATTATGTCAATTTGCGGAACAAAGTCTATCTTTATGTTTTTTAATTTAACGGATTCTTTGTCGGAGTATTGGAATTGAGTTTGAAAGGACGGTCTGCCCAAATCTTTTTCCACTCCAAGGTTGGAGTACTTGGCAATATTTTGTACACTGAGCAAACTCTCATCCTTGGTCTTTTCCTTGGCAACTATGCTTTCTAAAGACTTGATTGCATTTTCCCCACCCAGTTGCTCTATGTTTAGCTTTTGATTTTTAGAAAAGCCGTCTATTGAATAGGTTCCAAATTCTTCGACCCCATTATCAAGGTAGGTTCTTATAGATATATATGAGGGGTCGAGGTGGAGAATTTCCATAGGAAATTCTTTGCTCATCACCTGCAAGTTATCGCTTGATGAATCTTCCTTTAAGGTCTTTATCTCAATAGTATTGTCTTTTTTATCCACTTCAGGATATATGTTGCTCACTTGCCAAAAGCCGTCTTTTCTAGGAAATAGGAAGGTGTTTGACTCGTACAGACTTACTTCGTCATGTTCATTAAGGGCTAAGAGAACTGTCCTATAGTCATACCTGTCGTCATCTTTGTTCTCGCTGGACCTTTTTATACCTAGAAGGACTGCTTCCTTAAGGATGTCTTCGTGATCTCCTGCCTTGTTGGCGTAGTACTTACTGTTATAAAGGTCTTCGTACTCTTTAATAGTTGCCTGGTCTACCTTTTTAGCTGTCTTTTTAAGCTTATATAAGCTTTCATTATAGGGAAGGATTATATTATTATCATCAATTTTTATTATTTCCTGATAAAATTTGCTGCCGTCATAAATACTTATTATCGGCTTACTTCCATAGCTATTTTCAGCCTCAGTCTTGTAGTTTGACTTTAGGTACTTGTCAACATCTACATATTTGGCTGAAAAATTAGGTTTTGCTGTAAAAACATCTCCAAAGGCAACCAATTTTTTGTCTATATAAAACTTTTTATCTAAATCTTTTTTATCCTTATTCAAATCTGAAAGATCTTTTACATCTTCTATCTCCCATACCCCTTCTAAGAGGTAAAAGTCGTAGGCGGGATGCTTTAGACTTTCCACTTCAATATTTGTCTTATCTCTTGACAGGAGAAAGGCTAAGGAGATTATGGAGATTACTAAAAAAACTAATATACTAGTTGATTTCTTCATTATTTCCTCCTATCGGAAGTCTAAATGAAACATTAGTCCCTTCATGAAGTTTACTTTTTATCTTAAGATCTCCCCCATGAAGCTTAACTATCTCTTCACTTATAGATAAGCCAAGCCCTACGTGAGAGTTGGAGTCGGAACCCTTGTAGAATTTAGTAGTTATCAGGGATATTTCTTCAGTTGATATGCCTATACCTGTATCTATTACAGATATTACCGCATAATTGTCTATCTTTTCTACGTTTAAAATTATAGTCCCGTCTTCCGGAGTAAATTTTATGGCGTTATCTAAGATATTTATCAAGACCTGCTTTATCCTATCTTGGTCGTAGGCTAAAATGAGTTCGTCCTGGCTGTAATTAACTACAAAACTTATCCCCTTGGACTTAACTCTAGGTATCATCTGGTCTGCTATCTGCTGAACAAGATGTATTATATTATGATCTGCCTTGTTTATGGATATCTTGCCTGCTGCATACCTTGAAAAGTCAAGGAGCTCTTCAAGCATTTCTGAAAGTCTGTCGCTCTCCTTGTCGATGATGTCTATCCCCATCTCTACAGTTTCTATCTCAGATGGATCATACTTTATAGTCTGAGCCCAGCCTTTTATGGATGTAAGTGGAGTCCTTAATTCGTGAGAGATGGAGGATATAAATTCATCTTTGAGCTTTTCTTTTTTTACTATGTTATCTGTCATGAGGTTAAGAATGGTGCCAAGCTTTCCTATCTCATCCTTGTTATTTTCAGGAGCCCTTATCTTAAAGTCACCTTCAGCCATTTTATTTGAAACTGCTATTAAATCTTCCAGGGGTTTTAAGACCCCGTTTGTAAGTCTTAAAGCTATTAGCATACTTATTAAGACTACGAGAATTCCAAATAAGATGTAAAAGACCGACTTCCTTAGGACTGCAAGGTTCGCCTGCTCCATGCTCGCTATATACCTTAAGATTCCAACTTGATTTTCAGTTGAGTTAAGGGGAACGGAAACAGCCATCACCTTGTCAGTTGAGTAAGTCAAATCGCCCATATAGGTTCCCTTTTGTCCGTTCTGTGCCTTTGTTACATCAGCACTTGTTATTCTCTTTCCAAGATCGGGGCTGGCAAGGGAATCAAAGACGACTGTCCCGTCATTAGTCAAGATTTGAACCTGGCAATCTGTCTGCCTATAAAATTGATTTTTATCTTGGCCTATAACTTCTTCTAAGCTGTAATCGGACAAGTAAGATGAATAAAGGTTTGTTGAATATGATATTTCATTACCCAAAAGTTCCTTTAATGTCGAATAGTAGTAGTACCTGGTAACTAGGATTGAAACTACAACTAAGACCACGGAGGTCAGGACTGTAAGGATCAAAAAGGACCACATCATCCTATTTTTTATTGAAAGTTTAAATTTATTCTTTATGCCACTTATAACCAACACCCCAAACTGTTAAAATATATTTCGGATTATTTGAGTCATCTTCAATTTTTGACCTCAACCTTCTGATATTTACATCAACTATCTTTGCGTCTCCGACAAAATTTTCTCCCCAGGCCTTGTCCATAAGTTCATTTCTAGATATTGCCTTGCCGGGATTTTCCATCAGTAACTTAACTATATTGTACTCTGTAGGAGTCAGAGTTATCTCCTTGCCGTTTTTTGAAAAACTTCTGGAGTAGAGATCCAACTTAAATGTTTCGTCATCTATAGTTTGTGAATCTTCTTCTACATCAGTTCTCCTTAAAACCGCCTTTATTCTTAAAACCAGCTCTCTGGGATTAAAGGGTTTTGACATATAATCGTCCGCTCCCTTTTCCAGGCCGTTTATCTTGTCTGTATCCTGAGTCTTTGCTGTGAGCATTATAATCGCTATAGTCGGATAGTCCTGCCTTAACTGCCTGCAGACTTCATAGCCGTCTATGCCGGGCAACATTACATCTAGGACTGCCACATGGATTTTATTTTCCTTGGCAAGTTTAAGTCCCTCTTCTCCGCTTTCAGCTTCAAATATTTCGAAGCCTTCTCTTTCAAGGTTTATCTTTGTAAATTGGCGTATATTCGCTTCGTCTTCTACAAGTAAGACCTTAACTGACATTTAAATCTCCTTATCTGTTTTTTCTTTTAAATAATCATCCAGCATCTTGATGACTTCTCTTTTGTCATCATCACTATAAATATATTTTACTACATAATTTTTGTTTAGATTAGCCAGATTGACCTCTATAGGCTTGTCAGTACTCTTGCTTATTATGTAAGCATAAAAATCAACCTGTCTCTTATATTTTCTCTTTAAAGACTCCTTACTTCGAGAGGAAATTTTATAATCATAGAGTTTTATATGATCATCATATATCTCTATTCTATCTATAGCTCCTGTAAACTTCAACTTATCATAGATATAGGTAAAGCCCATTTCAGCCCTGTAGTCGCAGTCAAAGTTTATAAGGGACTTGAGATTTTTTATAGACCTTTGGCAAAGCTCTCTTTCCTTTTCATTAAGGCTGTTAAGTTCATTTATAACAACCTCATTTTCCCCATCATAGAGGTAGGCGTAATTGTGAATGAGGTTTCCGACAAAGAGGCTGTTCACATCAGACTTTCTGTAAGCTTGCTTTTCAACTTTTTCAACATCTTCATTTCCTTGGTCTAAAATTTCAGTGATGCTGGTATTTATATAGGTGTTAGGCTTATCAAAGTTGACATCCTTAAAGGAGATAATTTGGCTATCAGCTTGATCAAGGTATGCCCTTTGCATATCCCCATAATTCATATCAACTATCCTGTAGGATATGCTTTCTCCCGATAGGGGGCTGGTTGAATTTTTTAAGGATTCTACACTATCAGCTATATTTTTATAGTAACCGCTCTTACCTGTCGAGCTCATAAAGGAAAGCTTGTCTTTTGCCCTGGTCATGGCTGTGTAGTAGATGTTGTCATTTTCATAAGCCTCATCATTTTTATTTTTCTCTACCAGCCGCCTGTATCTTACAGGAGATCTTTTAAACTTCAAGGCAAACTCAGGATTTGAATTTTCCCCCGTGTAGAGAACATACTTTTCAATGTAGGCCTTTTCTCCCTTTGACAGGTTATCTATGTGGACTGACGTAAAGCCCAGTCCCTTGGACTTGTGAATGGTCATTAATTTTACCAGGGGACTTGTTTCATCTTCGTACTGCATCTGGTCAAGCCCCTTGGCAGAATCGAAGTAATCGATAAAAAATTCTATCCCCTTTCGCTTTTCATCAAAGGCGAAGGCAAGCTCTAAAAGTTTAAATATATTTGCCTGCCCCTGAATAGCTCCTTCTTGTCCTAGCTTTTCAAGGTAATCATACCTATCTATAAGCCTTGTCATGGCTATCCTTATCCCCTTGCTCTTGGAAAGGTCAAAGACAAGTTTGGAAAAATAATCCAGGTCTTTCTTTGCCTTTTTAAAGGTCTGATTTTTTTCCAAGATATCCTTATAGGAAAGACCGTAAAAATTTGATGTCAAGACTCCTGTTAAGGATATTTCGTCCCCATAGACAGAGTATTTTAAATAATTTATGATATCTAAGACCTCCCTGCAGCCTTCCAGATTTTTCTTGTCAAAAAGATAGTAGGGAATATTTTTTTGATTTAGGTAGGCCTCGTACTTGTTAAGGTCACTTCTCTTTCTTCCGAGGATGGCATAATCCATATAATTTTCTGAGTTTATATTGCTTACAAATTCCAGGCAGCTGTGGTCTTTATCGTTACTTTCGTCAGCCTTCTTGCCTGTCACATACTTGGTTTCTTCGATAAGGCAGGAGGGATCTTTTCTAGCAATAAGCTCGTCATACCTTCCTCCCATCTTTAGCCTGTAGATGTCATTGATCGGATTCATTATGTTCGGGTGAGTTCTGAAATTTTCTACGAAAGTTATATATTCTCCCCCG
Organism: Finegoldia sp.; assembly: GCA_034180305.1. Taxonomy (GTDB): domain Bacteria; phylum Bacillota; class Clostridia; order Tissierellales; family Peptoniphilaceae; genus Finegoldia. The sequence continues at coordinate 80,005 of JAXFOR010000020.1, forward strand.
GACTTTACTATATCTTCCTGAGTTTTTTTAAATATTTTTATATTCGCCCCCCTAAAGGAGTAGATTGCCTGCTTAGGGTCTCCTACTACAAAGAGGTTATTGCGATCGAGAGTCTCCTCCCTGCTACAAAGCTTGTAAAAAATTTCTTTTTGAATGTCCGATGTGTCCTGGTACTCATCTATCATGAAGTAGTGGTACTTTTCCTGTTCAGCCCTTAAAATCTGTGGATTTTCTAAGAGCTTGTTAGCATAAAATTCCAGGTCATTAAAGTCAAGGACTCCCCTCTCTCTTTTTTTTAAGCTATAAAGGCTATCTAAGTCCATGATAAGGTCGAAGTAGTCCTCGTAATTTTTTGCATAGTCTTTTTCATAGCCAAGCAAAACCTTTAAGAAAAAATCATTGACCTCTTCCATAAAGTCAAGCTTGTCTAGGTCCTTTGACGTTCCCAGATCATCTTTTTTGTATGCATAAATCACTTCAAGCAGACCTTCTTTGTCGTCTTTTTCTATCAGGTCGGATAAATTTTTAAAAAATTTAAAAAGCTTGCTATTTGCTTTAAGTCCTAAAGTCTGAGCTTGGTCCTCATAGCTCATTATTCGACTTATAATTTCATCAAGCTTATAGGTCTTCGCCCCTCTTATCTTTTCGAGGGTATCTTTTTTTAGATTTTCTATGTCTACGTAAAAGGTTTTTAATTTGCTATAGGATTGGTAGATAAAGTCTTTCAGATCCTCAGACTTAAGATCCAAGCCCTTGCCAAGGTCGTTGACTTGATCTTTTCTTTCGAAGATAAGATCACTGATAATAGACTTAACCATAATTTCAGGTTCATCTTCGCTTATTACAGAAAAGTTGGGATCAATATTTAAGTAATATGAATTGTCAGATATGACTTTCTTACAAAAGGACGAGATGGTCGATACGTTTATATCATCTACCAGGTCATCGTCATCTATGTAGGATATAATCCTCTCCTTCATCTCCTGACTTGCCTTATTGGTAAAGGTTATGCAGACTATTTTAGACAGGTCTATTCCACTATCATGCATTTTTTTAAAACGATAGGAAACGACCTCCGTCTTGCCTGATCCCGCTCCTGCATTGACGCAGACGTTTTTATCTATTATACTTGCGGCTCTCATTTGATCATCTGAAAATTTAATCATTGATATCCCTCACCAAACATACATCCCTATAATCACAATACCTGCATGAAGTTTTGTTGCGAGCCTTCTTAAAAAAGTCTCCGCTCTTAACCCCATCTACATACTCTTCTATATCTTTTAGTAAGATCTCTTCCATATCCTTTAAGCTGACCCCTTGGGTAAAGTCGTAAATTTCTCCGTCATTTATACTCATATAAAGGCACTTATAAACATCGCCGTAAAAGTAGTAGAGGGCAAGCTGATAGCCTTCATAAGTTTTTTTATCTTCCTGATTTTCGATAAGAAAATTTTGATTTTTTACAAAGCCGGACTTGGTAGTCTTGTAGTCTATGAGGACTCTTTTACTAGTTTCCGGGTTAAAGTCCACCCGGTCTATCCTCCCTTTGATCTTATAACCATGAAAATCATAAGCTATGGCCTCTTCAAAAGAGGTAGGGTAGTAACCCGGAAAGTCCTCCCTTAATCTTGTCAGGTCTTTTTTTATAAAATCCTTAAGCTTGTCCTTGTACAAGCTGTAGTTGTAACTATTTTCATTTAGGTCGAGATTAAGACCATACTCTATAAAGTTATTTTCTAAAATTTTATCCATAGCAATAAGGTCGATCTCGCCGTCAGTTTTAAGAGCCTTGTCTATCAAATCTTTATCCAGACTATAAAAGTCTTGGAGAGACTTGTGCAAGACATTGCCCAGGTCTAACCTGTACGCCCTTTCTTCTTTCCTTATATATAACAGGTATTTAAAAAAGTACTTCATAGGGCAGGAGAAGTAGGTCTCTATGGCTGTCGGAGAAATCTCCTCAATCTCCATTGCCTTTTCAATTTTTTCAAAAGTATTCGCTTGATTTTTGGCACTTTCCAAGTCCTTATTTATTCCCAGGAGGTAATCTTTTAGGGAGTAAGATTCGTCTTCTATATCAAAGCGGTTTATATATCTTGACCTTACGTTGGTTTCTTTTTTGGTGTTGTAGGAAAAGTAAAGCTTTTGACAGGACTTGCAGGCATCATCTAACCTATCCATCGCCCTTACCCGACTCTCCTTCCTGTCTAAAAGGTCTACTCCGTTTGCTTTTAGGATAGAAAGAGTCTCGTCATTGGTAAAAAAGTCCATCCTCATGTTTTTAGGATAGTTATCGTCGCTCGCATCTAGGACATAGAGAATCTTATAGGCATTAAGCTTTATGTTTGCCAAGTTAAATATTTTTATCCCGTCTATGTACTTGGATGAGTCATCAACCTCAAAGTTTCTGATCAGATTTATCAGGTACCTGTTCAGCTTGGAAAACTTGCACAGGATATCCCGGTAATTTTTATAAAGAGTATCTAAAAATTCTATAAGCTCGTCCTTAAGGGTCAAAAAAGCATCATCGTAGGACTTGTCCTCCAAGACTTCCATAATAAAATTAATTATTTCTATATCGTTTTTAAATACCCTCTCATGGATGGCATCCGCCTTTTCTAAGATAGAAAGGTAGATGTCATTTTTGTCATCCTCGTTTCTTGAAAGGAAGAAAGCTCTTAAAAAGTTTATACTATTAAAGTCAAGATCCTTTAAGATAAGCCTTATTGCTTTTTTATCCTCGTAGGCATTTTCAATAATATCCGACCCGATAAGTCTGAGCATATAGTCCTTGTAGTCAAGGTCAGTGTCTAACATATTAACCAGGTCTTTAAATATCTTGTACTGAAAAGAGCTTATAGTATCGTCTTGTCTTAGACAGATTCCGGAAGATTTAAGCCCCTCGATAAGGCTCTCCTTCTTACTTTCATCCTCTATCAGGATAGCCATATCTCTATAGGCTGTTGTCTTTGAGTCGGTATAAAGTTCATAGATAAGCCTGTTTACTTCAACGTCAAAGTTGCTGCACTTGACAGCCTTCACCTCGTCAACTTCCTTAGGGTCATCTTTAAAGTCCAGCCTTATAAAGCCTCGCTTTTGAAAATAGTCTATAAAATTTTCCTTGTAGGAGCTGTAATTATCGACGCAGATATAGATGTTGACATCTCTTTTAGACAACTCTTCTAAGATATCATACTCTATGCACCTGAGTTCACTGAAGCCGTGGATGTAGACATCTTTTATATTTCTCAGGTCGAGGTTTTCCCCCTTATAGTAGTCAAACTTATCCATAATTTTATTTTCAGCCATAAGTCTTTCGTATTCGATGTAGAGCTTGGCTAAGATTATGATAGCCTGATTGTCCGTACTTATACTTAAGATATCCGGGGCAGATTTTTTGGAGTACTTAAAGCTTGATATGTAAGACTTGGCTGTGTCGACAAAGCTTTCAGACTTAAAAAATTGGTTATCTTCAAAGTCTCCCCGACCAATCAGAGCTTCAATGGCAAGGTTTAAAATAAGGTCATTAAGGTAGTCACTGATATCTCTGGCATTTACCAAGTCATCCAAGGTCCATATCTTTAAATCTATGCTCAGTCCTCCGTTGGCTAGAGTTAGCTCGTGTCTTACTTCCTTTATAATTTTTCTGTTTGGCAGGATAAGGCAAAAATCAGTGTCCCCATCCTCTATTCTATTTTTGATATAGGATAGGTTGTCCTTAAAAATATAATCGTCTGAACTTGTTAAAATATAATTCATTTAGATCCCCTGTCTTTTCTTAAATCCTTAAGAATTTGATCAAACTTACTGTCTCTTTTACTTACAAATTTCCTTCCTTCAAGATGCCTATACTTTTCCATTTTTTCAGGAAAAATTAGCTTATAGGAGTGAAGAAGCTGGTGGTTTAAGCCGTACTTTTTTTGAAAATAAGAATTTACCTTCTTGTCTCCGTACTTGATGTCACCTATGATTGGATTATTTATGGCAGCCAGATGGGCCCTTATCTGGTGGGTCCTGCCTGTAAGCAAGTCTATCCTTACCAGAGAGTAACCGCCAAGGTCTTCTGCACTTATAATCTTGGTCATCGACTTTTTCCCGGCTTGCCCTACCTTGCTTATGTTCTTATCCTCATCCTTTTGCAAGGAAAGATCAATTATCCCTGTACTTAGCCTCCCTGCAACTAGGCTTTCATAAAGCTTAGTAACTTCCCTTCTTTTAAAAAGCTCATTAAAGTATTTCAAGCTGTCGTAGGTCTTTGCTCCTAGAATCAAGCCTGCTGTATTCCTGTCAAGCCTGTTTACAAGAGCCGGAGTAAAGGTCGAATCCTTAGCCGGAACAAAGGCCCCTCTCTTTATGAGGTAGGAGACCATCATGTCCACGATGTTTTTCCCGTAGTCTTTTTTGTCAGCCGCATGAGAAAGAATTCCTGCAGGCTTATCTATAATTATAATATCGTCATCTTCATAGACTACCTTTAAGTTAAAATCATCCGCTGTATAAACTCTCTTGTCCTGGTATTTTTCTATAACTTCATCATAGATGTAAATATTTACAATATCTGTATCCTTTAATATATAGTCGGCCTCGGATCTTTTTTTGTTTACCTTTATTTTTTTAGTCCTGATAAATTTTTGAACCATATTTTTTCCCATTTTAGGCATCAATTTTGAGATAAAACGGTCAAGCCTTTGCCCACTGTTTCTCTCATCTATTTCTATGTGTTTCATTTATCCTCCATTGAAATTTAAAGCTATTTTAATTATAATTGAACTGGTGATAATATTGAAAAAAATTAAAAATTTTATTATGGAAGCTCTTTACAGGTCTTCCAAATTTATAGTTTTGATAATAATACTCGCCATAAGCTCCCTTATAATTTACTCAGCCCTTGGTAATATGTTTAACAAGGACTACAGCCAAAATATAAGCTACGATAAGGAAGTCGGCGTTGATCAGGAAAGTAAAGAAGTAAGTGAAATAGAAGTTAACATCCCAAGTGATGCAAGTCCGCTCGATGTATCTAAAATTCTCATAAGCGGTAAGCTGATAAATGACGAAGAAAAATTTTTAAACTACCTTGAAGAAAACAATATAGTTAAATTTAAGCAGGGTAACTTCAAGCTTAATAAAAATATGAGCTTTGAAGAAATAGCTAACACAATCAAGGCTTAATAGCCTTGATTAACATAGCTGTCTATCAGAGATTTTCTTGGATTTTTGTCAAAAATCCCCCTTTTTATTAAATCATTTTTTATATCCTCATCGATCGTATGAAAGATCATCTTCTCGTAATCTTTAAGCACTATCTCGTAAAGTTTCCCCTTCATCCTGGTAGAGAGAACCTCTATCATGTAGGCATCTACATTTTTATAGTCAATCAACTCTAAAATTTTCGCTATGGACTTATCTTTTTCGACATAATAATTTCTGGACTTTCCTATAGCAAGCTGGTATTTTTTATTTTTCTTGTACTTGTACTTATTTGCAAGGCTGTTATACTCCTTGGCCTTTAAATTATAGTACTGGTAGTTATATAAGCCCTCGCTCACAGACTTGACCTGAATAAAGGGCCTTATATTGCTCCTATATATAAGCAGATTGTTCTCCTCTATAAATTTCGGCTTACTTATCTCGTTTGCATCCAGCTTGTCTATCAGTTCATTTCTTTTTTTTATGTAATCCTCTACTGTTATCTTCATATTTAATCTCTTTTTATATAATTATAAATTTTTCTTATCTTAACTATGAGTATACCACAGACAATATAAGCTAGCTTATAGATATCTATCTATTATTTTACATTCATTTTACAATTTATTGTTATAAATTTTATACTTGTGGCTTATGATGGACTTATAAAAAATGAAAGGATGATTCAAAATGAAGAATTTCAAAAAACTAGTAATGCTTTGTATGGTTCTTGTAGCAGGATTATTTGTTACAGCTTGTGGATCTAACAATCAAGATAATTCAGCTGACGGTCAACAAGGCACACAAAACACACAAGAACAAGCAGCAGCTCCTGCTGATGGCGGTTCAAAAGATGCTCCTATCACAGTTGTATCAAGAGAAGACGGTTCAGGTACAAGAGGAGCCTTCACTGAAATAACTGGTGTATTGGAAAAAGATGCTAACGGAAATGAAAATGATAAGACAGTAGCATCAGCTGCAGTACAAAACTCAACTAACGGTGTTATGATGACTGTAGGACAAGACCCTAACGCTATCGGATACATATCCCTTGGTTCTTTAAACGACAGTGTAAAAGCTCTTAAGGTTGAAGGCGTAGAAGCAACTTCTGAAAAAATTCAATCAGGCGACTACAAAATCTCAAGACCTTTTAACATCGCTTACAAAGATGGCCTTAACGATGTAGCTAAAGACTTCTTAGTTTATATAGCTTCTAAAGAAGCTCAAGACGTAATCTCACAAGAAGGTTATGAACAAACTGCCGGAGATCACCCAGCTTACCAAAAACAAAATGATTTATCAGGTAAGGTAAGAATCTCAGGTTCTACATCAGTTACTCCTTTAATGGAAAAATTGACAGAAGCTTACAAGGCAATCTATCCTAACGTTGAATTTGAAATCCAATCAAACGGATCTTCTGCAGGTATGACAGATACTATGGGTGGAGCTGCTGACCTAGGTATGGCTTCAAGAGAATTAAAAGATGAAGAAGCTAAAGAATTAAAGTCAGAAGTAATCGCTATCGACGGTATCGCAGTAATAGTTAACAAAGAAAATGCTGTTGAAGATTTGACAATGGACCAAATCAAACAAATCTATACCGGTGAAATTGCAAACTGGTCTGAAGTAACTAAATAATAAAATTTAAAAGACTTAAATCCGAAGAGAGATCTTCGGATTTTTCTTTTGCCTAAAATTTATTTTGTTATTGTAAAATTTTTGTAAATCCCTTATCATAAACATATAAAATGAAAGGGTGAAAAAAATGAAAATTATAAAAAAGATAAGTCTTATCTGTGCTTCTCTTATGGCCTTAGTACTATTGTCTTCATGCTCAAATAAACAAGAGGCTTCTTCAGCTATTACTCTTGTTTCGAGAGAAGACGGATCAGGTACCAGAGGAGCCTTTACTGAAATAACTGATGTTCTCTTTAAAGACGAAGAAAAAACAGAAGACAACACAAGCCTATCATCAATAGTTCAAAACTCAACCAATGCAATTATGATGACAGTAGCTCAGGATCCCAATGCTATAGGTTACATATCCCTAGGATCTTTAAATGACAGCGTGAAGGCTTTAAGTGTAGACGGAGTAAAAGCTGAGCCTAAAACTGTCGAATCAGGAGAATACAAAATTTCCAGACCTTTTATCCTAGCCTATAAGGACGACCTAAGTGATCCGGGAGCAGACTTTTTGTCTTTTATAGAATCAAAGCAAGGCGACGATATAATTCTTGCTGCAGGCTACCAAAAAATTCCGGGCGATAAGAAAGATTACGAAATAAAAAAAGATATAAAAGGTGAACTTATTATATCCGGCTCAACCTCCGTCACTCCCCTAATGGAAAAATTAACTGAATCATACAAACAAATTTATCCTGAAGTTAACTTTGAAATCCAATCAAACGGATCATCTGCAGGTATTCAGGATGCTATTAGAGGAACATCTGATATAGGAATGGCGTCAAGAGAATTGGAAAACGATGAAGGCTCAGACTTAAAATCAAGTCCTATAGCTATCGATGCTATAGCTGTAATAGTTAATAAAGAAAATCCTATTGAAAATTTAGACCTGAAAAATTTAAAAGATATCTATACAGGTAAGATAACAGATTGGTCTGCCCTTAAATAAGATTATCCGAAAGATTTTTCTTTCGGATTTTTTACATTTTCCCTGTGTAAATTTTACCTTTACTTTTCAAAGGCTTACTTATTTACATAAGGAGCAAATTACTTTACATTAATTTTACATTTATAGGTTAGTCACTTAACATAGATTTGATATTCTCTAATTGAAAAAAATATTAAGAAAGGAATTATTATGAACAAGAAAAACAGCTCAGAAACAATTATGAAATGGGTTTTTTTTGTTTCCGCCCTATTTTCAATCTTTGCTATAGTTCTGATATGTGTCTTCATATTTGGTGAATCCCTATCATTTATTAAAGACTATGGACTATTTAACTTTGTAAGCGGGAGAGAGTGGAAGCCAAGTAACAACCCGGCCCAATATGGTATCTTACCTATGATCGTAGGTAGTATCATGGTAACCCTAGGAGCCATAATAGTTGGTGTTCCTATAGGAATTTTAACCGCAATCTATTTATCAAAATTCTGCCCACCTAAACTATATAAAGTCCTAAGACCTTGTGTAGACCTTATGGCAGGTATTCCATCTATAGTTTACGGTTTCTTCGGTCTTGTAGTATTGGTACCTATAATCAGAAAGCTTTTCGGTGGTAACGGTATGAGTGTACTGACAGCCTCCATCTTGCTCGGTATCATGATTTTACCGACAGTAGTTTCCCTATCTGAAAGTGCTTTAAACACTGTAGTTGATTCCTACTACCAAGGAGCAATTGCTTTAGGTGCTAGCCACGAACTTGCAGTAATGAAGGTAGTAGTACCGGCTGCAAGCACAGGAATACTTTCATCAGTTATCCTAGGTATAGGAAGAGCTATCGGTGAAACAATGGCGGTTTACATGGTTGCAGGTAACCAACCTATTATCCTTAAAGGTATCCTTACAGGTACAAGAACAATGACAACAAATATAATTCTGGATATGGCTTATGCAACAGGCCAACACAGGGATGCCTTGATTGCTACATCAATGGTATTGTTTGTATTTATCCTTGTTATAAATCTAGCATTTAATTATGTGTCAAGGAGAGCAGCAAATGAGCAACAATAACGAAGATAAAAAGGTCATTAAAACATCTATAAATGTAGATAGATCTAGTAAAAATCAAGTTAATATTGACGATGAACTGAAAAGTACTCAAAAAGAAGAAAGACATATAAAGCCTAACAAAAGAACTCCGGAAGAAATTGAAAGAGAATTGGCTCAGCTGAAGAAAAATGAAAGAAAAAGCCTTGTGCTAAGAATCTTAATTTACTTAATGGCTGCTATAACTATTTTTTCTTTGGTATACTTAATCTTACACATCTTAATTAACGGTATCCCTTACCTTAATAAGGACCTATTCGCATCTAAATATACAAGTGAAAATGCTTCTATGATGCCTGCTATAAAGGCTACAGTTTATCTTGTACTTTTAACTCTACTTGTAGCTACTCCGATCGGGATCTTCACAGGAATTTACTTAAGCGAGTATGCAAAGCAGGATTCAAGGATTGTAAGAATTATTAGATTATCAACAGAAACTCTATCAGGGGTTCCATCAATAGTTTACGGTCTGTTCGGTATGTTGTTATTTGTAATGAGATTACAATTCGGCTACTCCCTTTTATCAGGCTTCTTAACTATGGCAATAATGGTTCTTCCTTTGATAATAAGATCAAGTGAACAAGCCCTTAACTCCATCGACGACGGTTTAAGAGCAGGATCCTATGCTCTTGGTGCAGGTAAACTTTATACTATCAGAAAAGTCTTACTGCCTGTCGCAATGCCGGGTATCATGGCAGGGGTTATCCTATCAATAGGTAGAATAATCGGAGAAACTGCAGCTTTAATCTACACCTTAGGTACTACAGCTAAATCTCCTACAAGTCTTACAGATACAGGTAGAACACTTGCCCTTCACATGTACGTTTTGTCATCAGAAGGTTTCCACGTAAACGAAGCTTATGCAACAGGTGTTATACTTATAATATTAGTTCTTATAATAAACTTTGCTTCTAATGCAATCGGTAAAAAGATTACTCAATCTCATGCCGGAGAAAAATAAATTTTATAAAATCATTTCAAAGGAAAGGAATATATAATGGGAAAAATAGACATAAAAGATGTTCACCTTTATTATGACGATTTCCACGCCCTTAAAGGTATTAACATGGAAATAAAGGAAAATGAAATAACAGCCTTTATCGGACCATCAGGTTGTGGTAAGTCCACTATGATTAAATGTTTAAACAGAATGAACGACCTTGTTCCCGGTTGTAGGATCGAAGGTTTGATTTCTCTTGACGGTGAAGATATTTACAAGAAGAATTACGATGTCAACCTTTTAAGAAAAAGAGTAGGGATGGTATTCCAACACGCAAATCCCTTCCCTATGTCAATATACGATAATATAGCATACGGACCTAGACTACACGGAGAAAAAAACAAGGCAAAACTTGATGAAATAGTTGAAAAGTCATTAAAGGGAGCTGCTATCTGGGATGAAGTTAAAGATAACTTAAACAAGTCAGCCCTATCAGTATCAGGTGGTCAACAACAAAGAATTTGCATAGCAAGAGCCCTTGCTGTAGAACCTGAAGTCTTACTTATGGACGAACCCACATCAGCCCTAGACCCTATCTCAACAAACAAGATAGAAGACCTTTGCCAAGACTTAAAAGACCAATACACTATAGTAATAGTAACTCACAACATGCAACAAGCTGCACGTATTTCTGACAAGACTGCCTTCTTCCTAACAGGAGACCTGGTAGAATTTAACGAAACTGAAAAGATATTTAGTAACCCTAGTGATGAAAGAACAGAAGACTACATCACAGGTAGATTCGGTTAAAATAAGGAGATAAGTCATGAGAAAATATTTCACTAAACAATTGGATGATCTAAAACACGATCTTATCCTATACGGAGCAAATGTAGAAAGACAAGTCGAACAAGCTATCTACGCTTTGGAAACAAATGACCTTGAAGTTGCCAAGGAAATAATAGACGACAGATACGTAGTAAATCAAATGTATAAGGCTATCGAAGATACTTGTCTTAGACTTTTAACTACTCAAGCTCCTGTCGCAAAGGACATGAGATTTATTTCATCATCTCTTAAAATAATTGACGATATGCAAAAGATGGCAGATCACGCTGTTGAAATAGCTGAAATCGCCCTTAACCTGCAAGATGCAAATATTCCTGAGCTTGTAGAACCTATCAGAAAGTTATACAAGAGGGCTCAAAAGATGATAGTTAGATCTATAGATGCCTTTACTGAAAGTGATATAGATTTAGCTAACAAGGTAATAGAATCAGACGATAAGGTAGACAGCCTTTATGAAGAAATAGTTGAAGACGCCATTGAATTAATTAAAGAAGGCAGTGACAACCCTGCCCAAATTATCGATATTATCCAAATTGTTAAATATATAGAAAGAATCAGCGACAAGGCAGTTTCAGTATGTGAATGGGTAATATACGCAGTAACAGGCGAAAGAGCCGAAGAACAAGATAACATCCTAAGGAATGATGACTAATGATTTGTTGTGTGGAAGATGATAAGAGTATAAGGGATCTTATAGTCTACGCCCTAAACAGTGAAGGATATGAAACTGAGGGCTTCCCTGACTATGAAAGCTTTAAAAAAGTACTATCAAATGATGATATCAATTTGGTAGTACTTGATATAATGCTACCCGGTAAGAGCGGGATAGATATCCTAAAGGAAATAAGGGAAAATCCCAAAAATCAAAACACTCCTGTCATGATGCTCACAGCTAAATCTACAGAATATGATAAGATAGTAGGCTTAGACAATGGTGCAGATGACTATATGACTAAGCCTTTCTCTATAATGGAATTTATAGCCAGGGTCAGAGCCCTTCTAAGAAGAGCCGATATAAATTCCAACAAATCAAAGATAACCTATGAAAATATAAGTCTTGACTACGACAAGAGACTTGTAAAAGTAGATGGCGAAACAATCGACCTTACTTACAAAGAATTTGAACTTCTCTACTACCTCCTATCTAACATAGGAAAAGTTTTAACCAGAGAAAAACTTATGATAAAGGTGTGGGGATTTGATTTTGAAGGAGAATCCAGAACTGTAGATGTGCATATAGCAACTTTAAGACAAAAATTAAAGAGTGCATCAGGTGTGATAAAAACAGTTAGGAATTTAGGATATAAAGCCGGAGAATAAAAATGAAAAATAAGATATATAGAGATTTATCTATAATTGTTTTTATATCTTTATTCACCAGTCTGATCTTTCAGCTTGTTTTTTTTGAAAGTGAAATAAAAGATAGCAAGGAGAGTTCCCTCCATGATATCTTAATCTCAATTGACAGCATAAGTAACGGTCAGACAGATAAGGCTCTTGAAACTATTAATAATTATAAGAATGTTGATAACACTGTTAATTTTGTCCTTGCCAATCCACAAGGAATTGAAATATATAATAGTGGTATCAACATTTTTTCTACGACTTTAAAAGATTCCAAGGAGTTTAAAGAGGCAAATGAATCGGGCTATGGAGAAAACAAGTATAGAGAAAATCTGCTAGGCTCTTGTACCTACAATATTTCCCACAGGCTAGATGATGGAAATATCCTTATAGCCTCACAAAAATCCGATATCTTGCCCGATACTTTAAAAAAATCTGTCCTTTTTCTCATAGCCTTGGCAATACTTGTCTCCATTATCCTTAAAAAATCTGTAGATAAACAACTTACAAACTTGTTTGAAATTATAGAAAAGATAGCTATTGATGAAAATGCAATAGAAAATCAGGCCATCGTCTTAGATACGAATTTCTATGAAGGAATAGCTCCCTTTGAAAAAATTATCAGAGAAAAAAACAGAGCCATAGATAAATATGTAAATGAAGTTAAAAATAGGACCTTTACTATTGAATTTATTCTGGACAATATGAAAGAAGGTATGATCTTTTTAGATAATGACTTAAGAGTCCTATCCTCAAACAGTGCCGGAAAAATTCTTTTTGTGAACAAACGTCCCATAAACTATCAAGGCTGCTACTTTATAGAATTAAACAGGGACCTCGACCTCTATAATGCCCTTCTTGATGCTAGGGAAAAAAATGAGTCAAAGAGGATTACCTTCGAAATAAGCGGAATCTTATTATCAGTATATATTACACCGATAAGCGGAAATGAAAGTATTAAAGGTATGCTTATATTTATAGTTGACGAAGATGAAAAGTTAAAGGCCGAAAAGAGAAGACGTGACTTCACAGCCAATGTAAGCCATGAGCTTAAGTCCCCTCTTACCTCTATTAACGGCTATGCGGAACTTATAGAAAACAACCTGGTAAAGCCTGAAGATACCACTAAGTTTGCAAGGACCATAAGGCTTGAAGGCCAAAGACTGCTAGAACTTATAGACAACATCATCCAATTATCAAAGCTCGATGAAGCTTCCGATGACTTGGAGCTTCAATTAGTTAACGTTGAAGAGCTTTTCAAAGAAGTTGTCTCTCAAAATGAGTACAAGATCAAGGAAAAAAATATAGACGTCAAGATATCCGTCGAAAAGGGAACCCTTGTTAAGGCAAACAGAAACCTCTTAGGAGAGCTTATTACAAACCTTGTAACCAATGCCATAAAGTATAACAAGGATAATGGTAAGATCAACTTAATCTCCTACAAGGAAGACAATAAGACTAAGATGATAGTAGAAGATACCGGAATCGGCATCGCAGAAAAGTATAAGGAAAGAGTCTTTGAAAGATTTTTCGTAGTGGACAAATCCAGATCTTCACAAGAATCCACAGGCCTTGGCCTATCAATAGTAAAACACATAGTGGAACTCCACCATGGAAAACTGGAATTGGAATCAAAATTAAATGAAGGAACAAGAATTACCGTAACTATTTAATGCAAAATTAAAAACCTGTAAGCTAAAATAATTTAACTTACAGGTTTTTTGCTTGAAATTTTTTCTCGCTATCTTTATTACTTATTCCCTATACCGGAATATTCATTAAGAGATCCCTATAATATCTGAAAAAGATATTTATTCCCCTTAATTAACAGTTTCTTCAGAGTAGGCTATTGAAATACCTTCTTTTAATACGTATTCTTTTGCCCCTTTATAATCTTTATTTTTATAAAATTCAAATAACTTATCTTCATATTCATCAGTCACATCTTTGCCACTATTGGTAAGAACTAAATGATTTTCATCCTTGGCAAACTTTTCTAAGGTATTTTTTATAAGTGTATAATCCTCTTTTTCAGGATCTTCCAATAAATATCTTTCAATAACTTTATCAGATTTGATATAGTTAGTATTTGTAATCTTGCTTAGAAAATACACGTTAAATCCAAGAGATATAGCAAAAAGTACTGCCAAAATTATAAACTTTTTATCCTTTTTCATAGTATATCCCCTTTTATTAATTAAGATACTTTTTTCCTTTTAAGTTTACAAGCTATTATAAGTTTTGTGACTTTATATAATATCATATTAAAAAGGCACTAACCATATTAGATAAGTGCCGCATCATTGCCTTTATATTAATGTTTATAATTTTAACTTCAGCAATATTTTAAAGGCTGTCCTCATCTACAAGGACTACCTCGCCCCTTTCAAAGGTCTTTTTAAGGTCGATCAGTCTTTGATTTGATGATCCTCTAAATTTCAGCTTTAAATTTTTTAATTTATCTACGAATCTGCCGTCTACAAGGACGTCGCAGAGCTTTAGGATTTCTCTTCTCGTCTCATCTTCTATTAGCTTATCAAAGGTATATCCGGAAAAGATCCAGATGGACTTATCGCTTGCCTTCCTTATTTCTCTTATAACTTCTAAAAGGTCAGGAGCCGATTCAAATGGCTCCCCTCCCAAGATTGTAAGCCCGTCTAGCAGGTCTGATTTAAGATAATCTATAATTTGCGAAGTATTCTCCTCTGTCCACTTTTGACCGAAAGCAGGGTCTTGATATTCTTGGTTAAAGCAATTTTTACACTTTAGGCTACAGCCCGTTACAAAGAAGGTACACCTTATCCCAGGTCCGTTTGCCACGTCATACTGTCTTATTTGTGCGTAATTCATCTATATGTGTAGGACCCTGTCGTTTATTTCTTTTGTCCTACCTTCATTCCAGAAGTTTTCTCCCAGGTAGCCGCAGGTACGCCTTACTACATTCATAGTGGAATGATCCTTGTTTCCACATTGAGGGCATTCCCATTCTCCATCCTCATTTACGATGATTTCACCATCAAAGCCACAAGCTTGGCAGTAGTCGCTCTTGGTATTAAATTCAGCGTATTGGATATTGTCGTAAATGTACTTAACTATAGTTTCGAGAGCCTTTAGGTTTTTAGTCATATTAGGAATTTCAACATATGAAATACAACCACCTAGGGACTTATCTTGGAAGTCGGATTCAAAGGCAAACTTTTCAAAGGCTGTTATTTGTTCTCTTACATCTACGTGGAAGGAGTTAGTGTAGTAGCCCTTATCTGTTACATTTTCTATAACTCCGAACCTCTTCCTGTCTATGGAGTTAAACCTGTTTGTAAGACTTTCTGCAGGAGTTCCGTAAAGGGCAAATCCCAGGCCTGTTTCTTCCTTCCACTCTTTTATCTTTTTGTTCATAACGTCCATTATCTTCATGGCAAAGTCCCTGCCTTCAGGGTCTGTATTGCTCACTCCCTTAGTTAAAAGGGTAGCTTCATAGATTCCGATGTATCCTAAACTTACTGTTGCATAACCACCTTCCAGAAGCTCTCCTATAGGAGTATGGGGTTTTAATCTTGCTATAGCCCCGTGCTGCCAGTGAATAGGTGAAGAGTCGCTGGTAACATTTTTTAGAAGTTCATACCTTAGAAGGCCAACCCTCTTACACATTTCAAGCCTCTTGTCGAAAATTTCGAAGAATTTTTCTTCATCTCCACCTGCCAGGATAGCTATTTGAGGTAGGTTTATAGTGCAGACTCCCATGTTAAATCTTCCTTCGAACTTGTAATTACCGTTTTCATCCTTCCATGGTGAAAGGAAGGCCCTGCAACCCATTGGAGAAAATACATTTCCTTCGTAATTTTCCCTCATCTTTTTAGCAGATATGTAGTCAGGATACATTCTTTTGGCTGTACACCTTATGGCAAGGGAGGTTAGCTTGTAGTAAGGAGAATCTTTGTGGACATTATTTTCATCAAGGACATAGATAAGCTTAGGAAAAGCAGGTGTAACATATACTCCACTTTCATTTTTAATCCCTTGAATCCTTTGCTTTAAGATTTCTTCTATTATCTTGGCAGTTTCAGCAATATATGGGTCTCCGTCTTCTAAGTACATAAAGAGGGTTACAAAAGGAGCTTGGCCGTTTGAAGTCATCAGGGTATTAATTTGGTATTGGATAGTTTGGATACCTGATTCAAGGTCCTTTTGAGTCATGGTATCGGCCATCTTTTCTGCTTCTTCTATGTCTCCCAAGATTTCTAAAGCCATGTTCAAGTTCTTTTCATAGGACTTTCTCAGGTACTTGGAAAGGCATCTGATGTCTATACTTTGTCCCCCGTATTGGTTGCTGGCTATTTGGGCTATGATTTGGGTCATAACATTGCAGGCTACCTGAAAGGACTTGGGACTTTCTATCATCTTTCCGTTTACGACAGTCCCGTTGTCAAGCATGTCTTGCATATTTACCAGGCAGCAGTTAAACATAGGTTGGATTATGTAGTCCATGTCATGGATGTGGATGGCTCCTTCATCATGAGCTTGTACCAGATCATAAGGGATAAGCTTTCTTCTGGCTATATCCTTGCTTACTTCACCGGCTATAAGGTCTCTTTGGGTAGAGGCAATAGTTGCGTTCTTGTTTGAGTTTTCTTCTATTACTTCCCTATTGTTTTTGTTTAGAAGTCCTTCTATGCTTTCATCTGTTGTATTTGTCTCACGCTTGTACTTTTGAACAGCCTTGTAGTTTTCATAGGACCTTGCAGTGGCAGGATTGTTGTAGTGGATAAGCTTGTAGTAGACTTGGTCTTCTATGTCTGATATGCTCAATTCCTTACCTGTAGACTTGGAAAATTCTTCAATTTCGTCAGCTATTTTTGCAGCCAGTCCTTCTTCAAAAACTCCTGTCGGACTGTTCATGGCCTTTTCTATGGCTATGACTATTTTTTCTTTATCAAACGGTACCTGACGACCGTCTCTTTTAATTACAGTTAACATGTCTCCTCCCATTCTATGTTGTATTTTTCTTAATTCACTTGTTACATTATACTATTTAGGTGGCCAAATATCAACATATAGTGCATGTATAATTATGCATAACTAAATATAGTGTTTTGTTTTCCGGGAAGTAAAAAGACACCTTCTTTCGAAAGTGCCTTATGAATATCATTTGTATGATTTTTTTACAAAGTAGATTTTACTTGGATTTATCACATTTATCACTAAATAATTATAAGAGTAAAATTTTTATTCCAAGATACCGAACTCATAGCCTTGGTCCTTGAAATTTTTGATAAGGGAGGACATGGCATCGGCTGTCAATTGTTTATTAGCTGCATCGTGGCAGAGGATAACTGTGATATCTTGTTCAAAGAAATATTGCTTGGAAGTGTTTGCATATTCTACCAAACCCTCTACAGTAGTAGGTCTTACATTTTTAGGCTCAGCATCACCTATAAGGGAATTCCAGTCAACCCAGTGGATTCCAATAGATTCCAAGGCTTGGTCTGCAGGTTCTGTATTACCCCAGCTCATATGGCCGCCCGGATACCTCCATACGGCTGTATTAAAATCACTTCCGAGCACATCTTTAAGGGCTTGCTGTGACATTTCAGCTTCTTTTTTTATTTGGTCAGGATTTGCATCTCTACCGGGATATAGGTCTTCGTATTCGTGGTAGAAGGAGTGAAGGGCTATGGCATGGCCTTCTGCTATTTCTCTTTCCAAAACGTCCTTGTTTTCTTCATTTACATCCTTACCGACTACAAAGAAGGTTGCATGAACTCCTTCTTCCTTCAGGGTATCTAAGATTTGTGGTGTTATTTCATGGTTAGGGCCATCATCAAAAGTTAAAAAAGCAATCTTTTTGTGATCCTTGTTTTCCACAAAGCCCGGTGAATTTTTCGGTCTTATAAATTTTGAAATTGTCTTAGCGTCATAAGCATAGGAATCTGCTTCATTGTTATGGTTAAATCCTTTTTTAAGCTTGATAGGATCAACTTCTTCTTTTTTTTCTTCTTCCTTTTTCTTAAAGCCGAAGAATCCACCGTCATCTTCCCCTTCGTCCTTATTTTCTTCGCCTGTACCTTCTGTAACCTGCTTAGGCTCATCAATAGGATCTGCCTTTCTGCTATAGGATACTATTTTTGTTGCCAAGAAGGCTATAAGTAAAATTAAAACTACTATCAGGGCAATATTTATAGGGCTTATTCCATTTTTCTTATTCGGCTTTCTGTCTCTATATTCTCTTTGCTCTCTGTATTCTCTTCTATCTCTATTATCCATACTTCACCAACCTTTACTTGTTTTCTAAAACTTCAAGAGCCTTTTCCAGCTGAGCATCTTCCTTTAAATTTTTAGGTCCTATGATCTTAACATCTTCCTTTAAATCAACCTTTATATCAGGAGCTACTCCCTTTTTGTGAATCTTATTTCCCTTAGGCGAAAAGTATTCGCTTATAGTCACCTTTAAAGCGTCCTTGCTTTCTAAAGGAATTACACTTTGGACGATTCCCTTGCCGAAGGTATTTTCTCCGATTATTGTAGCCTTACCGTAGTCTTTTAAGGCTCCGGTTAAAATTTCAGATGCTGATGCAGATGATTTATTTACTAAAACCACCATAGGTATATTTTGTTCGGAGGAAGCACTTTTTTCTACCGTCTCTTTGCCATTCTTATCCACAGTCTTAACTATAGGACCTTCAGGTAAAAGATAATCTGCTATTTCTACTGTCGAATCTAAAAGACCTCCCGGATTATACCTTAAGTCGATTATAATTCCCTTGGACTTACCCTTTAAACTTTCAAAGGCATCTATAAATTCCTTACCTGTCTTTCTTTCAAATTGGCTGATATTTATGTAGCCTATATCTCCTATCATTTCAGACTCAACAGTTGTCAGACTTATCATAGCCCTTGTAAGAGTTTCATCAAAGACCCTGGTCTGATCCTTTTCCTTCCTGGAAAAAGTTATAGTTACATCAGTACCGACTTCCCCCTTCATGACCTTTACAGCATCACTCATGGTTTCGCCGTTATACTCCTTGCCGTTTATCTTTAAAATTATATCGCCTGCCTTTATATCTTTATCAGCTGCAGGTCCTCCCTTAATTGGAGATACTACCTCTATCATTCCGTTATCAGATGGACTAACTACAAGACCTACTCCTGCATACTCTCCCTCTGTAGACTGATTAAGAGCCTCGTATTCTTCCTGATCTAGGTACTCTGTATAGGGATCACCTAAGGCCTTTACATAACCTTCAATAGCTCCTATCTTTTGATCTTCCTTATTGATGCCAAAAAGGTAGTAGCGCTCTATTAGACTTTCTATGATAGTCATCTTTGTAGCCATAGGAAAATCTCCACTGAAATATCTTCCATATATATTGCCCAGAAAAAAAGATACTACAAGTAAAAACAGGAAAGAAAGTCCCAATATTATCCTTTTAGATTTTTTCATACATCCTCCATCTATTATATTAGCAAATTGCACATAGTATTTATTATCAAATCGGTAACAAAGCTATAATTTAGATATTTTATAGGATTTGCTACAAAATTTTTGAAAAATTTTAGACTTTAAAATCAAAATGATTTGTAATATAAGAAATGATACCACAAAATCCCAATAAAAAAACTCCCAAGCTTGTAGGCCAAGCTTGAAAGTATCTTCCTATCTTAAATAATTTAAAGGATCAGTGTGTTGGCCGTCAAACCTAACTTCAAAGTGAAGGTGAGGGCCTGTGGAGTTACCTGTAGATCCCATAAAGGCAACCAATTCTCCCCTTTTTACTCTTTGACCTACGCTTACATTAAAACCACTTAAGTGAGCGTAGTAAGTTTCAGCTCCGTTATCGTGTTGGATCTTTAAAAGGTTACCGTAGCCATATCCTGATGAAGATATGCTTGATACAACTCCATCTTCAGCTGCCACTATTTCAGTTCCCATAGGAGCTGCTATATCCAAACCTGTGTGAAATTCTGTTCCATAACCTGTAGGATTATCTCTCCATCCGTAAAAAGATGTCATTCTCTGACTAGTAGGTACAGGCCATTGCAGGTACTTGCCGTTAGAAGAAACTACAGGGGCATCAATTGATGATTGATTATAAGATCCTTGGGATTCACTTATCCTTCTTTGAGCCTCCGCCCTTTGAGCTGCAGCGATTTGAGCTTGTAGGATAGCTTGTTTTTCCTTATCTATTTCTCCTTCAAGGCTTGATATCTGTCCTTGAAGTGACTCAATGTCCTTTTGACTTAGGTCTATATCTGAAGCGACAGTATCTATAAGTTTTTGTTGACTTTCTACAAGATCGTTTAAGGAACTAAGCTTTTCATCAAGATTTTGTTTTGCGATCTCTTGAGATTTAAGCTGAGAACTTAAAGACCTTTCCTTGCTGTCAAGCTCCAACTTCTTATGCTTTAATTCATCTATAGCTTCTTTATCATAACTTGCTATGTAGTCCATCATGGAAATGTTGTTAAGTAATTGATCAAGGTCCTCAGACTTTAAAAGCATATCAGCCTTTGAGCTATCTTGGTTGATGTACATTGTCTTAAGTCTTTCTTGGAATTCCTTAGTCCCTTCGTCAATTTCATTCTTTATTTCTTCTATGTCAGCCTTAGTTGCATCGATATTTTCGTTTAATTGATCTATTTCTTTTTGCTTGTTTGCAACTTCATTTTCAGCTGCAGAAACGTCCTGATTTATCTTAGCAAGATTGTTTATTTCATTAGTATGTTTTTCTTCCAAGCTTTTAAGATTAGCCTTTTGAGAATCCAAAGCTTGAGTTTTTTCTGTTTTTTGACTATTTAAATCTTCAAGCTTATCTGCATAAGATACATTAGTCAGCAAGCTCAAAGATAAAACAGCTGCAATAATCTTTTTATTCATTAATTACCTCGACCGAATTTTAAATATTTCATAGAGCTTAGGGATGATCCCACCGCTCCTATAGCTACTCCCAAACTTATAAATATTTCGAGCATGTTAACCTTTATAAGCTCTGCAGGAACCAAATAGGTAGACAGTACTCCAAATACTAACTCATTATATCGCAAATAACCGTATTTGTACAGGTAATAAATGGCCAAAAATCCTATAAGAGATCCTATTATCCCATAAATTATCCCTTCGATAACTAAAGGAGAAGATATAACTGTAGGTGATGCCCCGATTCCCTTCTTAATAAGAATTTCCTTAGATCTTGACTGAACAGTTATCCTTATAGTGTTATAAATATTAAGGGCGGAGATAAATAAAAGAACTCCTACAACAATTGTTCCCATTATCCTGACGATCCTTGATATGTTTAAAATTTTAAGCACCAAGTCCCTAAAGTAAGAGACCTTGTAAACTCCGTCGATTCCCTTAAGTTCTTCTATATACTTGTCTGCCTGACTTATATCTTTTAAGACCAACTCATAGGAAGCAGGAAAGGCCTCGTCCATTCCTTCTATAAGACTTTCATCTTCAAGACTTTCTGAAAAGCTCTTCTTTGCCCTTTCCTTTGATATGTATTTGACCGACTCGATCCCGTCCATTTTAGAGATGACATCTCCTATAAGTTTTACCTTTTCGTCATTGGCATCGGTATCCACGTAAACATTTACAACATTTAACTTATCCTTAAAATCTTTCACGGATTGGTTTAGGGTAAGGATGGATATTAAAACAGCTCCCAGTATAAAAAGAGCCATAGCTATGGTTAAGATTGCTGAAAAGCCCATAGACCTGTTGTCCCATACTCCCTTTAAGCCTTCCTTAAAAGTTGATTTAATTATCCTAATTTTCTCCATTAAAATATTTCCCTTCAAATTCATCTCTGATAAGTCTGCCCTGATCGAGTTGGATTACTCTCTTATTTAAAGCATTAACAACTGCCGCCTCATGAGTTATCATAAGGACAGTAGTTCCCTTATCATTTATCTTTTCTAAAGTTTTGGCGATTTTCATACTTGTAACAGGATCCAAATTCCCTGTAGGTTCGTCCGCTATTAAGATTTCAGGATTACTTGCCATAGCTCTAGCTATAGACACCCTCTGTAATTCCCCACCTGATAGTTCATAGGGGTAGGACTTTTCCTTGCCTTCTAAGTTAAGCAGGCTTAGGGTATCTGAAATAGTTCTCTTTATATAGGAATTGCTCTTGCCTAATAATTCCATGGCATATCTAATATTTCCCTCTACAGTCTTGTCCTCCAAAATCCTAAAATCCTGGAAAACTACTCCCATCTTTTGCCTGTATTTAGGAATCTCCCATGACCTCATCTTGGATATATTTTTCCCATTTACATATATCCTGCCTGATGTAGGTCTTTCTTCCTTTAAAATTAATTTTGTAAGAGTTGACTTGCCCGCCCCTGAAGGCCCTATTATAAAGACAAATTCACCCTTCTTTATATGAAAACTTACATTGTCCAAGGCCCGGACTTTTTTATTGTAAGTCTTACTTACTCTTGAAAATTCTATCATTATTCCACCTCGATTTGTTATTATATCATAGAAGCAAGTAATTTTTATGGTCTATAATATGGTATATTATTAAAAAAATGGAGGATTTTCATGGATAAAAAAAGTATAAGAAAACAAATGCAAGAAAAAAGAGATAATATAGCAAACAAGGAAGCCGTTGATAAAGACCTGCTTGAAAAGCTAAGAGGACTTGATGAATTTAAAAACTCAAACAATTTTTTCATCTTTGTAAGCTGCAAGTCCGAGTTTGACACTCACGACCTTATAAGAGATTTAATTGAAGATGGTAAAAAAGTATACGTTCCTTTTGTGGTAGGAGAGGGTCAAATGATCTATACCGAGGTAAAATCTTTCGATGATTTGGAACCGGGATCCTATGGAATCTTGGAACCCAAAGAGCCATTAAAAAGCACTGACAACCTTGACTTTATTTTAGTTCCCGGCCTTGCCTTTGATAAAAACGGCTATAGGATAGGCTACGGTGGAGGTTTCTACGACAGATTTTTGGACAGTCTTGATGAAAATGCCCACAGGGTTTCAGTAGCCTATGACTTTCAAATATTTGACGACCTTGACCCGGACTCCTATGACCAACCTGTAGAAAAAATTATCACACCAAGCAGGGTTCTTGAAATAAAAAAATAAGCAACAAATACCAGACAGGCAAAAAGCGATAGGATACGAAACGACTACTTATTTTATGGTCTCCCGCTCCCATCGCTTTATTTTAATTATTTATGATATCTTTCCTTCTTATCGAGTATGGCTATAAATCTCGGCCTATTTATATATATAGCTCTGAGCATTTCATCCAGGTTTTCATACAAGAGCTTGTAGTTTTTTCTTATGAGATCAAGTTCATCCCCTATCAATTTGTATTCTGATACTTTATATGTTGACTTCAAAATCTTAGTGTAAACACTTAAAAAAGCCTCATAAAGTTTATCATAGTCCTGGTCGATGAGTTTACACAGGAGGTCTTCAAAGGCTATGTTACCGTGAAACTCTTCTATAAGCCTTGGAAGTGACGGGATTTCGTCCCTGGAAGAATCGTCACTTAAATCTCCGAACTTACTTAGGAGCTGATCTATGTACTTTTCTATTGCTTCTCTCTTAGACTGATATTTTTGCATTCCTGCAAGCTCTTCCATAAAGATGAGCCAATCTTTGGCATAGGCCTTAAATTGACTTATTATCTCGATATTTTTCATTTCAATAACTTGAAGGTATTTTTCTGTCAGCCTGAACTCGTCCCTAAAAAAGTTAAAGTATTCATTTAATTCCCGTCCTATCAGACTTAGGCTAAGGGCCATTACGATCTCGCTGTTTTGAGGATTTGCTTCAAGCTTTCCTGAGAGCCCGTAAGGACTTAGGTGACCTTCTATGATTTTTTTAGCACTGTAGATATAGAGGTAGGGGTAGTAATCATCTTCTATCCTTTCCAAGTAAGTATTAACTCCTCCTATATCCCCTTCTTCTATCATATACCTGATTGCCCTCTTATATAAGTCTATAGACTTATTATCCAGGTAAGATTCTAAACTAGGTGCATAGACTGCCTCTATCTTCATTTCCACCTGGTCAAAAAAGTCTGCCCCCTTGCCTTCGAAAAGCCTGTTAAGGTCTTCCATCTCCTCATCATCTTCGTCAAAATCGCCCAAATACATATCAGCTGAGCTGTCATAGACATAAGAGTCCGGACTGTCGGGACGGTGGACGACTATAAAATTGTTCAGTTTATATATCATATACTCTTTCATAAGTATCCCCTTATATGAAAAAAGCCCTCACTAGGAAGGCTTTTTCAATATGTAGCTTTTAAACACCCACAGAAACTTTTAAGGCTTCATCAAGCTTCATCATAGTTACATCATCAAAACTTCCTACCTTTTCCCGAAGCCTTTTTTTATCAATGGTTCTTATTTGCTCTGTAAGTATAACAGAATTCTTAGGTAGACCGTACTTTGACTTTTCAATAGCAACATGAGTTGGTAACTTTGCCTTATTTATCTGTGAGGTAATTGCTGCTATTACCACTGTCGGGCTGTATTTATTGCCGACATCGTTCTGGATAACAACGACAGGTCTTACTCCGCCCTGCTCTGATCCTACCACAGGACTTAAGTCTGCATAAAAGATATCTCCTCTTTGTACCTTCACTGCTCACATCCTAATACTCCGACTGATAAGAACCACACCTATATTATAGTAAAAAATCAAGAATTTAGTCAACATCAAGATAAAAGGTAGTCCATCTTGTCAACTACTTTTCCGTTCTTGGTATAAACCCTGGCCACCCTTCTTGAAACATTGCAAAGAAATTCATAGACACTTGAGTGAGTCATCCCCACAAGCTCTTTAAGGTCGAGATTTTTTCCGTCTCCCTCTCCAAAAAGCAAGACCCTGTCGCCAACCTTCACATCCCTTACAAAAGACACATCTACCATAAGCTGGTCCATGCACACTTTTCCTAAGATCTGAGCTTTTTTCCCATTTATGATTACATAGGCCTTGTTTGATAATTCCACAGGATAACCGTCTGCATAACCTATTGCAACTGTAGCCACTCCGGTCTGAGAGTCTGTAGTGTAAGTGCAGTTGTAGCCGATTTTGGAATTTTTCGCCACATCCTTAACCATAGTAACCGTGGAGTAAAGACTTCCTACAGGTCTTAGGTCAAGCTTGGAATTTTTATCTACAAAGTCTGATGAATTGTAGCCATAAAGACCCAGCCCACACCTTATCATATCCATATCATAGCCGTAAATTATAGACCCGGGGTCATTTGCTATGTGTTTTATAGGAATAGTAACTCCCGCATTTTCCAGGTCAATTAAAAATCCTATGAAGGTCTTGTACTGCTCATTTGTAAAGGCTGAGTCCTCTCCATCAGCATCTGCGAAGTGAGAGAAAATTCCTTCGACAATTACATTTTCCATCTTGTCAATCTTAAAGATGTCCCTTATACACTTATCTTTATCCACTAGGACCTGAAAGCCCAGCCTGTTCATCCCTGTATCTATTTTTACGTGAACTTTCGGAATCTTGCGAAGATTTTTTGCCTTTTGATTTATAAGTTCAGCCATTTGGTAGGAGTAAACTGTAAGACTTATATTATTTTCAATGGCGACACTTATATTTTCTTCTCCTATGTAGCCTAATACAAGTATCGGTAGTCTTATCCCATTTCTCCTAAGCTCTAAAGCTTCAAGGATGTTGGCAACTGCAAGGTAGTCCGCTCCCAAAAATTCCAGCTCCCTTGCAAGCTTTACAGCCCCGTGTCCGTAGGCATTTGCCTTTATGACAGCACACATTTTTGTAACACCGCTATTTTCCTTTAACTGCTTGTAATTGTGAATGAAGTTGTCTAAATTCACCTGAAAATATGTTTGATAATCCATCTACTTCTCCTTGCATTCTTTTATGGCGTAAGGAAGATAGTCTATCAGGTCGCTCGCTATCATTCCGTCCTCTCCCTTATCTTTCGCTGCCAAGTCTCCTGCCAGCCCGTGAACATAGACTCCGAGCTTTGCCGCTTGGTAAGTGTCTCTCTTATATAAAAAGGCTCCTATAATCCCACTAAGGCAGTCTCCCGTCCCTGCTGTGGCCATGCCCGGATTTCCCGTATTATTTATGTAAACCTCATCAGCTTTGATGACCAGGGTCTTATTCCCCTTTAAAACTAAAATAGTCCCGGTTTGCTTAGAAAATTCTTTGCCTATCTCTTGGGGATTTTCCTTGATCTCCCTTACAGAGTAGCCTGTAAGCCTGGAAAATTCCAAGGGGTGAGGAGTAAGGACAGTCTTATAGGCAAGCTCTCTTTTAAGGAGCTTTAAGTCATGGATAGAGTTTAGGCCGTCAGCATCTATTAAAACAGGTTTATCTGTTTTTAAAACTGCCCTTATAAGGTCGATGTTTTTCTCGTCCTTGCCCATGCCGGGCCCTATTACAACTACGTCCATCTTATCGAGATAGTCCTCTAAGATGGTCACAGCTGACTCTGTCAGCTTATCATTCTCACAGGGTAGGACTTTAACTATATTTTCGAGTGACTTTATCTGCATGATAAGCCCTATAGTTTCAGGGATTATGGAATAGACAAGTCCTCCACCTGCCCTTAAGGCACTTAAGGATGCCATATAGATAGATCCCGCCATGCCGGCAGAGCCACCTACCAAGGCAATCCTTCCGTAGTCGGACTTATTTGTATCCTTTTGTCTTTTTTTAATCTCCATCTTCATCACCTATTATCATAGTACAAAAAGCAACCGACATACCGGCATCATGGGAGATGGATATGTCGACTGATAAAATATTTTTAACCTTGCCGGAATTTATCTTGACAGAAATCCCGGCCTCTCGGCTAATTTCTATGTCCTTGAAAGAAATCTCTCCAATCCCGGTCTTTAAGGCCTTGGCAACGGCCTCCTTAGCAGCATACATGCCCGCTATGGTCTCGTCCTTAAAAGATTTTTCCCTTATGTGAGAAATTTCGTCAGCTGAAAACACCCTCTCTAAAAACCTCTGCTTGTTTTTTATCCTGCCTATCCTTTTGACATCTACAAGGTCAACTCCACACCTGATTTTCATTTTTATCCCTACTTATAAATATAATTTATTTTATCACATCTGCTAAAAGTTTTTATAAAAAAAGACCGGCTTTAACCGGTCTTGACTTAATTATTTTGATCATAAAGGCCATAAACTCTCTTTACATCCTGCACAAAAATTATCCCGTTACCTGCCTTGTCAAGCTTTAACCTATCAGCTATATTTTTAGCTATAGCTTGGACATCACTGTCTTTTGCTATGATAAGAACGACCTCTTTTTCTGTTTCAATCTCCATATTTAGAAATTTTTTACAGGCATCAGAGGCTCCCCCTCTGGCATGGATTACAGTTCCTCCATGGGCTCCCATTTGGTTAGCCGCTTCTACTACATCTTCTGCAGATCCCATATTTACCACAGTGGTAATAAGTTTATACATTGACTGATTATCTCCTTTATCTTCCAAGTCCTTAACCATCGCCCTGGACCCGTATATCCCTATAAGGTCGGTTGAAAATATAATCCCGTGGTTAGGCTTATCGAGTTTCAAATCATCCTTCATCTTTTCCATAGCCTTTGCGGCAGTATCCTCCTCACTCGCCATCATGACAAGCTCCTTTTCCTCGCTGTAGATGCAAAAGAAGTGTAAGAGCCTGCTTGAAAGAGTTCCCTCTGCCCTGACTATAGTTCCGTCTTCTATGCCGTAATTTTTAAATTCCTTTAAAACTTTAGTTCCCTTACCACAATCAACTATAGCAAAAACAAGTTCAAAGAAATTATCGTTATTGTTCATTATCCTTAACTCCTTGTATCTTTTCCAGTTTTTTCTTATAGATATAACCTAAAATTTCCAAGGTTATTATCGGAAACATAGCAACCATGGCTATCATACCGAAGCCTTCTGTCAACATATCGGCATGCTTATAACTTGCAGCAGCTCCCTGGATAAAGCCAAGTATAAAAGTAGCTGTCACAGGGCCTGTCGATACCCCTCCCGAGTCAAAGGCCATACCGACAAAAAGATTCGGAACAAGAAAACTCAGCCCCAAAGCCAAGGCATAGCCCGGCAGTAAGAAGTGAGCCAACTTTAGCCCCGGTACTATAATTCTAACAGCTGATAGCATTATTGCAAGTCCGACCCCAACTGTAAGGGGAAGGAGGACTGTCTTCCTCTTGATAGATCCGGCCGTTACATCCTCAATCCGGTGGGTAAGGACGTGGACTGCAGGCTCTGCTAAGATAGTCACAAGTCCTATAACAAAGGAGACCAAGATAAAAATTACCTTGCTGTCCCTCTCTACTAAGTTCATACCAATAACCCTACCTACATCCATAAAGCCACCGTTTACCCCTATTAAAAAGAGGACCAGGCCTATAAAGGAAAAGGCAAAGCCTGTAAGCAGCCTTACAAATTTTTTAGCCGGCAGCTTAAAGAACAAGACCTGCATTATAAATAAGATAAGAAGCAGAGGCAGGATGGATATAAAGGCCTCTCTTACATATTGGAAAAAGTTATCCGTAAACATTCCGAGGACTGTAAGGTTTTCAGGATTTTCTATTGGTAAGTCCCCCCCGTACTGCCCATTTTTAGAAAATATATCTAAGAGCATAACTCCGATAATAGCTCCGGAAGATGCCAGACCTACCAGGCCGAATGAGTCTTCCTCCCCTGACTTGCTGTCTTTTTTAAGAGATGAAATCCCTGATGATAGGGCGAGTATAAAGGGAACTGCCAGGATCCCTGTTGTAGACCCTGAAGCATCGAAAGAAATTCCTAAAAAGTTATCACTCACAAAAATAGCCAGAATAAAAATTCCTAAATAAGTTATAAGTAAAATAGTCCTAAGCTTGATCCCTTCTAAGATCCTTAAAAAGCCAACTGAAATCATCACAGCAAGCCCTGTTGAAACTGCAACCAAGATGCTGATACTTGAAATAGAAGAGCCTGTAACAAGCTCGACCTGCTTTGCCAATACCAGAAGGTCGGGCTCTGCAATCGAAACGAAAAATCCTATAACAAGACCTCCCATAATTACCAGCCACAGCTTGCTTGACTCGGCAAACTTCTTACCGATCAGACTTCCCAGGGGAGTAATTCCTCCGTCAACCCCTATCATAAATAAGGTTAGGCCGAATATTATAAGCACAGCTCCAATAAAAAATCTCTTAAGGATAACTCCCTCAATAGGAACCAGGCTAAGACTTATAATAAAAACCAGAACAATTATAGGGACTACTGATACTAGCATTTCCTTTAATTTGTCAAATAAAACATTCAATATATCCCTCCTTTAGATAAATAAGTAAACTAATCGATATATTATTCCTACCCTAAAAGGAAAATCTTAAAATTAAAGTCTTTAAAGCTTTCTAAACAAATAAAAAAGCCTAGCCTGTAAAATTTACAAGCTAAGCTTTCTATTTATATCTTTTTAATTGACATCTTCAAAGTAGTAGGAGATGTATCCGTCACTTACCTTTGTATCACTTAGGCTATAACCCTTATCTTCATAAGTTGCTTTTACCTTTTCCCCTTCTTTTTCGGCTGCATCTTGACTGATATCTTCTCCGAGATTTTTTATCTTCTTAACCTTGCCATTTACATAAACTCTGGCAAACCACCTTTGTGTCTTGACTTCTTCTTTTACGCTTTCATAGTAGTAGGATATAGTAGTATCCTTAAGTTCAGTCTTTACCAACTCAGTTGATTCACCCTTATAGCTTTGTGCTATAGGTTGGCTAAGTTGATTAACTTCTTCTTCACTAAGGTCAATCCCCAGATTTTTTATCTTAACTACCCTTCCATCTACATAAACTCTTACAAAGAAGTCCTTAGGTTCTTCCTCTCCTGTAAAGATAAACTTTTGATTTTTAAGAGATGTTTCACTGTTAAAGTTTAGGTGGTCCTTGTTTTCGGTGTATAGGTTTACAATCCCGCTTTCTTCAAAGCCGATGTTTCCTTTGAAGGCAGTATCTTTTATAGCAGTAAGACTTGAAGGAATATTAACCTCTGTTAATAAAAGATTTTGGAAGGCATCTTTATCTATGCTTTCAAGACCCTCATTCAGGGTAAGCTTTTCCATCTTTCCTGTTGCAGGAGTAGATCCTGACTTAAAGGCCATCCTTCCTATAGTCTTGACCGATCCGGGTAATTCAAGTTCTCTTAAGTTATTTGCTATAAAGGCACTTTGTCCGATAACTTCAACCCCCTCAGAGATGCTAAGACTTTCTATAGGATTGTTGGCAAAGGCTCCGTTAGGAATTTCTTTCAAGTTTGGCCCTATAGTTAATGTTTTTATTTGGTTATTTGCAAAGGCTGAAATTCCCATTGACTTAACTGCTTCAGGAAGATCTACTTGACTTAGCCCTGTATTGCAAAAGGCAAAGCTTTCTACCTTTATAACAGTATCAGGAATTTTTACGCTGTTAAGCTTTTTGTTCATAAAGGCACTGTCCCCTACCTTTATAATTGTTCTTCCCTCAGGAGTCTTATCAGGTAAAACAAGGTCCTTGTTGTTTTCAAATTTTTTAAGGCCGGATTCTGAAAATCCTGTTACTGTGGCAAGCTTGTAGGTAAAATCGTCTGCAGTATATTCATTTTCTAAAAGGATTACCTCTTGATTAGCCAAAGCTTCTTCTGTGTTAAAGGCAAGATGGTCAGGATTTTCTGTATATAGTTTAACTACTACAGGCTCCTTGTTATCGGCATCCTTTGCATAGGCAAAGGCATCGGGAGCTAAAACTTTTAATGACTTAGGTATTTTTGTTTCTTTCAACAGTGAATTACCGAAAGCTTTTGAGCCTATTTCTTCGACCCCTTCTTCTAAAACAAGCTCTTTAAGGTACAAGAACTTCTTGTTGTGGTCAAATGCGTTACTACCTATCTTCTTAACATTTCCCGGAATTGTAAGAGATTCCAACCTGTGAGAGGCGAAGGCCTGTCTGTCTATTTCCTTTAAACTTGCAGGGAAGCTTATTTCCTTTAGTGGCGAACCCATAAAGGCAGCCTGGCCTATAAATTCTATCCCTTCAGGAATGTCAAGCTTGGCTATTTTTATATTTCTTGAAAAGGCTCCGTCAGGTATAGCTGTCATATTAGGAGATATCCTCAAGTCCACAATTTGATTTAGGGAGAAGGATCCTGTTCCTATCTCTTTAACTGAGTCAGGCAAGTAGACCTTTTCAATTTGGTTGCCGTTAAAGGCACTATCACCTACATATTCCAAAGTTTCCGGAAAGTCTATCACCTTTAAGTTATTTGTTTGAAAGGCGTTATTTTCTATCCTCTTTAACCCATTAGGTAGGCTTACACTCTTAAGTCCTAAAGGAGATTCCACAACGTCTGATCCGTAAATCACTCCGTCTTTTTGATGAAAGGCTTCCTTTCCTATTCCTTCTATGGATAAGCCGTCAGGGGACTGATCGGGTAAGACAAGGTCCTTATTTACTGCATACTTTTCAAGACCTGACTGAGAAAATCCTGTGATTACATTGCCCTCATAGGTAAAATCGTCAGCTGTATACCTCGAATTTTCACCTATGACAAGGTCATCCATAGCCTTTTGTAAGGCTGCTATTTGACTGTCTACTTCATCCTGACCTGCATCTTTTCCGAGAACTTTTTCCGCTTCTTCTATCTCTGTCAAAAGCTTTTGATAAGAATCTTCTGTAAATAAATCTTTATTAAGCTCCTTAGCCTTAACTACCAGGTCTCTTAGCTTAGTCTTATCTGAAGATGATGCTCTAAGCTTTGCTATCGCTTCTACAAGCCTGTCATAGGCTGAGTCCAAATCTTCTTGGCTTGATTTTTCATCTGAAAACACTGCCTTTACTTCGGATAAAACTTCATCAAAGGCTTGAAGGTCTGCTTCCTTATAATCTGTCCTGTGTATTGAATTAGCTATCTTTATCTGATCAAATAGAGGCTGTCTATTTGTATCTGTCACAAGAACTATTTCATGGTAGTCGCTTTTCGGTACTATATAGGTAGAAGCTGTAAGGTGACCGGGATTTCTTGTTTCAAGCCTTACTACAGCTGAATTGTCATAGCCTGTGTTTTTCATAAATACATTATCTCTTATCTTAAATACAGAGTAAGGCAACTTAACCAGGCTAAGCTTATTTTCAGCAAAGGAATAGTTATCTATTTGAATTTCTACTACATCATCTGATATTGTAAGATTTTCTATAAGGTTGTTCCTGAAAGCTTCGCTCCCTATCTTGACTATACTTCCCGGTATATAGACATCCTTTAACTTATTTCCGTTAAAGGCGTAGGATTCTATAGTCTTTATCCCTTCTTTTAGGTTAATCTCTTCAAGGCCGGTATTTTGGAAGGCACTGTCCATGATTACAAAAGTACCCTTAGGGTCCAAGTCACCGAAGGATAAGGTTCTTATAGCTTGATCCTTAAAGGCACTTCTGCCTATTCCCCGGATGGGAGTGACCTCTCCGTCCTTTTCTATGCTTGTAGGGATTACCAGGTCAGGATTTTTGCTAAGCTTTTCCTTTCCCTCTTCTGATAGGCCGACTATCCCGAAAAGAGTCTTTTGAGTTTGCATAGATCCCTTAAAGGTAAAAGTTCCGTATTCAAAGTCCTCGCCATTAAAGCTAAGATCTTCACCTGTGGAGCTATTTATCCTAAGAGTAATAGAAATTTCTCCTGTTTGGTTTGCAAGGTTCGGTGAAGTATATCCTTCATAGGTCGGAAGTTCCATCTGAGGATCGATAGCCATCTTACCTGTGATATCAAAACTTCCGTTTGGAGTAAAGTTTGAAAGATCCCAGGAAGTGTCCAAGGATATGTTTTTATCATTTAGTCCTGTCGAATCAGCCTTATTTACATAGGTTCCTATAAATTCTATATTTATATTTTCTTCTATAAGAGCCTTTAATTCTTCCTCAGTCTTGGCCCTAAGGGAAAGTTCCCCGGCTTCAATTAGGACATTTTGTGAAAAACTGTTAAAGTTAATACTTATAGGCTTTTTAGGATTTTCAAGAGAGACCTTGGCTAAACTGTCACCAAGACCTGAATGAAGGATAAGCCTTTGGGAATTTTCATCTCCCCTTACCCTAAGACTTTCCACGCCGGTAGACTTAAAGGCAGATGTAAATAAGTGAGAAAGACCGGAAGGTAAAATAACCTCTCCCTTTAAATTAAGGTCGTTTAAAAAGGCCTGTTGGTCAATCCTTTCAAGCCCCTCATTAAATTCCACACTTTCAAGCTTTTTATTTGCAGAAAAAGCCATCCTTCCTACGACCTTAAGACTATTAGGCAATTTTATAGTAGTAAGGTCATTATTAATAAAAGCTCCCTGTTCTATAGTTTCCAAGCCTTCTGAAAAAGTTACGCTTGTCAATCTCACCCCGGTCTTTTTAGATGAAAAGGCTTGAGGCCCTATCCCCTTGACCTTAATTCCATTTATAGTCTCAGGAATTATTAGGTCACTAGCAGTCCCCTTATAGCCTGTAATATACCCGCTGTTAGAATCAAAGACAAAATCCGCTTCTTCACTTGCCGCATAGACCTTTAAGCTTCCTCCAAAGCCTAAGCCTGCTGTGTCTACAGGTTGCATAGTCATAGCAAGAGCCAATAAAAAAGCTATCTTTTTAGATTTTTTCATACTTCCTCCCTATAATTTATTTTTATCTAACCAAGACCATTATACCTAAATAGTAAAGATGTGTTTAAGATTTACTTATAGAAATAAATTACAAAAGCATCTCTAAAATAAACTAAAAGATAGAGTCCATATAATTGTGTAAAAAGAAAAAGTTCATTTGACCTCCAAACCGGTACATTGTGATAGTGAATTTACACAATATTATAAAGTTGTCTCTAAAATAACAAAAAAATTCTACAAAATGATATAATGAAATTAGATACAGTAAATTTATTAAAATATTATAATTTTGACTAATCATAATATATGTCTTGCTTAATTATTATGCTATTATGTTTTTAAGGGGGAATTTAGAATGAATAATAATCTTAAAAAATATGAAAACATCAATCCACAAGCTTTGTTTGATAAATTTAATACTGAATTTAAAAACAATCTTAATAATGCTAGCGATAAAAAAAATAATTATGCTAATTATAGGAATGATAAATGTAATAAGAGGGAAAAAAAGAAAAAGTTGTGCAAAAAAAATTAGTAAATCACATTTTTTGGGATGGGTTAGGATGTATTTGAAGTCAGATTTGTTTGAACACTCTATTATAATTTTACTATCAATAATTTTTTGTATCTTTATAGTTAAAAACACTAAGAGTGATCGTAGTTTTTATCTCATAATTTTAAAAATATCTTCTTTATTTTTAGCAGGAAGTACTGTAATTGATTATTTTTTATACTTTACAGATTATGAAAAAATAATAGCAAATAGTACAATTGACAAAATACTTATACAGGAGAATATAGGAATAAATGAAGATAATCTTGGTAAATTAATAGCTACCAGCAAATGTATTGGAAGTAGAGAATCAAGAATATTTAGAGAGATAAAGGGTAGTTGCTTGTTTATT
Organism: Finegoldia sp.; assembly: GCA_034180305.1. Classification (GTDB taxonomy): domain Bacteria; phylum Bacillota; class Clostridia; order Tissierellales; family Peptoniphilaceae; genus Finegoldia. The sequence continues at coordinate 114,591 of JAXFOR010000020.1, forward strand.
AGTTCAAAATCATTTCTTTTTACTTTTTTAGGAATTGTAATAGGATATTTCTCAACAAATATTAACAGTGTAAGTGCTGATGAATTTTTTAATAATCTAGGATTGATATTTGGATTATTTTTGAGTATTTGGGTATTTATTTCAGTTTTTAATATTTTAATTTATGGAATTAATAAATGGATTAATAGAAATTCTGAATTATATATTCAAGTATTAATAGACAAAAAACTCACATTAAGTTTGCATAAATAATTTAATATCAAGTCAAATCTATAATAATGTTAAAATTCACTGGCATATATTTATATTATTTGTAATCCATGACTTTACAATGTGTTAAAAAAGGAGGAGATTTCTCTCCTCCATAAAAGCCTGGCTAAAAGACTTATTTATTTTTCCTTAGTGAAATGTAAGCACCGCCAAGAGTTGCCATAGCTGCTGTATCTAATGTCATAGCTTCGTTAGCTACACCTGTTCCGGGTAGGCTTTCTTTTTCAGCTGCTTTCTTTTCAGCCTTAGCTTCTGCCTTAGTTTCTTCCTTGCATTCTTTATTTTCTTCTTTTTCTTCTTCAGATTCTTCTTCTTTTAAAGTTTCTTCGTTTGTAGCTTCTTCTTCCTTGTTGTTTTCTACAAATTCTTCTTTAACTTCAGTGTTGTCTTCGTCAACCCATTCTTCTTTGATTTCTGTGTTGTCTTCGTCAACCCATTCTTCTTTAACTTCTGTGTTGTCTTCGTCGATCCATTCTTCTTCTACTGTTGGTTCTTCTTCAGTTTCGAAGTCTTCTGTAGCTATGATGTTAAATCCGATATCACTGTGTACTCTGTCAGATTCAAAGTCATCTTTGTCTGCAGGTTCTGCTATGTTACCATAGTCAGGCCTTGCTACAGTATTGTAGTTGAAGTCATCAGCCGGAGTGATTACTGTATCTTCGTAATCTTTTATTTCTTCTCCGATGTCGCTGTGTACTCTGTCAGATTCGAAATCGTCATCTTCTGCGTTTTCGATTAAGTCATTTCCTGCGATTACTACTTCTTCGCCTTCTGTTTCCGGAAGTGCAACTGATTCGAAGTCATCTTTGTCTGCAGGTTCTGCTAAGTTAGGTGTGTTTACCGGTGTAGATACAACATTATCGCTTTCTGTTTCCGGAAGTGCAACTGATTCGAAGTTATCTTTGTCTGCAGGTTCTGCTAAGTTAGGTGTGTTTACCGGTGTAGATACAACATTATCGCCTTCTACTTCTTCTTCTCCGATTACTGTTTCACCTTCTACGTATGAATCTTCTACATAACCTTCTTCGATTACTGTTTCTTCTGTTTCTTCTTCAACCCATTCTGCGTTAAATTCTCCATCACTTTCATTAACCCATGATGCTTCAGGAATGTCAGCTTGAGTAACTGCCGGTACAGCGATACCCATTGCTGCTGCTAATACTAAGTAAGGTACTTTTTTGTTTTTCATAATCTCCTCCTAAAAATATATAATAATATTTAAGCTGATATTCATGGATAACTTAATTTTTAAAGGTAGATATGTTATATCTATGAATAACAAGCTTTGTAAGCAAATTATATCACAATTCATATAAAAAGCAAATCTTCTTTAACTTCATATATATATATATATATACAATAATAAATAACTAATGAGCCGGTAGTTTTCTGCTTGTTATCTCAATTTTAAGCTTTTTATATTCGATTTATTATTTTAAAAGTAAAAATATAATAAGCTTAATCTATATTCTTATAAGGAGATATAAAAATCAAAAATATTTTACTTAAAATTTACAAATCTTTTTATGAATACCTGCACAAAAAAGCCCGGCAATCTTTAAAGACTGTCGGGCCTTTGTATTTGCTTATAGGATTTTTCGTAGACACGGACAAAGGTTATCTATAGATTTCTTAAGCCCTTTCAAGCCGGTATTTACTTTTACCGGGCTAAAGGCTGTGACAGCTATAGGAAAAACCTAAGTCGGCTATAAAGTGTAAAAATTCCTCCACCTATTCCAAGTCGTATTCTTTTTCTTGGATAGTTACCAAGCTTGCTGAAACTTTTTGGTCATACGAAGACTTTTTACCTGTGAAAATTCCACTTGCAACTATCCTGTCCATGGCTTGGTTTATTTGGGCATCTGTGACTTCAGGATTGTAGTTGTTAATCCTAAGGCTGAAATTTTCATTAAATCCGTTTTTAAATTTTAATTGTAAATATGAGTTCATCTCCTACCTCCTATAACTTTACTTCATCTATCCTGTAAGCTTCCTTTTCTTTAGCACTTACAAGAGTCCCTATGGCGTCTGCCCCTTCTCTTAAAGCCTCATCTGTTGCATCTTCTTTGATGTTGGAAAATGTTCTTGATGTGCTTTTTAACTTACCGTCTACTTCTACTGCTGATCTTAATTTTAATTTTTTCATGCTTATCTCTCCTTTCACCTCTTACATAACTTGAAGTTAATTTTTTATACATTAATTTACAAATTTTGAAATAATTTCATGCCCATCCTCTCCCTTGTAATACTTTCTCAGCTTATCAATCCCTGCTCCCTTTGACCTGTAAAAGGCAGGCTTGCTTATGCCGAGCTCCTGACAAACATTATCGCTGTCTTTTTCCTCCAAGTAGTACTTATAGACTACATCTTGTTGCCTTGGCGGTAGCTTCCTCACGTTTTCATAAAGCCTTCTTACCTCCGCCCTTCTTTCTATGTATTTTGTTAGGTCGCAGTCTGCCTTTAAAAGGTCTATATACTCTTCGTTGCTATCAGCTGTCGGGCTTTTGATATTTAGGGATAGGTGCTTTTTATCTCTGTTTTTGCCCAGATAAAAAAATCTCAGCCTTGCCTTAAGGTAGGCAGTGAAGGTCACCTTCCTCTCCTTATCATAGTCAAGGATGGCGTAAGTAATTTCCTCCAAGCCTTCGTTTATAAGCTCGTCCATGTCCTGGCCATTAAAGCAATACTGTTTGATTGACCTTATGACAAGTGGCTTAAAGGCTTCATAAATTTCCCTGTTATAAATATCCTTTTGATCTACTATTCTGTCTATTTCTTTATAATCCATATTTCACCCCCTTTCATAGATCTATCTTAAATCCATTTAGGCATTTTTATTAATCGAGAATCAGGTCGAAAATAAGAGGAATGGCCATGTAAGGATGGTGAATGACTGAGACTTTGATTTATTTTGAGCTGTTTTGAAAAAATTTTACATCCATTCCTTATATTTTTCTCCTCAATACACTTGACCGAGAACGTTTGTTCTGGTATCATTATTGCAATATAACTTTAAGGATAATTTAAGAGGTAATTTTATGAAAGAGATTTATGCAATAGTTCCCATCTATGAAAGTGGGGTTGGAAATATTATAAAAATTTATTTTGATGACCAAACCCTAAAGCTTTCTTTAAGCCTGGAAAGTTATCTAAGAAAACTTGCAAGGTCGAGGCTCTTAGATTTTGATGAGATTAAAAGAGTTATTAGAAAGCGGATGGGGATAAAGAAAAATCCACCGCTTTGGACAAGGGATGAGTGTTTTTTTATGGTGAAGGTGAGAAAACCTCTAGCTAAAAACGACGGCTCTTACGGAGCCTTTAATGTCCACTTTGTAAAAGATGTAGATGAAGGTTACATCTTTTTAGCTAATGATGAGGTCATAGAAGTGCTTGAATCAAAGAATTCTATAGAAAATAAAATTGACAGGGCCAGGGACTGCGACCTTATTTTAAATCATTACGTTAACGGATCTTTCCCTCTTAATTAAGTGAAAGGAAATTTTTTAAAAGTTAAAGATTTTTCTAAATTTTAAAAATAAAATATTTCCCCCTATAATAGGGGTATCTAGTCAGTAGGAGGGATTTTTATGATAGTAACTACAACTGATTCTGTAGAAGGTAGAAGGATAAGCGAATATATAGGGATAGTTTCAGGAGAAGCTATCAACGGGATAAACTTTTTAAAGGACTTCGGTGCCGGTATAAGAAATATTGTCGGTGGAAGAAGTAAGGGTTATGAAAAAGAAATCATAAAGGCCGGAGAGGATTCGATCAAAGAAATTATCGATAGGGCTGAAAAGATGGGAGCAGATGCTATAGTCGGCTCCAAGGTTGACTATGAAGTTCTTGCAGACTCCATGCTAATGGTAACCATAAGCGGAACTGCTGTAAAGCTTGATTAATGATGATGCCCCCGGCCTTATAGGGTCGTGGTATTTTTATTAGACAATAAATTTTCAAACAAACTTATATGATCACAAAAAAGGAGGAGCCTAAGCTCCTCTTAAAATTTATCCAATATTTTTTAGAATCTATTGATCCATTCTTCTTTTACTGTTGGTTGTTTTCCTCTTTTAACCCATTCTCCTTTAACAGCAGGTTCTTTTTTCCTATCTACCCACTCTTCTTTGACAGCAGGTTCTTTTTTCCTATCTGCCCACTCTTCTTTAACTACAGGTTCTTTTTTCCTATCTACCCACTCTTCTTTAACTACAGGTTCTTTTTTCCTATCTACCCATTCTTCTTTGACAGCAGGTTCTTTTTTCCTATCTACCCATTCTTCTTTGACAGCAGGTTCTTTTTTCCTATCTACCCATTCTTCTTTAACTACAGGTTCTTTTTCTCTATCTACCCACTCTTCTTTAACTACAGGTTTTTCTTCATCTACCCACTCTTCTTCTACTGTAGGTTCTTCAGGTTTTTCTTCATTAGGCTTTTCTTCTTCTTTGTCGAAGTCTTCTGTTGCTATGATATTATAATCGAAGTCAGGATCCGGTACTACTATTGTGCTTCCTTCATCTGATGGCTTTTCTTCGTTAGGCTTTTCTTCTTCCTTGTCGAAGTCTTCTGTTGCTATGATATTATAGTCAAAGTCAGGATCCGGCAATATTATATTTTGTCCTATATCGCTGTGAACTCTGTATGACTTTACTTCATCTTCTTCTGCCTTTTCCATTAAATCAACTATCATTCCTTCAGTTTCAGGATATTTTTTAATGGCAATTGATATTGAAGGTTCATGATCGTCTACAGGTGTTTTTACTGTATATGGATCTTCGTTTGCTGCTTCTTGAGCTGCTTCATAGCTAGGTCTTATACTGTCTAGGACTTGTTCTGTAAGGTCCATATTGTCAGCTGCATCTGCTGCTTGCATATTTATTTCTAAATCTTCTTGCTTAGTTAATTCATCCCCGTTTTCAATGGCAGTGTTAAGTCTATCTAAGGCTTCTGCTTCTTTTTCTGTTTCATCTTCCAGGTACTTATTATAAGTGTCCAGAGCATCTCCAAAGAATTTAACAGGATCGCTGTTAGCTATAGCGGATTCAACTATTCCCATCATAGGAACTTCTCCTTCAGCTTTACTTACTCCCGCTGCTCCTATAGCAAGTGCTCCTGCTAAGACTAAATAAGGTATTTTTTTCTTTTCATAATCTCCTCCTAATTATTTTAACCACTAAATTTACTATTGAATAAAGATATATAATATCTTATCTCGAGTTCATTATAACAGATTAAAGCTTTAAAAATGCTTAGTTAAGTCCTTATTTACATAAATATATAGTTTTTGCTTTTTAATTTATACGAAATACCTATAACTTAAAAGTTCTAATAAAATAAAGAAATTTAAGCATACTTTGTCTTCTCAGCTTAATTTATCTTAGATTTATATAAATTTTCTATTAATTTTAATTATTTAAGGATAATTATTTTATCAAAACAAAAAAGAGGAGATAAATCTCCTCCTTGCTGCATATATATTTGTAATTTTTACTCAAAATCTTCATCTGATATAAAGTCATTATCTTTTACGACTATATTGTTACCTATGTCGCTATGGACTCTGTAAGATTCTAGCTCATCGTCGTCTGCTCTTTCTACCTTATCACTTTCTGAGTTTTCTAATTCTTCGCTGACCTCACTGTCAACAGTATCAGTCTCTACTTCACCTTCATCTGTTATCATTAGATTTTCTTCACTGTAGCTGCTCTCACTTGAAACTTCAACTGATGGTGATGGATTATCTTCTGCTATAGGAGTTTCTACTACAGGTTCCTCTTGGCTTTCCACTTCTTTTGTAGGCTGAGGACTTGGATTTGGCTTTTTAGGGCTTGGATTATTAATTTCTCTATTTTTTGTTTGACTTGATGATTTTACATTTGATGACTTTATATTTGTCTTTTGATTTTTATTTGGATTTGAAGTAGTTTTATTTTTATCTACATCCTTATTTTCTTTTAAGGCTTGAGATTTTTTTGTTTTTTCTTCATCCTTCTTATCCTTGTTATTTAAAGCACGCTTAATAATTTTAACAGGATTATTTGTTTTTGCACCGGCATTAACCTCACCCCCGGTATATCCTTCTGCCTGCTCTTTACTTACTGCAGGTACTCCAAGGATAAGCAGACCTGCTAAGAGCAGAAAAGGTAGCTTTTTATTTTTCATACTTCCTCCCTTTCCCTTTCACGCTTAAAAAAGATATAAAATATCTTATGTCAATTTTATTATAACAGATTAAAGTTAAAAAATCTTAAATAAACAGGCTTATCCTTTTAATTTACAAAAAGAGAAAGCCTTTAAACTTTCTCTTTTTAGCTGGTGCACCAAGGAGGAATTGAACCTCCAGCGTAAGTTCCGGAGACTTAAGCTTTATCCATTAAGCGATTGGTGCTAATAATCTATCTGATAGAAGTCCAAGATTTTTTCTACTATCATTACCATATGTTCATTCACTTTTGCTGCCCAGTCAGGATCTGATGAGTAATTTTTATTCATACCGAATGCACTGTAGCCATTAAAGTACTTACCGTCATCGTCCAGGTATAATTTTTTTATTTTCTTTGCGACTTCGAGGATTCCCTGATTTAAGTCCTTAAATCCACTTGCTCCGTTATAGGGGTCAGAGTCCACAGCATTAAAACCGAAGAGATTATTTTTCTCTTGAGCTATCCTGCTGGTTCCAAAAGCCGATTCGTGATTGGCTATGGCAAGGAGGAAGATAGCATTTATTCCGTAACGGTCCTCTGCCTTTATAAAGGACTTGGCATTATTCTCCAGGGCAGTCTTTCTCAGTGCTTTTTCCAAAAGTTTTTGAGTAATTTCACTCTTATGAACCGGGTAAAAGACGCTGTCTTTAGATATATCTTCAGGCTCCTTGTTTTTAAATTCATTTAGGTCCCGGTTCATTTTCAAAAGAAGCTCTCTTTCTTTTGAAGTCAACTCCTCATTTGTTCTTTTTTCATAGCTTGCTTTCCCCAAGATTAGAAAGAGGATGGCAAAAAGACTTACTCCTATTACTATATATCCAATTTTTTTGTTTCTGCTGAGCTTTTTACTTTTCATCCTGCTCTTCCTCTTAAATAACAGGAGCACCCCTTTTATAGAGGTGCTCGCTTTTTCTTATTCTTCTGTGCTATCAAGTCTGCTATCTATTTCTTCACCTTCAAGGTCTGAAGATGTATATTCTTCTTTTGCTATCTTATATTGTTCAAATACAGCTTTTTCTATCTTATCTCTAGCTTCAAATGATATAGGGTGGGCAATATCTCTATATCTGCCGTCTTTAACTTGCCTACTAGGCATAGCTAAAAATAAACCGTTCTCTCCTTCGATAACCTTTATGTCATGGATGACTATTTCACTATCAAAGGTCACTGATGCTATCGCTTTAAGCCTATTATCCAAATCCAGCAATTTAATTCTAACGTCAGTAATAACCATAAAATTCACCACCTTGTTTTATCTTTATACAATTATACCCTTAATGAAATATTTTGTAAACATTTCATTAATAACTGATTTGGTTTATTTTACTTTTAAGAAAAACTATTTTTTACGGCTTTTATAGTCGCTGACATTATTCATATAATAAGTCAAAGTATACAGACTTTCATCCAAGTGAACATTTTCCAATACAACACCTTCCGGCAATTTCAGATCGATTGAGGCAAAGTTCCATATCCCCTTTACCCCACCTTCGACAAGCTTATCACATATATCCTGAGCAACCCCTGTAGGTATTGCCAAGATAGCTATGTCGGTCTTGTTATCCTTTAAGTAGTCTAAAAGTTCATCTATATCTCTTATCTCAATATCATTTACCTTTTCTCCTACTTTGTTGCCGTGATCAAATATTGCGGCTATTTTAAAGCCTGAGTCTGTAAAGCCCTTGTAATTTAAAATTGCTTTACCGATATTTCCATAGCCTATTATAATAGCTGTATATGATTTATCCAGTCCTATAATTTTTTCGATTTCCGCTTTTAATTCCTCTACATTATAGCCGTAGCCTTGTTGCCCAAATCCTCCGAAATGGTTTAAATCCTGTCTGATTTGGGAGGCAGTCAAGCCTGTGATATTACTAAGCTCTTGACTTGACACCCTTATGATGCCTTTTTCAGCTATAAGGCCGAGGTACCTATAATATTTTGGCAATCTTCTTACTACTGCCAGAGATACTCTTGATTTAGCCATATCATCACTCCTAATATTAATATAATTATATCAATCTTTTTTATTTATATCAATCAAAAAGAGGATATTATACACTATTATTTTTACCGCTTTAAATTCTATCTGCTTACTCTGTATAAATGTGAAGTCTTACCCAATACTCTTCTCCTACTTCAAAAGCCTCTGACTTTAAAAGTCCGCTCTCTCCCTTGGCAACCAACCTGACAGAATCACCATAATTTATATTTACATTTCCTATTTCATTAAACTGATCCGGTCTAAGGGTTGTGTTTTGATCATTTACAAATACATAAGCTTCTATGTCATCGCTGCCGTTACGAACTTCGTAGGGTTTTTCCCCTTCCTTTACTTCATAGTCTGCTACAGATTTGGAAAGGTCTATGTCTGACCAGGATAATTTATTATTTCCATCAAAATATGAAAATTCGACTTCTTGCTTAAAGCTTAGGTCATTTGAGGAAATAAGGGCTGTCTCCTTACCTGAGAAGCTGTAATCTTTACCACCTTCAAGGCTTATCTGAGCATTTTCGGGATTTTCTATTTCGACCTTTATCGGATCTATCAAAGCTACCATATTTTTTCCTTCATTTTCAAGCCTTATGGGTCGATTGCTCTTATATTCTTTGTCTCTGTCAAGCTTATCCAAGTCTTCCTTAATCCACTTTTCAAACTCTTCCTTTTCCTTAGGATTAGAGTTTAACCTTTCTATAAACTTAGTCGCATCTTCCTTTGTAAAGGTCTTAGTTTGGTCTGATGATTTAAGAAGGTTTATAAGATTATCGGCAGACTTTGCATTTACGGCTTCTATTACAGAGTTAACTAAGTCTTCGTCCTGGTCTCTTAGGATACTGTTACCTTCTGAGGCTGAATTAGGTGAACCATAATCGTAATTTACTGCAACTACAACTCCTGTAGCTATTAAAACCAGAACTATGAGGATGATTAAAACTCTAAAAAATCTCGAATCATTTTCCAAGATATTTTCGCTAAAGCCTTCTCTAGCCCTTGAATAGAAACTAGTCCTAGGGGAGGCAAAGGAGTCTCTTTCAGCTTTTTCTATGTCAAAAAGGCTTAACCTGTCAGTATCTGAAAAAGAGCCGGAATCATCATATGTATCTGCCCTTAAACTTTGGGCCGGATCATCTTCATGATTTTCTTCTTCCTTCCTACTATCTGTTAAAGGCTTATCTTCCTGATCTGTATCAAGGTTTTGATCTTCGTAGTAGGTTTTTTCTTCACTTTCATAGTAGATATTTTCATCTTGACTCTTTTGATCTGCGAAGTAATCTTCTGAAAGGTTGGTATCTTCTCTCTCGTCATCTTCAAAGTCTTCTTGATCTACCTCATCGTTAAAGATATCTCTTCTAAATATATCTTTGTTACTTCCCATACTCGCTTCCAGGAGGAAGTCTTCAAAGGTCTTATTTCCTCCCTGCTTGATCTTGTCTGTAGAAAAATCATGACCGCAGACCTTACAAAATTTATCTTGTCTATCAACATACGAATTACAATTTGGACATTTTTTTGATGCACTATCACTACTCATCGTTACTAATCGTTACTCCTATTATTTTTATTTACATCATCCAATAAATCCTTAATCATTACTTTATAAACCGGATGTACGAAAAAAGGGGCTATATCATTTAAGGGTTCTAAGACAAACTTTCTTTCCCTTATATAAGGGTGAGGTACTTTAAGCTTATCTGTGTATATTATTTTATCATCTATAAATAAAATATCCAGATCTATTGTCCTGGATCCCCACTTTTCTTTCCGCTCTCTTCCAAGCTCATCTTCTATCTCATTTAAGATCTTTAAGAGGTCTTCAGGTTCTTCGTAAGTTATTACTTCTATACAGGCATTTAAAAAGTCATCCTGGTCGGTCTTTCCCCAGGCCTTGGTTGTATAAAAATCAGACACTCTTAAAACTTCTATCTTTCTATCCCTTATCTTTTCGATAGCTTTTTGCAGGTAATAGTTTTTATCTCCCATATTGGAGCCCAGCCCGATAAAGACCCTGTGTTTTTTTCTTTCTATACTTATCATAGCGGTATCAAGGGGAAGATTAATCGGAGCCCAAGGCTTTTTAATTGTTACCCTGACCTCTTGGGCTATCCGGTAGCTATCAAATATATAGGCGATTATCCTGTAGGCTAGAGTTTCTATAAGGTCATAGGTTTTTTCTCTAAAAATCCTCGTAAGGTCTTTTGCCAGAGCCCCATAGTCTATAGAAAAGTCCAGATTTTCATTTGTTGCGACTTCCTTCATGTCGTAATCTATATCTACACTTAATAAAAATTTTTGCCCAAGTTCCTTTTCGGCCTCATAAAGACCATGGTTAGCATATATTTCCAAATCTTTTATACTTAATCTATCCATAAACTTCCCTTTAATATATAACAGTGCTGTTTTTCTTTTCTTCAGGCCAGTAGCATAGGTCTCTGGCAGGACAGCGAAAGCACATCCGAGATAACTTATCAGCCATATAAAAATAATCTATAAACTTATCTTCGTGAGCTTCTTTTTTTCTATGAGCTCCTATGGCGTTTATTATCCTTGCCTTGTCCCTTTCGTTAAAATTTGTCTTTGCCAAAAGTTTTTTTGCGATAGCCACGGATGCCTTATCATGGTCTATCCCCTCTTCTATCTGGATCACCCTTCCTATGTCGTGCAAAAGGGCTGTAACATATACAAGATCCTTATCTACGTCTAGCTTGTTTTCTAAAATTAAGATGTAGCAAATTCTTGCTACATCTAAAAAATGCTCGAAGTCATGCTTGCAATATATTCTGTTTTTTTCGTAGTCTTCGAGCCTATTAACAAGATCTATATAATCTTGGTCTTTTAAGATAATATCTACATTTTCCATTTATAGATTCATAAGCCTGTAGGCTTCATCCCTTAGATCTCGGTCTTCCTTCAGTTCTCCAAGAGCTATTGAAGTCCTTGTCATAGTTCCCGGCTTTTTAACCCCTCTCATATTCATGCACATGTGCTCAGCTTCTATAACTACCAAAACTCCCTTGGCATGAAGGTAATCCATTATAGCATTTGCTACTTCAAGGGTAAGTCTTTCTTGGAGCTGTGGTTTTTTAGCATATACATCTACAGTTCTGGCAAGCTTTGAAAGGCCCGCTACTCTATCATTAGGAAGATAAGCTATATGAACCTTGCCCCAGAAGGGTAAAAGATGGTGCTCACACATGGAATAAAATGGTATATCTTTTTCTACTACCATGTTACCGTCAGCTAATTCAAAGGTTTTTGACAGGTGATCCTTGGCATCTTTTCCCAGTCCGGAAAATATTTCTTCGTAAGCCCTTGCCACCCTTTGAGGAGTTTCTAAAAGACCTTCTCTTGTAGGATCTTCCCCTATAGCTTCCAATATCATAGTAACCGCTTTTTCTATCTTTTCTTTATCCATACACTACCTCTATATAATTTATTGTCTTTTATTCGTTTACCTTTGATTATACCATAATAAAGGCTTAATTTATTAGCTTAAATTGCCGTGGACATGAAAAGAGTCGACAACGTCATCTCCTTCATAAATTAAAATAAAAGTTTGGTCCTTTCTTCTTTCAGCTGCCCTGAAGCAATCTTCAATTTTTGCATATTCCAATACCCTGCAAGGAGTTTGCAGACCGTATTCGTATTTGTCATCTGAATATTTTTCTATAAATTCTTCCTTACTTAATTTGCTGTTCACAAAAATCACTCCTTATATATAAACACTTAAGCTTGTTGTTTTTACCTAGTTTATTATATTGATATAATTTGTCAATCTTCTTTTATTATATACCCAATTTATTTTTCTTGCCTACTCTTTTAAAATTTCACAGCAATAAAAAAAGGCCGAGGCTTTAAAAGTCTCAGTCTCCTTAATTTTATCCTACATATAAGCTCCAGGCATTTGTCCCGGATTTTCAGGTTCATTTTTTTTGATTTCAGCTACTGCTGCTTCTGTTGTTAATAATAGGCTTGCAACAGATGCTGCGTTTTGTAAAGCTGATAGAGTAACCTTTGTAGGGTCAACTATTCCTGCTTCAAACATGTCTACGTATTCTTCCTTGTAAGCATCAAATCCCTTGTTCTTTTCAAGGTTTTTAACTTTTTCTACAACAACTGATCCGTCAACACCTGCGTTGATAGCGATTTGTCTAACAGGTTCTTCCAAGGCTCTTAAGATTATTTGAACCCCTGTCTTTTCGTCATTGTCAACTTCATCTAATAATTTAGATAAGTCTTCGATGATGTCAACTAAGACTGTTCCACCACCTGCAACAATACCTTCTTCAACTGCTGCTCTTGTAGCTGCCAAAGCATCTTCTATTCTTAATTTTCTTTCCTTTAATTCAGTTTCTGTAGCTGCTCCTACTTCTATAACTGCTACTCCGCCTGCTAATTTAGCCAATCTTTCTTGTAGCTTTTCTCTGTCATATTCAGAATCTGTTTCAGGAATTCTTCTCTTGATTTGGTTAACTCTGTCTTCAATCTTATTCTTGTCTCCGCCACCTTCAACAATAGTAGTCTTATCCTTGCTTACATTTACAATTCTGGCAGAACCAAGCATATCTACAGTAACGTCTTTAAATTCGATAGCTAAATCTTCTGTTATAAATTGAGCTCCTGTCAAGACACAGATGTCTTCCAACATTTCTTTTCTTCTATCACCGAAGCCCGGTGCCTTAACTGCTACAACATTGAAAGTTCCTCTTAACTTGTTAAGAACTAGGGTAGCTAAAGCTTCCCCTTCAACATCATCAGCTATGATAAATAAGGCTCTACCTTGTTGAACGATTTGTTCAAGAACAGGTAGGATGTCTTGTATGTTAGTGATCTTCTTATCTGTAACAAAGATGTAAGGGTTATCCAAGCTGGCAGTCATCTTATCTGAATCAGTAATCATGTAAGGAGATAGGTAACCTCTGTCAAATTCCATACCTTCTACAACATTTAAAGTTGTTCCCATAGACTTTGATTCTTCTACAGTTATAACTCCGTTGTTTCCAACCTTACCCATAGCTTCAGCTATTAGCTTACCGATATTTTCATCAGCTGCTGAGATACTACCTACACTTGCAATTTCTTCTTGAGTTTGTACAGGGTGGCTGCTTGCCTTGATAGCTTCTACACTTCTTTCAACAGCCTTTTTAATTCCCTTTTGTAAAACGATAGGGTTAGCTCCTGCAGCTAGGTTTTTAATTCCTTCTCTTATGATGGCTTGAGCTAAAAGAGTAGCTGTAGTAGTACCGTCACCTGCTACATCGTTAGTCTTTGTTGAAACTTCCTTAACGATTTGAGCTCCCATATTTTCAAATTCATCTTCAAGTTCGATTTCTTTAGCGATGGAAACTCCGTCATTTGTGATTAAAGGAGTGCCGTATTCCTTATCTAAAACTACGTTTCTTCCCTTAGGTCCTAAAGTTACTTTTACAGTATCAGAAAGTTTGTTGATACCGTCAACCATCTTTTTACGTGCGTCTTCTGAGAATTTAATTTCCTTTGCCATCTATATCACTCCTTATTCCACAACTGCAAGTACGTCTTCGTACTTAATCAAAATGTAGTCTTGGTCGTCTAAAGTTACATCTGTTCCTGCGTACTTTGAATATATTACCTTATCTCCTGCTGAGATAGTATCTTTTATTTCATCGTTATTTGTGATTTCTGCTCCTATAGCTACTACTTCTGCATAAACAGGTTCTTCTTTAGCTGATGAAGGTAGTACTATGCCTGAGCTTGTAGTTTGTTCTTTATCTTGGCTAACTTTTTTTAAGACAAGTCTGTCACCAATTGGTTTTAAATTCATTTTATCCTCCTTGAATTTTGTTTTGTTAGCACTCTATCTGTGTGAGTGTCAATTCATAATATTATAATAACCTAATTAATTTATAATTTCAAGTCCTATTATAAAAATTTATAGGACTTTATTTCTATAAATTTTTTTACCCAAGCTTGCCTCCAATTAAAAATAAGAGATTCGAGCAAGTATCCTTACTCGAATCTCTTATTTTCCTATTGAATTTTCTCTTCCGTAATAAAATAAATACTGCTGAGCATAGCCTGCCGCATCCCCAAACAGGTCGTGGGCATAGGAGGATATCAAACTCTTTTTAGTCTCTTCTTTTATGAACAAAAATTCCATAACTCTCTTTATCCACACATCTACAGGGAAGGTAGATGACCTCTTATAAGAATAAAGCATTATGCAGTCGGAGACCTTCGGTCCTACGCCGGGAAGTTTCATAAGCTCTTCCTTGAGCTCTTCATCAGGAAGGCTCAGAGATTTTTTTATATCGAAGTTTCCCTTAGCAATTTCTGAGGAAGTGTCTATTATTCTCCGATCTCTAAAACCTACCCTGCAAATTTCCCTAAGCTCATCTGCCTCTAAGGATGCAAGCACCTTTGGAGTCGGAAAGCTGTAAAGCTCTCTACCCTTGAAAGAGCCTATAGGATTTCCATAATTTTTGCAGATCAGGTCGACAGACTTCATTATCCTCGGAATCTGATTATTGGCAGATATGATAAAGGAAATTATAGTTGAAAACTGATCTTGATTTAATATTCTTATTCCATAGCCGTAGTCTATGGCATCTCTTAGAGTTTCGTTAAAGGATAGTTCTCTCTTTATCTGCTCATAATCTGTATTAAGGTCGAAGTAATTTTCCCACTTATTATAAAAGTCGTCCTGGCTACAATTTTTTAAAATTATCAGGTCGTCATTTTTTTTTACATTTATAAATGAGTCTGCATCAACAGTAGTATAAGAACCGTCATCTTCTACAAACCACCTGAAGGCCTGACCGCACTCAAAGATATGCTTGGGTTCAAAACTGTCTACCCTAAGGTAGGCAGTCTTTTGACCTTCATCAAATTCTATCTGATACTTACTCATGACTTTTAAAACTTGATAGCTTCGTTTACACGTTCTATTACTTGGTCAACAGTAAGTCTTTCTTGCTGCATAGTATCCCTATCTCTTATAGTTACAGTTCCATCTTCTAAGGTATCGAAGTCTACTGTTACGCAGAAAGGAGTTCCTGCTTCATCTTCTCTCCTATATCTCTTACCTATTGATCCGGCTACGTCATAGTGGCAATTAAAGTGAGCCTTTAATTGATTGTAAACTTCTTGACCCTTTTCGTCGAGCTTCTTAGTAAGAGGTAGGACTGAAACCTTATAAGGAGCAAGGACAGGAGGGAAGTTTAAAACTACTCTTTCGCTGCCGTCTTCCAATTTTTCTTCGTTATAGGCTTCTACTAAGAACATCAGGAACATTCTGTCAGCTCCTACTGAAGGTTCAATACAGTATGGGATGTATTTTTCATTAGTTACAGGATCTGTGTATTCCATACTTTCTCCTGAGCCTTCTTGGTGACTTGAAAGGTCGTAGTCTGTCCTGTCTGCTACTCCCCACAATTCTCCCCAGCCAAATGGGTATAGGTATTCGAAGTCTGTTGTTGCCTTGGAGTAAAATACAAGTTCATCTTGGTCGTGGTCTCTAAGTCTTATGTTTTCATCCTTGATGCCAAGGTCTTTTAAGAATTGCTTAACGTAATTTCTCCAGTAGTCAAACCATTCAAGGTCTGTTCCCGGCTTGCAGAAGAATTCCAATTCCATTTGTTCAAATTCTCTGGTCCTGAAGATAAAGTTTCCGGGAGTTATTTCATTTCTGAAGGCCTTTCCTATTTGACAAATTCCGAAAGGAACTTTTTTTCTGCTTGTTCTTTGAACATTTTTAAAGTTTACAAAGATCCCTTGAGCAGTTTCCGGTCTAAGGTAAACTTCTGATGTGGAGTCTTCAGTAACCCCTTGGTAAGTTTTAAACATAAGGTTAAACTTTCTTATACCTGTAAAGTTATGAGCTCCGCAGTTAGGACACTTGATGCCTTCTTCTTCTATTATTTCTACCAATTCGTCATTTGTTTTTCCATCAAGACCTAAAACTTCTTCGCCCTTTTCGTTTATGAAGTATTCTTCAATTAACTTATCTGCCCTAAATCTTGACTTACATTCCTTACAGTCGATTAAAGGATCTGAAAAGCTGCTTACGTGACCTGATGAAACCCAAGTTTGTGGGTTCATAAGGATAGCAGCATCTAAGCCTACATTTAAAGAAGTATCTCTTACAAAACGTTTCCACCAAGCTTGTTTGATGTTGTTTTTTAATTCAACTCCAAGGGGACCGTAATCCCAAGTGTTTGACAAGCCTCCATAAATTTCACTGCCGGGATAAATTATTCCCCTTGTTTTACAAAGACTTACAATTTTTTCCATAGTCTTGTCTTTATTGTCCATAGCTTCCTCCATAAAATATATCTAATTAGCTTTATTATAACATAGTTTACAAATTCTTATAATTACCAAAAAAACCGACTATGAAGATCATAGCCGGCTTATTTTTTTACACTCCGAATAACTGGACTGCGTAATACTGCTCATAAGTTTCCTTGCTGTTTTCATAAGGAACTCTTGTAACAAAGACTTTTACATTTACCCTTGTAAATACATCTCTTAACATATTTAAATTGTGGTCCTCAGACTCCTTCCAAGCCTCCATAATTCCCTCAGGCTCGTCAGAACCCTTGTAAATATTTTCACCATTTATATTTTCTATATCCGTAGCATAAGATCCCCTAGGTCTTTGGTGGTCGAACAAATAAGATGTTTCTACTCCCCTGGTCTTTGCCACAGAGTCCATAGTGCCGTCCCACTTAAGACCATCAAGGCCGTTTTTCTTCCTGTAGGCATTTAGCTTATCGAAAATCCGACTTGAAAGTTCATCATCAAAGTAACCTCTTACTACCCTTATCCTGTTATTTCCAAGGTCGATTACATATTCGGGATATTCTTCAGCCCCGTCTACTATAGGGGCAACTTCAACCTTTTTATCTGGATATTTCTTTTGGTAATAGGCAAGTCTTTCCTTTGCCAGATTTTCATTTGACTCTTGCATATCGGAAGGTTTAGAGTTTGAAGATGCAGCGAAGATACTTTCGACCTTTGGAGATATCGCCTTAGGTCCTCCGATTATATAAAGCTTTTGGGTGCTCGGGTTAAAGATGTAGTCAACTATATCATCTGATATGGAGTATTGCTTACTTAAGAGGATCGGAGCCTTTATTTTTTGAGAAAGAGGAGCTGCTGTAAGGGCGTCCACATAAACTTCTCCTGTAGCTATAATTGCTGAGCTTGGATTTGCATAAGTCTTTTCAGCTACCCTAAGAGAGGTTTCATACCTGTTGTCTCCTGCTATTCTCTGAGCTTTTTTACCTGTAAGACTATTTAAATTATCTTCGAGCTTATTACTTACAGCAACAGGACCTCCTACTATAAAAACATTGGAAAAATTTTTACCAAGTTCTTTTATATAAGCTTCGCTGTTGGCTGAAAGCTTATCCCCTCCTACCAGGATGATAGGTGCCTTATACTTTTCTGAAAGGGAAGTAGAGCTTATGGCGTCTGCGAAGTCTTCCCCGCTCGCTATTATTAAATTTTCTCCTCTCTTTGAGCTTGGATAGGCGGTCTTTGCTATATTTACGTTTGTGTCATACCTGTTAGACCCTGCTATCCTTGTAACCTTAATACCTAAGTCATTTTTTATGGAGGACTCAACCTTCTTTGATATGGCTTTTTCTCCTCCGACAATTACTACTTCACTAGGATCGGCCTTCTTTAAGGCATCCTTAGTAGATGTGTCTAAACTGTCGGATCCTGTGTAAAGGATAGGATACTTGCCAAGAGATAACATAGAGCCGGATACAGAGTCAGGAAAGTCCAAACCACTGGCTAAGATAACCTTGTCCGGGTTTTTATAAAAGTTTTCAAGGACATCTGCTGCTACTGCGTACCTGTTTTTTCCATCAAACCTTGTAAGATCGCTTTCTAAAAAGCCGTTTTGACCTACGGCCTCGCTTATATCAGCTCCCGGATACATTCCTAAATTTAGTGAAAGAGCCAGGGCTAAAGTTAAACTGACTAAAAATTTTCTTATCTTTTTCACTTTCCACCTTCCTTTTTATTTTCTTTATTTTTTCTTGCCTTTTTTAAGCCTTATTCCTTCCCCATAAAACTCGACCTTATTTTCCTTTAAAAGACTTCCTACAGCCCTCTTAAAAGATGACTTGGACATTTTAAATCTTGCCTTTATTTTATTAGGATCGGACTTGTCGTTAAAGGGTATGTAGCCGTCATTTTCATAAATTTCCTTTAAGATAAGCTCTGAGTCGGAGTCTATCCTCTTGTAGGAAAGTTCATTAAAGGACAGGTTTAGCCTTCCATCATCCTTTTTACCCACTACCCTACACTTTACAGGATCTCCTATATTTACAAGGCCTACAACTTCATCGATAGCTATCATGCCTTCATACTTATTATCCACAGCAACAAAGACTCCTATGTCATCGACTACATTGTAGACAACCCCATCAACCCAGTCATCCTTTTGGTAGGGACTGTCGGTTTGCAGGTAATTTCTTATCCTCATAGTCAGGGCAAGCCGATTTGACTTATCTATATAAAGGTAGGCAAGATACTTTTGGTTTTTATAAACCCTGCTTGTCTGTTCCTTAAAGGGAAGGAGGACGTCCTTATCAAGACCTATATCCATAAAGGCTCCGATCTTTGTTGTGGCTACAACTTCCAAGTGGCCTATCTCTCCAAGCTTAAGGTAAGGCTCTTTTTTAGTCGCCCTTAGTTGGTGGGAATCGTTGTAAATAAATACATTTATTTTATCGCCTATCTTATCTTTTTTTTCAAGTTCCCTCTTATCCATAAGGACGTGGTCTTTTTCCCCTTCCTTGTCTAGGACCAGATCTTTACCTATTCTTTTTATTCTTAAATCTTCTCTCTCACCTAATTTATACATTTTTTCTCCATTTAATTAAATTTTCATAAATATTCTTATACCTTATTATACTATGAGGATTGATTTTTACAAAAAAATGAGATCTTAAATTTAAGATCCCATCAATTTTTTCTTCTTATTTTATTTGCAGTCATTAAAAGTATTAAGGTAATAAGACCTATCATAACAGTTGATCCACCCGGCTTTAAATTGTAATAGTAGGAGATCAAAATACCTGATAATACAAAGAAAAGGCCGAAAAAGCTTCCTAAAATCGCTGTCATCTTAAAGGACTTGGAAACTGTAATTGCACAGGCGACAGGAATTATCATCACGCTTGTAACCATCAGAGTCCCAACAGCTCTTGAAGCTATAGCTATGGTTAAGGCTATCAAAAAGGTTGTAAAAATATTTATAGCCCTTACATTTATGCCGGCTACCCTTGCCCCGATTTCATCAAAAATTATATAGACAATTTTTTTATAAATAGCCAGGTATGAAAGCAGGACAAAGATGCTGACTCCTATTACCAGATAAAATTCCAAATCCGGGATGGCTACTATTGATCCGAAAAGGTAGGACTGGAAGTTGGCAGCTCCCGGCACAAAGTCTGAAAGGATGGCTGCAAGCCCGATCCCTGAACTCATCATTATAGCTGTCGGGATGTCGGAGGATTTAGAAAAATTCCTACCGATCACTTCTATAGCAAAGGCGGATACTATACAAAAGATCACAGCAGATAGGACAGGGTTTAGACCGGCTATAAGACCTATGGCTATCCCTGCAAGAGATGAGTGACTGAGGGCATCTCCTACCATGGAATTTCTTTTATTTACAACTATGGTTCCGATCAAAGGGAGGATGAGAGCTACAAAGACCCCCACTATAAAGGCCCTCCTCATAAATGAATAAGATAAAATTTCCGCCATATCACTTTACCTCTACCAATTTTTTATCCTGAATTTTTACTATCCTTGAAAAATATTTTTCGCTAAATTCCAAGTCATGGGTTACGACAAAGATAGTTATCTTATGAAACTTATTTAAGTGCTTTAAGCTTTCAAAAAGATTGATCTTACTTTCCTGATCCAAACCTGTTGTCGGCTCATCAAAGATAAGGATGTTTGGTTCATTTACTAAAGCCTTGGCTATAAGCACTCTTTCCTGCTCTCCCCCGCTCATAGTGTTGTAGTTATAGTCTTCCTTGTCTTGGAGGCCTACCATGCTTAGGACATTTTTAATTTCGTTATTTGCCTTCTTTTTTCTATCAAGGATATTAAGGGAGACTACTTCCTTTACAGTTATCGGAAAGGCAATAGTATCTTCGTGATTGCTCTGAGGCACATAACCTATGTCGGAAGACCTTCGATCAAGGCTGTCCTTATCGTTTATAGATATAGACCCGAAGCTTGGCTTATAGATTCCTAATATCAGCTTGATAAGGGTTGACTTACCTGACCCGTTCGGTCCGATAAGGCCTAAAAAGTCTCCCTTTTGGACTTGAAGGTTGGCATCTTCCAGGATTAAGTTATCGTTGTAGCCGAAGCTTAAGTCCTTAACTTCTATTATCCTGCTCATCGCTTAAGCTTTTTTTATATTTTCCAGGTTATCTTTTAACATTTTGATGTAATCATCCTTACCGTCTATTACATCTTGAGTCTTAGATTCCATTGTAGATATAGGAGCAGCTTGTCCGCCTATTTCTCCTGCCAAAGTTTGGGCAGCCTTGTCGCTTCCACCTGCTTCATAAAAGACGGTCTTTATATTTTTTTCCTTGGCAAGGTCTGTAAGTTCCTTCATCTTGTTTAGGTCAGGTTCTGATTCGGAGTTTATTCCTTCCATAGGTACTTGTTCCAAGCCGTAATCTCTGGCAAGGTAACCGAAGGCTTCGTGAGGAACTATGATGTACTTATTTTCCTTAGCAGCCAATTCTTTTTCATAAGCCTTGTCAATTTCTTCAAGTTCTTTGTCAAGAGCTTGGTAATTTTCTGTGTAGGCATCCTTGTTGTCAGGATCCATTTCAACTATGGCGTCATAAATATTTTTAGCTTGGACTCTTGCTTGTTTAGGGCTTATCCAAACGTGTGGATCATACTTGCCATGGTGGTGGTCGTGTTCATGTTCGTCATGATCTTCTTCTTTGGCTTCTTCTTCGTGATGTTCATCTTCACCTTCTTCGTGGTCATGGTCAGCTTCAATAAGGTCGATAGATTCTGAAGTGTCAACTATTTTTGTATCCTTAAGTTCGCCTTGAACATCGTCTAACCAGCCTTCAAGTTCCAGCCCGTTAATTACTAAAAGGTTAGCCTTAGTAAGGTCAGCCACATCTTTAGCAGCAGGTTCCCAGTCGTGAACTTCCATACCTGTAGGCATAAGGCCGATTACATTTAACCTATCCCCTGCTATCCTACTTGTCATATATTCCATAGGGTAAAAACTTGTATAGACAGTTTTCTTTTCGCTATTTTTTTGATCTTGGGCAGTTTCTTCTTTTTGGTTAGTTTGAGTATTTTGTGCTTGATTAGTTTCTTCTACTTTTGTTTGTTCTTGATTTTGAGTATCTTGGTTTTTATTTGAGCAGGCTGTCATAAACAAAAGACAAGCACAAGCTATAGAAATTTTTTTCCAATTTTTCATTTTTATCTCCTTATTGCTATTAGTATCCATTTGCATTTACTCGGGCAATTATAATCCTTTATCCTAAAATTGTCAAATTCTGATATAATCTATCTAGGTGATAAAATGGATTATAAAATTTTAAGGGATAACGACTTAAAAATTACTAAGCCGAGAAAAATAATTTTAAAAATATTTGAAGAAAGCAAGGATCCCTTATCAGCTGAGGAAATTCATAAAATTTATTCTAAAAAAAATAAGTCCAGCTTATCGACTGTCTACAGGAATTTAAAGAAACTTGAAGACATAGGACTTATAGATGTAGTTTTTGAGATGGACGGGATAGCCTACTATCAACTGAAAAAAGCCGACCACAGCCATAGAATAATCTGTAAAAATTGCGGAAAGGTAATAGCTATAGATAACTGTCCTCTAGAAGGGATCGAAGAAAGACTTGAAGAGGAAACCGGCTTTGCCATAGACTCCCACCTTTTAGAATTTAGGGGACTTTGCCCTGACTGCCAAAAGGCCGACAGGTAATTTAAGGGCTGAGACTTAAAAATATTTTTGCTTTATTTTTTTATCATGAGGGTATAAATGTTTTCAGCTAAGATAATTAGCCTTAAATATTCGATAACTTCTAAATGGAGGTAAAATATGGTAATATATGATAAAACTACTGATTTAATTGGGAAAACTCCTTTGATAAAATTAAACTCTTTGAAAAAAGAAGGAAGAGCAGATATATATGCAAAGGTGGAAAAAAATAATCCTGGTGGATCTATAAAGGACAGACCTGCCCTATATATGATAGAAGAAGCTGAAAGAACAGGTAAGCTTAAGGAAGGCTACACTATAGTCGAACCTACAAGCGGTAATACAGGGGTTGCCCTTTCAATGATAGCTGCAGCCAAGGGATACAAGATGATCCTTTGCATGCCTGCATCAATGTCAAAGGAAAGAGTTAAACTTATGCAAGCCTTCGGAGCACAAGTAATCTTAAATAGTGAAGGAGCTTTACAAGGAGCTTATGACAAGGCCTATGAACTCTCCCAAAAGGACGGCTACTTTATGCCTGATCAATTCTCAAATCCTGCAAATGTGAAGAGTCACTATGAAACTACAGGTCCTGAAATTTTGGAAGTTCTTACACCGGATGCCTTTATAGCCGGAGTCGGAACAGGCGGAACTTTATCAGGAACAGGTAAGAGACTTCGTGAAGCAAATCCCGACGTAAAACTATACGCGATAGAACCTGCTGAAAGTCCTCTTTTATCAGGAGGAAAGGCAGCAAGCCACAAGATCCAAGGTATAGGCGGTAACTTCGTTCCGGATAACTTCGACAGAGACTTAGTTGATGGAATTGTTGATGTCAAGGGCGACGATGCCATAGAAATGTCAAGATTTTTAGGAAGAAATGAAGGCCTTCTTGTAGGTATCTCATCAGGAGCCAACGTAAGAGGAGCTGTTGAAATAGCTGATAAACTTGGAGAAGGTAAGTCTGTTGTCACAGTTCTTTGCGATACAGGAGAAAGATACCTTTCTACAGAATTATACGAAATAGAAAAATAATAGTCCCCTGCAGTGATTTCGAATACTCACTTTTTAACTTTTCGAAATTTATGCCGGAGCTAGGATAAAGTTAGGAAGTGATTTATTATGGAAGATTGTAAAAATTGTGGAGAATTAACCTACGAAGAATATGAAAAGGAGCTTGCCATGGTGGCCTTTGAAAAGGATCCTGCCATGAAGACTCCTGACGAAGCTATTCTTTACTCACCGGGTATCCAAGCCCTCCTTGCCCACTACAGGTCTCACTGCTATTATTTAGAAGGCAAGTTCTCAAAGGCCGACCAAGTGTGCTTTGAAGCGAGAAATAAAACCGGGATAGAAATTCACCCTGGAGCTACCATCGGCAGAAGGTGCTTTATAGACCACGGGATGGGAATAGTAATCGGTGAAACAGCTATAATCGGTGATGACGTTACCATCTACCACGGGGTAACCCTGGGTGGCGTTGAAAACGTAGCAAGAAAGAGACACCCTACAATAGGTAACAACGTCTTGCTCGGCACAGGCTGTGTGGTTTTAGGGGATATCACTGTCGGCGACAATGCCAAAGTTGGAGCCAACGCTGTAGTATTAGATGACGTCCCTGCCAATGCCACTGTAGTAGGTGTACCTGCAAGGGTTGTAAAGATAAGAGACCCTAAAGAAGATGATATTTAAACCACCGGCTAAGCCGGTGGTTTTGTTATTTCAGTAAAGTATCTATTTGATGAATAGTTTCTTTGGGTGTAACTTCTTTTCTGCTCATATTTTGTCCTCCTTCTTTAGTTATAGTAATATTTAAGTGACTTTTTAAAGTAGCAAATAGAAATAGCTAGGAATATGCTTGCCATAATGATTGATATTAAAAATGTAGTTCCTAGACCTAGATAGTCAAAAAAATGATTCCTAATTAATATCTCTGATGGAAAGTTGTAAATCACTATTGCAGGAACTATAAAGGTGAAGACATTTTTCAAGGCGAGAGGATATATAGAATGAAGGCGTTTCCCCGGTTCCATCAAAGTCCAAAACATCTGAATAAGTCCTTGAATCCTCACAAACCTAAGAGAAAAGGCCACCATGATAAATAGGATGCTGAAAAGAAGGACAACAGAACAACAGACAAGTACTATATAGTTAAAGACATCTATATTCCTAATTTCAACGCCTCCCTTTACCACGGCATATATTAGAAATCCTATGCCGAAAAATACCCCTGAGAAAATTCCGAAATTAAATTGCCTCATAGTCAGGATAAAGACATGATTTATAGGTTTTACTAAAAGTCCGTCAAGTTGATATTTTTTTACCTGCGTTGGAATTTGAATTAGATTAAAGAAAAATAGTCCACCAAAAATCGAATCTACAATCCAAATAGTGGCAAGAAGGACATAAACTTCATAGACATTCCAGCCGGATATATTATCTATGCCGTAAGAGTAAATAAAGTGGTAAAATAAAACATTAGCCAAATATCCAAAGACTACTGTAAACATATTTACCACAAAATGAAAACGGTAGAGAGTTTCCCGTCGAATGCAGTTTGTAATAAACTTCCAATATAATTTTAAATATTTCATATTCGTCTCCTAAGATCCATAACCCGAGTATTTTTTATATGCTTTTCGTTTGAGAATATGTAAAAATAATCCAAGTAAAAAAATCCAGCCTAATTGAATAGCAAAAGCCTCCATAATTTCATTCCCTTTAATTTTTCCCAGGTATATATCAATAGGAACAAAAAGAAAGTATTTAAATGGCAAGAAAGAAATTGCAGTATAAAATGATATCGGTAAAATCGAAAGTGGCAAGAGTCCTCCCGATAAAAAATTTTCTATATTATTCCAAAAATCTAACAAACCGGAAATGTCCTCCACCCAAGTGGCCAGAATACCTAAAGTACTTGCTATTATATATCTTAGAACAAAGGCAAGGCAAACTGATACAATAAAGAAGAAAATGTAGTCAAGATTTACTATGATGTTTTCCTAAGTAGTATGCAAAATATAATAAATGGAATTGAAATATTTAAAAGGTAAATCAATTTTTCAGCTCGAAATAATTTAAAATTTAGAGAAAAGAAGTTTATAGGTTTTAGAATATAGTTATGAATTTCTCCGTTTTGTATCATATCAGCTATATGAACAGTATTTTCTCTGGAATTTAATATGCATGATAATAAAAAGGCGAGGATGTAGTAGGTAATCATCTCCTTGTAAGTGTATCCTCCGACAAATTTTTGACTTGGTCCATAAATAACCTTCCATAATAATATTGACAAGAGAATTGGTACGCAGCCGAAAATAAAGTTCAAATATATATTATTTCGATATGCAGCAAACTCACGTCTTTTGATTTTAAAGCTGGCTTTTAAAATTTTCATAAACTTTCTCCGCTTTCCAGTAAGCCAGCAATAATTTCTTCAAAGCTTAAAACTTCTTTGGCTTTTGAAACTCCGGTATATGAATATATATCATCAACGCTTCCGTCGTAAATAATAAGTCCATTATCCAATACTATTATTCGATCACAAAGTTCTTCTACATCTCGCATATTGTGACTTGTAATAATCATTGTCGCCTTTCTTTCTTTGTGGTAGCTTTTAATAAATGCTCGCAAACTTTTCTGAGAGATGATGTCTAATCCAAGCGTAGGCTCATCCATAAACACAATTGACGGATTATGTAAAAGTACCAAAATCAGTTCCATCTTCATCCTTTCACCTAAAGAAAGTTTTCTAACAGGCGTTCTTAAAAGATCACTAACGTTTAAGACTTCGGCTAAATAAGATACCCTTTCTTTTATTTCTTTTTCCTTAAGTCCATAAATTGCTCCTTCAAATTCAAAAGAGGCTTGAGCAGAAATATCCCACCAAAGTTGGCTTTTATTTCCCATAACAAGTCCAATATCTTTTAAAAAATCTTTTTTTAGATCCTTTGGAGTAAATCCATTTATTGTTATATTTCCTGCAGATGGATGGATTAATCCTGCTAGCATCTTAAGTGTAGTTGTTTTACCTGCACCATTTAGCCCGATAAGTCCTACCATCTCTCCTTTTTCAATGTAAAAGCTGATTTTGCAAACAGCATTGACTTTTTTATATTCAGGAATAAATAAATTCACAAATCCTTTATTAGACTCTTGTTTTACCTTATAGTCTTTACTAACGTTGTTCACTTCTATCATGTTGTCACCCCAACTTATATGAGATTTTTATTATAATTTCAATTAAATCGAATTATATATTTATAATAGTATTAATTTAGCAAATTTTTTACATCACCTAAAATGTATTAACTGATTAAAGATAAAGTAAAAAATGTTTCCATTTAATGGAGAAAATGCAATAAAGTAGATAAATACAAATGCATTAAAATACTTTTTATCTATAAGTAAAGTATCATTTTCTAATTTTTTTAAATATTTTTTGTATGCTTAAATAAAGCATTCTTCAACTCTTATTAAAATTTATACAATTTTTTATTCTATTTAAATCTTATTAATATATTGGAAACGTTTTTCTAAAGTTTACAATATATACTGACTTTTATTCTCAACTGATAACAAGCATTTATAAAATTAATCACCTATTTGTTAATAAAGCTCTTTCCATCTATGCACTATGATATATTCTAATCATATAATTCACAAGAGCTAATTTCTTGTTAAGATTTTATTATTATCTAATATACTTAATAAGTTAAGATTCAGTTAAAGACTTGGTAACTATCTTTACGCTTATCCATGATTATAACATTATTATTGGTTTTTTTCTTAATTATATGATTACTATATATATTCTTCTCATATGTACCTCACAATATAAGACTTATGAATCCCTATTAAATTTGGTTGAAATTAATACCTATATCGGCTTTCATCACAGATGAATGCCGTGTAAATCATACAAAAAAATCTCGTAGGCTTTAAAACCTGCGAGATTTTTTTTGCTCAAAATTTTTATTTTTTAGTTTGACTTTTCTCTTTTTAATGCAGCCTGAACCATTTGTAGAAGTAAAACTCTTGTAGTGATCTTTCCTACTTCATTTACAAGGGCCTTTACCTTTACATCAGGATCTACGTCGCCTGAAAGTTTACCGTCCCTGTCCTTGCTTACTCCTACGTCTACTACATAAGTATCTTTTGTAAAGTAAGAGTCGTCAAACATCTTTGCCCTTCCTGTAGCTGTAACTACCAGGTCAGCCTTCTTTGTGTATCTCTTCATATCCTTTGTCTTGGAGTGACACATTGTAACTGTCAGATTATCCTTTAAGAATAAAATTTGAAGAGGCTTTCCTAAAACTAAGGACCTGTTAACTATTACAACGTCTGATACGTCAAAGTCATAGTAGTTTACAATTTCTCTAACTGCCATAGCTGTAGCCGGATAAAAAGTGTCGTCTTCTCCGTTAAATACACGAGCCAAGCTTTCGATTCCCATGGCATCGATGTCCTTTTCCGGGCTTATTACGTGTAGAGCTCTGTTTTCCAAGTCCTTGTCTTTAAAAGGTCTGAAGACTAAAATCCCGTCTACCTTTTCATTTAGATCCTTTATAGTATCGATTACGCTTTCTGCATCGTCTTCAGATATAACAACTTTTTCGTGATTGATTCCAAGTTTTTCACAATTCTTAGCTACTCCCTTTTCGTAAGATATGTCGCTCGGATTTTCTCCTATTCTTACAGTAGCTACAGTAACTTCTCTTCCTAATTCTTCTATGCCGGCCTTAATTTTCTTTCCTATATCTTTTCTTAAATCTGAAATGTCTAAAGTTTTCATCAGCATTCAATCCTTTCTATCTTGTTCTCATCAGTATCGTATATCATGTAACTTGAAATTCCGTCTCCTCTCGGAAGAGATGGTGAACCGGGATTTAGTAAAAGAAGACCTCCCATTTCACAGTTAAGGTACCTGTGCGTATGTCCGAACATACATATATCAATTTCCAATTCTTTACCTATTCTTATAATATCTTCCAAGCCATAGGATACATTGTACTTGTGTCCATGAGTCAGCAAAATTCTTTTACCTTCTATGTTTAAGATTAATTGTTCCTTGCCGTCGATATGGTAATCATTGTTTCCCTTTACACTGTAGGAAGAAATTCCTAAAAGACTTCCGAGATTTTCACCGTCTTCGTAGTAGTCTCCCAAGTGAATGAGCATATCAACTTTTTGTTCGGATAAGGAATCATAGGCATTTGTTATGTTGCCGTGGGTATCACTTACAATCGCTATCTTCATTAGATTTCCTCTAAGAGTTTCTTTAAATTTTCAAGAGCATTGTGCCTGTGACTTATCGCATTTTTCTCTTGAGGACTCATCTGAGCAAGAGTAACTTCATAACCATGAGGAATAAATAACTTGTCATATCCGAATCCCTCATCGCCTATTTCATGATCTGCAATTTTCCCTTCCAGGGTTCCTATCGCCTTGTAGACCTTACCTTCTTCATCTATAAGGCTTATGACAGTCTGAAAGTAAGCTGACCTATCTTCCTTACCCTCTAAATTTTTTAAAAGTTTTTCCCTGTTTTCTTGATCGCTTGCATGCTCTCCTGCATATCTTGCAGAATAAATCCCCGGCTCTAAATCTAAAGCCCTTACAAAAAGACCGGTGTCATCGCTTATAACTATGTCATCTGTAAAGGTCTTTAAATATCTCGCCTTAATCAATGAATTCTCTTCTAGAGAAGATCCATCTTCTTCTACATCTTCATATATGCCCAAATCGGCCTTGGAATATATCTCGAAATCAAGATTTTTTAAAATGTCCTTTATTTCTTTAACCTTCGACTTATTGCCTGTGGATAAATATATCTTTCTCATCTTACCACCGCTTAGTAAACCATTTCTTTTATAAGCTCATTAAATTTTTGCGGATTACCCTTACCCCTGGACTTCTTCATACATTGACCGACTAAAAATCCTATAGCCCTGTCCTTGCCGTTTCTGATGCTTTCTACAGATTCAGGATTTTCAGCTAAAACCTGTTCTACGATTTCTTCTATAAAGGAGTCATCATTTACTTGCATAAGGCCCTTTTCCTTTACATAAGTTTCAGGATCGAAGTTTTCTGTAAACATCTTAGCCAAAACTTTTTTGGCAACCTGGTTGTTGATCTGTCCTGAAGCCTTTAACTTGATAAGCTTGGCAAGATTTTCACTTGAAAGTGGAATTTCTTCGACATTGATTTCATTTTCATTAACCTGTCTAAGGACGTCACCTATTAGCCACTTGGATGTTTCTACAGGGTCGGCTGTAAGCTTGGCAGTTTCTTCGAAGTAGTCGGCTAAAAATCCATTTTTAGTAAGGATATCGGCATCATAAGCATCAATCTTATAGTCATTTACAAATCTTTCTTTCCTTTGTTCAGGAAGTTCTGCGAGGTTGTTCTTAAGGTCATCGATTACTTCTTGAGGAATTTTTACCCTGGCTATATCTCCTTCTACAGAAAACCTGTAGTCGTTGCCTTCTTCTTTACGTCTCATTATCTTGGTAGTAAGGCTCGCTTCATCCCAACGTCTTGTTTCCTTGTGACCTTGGTCGCCCACTTCAGCCATTTCCAGGTGTCTCTTTTGTTCGTATTCAAGAGCCTTTCTTACGGACTTAAAGGAGTTTAGGTTTTTTATTTCAGATATCTTTGTCTTAAAGTCACTGTCCAGGTCAACCACATTTATATTTACATCGCACCTTAAAGAGCCTTCGCTCATCTTTACGTCTGAAATCTTAAGGTATTTTATTCTGGACCTTAAAATTTCCAAAAATTGAAGGGCTTCATCAGGGTTAGCCATATCAGGTTGACTTACTATTTCTATAAGGGGAACTCCCGCCCTGTTGTAGTCTAAAAGGGTGTTGCCGGCTTCGTTGTGGATAGACTTTCCGGTATCTTCTTCTATGTGAATTCTTTGAATCCTGATGTCCTTTTTGCCTTCATGTGTATCTATAGTTATCTTTCCGTTAGTGCAGAGAGGTTGTTCTTCTTGAGTTATTTGATAGCCCTTTACAAGGTCAGGGTAGAAGTATTTCTTTCTGTCCATCTTAAATTCATTTCTGATCTCACAGTCAAAGGCAAGTCCTGCCATGATGGCGTATTCGATGGCCTTTTTATTTATCCTTGGAAGAGCTCCCGGATGACCCAGGCAGACAGGACAAACATTTGTGTTAGGTGCCTTGCCGAACTCGTTTTTGCAACCACAAAACATTTTAGTATCTGTTAGAAGCTCCACATGAATTTCCACTCCTATTATAGTTTTTAAATTCATTCTTATCTCCTTTCAAATTCCAAGGCTGCTCTTAGTAAGTTATCATCAGCTCTTCTATTTCCTATCAGTTGTAGACTTGTAGAGATTCCTTCCTTGTATGGAAGAGAGATCGCACAAAGACCTGACAGGTTTACAATTACGTTAAATAAGCCTGAGTCAAAGACTGCCAGAGGGTCCTTTATATCTGTATCAATCTTTCCAGGTGCCTTAGTAGATGTAGGTGTGGCAAAGAGGTCATACTTTTCAAATAAGGCTTTGAACTCATCAGCCAAAAGTCTCCTAAGTCTTAGGCCTTGCTCATAAATTTCTTTATCAGTTTCACTTGAAAGGTAGTAAGTTCCTATAGCTATTCTTCTCTTTACTTCTTCTCCGAAGCCATCAGTCCTTGTCTTTACAAACATTTCTCTGGTATTTTCGTAGTCATCTGTTTGGTAGCCGTACCTTATCCCGTCAAACCTTGACATATTTGAAGAAACTTCGCTTGATACTATAACATTGTAGATTTGATTAGCGTAGATCAGATATTTAAAGTCGACTTCTTCGAGGTCTGCTCCAAGCTTTCTCAGCTCTTCTAAAATTTCTCCGTATTCTTCGATTACCTTTTGATCACGAGTATATTTTTCTATATCGACAAAGGCTACCTTCTTACCCTTGTAGTCGTAGGCGTCCTTTGAAACTGTAAGCTTATCTTGGATAGTAGTCATGTCCTTTCGGTCATAGCCGTTTACTATATTAAAGACGTCGATTACATCTTCAACCGACCTTGCAAGTATGCCGACTTCGTCAAGAGTATTTGCCATGGACACTACCCCGTTTCTTGAGATAGATCCATAAGATGGCATGTAGCCTACTACATTACAAAAAGAGGCAGGTTGTCTTGTAGATCCACCTGTATCTGTTCCTAGACTTATTACAGCTAAATCTGCTGCTATACTTGCTGCAGATCCTGAAGAAGATCCGCCCGGAACCAGGCTCTTATCAAGAGGGTTTAGGGTAGGGCCGTAGTAGGAAGTTTCACCTGTTGATCCCATGGCAAATTCGTCCATGTTAACCTTGCCGACTATAACGCAGTCTTCGGCCTTCAGTCTTTCAATAACTGTGGCATCGTAAATTCCTATATAATTTTCAAGCATCTTAGACCCACAAGTCATCCTTACATCCTTGACAGATATGTTGTCCTTAACAGTTAAAGGGATTCCGTAAAGCTTGCCCGGCTTTTCTCCGGCTTCTTTTTTTGCCTTTAAGCTTTCAAGTTGGCTATCTACATAAGCCTTGTCATAAGTTAAAAATATGTTTAAATCTTCTTTGCTCTTTATCTCTTTATCAAGTTCATTATAATAGGCATCAAGCTTTGCTGAGTCTTCGATAAAGCTGTTTCTTAATTCTTCTATCATTATTCCACCACTCTTTTAAGTTTAAAATATCCAAACTCTCTGTTTTTTGAATTTTTTAAGGCATCTTCCCTGTCTATGGATTCTTCCGGTTCATCTTCTCTTAAAAGAGCGTACTCTGTCGGGATAAGTTCCATAGGGTCTACTCCTTCTGTATCAACATCCATTATTATCTTAGCAAAGTCCAATACCTTGTTGTACTTTTCTGCAAGTTCGTCCACATTATCAGTTAAGGCCAAGTGGGCAAGATCATATACTCTTACAACTTCATCTCTATCTATCATAATGTCTCCTTATAAAAATAATTCTCTCAATATCAACATTTTACCACAAGTTTAAGGGTGAAAAAACTAGGAAAGAAGATCGTCCAAATCTTTTTCACTTAATAATTTTATCCCCAGCTCCTTACCCTTATCCAACTTTGATCCCGGCTTTTCTCCGTAGACTATATAATCTGTATTTTTAGATACTGATGAAGTTACCTTGGCTCCCATAGATGTCAAAAGATCGGTAAGCTCTTTTCTGGAATAATTTTCCAAGCTTCCTGTCAGGACAAAGGTCTTGCCGGCAAACTTATCGTCTTCCTTCTTAGGCTTTTCTATTTCTATTCCCTTGGCCAGAAGCCTGTCTATGGACTCTGAAATCTTTTCGTCCTTGAAAAATTCCACAATATTTGCCGCTACGACTTCTCCTATGTCATCAATTTCCAAGAGCTCTTCAAGACTTGCCTGTCTTAAGTTTTCAAAGTACTTAAACTTTTGGGCAAGCTCGTAGGAAGTCTTTTCGCCGACTTCAGGAATTCCCAGGGAATTTATAAAGTTGCTTAAGGCTACCTTCTTTGATCTTTCTAAGGCGTCTATTAGATTTTGACTCTTCTTTTCCTTAAAGCCGTCTAAGCTTAGAAGGTCCTCCTTAGTCAAAGAGTAAAGTTGGTCTATGCTCTTTATGTCCATATTGATCAAAAGAGCTTCAATGGTCTTTTCGCTAAGTCCTTCTATGTTCATGGCATTTCTGGAGGCGAAGTGAACCATCCTTTTTATAAGCTGAGGCTCGCAGGACATGGAGTTCATGCAGAAGATGTGGACCCCGTCTCTTATAAGTTCGCTGCCA
The DNA here is from genome assembly GCA_034180305.1 of Finegoldia sp. GTDB lineage: Bacteria > Bacillota > Clostridia > Tissierellales > Peptoniphilaceae > Finegoldia. The sequence continues at coordinate 147,835 of JAXFOR010000020.1, forward strand.
CAGAAGGGACACTCTTTCGGTACTTCAATTTCCCTTGTATCCTCCTGATTTTCATCAACTACTCCTAAAATTTCAGGAATGACGTCATTGGACCTTCTTACAAAGACCTCTGAGCCGACCCTTGCCTTTTTACGGTTGATGTCATCAATATTGTTTAGAGTTGCCCTCTTAACTGTAACATCTCCTATATCAACCGGCTCTAAGAGGGCAGTAGGGGTAACCTTACCGCTTCTACCTACATTCCATTCAACGTCCTTTATGATAGTAGTAAATACTTCCGGTTCAAACTTGTAGGCGATAGCCCAGCGAGGAAATTTATTTGTATAACCTAAAAGGTCTCTGGTCTTAAAGTCGTCAAGCTTTACTACAACCCCGTCAGTTAAAATATCTATTTCCCTACGCAGTTTCCCTATCTCTTCTACACAGTCCCAAAGGCCTGCAAAGTCCTTTACCTTTTTTTCATAGGGGTAGATCTTAAAGTGATTTTCTTTTATGAAGTCCATCATCTGCCCTTGACTTGAAAGCTCACTGTCCTCGAGATAATTTACATTATAAAAGTAGGCGTCAAGCTTTCTTTCTGCAGTTACCTTGGGATCTAGATTCCTCAGAGCTCCCGCAGCTGCATTTCTGGCATTTTTAAGCTTGACCTCGTGGCCTTCGTTATAGGCTGCCAGTGATGAGAGAGGCATTAGCCCTTCTCCTTGAACTTCCATAAGTCTTTTGTCCTTTATCTTTAAGGGAATTGACTTTATAGTCTTTATCTGACCGGTTATAATTTCTCCGACTGTACCGTTTCCTCTGGTTGTAGCCAGGTCCAGGTAACCCTCCCTATAGGTAAGGTTTATGGTAAGGCCATCAAACTTAAATTCTACGCTAAAGACAGGATCAGGAAGTTTTTCTTGATGACCTTTATTGTAGTCAGCGACAAAGGCTATGAGCTTTTCCATCCAAGCTTCCAGCTCTTCCTTGCTTTGAGCCTTGTTTAAGCTGTAAAGAGCTCTTATGTGGGTATGCTTTTCGAAGTTTTCTAAGACTTCTCCCCCGACTCTTTTTGTAGGTGAGTTTTCAAGAATGTAGCCGGTTTCCCTTTCCAAATTTACCAGCTCATCGTAGAGGACATCGTACTGGCTATCCTCTATCAAAGGATCGTCAAGTGTATAGTAGTGGTAGGCGTAGTCATTTAAAAGGCCTACCAATTGTTCGATTCTTTCTTTCTTATCCATTAATCAACCCTCTTAAGCGGTGCTATCATTGAGTTTAATTTCTTTAAGCCTGACTTATCGAAATTTATGGTAAGTTCATCTCCGTCCGCTTTTTCTACAAGGCCGACTATGACCCCTGTGCCGAACTTCTTGTGTTTAACCTTGTCACCGAGTCTGAACTTTTCCGTATTCTTTGCTGTCGGAGCCTTGTGGTAGATGGAGGCTTCGGCAAAGCTTCTGTATTCATTTACAGACTTTGATGAGAAGGACTCCCTGAAATTTATATCCCTATTTACAGTCTGATCGGAGTACTGCTCTTCCATCTCTTCGACAAATCTGGATTCAAGCATCTTTTGAAATTCGTTGTACTTTCTTCTGGAAGCTGCAGATGTCATATAGAGCTTGTCTTCAGCCCGAGTGATGGCAACATAGCAAAGCCTTCTTTCTTCTTCGACGTCGCCATCCATCTTTGAAGGGATGGTTCCCTCTTCAAGGCCTGTGAAAAATATAATCGGAAATTCCAGTCCCTTGGCAGCGTGGATGGTCATCATTGATACCCCTGTCTTGTTGTCATCAGTCTTATCCAGGTCGGACATCAGGGAGTTTGATTCCAGGTAGCCGGCTAAGTCGTCTTCAGGATACTTTTCAACGTATTCATAAAGGGAGGACAGGTATTCATCTATGTTTTCAAGTCTGGTCTTATCGTCCCTGTTGGTAGATTCTTCCAAGGCCCTCCTGTAGCCTGTCTTATCAAGGACACGAACCATAAGCTCTGCAATATCCATATCCCCCATAACTTCTATAAAGGACTTAATCATATCATCGAAATCCTTAAGCTTTTTAGCTGTCGCCGATGAAAATTCTTTAAGGTCAGTTTCTTCGATGTATTCCATCATGCTCATATTATTTTCTCTTGCATAATTTGACAACTTGCTTACAGTAGTTGCCCCTATTCCTCTCTTAGGTTCATTAATTACCCGAGCTAGGGCTATGTTGTCATTTTTATTTGCTATCAGTTTTAAGTAGGCTACGCTGTCCTTAATTTCCTTCCTGTCGTAGAACTTAAGACCCCCAACGACCCTGTTAGGAATTCCCATCATGTTAAGTCTTTCTTCAAAAAGTCTGGACTGAGCGTTTGTCCTATAAAGAATTGCCATGTCCTCAAACTTGTAGCCCGCTCTCGCTTCGTCTTCTATCCATTCGACAACCTGGTCGGCCTCGTCCAGGTCACTTTGAACTCTCTTATAGATAGGCAGGTCTTCAGACTTCCTGTCAGTCCACAAATTTTTGTCCTTCCTTTCCAGATTGTTTTTAATTACGGTGTTGGCAAGAGTGAGGATCGGCTGAGTAGACCTATAATTTTGTTCCAAAAGGACCACCTTGGCATTTTTAAAATCCTTTTCGAAGTTTTGAATGTTTTTTATATTTGCCCCTCTCCATCCGTAAATTGATTGGTCGGAGTCTCCTACACAGGTTATGTTGTCTTTATAGGCTGTGAGGTTTCTTATAAGGTCGTACTGAGTATCATTGGTATCTTGGTATTCATCTACAAAAATGTACTTAAACCTTGAAGAGTAAAGTTTCTTTACATCCTCATTTTCTTCAAAAATTTCATTGGTCTTTACTATAAGGTCATCAAAGTCCAGGGAGTTGTATCTCTTTAATTTATTTTCATAAAGCTTGTAGAGATTTCTTTCAAAATCACTGATGGAAAGATCAAAATCAGCTGTCAAAATGTTATCGGCTCTTGCTCCCATGTTTTTAAGCTTGCTTATAGTGTTAAGCTCAGCCTTTATGTCCACAGACTTTTTATTTACCCCCAGGTCATCCAGGCATTCCTTGACCAAGGATACCTGGTCAACCCTGTCATATACGGTAAAGTTTTTATCAAAGCCCAGAAGGTCTATCTCACGTCTTAAGATCCTAAGACAGATGGAGTGGAAGGTACCTATCCACATGGCATCAACGTCCTCTGCAAGCATTTTAGAAACTCTCGCCTTCATTTCATTGGCAGCTTTGTTGGTAAAAGTTATCGCAAGGATTTCGTTTCTATTGCAAAGACCCTGATCTATGCAGTAGCTTATCTTGGTAGTTAAGACCTTAGTCTTGCCGCTACCTGCCCCGGCTAAGATAAGCATGGGACCTTCAGTATTTACAACAGCCTCTTTCTGTCTATCATTTAAATTATCTAAATTCATCTATGCTCCTATCTATTACAATAAAAAAAATAAGTTTCTAAAAAACTTATTGTCTTTCTCCTGAAACTTATATTTACTTTCGCCTTTTTTCTTCTCTAATTATATCATAAGAAAATCACTTTAAAGAAAAAAGAGCCTTTGAATATTCCAAAGACTCTCATAAATTATTTTATCAAAACGAAATATACAAGGACTATGATCCCTAAAACTATCCTGTATACGCCGAAGGCCTTAAAATCATTGTGCTTGATGTAGTTTATCAAGAACTTAATAGTTATATATGAAACTACAAAACTTACCACCATTCCCAGGATAAGGGCAAAGCCTTCGAAGGCTGTGAAGGAAAGTCCGAACTTAAAGAGCTTTAGCAGGGACGCCCCGAACATAGTAGGAATTGCCAAGAAGAAGGTAAATTCCGCAGCTATTACCCTTGAAAGGCCTATGCTGATCCCTCCTAAAATTGTCGCTCCCGACCTTGATGTTCCCGGAAAAACTGCTGCTATAAGTTGGAAAAGTCCGACTATAAAGGCTTCCTTGTAACCGATCTTATCGATACTTTCTATGTAATTTATATCGCTCTTTTCATTTTTATTTTCAATAAGGATAAAAAGAACTCCGAATATTATAAGAGCAAGGGCTACTGAAAAGTAGTTGTAGAAGTATTTTTCAATCAGGTCATCGAAGAAAAGACCGACTACCGCTGAAGGAATTACTGCTACGACTATCTTAAACCACATCTCCATGATAGATCTCTTTATGATAAACTTCGGCCCGTTTACTTTTTTCCCTTTGCCGAAAGGCCAGATCTTATTCCAGTATATTACCACGACTGCCATTATAGCTCCGAGCTGGATTACAACTGTAAACATGGATACAAATTGTTCTGACATCTTAAGCTTTATAAATTCATCCAGGAGGATTATGTGACCTGTCGAACTTATAGGTAGCCACTCCGTGATCCCCTCAACTATTCCAAATAAAATTATCTTTAAAATTTCTATAATCATCTACTACTCCTTATTTTTTGATTTACCTAGATATTATATGTAAATTCTTTAATTTCTTCAACGACTTTAAAGATCTCTTAGCCTTTTTTATTTCAGCTTTAAAATAAAAAAACAGGATGGACAAGCCACCCCGTCTTACTTTAAAATTCTTAAAGGACTTAAAATTATTTCATATCTAATTCTTCCCAATTATCTAATGATCATTAGGATCATTTTTTAATATTCTTACCCTCTGGATTACTCCGTCTTCAACCTCTACAATCTTATATATGTATTTCCCATAAGCAAAAAAACTGTTCTCTTTTATTTCTTCAAAATCTTCCAGCTTTGCCAATTCGTATGCAAGTCCTCCTATGGTATTTGCCATTTCTATAGGTACATCAAGATTATATTCTCTTTTTATTTTTTCCAAGGGCATTGAGGCGGAGAAAGTATTATCAAGTTGGGCAATTAATTTGTCATCATTTGATAAAAATTTTATAACCAGGAAGATAATGGCTATTGAAATTGATCCTATCAAGATATCAACCATGCCGACAGAATGTACCAGCATTTTCCTGGCAATGACAAAAAGTATCAGGGTTAAAATTGCCTCATGAGACTTTGTAATTATCATTTCCAAAAGTTCTATACCTACAATCAATAGGAGGGCATGCTTTAAAAACTCGTTGAAAATATTGAAGCTTAGGGATAAATCTCCGGTTAAAAATATATTTTTTATGTATCTTAAAAGATCCGGTATTCCTCCTATAACAGCTAGCAAAATTATAATTCCAATAATCATTTCCAGTAGTCTTACAAAAATATTTATTTTCTTTATAAGCTTCTTATACATTACCTCCTCCTTAATAGATTGCAAATGAACCTTATCTACCCTACTTTCTCAGCCAAACTTTTAATAAATAAAATTAAGCTAATCCGAGAGCTATAATTACTTCAGCTACATCTTCACCCTCATTGATGATTTTCCTATTTTTATTACACTTGGAGTAAAAACCGTCGCCTTCTTCGAGTTCATAAACTTTATTTTCCAGTTTGATATTTACCCTTCCCTTGATAACGTAGATAAACTCCTCTCCATTTAAAACTTTAAGATTCTTTCCATTTTTAGTCGGTTTAATTTTTAAAAGAAAAATATCCAAGGAGCTTTTATTTATATCATCCAGGGGATGTATTTCTATAAAATCATCACAAGATTTTTTTAAATAATCCCCCTCTTTTATAAGCCTTTCAGATATATATGAGTCCTTAAAAAAGTCAGCCATATCTGTCCCCAAGGCATCTAAGATAAGCTCCAGGGAGGCTATGGATGGACTTGTGAGATCTCTTTCGAGCTGCGAGATAAAGCCCTTGGTAAGCCCGGCCCTTGTCGCCAGCTCTTCCTGACTGAGGCCTAAATTTTTTCTAAGTTTTTTTATTTTTTCGCCTATCTTCATAGTCCATCCTTATAGTTTTCTAGATATCTCTTCCTGCTCCTCCACCGCCGGTCATTCCACCGCCGCCGCTAAAGCCTCCACCTGAACCTGATGATCCTCCGAAGTCTCCGAAGCCTCCACCGCTGAAACCTCCGAAGCCGCCGAAGCCTCCGTAATAGCTTCTTCGCCTGTATCTGCGTCCTCCTCCATAGCCGGATCCACCTGAGCCTCCGCTAAAGGCCTTGGCAATTATTATAAACATTATTATGGCGACTATAAGAAAGATGATTTCTCCTCCGCTGGTTTCGTCTTGACTTAACTCTTGCTCATAGGCTGAGTAATCTCCGTTTAATTCAACTTCATACTCTGCGGCTATTTCACTGACAACGGCCTTAAAGCCCTCGTTTAAACCTCGGCTGTAGTCGCCTGCCCTCAGGTCGTCGATCATAAAGCCATCTATAATCCTGCCAACCTTACCGTCATTTAACCTGCCTTCAATTCCATAACCTGTAATTATGTTTATATGCTTTTTGTCCGATTCCTTGTCATTTGAAAGGAGGATAAGGACTCCGTTTTGCTTTTCCTTATCCCCGATCTTCCAGGTATTAAATATATCTACACCGACTTCAAAGGGATCTTCGCCCCCTATATCTTCAAGAGTAACGACTAAGACCTGAGAGCCTGTCTTTGCTTCAAGCTCCCTATTTGTCCTTGATATGTTTTCCTTGGTTTGAGCATCTAAGACATTTAACTCGTCTAGGTAATAGTCATCAGGTAGCTTGGGAACCGGGTAGCTTGCATCTGCCTTATCCCATCCCACAAGCGAAAATATAAAGATAAGGAGGGATAGGAAAAAGACCCTTTTGCTTTTCATTTATCTGCCTACTTATTAAAGTCTACAACAGGAGCGTCCTTACTTCCTGCATCTGCCTTAAAGTATTCGGCCTCATCAAATCCTGTTATATTGGCTATGATGTTTTTAGGAAATCTCTTTATAGTTGAATTGTAGTCCTGAACTGCCTGGGTGTAATTTTTCCTTTCAACAGATATCCTGTTTTCTGTTCCTGCCAGCTCGTCCATCAGTTGGGTAAACTGAGAGTCGGCCTTAAGGTCGGGATATTTTTCCACAACTACATTAAGATCTCCGATAGCCCTTGTCAAATTTTCATTAGCTTGTGCCAATTCCTGTGGGTTATCGGCATCACTTATGCCTGCTCTCGCCTTAGTTACTTCTGTAAGGGCGTCTTCTTCGTGAGAAGCATAGCCCTTAACTGTGTTTACCAGGTTCGGAATCAAGTCTGCCCTTCTTTGAACCACGTTTTCTACTTGGGCGTAGGCTGAGTTTACATTTTCCCTTTGCCCTACCAGGGAGTTATATGTCGGAACGATTAAAGCTATAAGCAGGATTATCACTATTAAAATAATAGCTATAGGGCCGATCGCTCCCTTTGATTTTCGATTCTTTATCATTTTATTCTTCTCCTATTTCATAAATTTCCAAACTTTCCATAGCCTCTTTAACAAGAGCATCTATATCAAGCTTATCTTCATTAGCCTTGACGTCATTAAGTCTGGGTTTGGTAGCCGGCCTGTCCGGACTGAAAACTGAACAGCAGTCGTCATAAGGCTCGATAGAAGTTTCATAAGTTCCGATCAGCTTAGCTATCTCTATTATCTTTGTCTTATCAAAGGCAATAAGAGGTCTTAGGATCGGAAGGTCTGTCACCTCATTTACAACTGAAATGCCTTGGATAGTTTGGCTGGCAACTTGACCTAGACTTTCGCCTGTTATCATGGCATTTATCCCATCTTTTTTACAAAGCTCTTCAGCTATCCTCATCATAAATCTTCGAGAGATAATTGTCGTATACCTGTCCCTGCAATTTTTAGCTATGGCTGTGTAAACCGGCAGGAGATTTATCGCATAAAGCCTTATCTTTCCCAGATAAACCGACATCTCTTCAACAAGCTTCTTTGTCTTTTCAAAGGCTCTCGGACTTGTATATGGATAGGAATGGAAGTGGATACAGGATATTTTTACCCCCCTCTTCGCCATCATAATCCCTGCAACAGGGCTATCTATTCCCCCCGAAAGTAAAAGCATTCCCCTGCCTGAACTTCCCAGAGGTAGACCTCCCCAGCCTTTAATCCTGTCGATATAAACATAGGCATTTTCCTTTATGTCTACCCTAAGCTCGATTTGAGGATCCAAGATATCGACTTCAAAATGAGCTGCCAGTGAGTCCAAGACCTTCCCCCCTAATAAAGGAGCAAGCTCAGGTGACTTAGGTCTGAAAGACTTGTCCACCCTGTTTACAAATACCTTGAAAGTTTGCTTTTCATCTGAAATTTTTTCTTTCATAAGGTCAACACAGGCTCTCGCTATTGAGTCGACCTCCTTAGCTACCTTAATACAAGGTGAAATGTAAACTATCCCGAAAACCCTTTGAATCTTATCTATCATTTGCGGATAGTCAGCAGGATCTGCCTTTAAGTAAAACTTTCCATATTCCTGATAGTAGTCTTCTACCTCGTAATCTTTGACCGCCTTTAAGATCTTGTCTATTATGTTTTTCTCAAAAGAATGTCTGTTCTTTCCCTTTAAAGTCAACTCTCCGAAGCTGACCGATATATACCTTTCCACTAACTTCTCCCCATTACCTTTCTGATATTTTCGACATGAAAGACCAACCTGTCTATAAATTCATCGACCTCTTGCTTACTTGAATAATCCGTAAAAGAAATCCTTATACAACCGTCTGCATATTCCTCAGGAGTCTTTATACTCTCTATAATCCTGCTCTTGGCATTTTTATTGCAGGCAGACCCTGTGGAGATATAGATTCCGTCCGCCTCTAAAGAGTGAAGGAGGACTTCCGATTTAATCCCCTTAAAGCAGACATTTGTAATATATGGACTGTAGCCTTCCAGCCCGCTGTTAAAATAGACGTCACTGATCTTTTCTTCAATGGACTCCATCAGATATTTTTTCAGTTCATAAAGTCTTTTATAATTTTCTTCCAAATTATTAAAGGCCTCTTGGCTTGCCACCTTAAAGCCGACTATGCCCGCTGTGTTTTCAGTTCCCGGAGATACTCCCCCTTCTTGAGATCCTCCATACATCAGAGGTCTTATCCTTTCAGGATGTCTGGCATATAAAAGGCCTATCCCCTTGCTGGCGTGGATCTTATGCCCACTTGCTGTGTAAAAGTCGACCTTTGCCTTGTTCAGATCAAGTCTAATCTTTCCGTAGCCTTGGATCCCGTCAACGTGAAATAAGGTTCTAGGATTTTTTTCCTTGATCCTTTGTCCTATCTCCTCTATTGGTAAAATTCTTCCTGTTTCGTTATTTACCTGCATGATAGAAACAAGGGCTGTCTTGTTGTTGACCTTGTCGATTATGTCGTCGACCTTAAAGTCGTCTCCTATATTTACAAAGTGAACCTTCCTTGACCCACCTATGTGCTTATATGTCTTGTAGACAGAGCTGTGTTCGATGTCGCTTGTGACAAATTCCTCGTCATCCCTGCCTGTTAGGTTTGAAAAAATAGCCAGGTTATTTCCTTCTGTCCCACATGAAGTAAAAAATAAATTTTTGGCATCCACCCCCAAAAATCCAGCTACAGTCTTTCTGGACTCATCTAAAAGCTTCTCAACCTCTATCCCCAAATCGTATAGACTTGAAGGATTGAAGTACTTATTTCTTAAAAGGTCCACCATAGCACTTATAACTGATTCTGAAACCTTCGTAGTTGCAGCATTATCAAAATATATCATTTTTACCTCCATTCACCCATATTTTACCATAAATTTTATAGGTCTTGCATTTGTAAGATTGCACGCTTGCCCATCAATCTTTTTTTAAGGTATAATCTTCCCAAGGTGATTAGATGAAAGAAAAAACAGCTTACCTAAGCATAGAAACGACAGGGATAAATAGAAACAAAAACCACATCTACCTGATAGGAATTTATACAAATGAGACCTCCTACAGCTTTTATGCCAAAAATGAGAGCGATGAGGAAAAGATAGTCAGGTCTTCTTATAAAATTCTAAAAGATAAGCAAATCATAAGCTACAAGGGAACCTCCTTTGCCCTTCCTTTTTTAAATAGCAAACTTGCAACCTATGGGATCTACGACTTTTATAAATCTTATTTCGACCCCTACCTTTTCTTAAAGTCCTACTACAAAAATCCTTTTTCCGACCTAAGGCTACAGGAACTTGCAAAAGATGAGTTTGAGATAGAGCTTTTAGATAAAAAAGAACTTATAAAAGACTACAAGTTAAAAAGAAAGGAAGGGACAATAAGCCTTAAGGCTATCGAAGAAAATAAAAAGTCTTTAAAAGCCGGAGTGAAAATTCTTTCCTATATCAAAAATGAAATCATAGCTAAAAATTTAAAAAATTATAGGCTCGGAGAAATTGACCTTAAAGTCTTTCTTTACAAGTTTAAGGTCGTCAAAAACAACCTGGTAATCTACCTTTTCTATGACGGAGATTTTGAAATAGATATGATAAAATCTTATGCTGTCCTTGTGGGAAAAGATCATAAGCTTGAGATTACTCTTCCCCTTTATGAGGGAAAGATTAAAGACGATATTTACTCCTGTGTGAAAACCGATATGGAAAATTCCTACGACCTGGTAGATAATCTCTACCCTGTGATAAAAAATAATGAATTTATGGAAGAAAATATAGAGACCTTGATCTCCTATATATTAAATTAGGACTTATTCAGATTAGAATAAGCCCTTTTTTATTAGTCAAAGTCAAGACCGTTTGCCCTGAAAGCTTTTTTCCTGTCTATGCAGGTTCCGCACTTGCCACAAGGAGGGACAGTCCCCTCATAGCAGGAGTAGGTCATCTCATATGGAACTCCAAGCTCTAAGCCCTTAGCCACAATTTCGGTCTTTGTATTATCCTTAAAGGGAGCGACAAGCTTTACCTTCCCTCTTGTTCCGATAGCTATAGCCTCATTCATTGCACTTATAAATTCGGGAGAGCAATCGGGATAAATTATTCCGCTGTCGTCCCGGTGAGCTCCGAAATATATTTCGTCCGCCCCGTACTGCATAGCAAGTGATGTTAGGATAGCTATAAAGACCCCGTTTCTAAACTCTACTTCCGTATTGGCATCTTCCTGATCAGAGTAAGCTCCCTTGGAAACCGTCTTGTCCGGATCAGTCAGAGATGAGTTGCCGTCTTTGAAGATGTCTTTTAAATTTATAATCCTTTGTCTAACTCCATAATAGTCAGCAATCTTTTGGGCTGCTGTTATTTCCGCTTCCCTGTGCCTTTGGCCATAGTCAAAAGATACAGCTATGACGTCTTCGTCCTTTTGCTTGGCAAGGGCAAGGCAGGTTGTGCTGTCCACCCCACCTGAAAATAAAACTAATTTCATCTGTTATCCACCCTTTCAGGATAGAGATCATGCTTTGACAACCTTTCCCAGGCTACCTCTTCCCACTTAGTTCCCTTTTTCCCGTAGTTGGCATAAGGATCAATTGAAATCCCTCCTCTAGGAGTAAATTTCCCCCAGACTTCTATATACTTCGGATCCATCAATTTTATAAGATCCTTCATTATTGTATTTACACAGTCTTCGTGAAAGTCCCCGTGATTTCTAAAAGAAAAGAGGTAAAGCTTTAAAGACTTGCTTTCAACCATTCTTATATTCGGTACATAGGATATATATATACTTGCGAAGTCCGGCTGCCCTGTGATAGGACAGAGGGAGGTAAACTCGGGACAATTAAATTTTACAAAGTAGTCATTGTCCGGGTGCTTGTTTTCAAAAGTTTCCAGGATAGAGGGATCATAGTCGCTCGGATATTCTATTTTTTTATTTCCTAAAAGGCTTAGACCCTTTTCGTCTTCTCTCATTGTATCCTCCTTATTTGTATCTTAGCAAAAAATAAGCTAACGTAAATCCTATACGCTAGCTTATCACATTTCTTATATATTTTTAAATATTTTTTAAGTCTTTTTCTAATTTTCCTTGCCTCTTGCCCTTTTTATCCTTATAAGTCCGGCTATCATGGCAAGCAAGGCTAGGATAGCTATAAAAATTAAAGCCTTTTGGAAGAAAGACAGAGTCTTGACAGAACTTTCCATAGCCGTCTTGTCAACCTTTCCTGCAAACTCTCCTGTCACATGAAGCCTTCTCGTATTTATTCCCAGAGGAACGCAGGTTCTCAAAGTCACCAGCCTTTGCCCCTTCTCAGCAACCATAAAAGTGTCCACCTCACCCTCAGGTAAGACTTCCTGTTTATCAATTACCTTAAAGGAGAAAATTTCTCCGCTTTCATTTTGTATATAAAAGGGGTCGTCGTTTTCAAGCTTAGGTATATTTGTAAAAAGGTCTCTAAAGACATCCCCGTTGTGGCTGGTAAGGATAGTGTTAATGTCCTTTTCAAACAAGAGGTCGCCGGTAAGGATTGCCGCCCCGTGCCTTAGGGAAAATTCTCCGTCATACCTGTAGATCGGAATCTTTAGGTCGATCTTAGGTACATAGAGGACGCCTAAGGGTTTATTGATAGCCTCCTTGACCGAAAAAGTTCCTTCACTCTTTCCTTCCTCCTCTTCTTCATCTAAGGAGAGGCTGAAATTTATAGCCTCTGCTTCCGTGTCTTTCTCATACTTAAAGGAAAAGTAAAGAAAGCCCAGAGAGATTACAAAGACAAGAAAAAATATAAAGGTGGAAATTTTTTTGTTTTTCATTCCTTTCCCCTAACAAAGACAAAGCCCGGGACAGACCCAAGCTTGTCTGATTTTCTATAAAGTTTTACTTATTTTAGTTTTCTTCCTTCTTAAGTCTTGTGAAAGCAAAGGCTACAGCCATAGCTACTAAAAGTCCGCCTATAACTACTATGCTTCTTTCAAGACCTGTCATTGGAAGGTCAGGGTTCTTTTCGTTTACAATTTCAGTAATATCAACTTCACCGGCTTCATTAGCAGGGCCTACTGTAATTTCAGTTATATAAGTTTCTTCAGTAGTCGGTAATAGGTAGCCTGCAGGTGCTTTCATTTCTACAAGACTATAAGTTCCGGCTTCAAGTCCCTTTACCTTGATCATACCGTCTGCTCCTGATACAAATCTTGTAGCTTCAGTATCACTAGCTACCCATTCCTTAGCTACATAAACGCCGTCTACAAGTTCAGCCTTAAGATATTCACCTTCGGCATTTTTTAAATTAAATTCAGCTCCTGCAAGTGGTGCTTTTGCTGCTCCTGTGTTAAATACTCCTCCTGATACCTTCTTTGCTTGAAGTTCATATGTCTTTACTTTTTGTGTAGATTCTTTTTCTCCATCTACTTCCCCGTTTGAGTAGGCAATTTTTGCTGTATTTACAAGGTCTGTATTGGCTGCTGCTGCATTTTTTAATTTTGCAGAATAAGTTACCTTCATTGCTCCCGGATTTAAGTTTGCCACTGTAAAGTCTATCTTGAAGTTTCTGCCTTCAGTAGCACTTACAGTGTAATCTGTATCCTTTGTATAGCCTTCTACAGCTACTGTGTCAAGTTTTACTTCTATGTTTTCATCACTTGTATCTGTAAATACAAAAGACTTGTAATCTTTGATGTCCTTAGGTACTGTTACATTTACTGTGTAATCATAAGTTTCTGTAGTGCTTACAATTTCCTTGCTAACTGTTTTTACAAGGGTAGGTTCTTCATAGTTTATTACCTTTTGATCAGGTTTCAATAATGAACCTTCAGGGTAATCTATTTTACCTTCTGCTGTGAAATAGAAGCCAAGCTTATTTGTATCTTTATCTACAACATTAGGATTTAATAAAAGGTTATCTTTACCTGTGCTTGTTTCTACAAACTTGTACTCACCTACTAACAAGTCACTTACAACAATCTTACCTCCGTTAGCTGTTACTAGAGGCTGTGTATTAAACTGTGTCCAAGTATTATCGTCATTCTTTTTGTACAAGTTAAAGGATGCCCCGTCCAACACTACAGGACTTTCTCCATCATTGTAGTAAGCGTACTTTGTTAGGTTAAATTCTGTGTCCTCTACCTTGTTTTTAGGATATAGATAAACGCTTTGTAAGTAACCATCACCTGTAGAGTTTGTAACAGGTAGGGCTAAGAACATAGGAGCTGCCTTTTCTACTACAGTTTCAGGTGACTTTGTTTCAACTATTACATAGTAACCATCATATAAGCTAATATCGAAAAGTCCATCTGAACTATAATTCATAGTATCTACGACTTGTGCTCCATAAGCTGTTTTATCGGCTTCTACAGCATTTGCAATTTCTTGTGGATTTGATCCTTCAGGAAGTTGTGCCCCATCAAGCTTATAGACAGTGAACTCTATGTCCCCGTATTTTGTAGGGTCGTAAGCTTCTGCACTAACGCCTAGAGCTTCCAGGTCCAATTCTTCTCCTGTGTTCTGAATTTGTACTTCGCCATTCTTATATGACAACTTTTGAACGTTTACTGTGGTTTGTCTTGCACCGGTTGCTGCCTTGGCACTTGTTGATAATGCACAAGTTAATACAAGGGCAAGTGCCGATAATAAACAAATCAATCTTTTTGCAATTTTTTTCATCTTTTTCCTCCTAAATTGTTTTTTTATTTTTCTTAAGGAAGTAGCAAGCTACTCCCATAAAGACTATTAGCATTCCTAAAACTGCCACGGAGTAAGTCAAACCTGTAACAGGCAAAGTCCTATCTATGGCTAATCTATTATAAAAGCTTACATAAGCTATGTTGTTATCCTCTGTTAGACTAACTGTAACTTCGCTTTCGTTTCTTTCGTAGCCCGGGCTCGGCTCTTTTTCAGAGATTATATAGTCACCGAGGTCAAGGTTATCGAAGATGACGTCTCCTGTCTTATCAGTTACTCCATCTTTGACAAAGACTCCGTCCTTTGTCCTTATCTCAAACAAAGTACCTTCGAGCGGTTGCTTATCAAGGTTTTTAAACTTGGATACTATTACCTTTCCCTTGACAGGCTTGTTTTCCAGGGTGATGTTTATCTTGCCGTCAAAGTCTTTAAGCATTGAGTAGTCTCTGATATTTAAAGGCTTAACTGTCTTATCAAGGACGTAGCCTGCAGGGGCTTGAATTTCTACCAAGTCGTAGTTCTTACTAGTGTCAAACTTAAAGTCACCGAAGTCTATCTTGCCTTCGACACTTGAGAATTCCCCAAGAACAGTTCCATCTTTTTCTCTTAACTCGAACTTAGCTCCGTCTACATTTTTATAGACATTGTAGAGGTCCTTATCTTGTTCTATCAGAAGTCCTTGGTCAGGATTGTCTGCCACTATCTTGTCAGCTTCTTCCTTAGTTATAAATTTCTTTACATAGGAAATTTTACGGACTGAAAGGTCGAGTTTCTTATTTACATACTCATAGGTGAAAGTCTTTTGAGTGTAGTCATCCACGCTGAATTCTTCTATCTTGTTATCAATGAAGTAGTTAGGAAGTCCTTGCTCTTCTTTGATTTGATAGATACCCCCTGTAAGTTTGTCAAAGGTAACTATGCCGTCAGAGCCTGTCGTCTTCTTTGCTTGAAGTTGGAAGTCTCCGTCAACTTTTTTGTATAAGCCGAACTCTACTCCTTCAAGTAAGTTACCGGCGTTGTCTTTTTTAGTGATACTTACCAGGGACTCTTTCTTTTCCTTTAGGTTAGGTAGGTAAAGTTTAGTAGAGATAAAGTTCTTGCCATCTTCTGTTAAAAGCTTACCGGTCTTGTCTATCTTAAAGTTAACTTCATCATAGATTATCGAGTAATCAGGGTGTTTTTTAGTTTCCTTGATAGTGTAAACCGTATCAAGGTCGAGGTTATCGAAGACTACTTCACCATTGGAGTTTGTAGTCCAAGCATTTACAGGTGTGTCACCCTTGTAGAGTGATAATTCGACGCCTTGTAGCTTTGTACCGTAGGCTGCCTGCATTTGATCTACAGGGATATCCTTCTTGTCATCAAGGATACCGAGTTTTACAACTGTAAGCCTTCCCTTGTCATTTACTATTTTGTCGACTTCCTTGCCTTCACTTAAGACTCCTGAGAGAGTATTTTCTACTCCGTTGACTGAGGCACTTATGCTTACTTCTCTTGAAGTTATTGGCATAAGATTTGTGTTTCCTACTTCTGTCAAAGTGTACTTGCCGGCCTCAAGAGCATCGAAGCGAACCTTACCTTGACTGTCACTTTTAGCTGTGATGTTTATATATTGGTTCCAGGAATCTTTTCCCTTTAAGTTAAAGGAAATACCTTCAAGTGGACTTCCATCCTTATCGACCTTGGTAAAGGATAGGTTACCCCTTACAGGTTGTATAGGTGCCCATTGTCTATTGTTATTTATAGTACCTAAATCTTTTATAAAATTATTTTCTCTTAAGAAATCACTTGCTTTTACTTGGATTTCCTTTTGATCAAGTACGTATCCGTCAGGGGCTTTCATTTCCTTAACCAGGTAATCTTTTTTAGTGTCAAGGTCGTTAAAGGATATAAAGCCGTTGACATCACTTGTCTTTTGCTCGATAAAGTTGCCTTCAGCATCCCATAGACCGAAGATTGCTCCTTGAAGTTTATCAGAGCCACTGACCTTGGTAAGGGTTATTGTTCCTCTAGGCGCCGGAACTTCGTTGTAAACTCTGTTAGGTTCGATAAACCTTCCTGTTATATCGTCTTTTCTTACATAAGTGTTGTAAGCTCTCATCCCGTCCAGGCTTCCGTCGCTGTTGTCAGGGGCTATCATAGGGATTATGATGTCAAGTTTGGAGTTAGCCTTTAAGGCGGTTCCTTCCTTGGCAACTATCTTGATTGCTGTAGTTTTTTCCGATCCTGTAGTCTGCCAATTCCAAGTGTTTTCGGCATCATCTATGGTTCCTGTAAGAGCAGGAACGGGCTCGTTAAGGTAGTAAATGTCATAGTCTTCAGGTAAGCTGATTCCCTTTTGATAGTCGAAGGTGTTATTAAACTGTGAATCTCTGGATACCCTTTCGCCGCTTTGATTTTCTACTATTGCTGTGTCTCCCGCGAATGGCAGGATATCTATAAAGGCCATGCCCGATCTGTCCTTGCCGGTACCGTTTGTTATAGTGAGCTTATAGAGGAAGTTTTCCAAAGACTCGGTCTTTATCCCGTCCTTGGACCAGTAAGTCCCGTCTTTGCTTATATACTTTCTAGCTGTAAGCTCCTTGGACTTTAGGACAGATCTCGTTACAAATGCCTTGGAGTACTCTCCATCATCAAGTCTCGGATCTTTTACCGGAGTAACCAGGGATACACTTTCATTTCCTATATGAAGGAAGACGTCATTTGTGAAGTTTCCTTCAGGTATCATTTCATCAATAGTTACATTTATCTTTGCTATATTTTCCACAGCCCCGCTTTGAGTCGTGTCAAGCTCTTCAGCCTTGAAAATTATAGCTGTCTGACCTGAATTATTGTAATTTTCAATTATCTGATAACTCTTAGTAGGACTTTGGGCAAATTCACCTAAAAGTTCAACACTATCTACATTAAGTCCTACAGGTAAGAGGTCAATCATTTCAAAATCTTTAAGGACATCTCCGATAAGCTCTGACGCCCTTTCCACTCCTATTGTATAGGATCCTTGATTGCCGGGATAAAGTGGTATATCACTTTCAAAGTCAGTTACTTTTCTTGCCTTTATCTTTTGATCTAAGTATCTCAGATTAAGTTGTTCTTTATCGCTAAAGGTTTTTGTCCCGCTTGTAAGATTAAGTACTGCATCAGCGGAGTTGAAGTAAACATTTTTATCTGAGCCGGCTGTAGGATCGTACTGACTCTTGTCAGGTTCTCTAAGCCTTGTGTAAACTTCGACAGTTCCTCCTCTAAGCAGATGAGATGCGTTAGATCTTTCTATTACAAGAGAAGTTACATCCCTTTGGATTGAAGTAGGGATTTCGTACTTTTCATCTCCTGATAAGACATCTCTTTCTATAACTTGATCTCCCTTGTAAAGAGATATAGTAGCTCCGTCAAGTTCACTTGGAATTGATACTCCTGTATAGTACATCCTGTTATCAATCCCGTAGTCCTTAAAGGATATACTGTCTAAAATGTCTGTTTGATTTGCTACATTGTAGTGTAACAACCAACCATATTCCAGATCTCTTTCGATTTGAGCATCGTAGAAGTAAGACTCACCGTCTTTTTCCACATGAGGCATTTTTATGTCTTTTATGAATATTTGCCCACTAGGTTCTTTCTTAGCATAGTGGTGAGTGACAGATGATTTTTCTACCATATTATCTTCAAATTCAGTCTTATTAAAAGGTACCAATTCTATGCTTGCTTCATTTTTTATTGTTGTGAATAGTTTTGCTCCCGGTACTCTTAAAATAAGGTTAGGAATATTTATAGTTGTAGAATTATTTGCATTGCCCTTATAAGTTACGCTCTTGCCGTCCTCTGAAAGCTCCCAGGAAGGATTTTCATTAGGATCAAACTTAGCAAGCAGGCTGTTGCCGTCCTTATCAGTGTAGTGAGGGAGAGGGTCTGTTACTGTGTAAGCTCCTATTTTTCTTTCTACATAACTTGTTTGAAAATTGTAAACAAGTCTTTCGTCATTGCTAACTACAAAGTCTGTAACTCCTTCCCCATATCTTTCGACATTATCGGTATAAATATATCCTTGTGCACCGTTGTTGTGAGTCTTTGTAAAGTTAGGATCCCTATACCAGCCTTTAAAGTAAAGAGGATCTGTGTAGGCATATAGGAGGTCATTCGTATCATATATGCTTGCTGTAAATGGATAAGGAGTATTTTCAGGCGTTACATACTTTTTAAACTTCCAAGTTATCGGATAGTCTAAGCTTGTACCACCGGAAACATTACCTAAGGTCAAATATAAAGCACTTCCTTCTATCCTGTGATCTACGATTATTTCAGAGCTTTGAGGTAAATTAATGCTATTTATATCCACTACACTTTCATCAAATTCTATCTTTATAGTATAGCCTGATATATCGGCATCAAAACCAGACAGGTCAAAGGCTACCCTGCTTGTCATCGGATCTGATATATAGTAGAAGTCCTTGTTCGCTTCCTGGTAATAGTGCCTAAAGCTGATGCTTTGAGTCCTATCCCTAAGCTCTGCAAGTTCTTGCTCTGTATACTTTGTATAGACAACTCTCTCAGTGTACCTTCCTCCACTTATCTTAGAAGGATCTATGGTTTTTACCTCAGGAGTCTTGTAGCCGGCTATAAGAGGGTAGGTCGGAGTATAAACTTGGTTATCAGGAAGCTGGATTATCTTATCCGGATAGATTTTTTCTCCGTCCTCATCTACATATTCAAAGGTTATTTCAACAGGGTTTATGATATAAAAATTTGCCACAGCCTGGATGTTATTTTTATTGGTTCTGTTTACCGTGTAGATTGTAACGGGATTATTAGAAGAAGCTGACCTGAATGAAGATACAAAGTTTGTAAGTTCGGTTACCCCTCCTTGGAAATCATCTGAAATAGTCCAAATAGTCTTTTGTTTTGATTTATTAATAGAATTACTTTTTCCAGATTTTTTTATTTCCACCAACTTAGGAGTGTAAATATTTTCTATTTTTTCTGCACCGTATAACATTCCTTTATCGGATATACTTGTAAGCTCAGGCATAGATATATCTGTCAAATTCTTTAAATATCCGAAATTTTGAAAACCTGATATAGTCCTTAACTTTGGTAGGGATATTCTTTTTAAATTTGAACCTTTAGCAGTATCACTACTGAAAGTATTTGCACCACTTATACTTATAAGGGAAGGCAGATTGAGCTCTGTTAAAGAATTTAATCCATAAAAATTATGATTACCACTTATGCTTGTAAGAGCGGGTAGAGATAGGTCTGTCAAAGAGTACAAATTATTCAAGTTATTGTATCCAACTATACTCGTAAGTGATGGGAGATACAGCCTTGTCAAAGCAGGTAGGTTATAAAAGTTATAATCTCCTTCTATAGTAGTAAGGGAAGGAAAGTCTATCTCAGCAAGGTTATAGGCATCTTGAAAGACCGAACTTGCTTTTATGCTTTTTACATTTTCCCCCCTTATGGAAACTATATCAGGGCTATTGTAAAAAACCGTTCCTCCTATGACTTGAACTGACGCCGGTAAGACTACCTTTCCTCCTGCATTCTTGATCTTGGAGTAGGCTGCACCCTTAATCCCTATCATAGTCCCTGTACTAGGGTCATCATTTTGCCAGATAATATCATCATCTGTCAAGGTATCTTCTTCGCTGACATGTTTATCAGGATTTAAAATCCAATTTTCCCTGGCAACAGTTTCTACTGATGGGTCTCCGTATATATAGAAGTAGTTTTTCGTATTATCCGAATTGTAAAATTGTCTTTGTCCATCAATACTCTTTAAGCTTGGAAGCTTAAGTTCTGTAGGAAGATTACTTCCAGTAAAATTATGATCTCCCGATATTACTTCCAAGGCAGGTAGGTCAATTTCTGATAACATTTCTGTGCTTCCAAATGTACTTGTGCCTGAAATAGTTTTTAAAGCAGGCATCGAAATCTTGGTAAGATTTGGATTTTCACTAAAATTCCCCTCACCTGAGATTTCTTCAAGGGAAGGTAGATAAAACTCTGTAATCTTTAGGAGATATGCGAAATTTCGATCGCCAGAGATTTTCTTTAAGGCAGGCAGAGATAAATCCTCTATCTGCAATTCATAAAAAGCAAGCTCACCTGAGACTTCTTCAAGAGCAGGTAGGTCCAGCTCCAATAATTTACTGTTGCCGGCAAAATTTTGTCTGCCTGAAATAGTTTTTAAAGCGGGCATCGAAATCTTGGCAAGATTTCTATTATTCTGAAAAACATAATCACCTGAGATTTCTTCAAGGCTAGGTAGATTCAGCTCTGTAAGGCTTGCAAGATAAGCAAAATTAGAAGAACCTGAGACCTTCCTTAAGGCCGGCATATATATATCAGTTAATTCGCCACAATCATAAAAATTATAAGTACCTGAAACAGTAGTTAAGGAAGGCATATATACCTTTTTCAGCTTCCAATTTTGTGAGAAAATATAATGACCTGAGATTTCTTTAAGGGCAGGCATGGAAATTTCTTCTAGATTCGCATTACTTGTAAAAGAGTTGTCTGCTGCATAGGTTAAGTCAGGAAAAGATGCATACTTGAGGTTATAAAGACCTTCAAAGGAATCTTTCATTGCACTTGTTATTCCTTTTCCGCTTATACTTTGTATACCGCTAACGCCTAAAAAAGCTCGTTCACCGACTATGGTTACGGGCTTGCCGGAGTAATTTATTGTCGGTAAGTAGAGGTCAGGGTTTGTCTGAGCCTTAAGCAAACCTGACTCTGAAAATCCCAGGATTGTATCTCCGTTTTCATTGTCTTCCTTCCCATCAGAAAATCCGAAGATAAAGTCCTCTACAAGGTAACCTCCTCCGACTTCGACCTTCTTCCAATCCATGGCTACATAGACATCTGCCTGCAAGCTTGTAGTATTTCCATTTGCATCTGTGACTGAATAGCTTACGGTTTGCTTGCCGGGTGTACTTGTGTCGATTGTTTCAGGTGACACTGTCACCTTTGCCTTAAGGTCATTGCCCAGGGCATCCTCAGCCTTTGTGACAAAGGAAAGCAACTTTGCCTTATCAACACTTTCATTTTGAACAAAGTTTATGACTCCTACTTCAAGAACAGGCTTCTTATCGGATTTTATATAGTAGACGTTTACATCAAAGTAGTCTGCTGATGAGGCTTTCGGTGTAAATTTAACTTCGCTTTGAGTAGGAAGGTAACCTGTGATTTGTTCAGGGACATAGGTAGATTCTTTTCCCTCTTCAAATACTGCTCCCAAGTCTGTAAGGTCAGCTCCTATAATTTTAGGGTCTATTATTTCCTTATTTGTATCCTTGTCTATAAAGTGAATCCTAACTGTTACAGGATTTAAGACATGGCCGTAATTTGATGTAGTAATCTCTGATGTGACAATCGGATTTTGGGTAACTACCTTTACATAACGATTGTTATCCAAAAAGATATTTGACCCGAAAGACTCTACGCTATCAGGTATATTAACTTCTGTAAGGTCGTTTGATCTGAAAGCTTGGTCCCCTATGCTGACAACTTTATTTAAGTTAAGCTCTTTTATTGAGTTGTCCTGGAAGGCTGATGCTCCGATAGTTTCTAAGCTATCAGGAAAATCAAGACTTGTAAGGTCGTTGTTTCTAAAGGCATCCTTGCCTATAGTAGTAAGCCCTTCAGGTAATGCAAGCTCTTTAATCTTGTTGTCGGAAAAGGCTCCGTCTTTTATTTCAACCAAGTCTGCATTCAAAGTAAGGCTTTTAATGCCTTGGTTAGAAAAGACATTAGCCCCGATTATTTTGACCCCGTCAGGGATTACAAGACTTCCGTCAAAGCTGTCAGGTCTGTTCCATTGGATAAGCTCTCCTTGATCGTTAATTACAAATTCTTCCTGAGCAGGATCTGCTAAGGCTGCGGGTTCAGGCTGTGGCTCCGGTGTGGTTTCCGGCTCTGCTATAGGTGCAGGTTCCGGCTCGCTTGCAAGAGCAGGGTCGGTTGCCCCCACCGATGTAGGATCTGTCTCGCTTGTAGCCGAAGGATCTGCTGATCCGGTCGTGCCTGCAGGATCTGCCTGACTTGTGATTGCAGAGTCTAAGGGTTGGTCTGCTGCAAGAACAGGACTTACCTGCCCTAAAACCATCAGCACGGATAAGAAGAAGCTGAAAGCTCTCATATAGATTTTTTTCATAAATTTACCCCCTTTTCCAAATTTAACTTGTTTCAACTTTAAAACTTTTCTTATTTTTTATTCACTTGAATATAAATTAATTCTTTAACATAGTCCTTCTCTAATCGTATGTAAAATAAATTTAACAACATTAAAATATCATACTATTTAAATACCCTATAATGTATGACTATTTTACTACCTTCTTTTTCCTTTTGCAAGTCATATACATTTGTCTATATATATTTTTATATATTATTTTTAATACTGATTCGTTTTCTGTATCTATTCGTCTATAAAACAAACTTAAGGCTATTTACATATCATTCAAATTAAATAGCCTATAATATATTCTTATTTTACTATCTTTTTTCTTGCATTACAAGTTATATATATATATTATGTTTAATATTTTTATAGTTCAATTGATCTGCTTCCGATTTACAAACCTCAAAGCTTATAAGCTCATTTTCCCTCCTATTTTTACCTTTAGGCATTTTTATAAAGACTGATTTTTTTCTAAAACTTACAAAAAATTTTTACCTATTAGATATTTGAATATGTCCCCTTATTTATAGGAGAATATTTTTAGTTAAAAGATTTAAATTTTTTACCAAAATAAAAAAGCACATTCCACACTTAGAATATGCTCTTAATGTAAATTTTACGTATATTTAGCTTTCGTTTTTTTTTACTTAATTTCCATTATAAAGTCTCTTTTAGCCATAAGCTCTTCTGTCTTAGGTCCGTAGGAGATGTATTTTATTTCTGTGTTAAGTTCTTTTTCTACAAAGGTAAGGTATTTTAAGAAGTTTACTGAGAATACATCATCCCAGCCGTCAAGTTCTTTAAAGATAGGCTTTGCCTTTTTAAAGTCGTTGGAGATATACGGCATCTTTTGTTCTATGCCTTCTATTTCATATCCGACGCAGACCTTTACCTTGTCGTAGCCGTTAAGGACGTCAGCCTTTGTCATTACAAGGCCGTTTATCTTACTCTTTTGGATGGCATACCTAAGTTGAGCCAAATCTATCCAGCCGACTCTCCTGTCTCTTCCTGTAGTAGCTCCGTATTCGTTTCCAAGCTCTCTAAGCTTTTTAGCTTCTTCACCTTCAAGCTCTGTAGGGAATTCTCCTTCACCGACTCTTGATGTGTAGGCTTTTACAACTCCAAGGATGTCGTCATCTTCTGTAAGGTTACAGTCTGCCGCATAGCTGGCATAGGCAGTTGTGATGGAAGATGTTACGTAAGGGTAAGTTCCTGAGTCTATGTCCAGCATGATTCCTTGGGCTCCTTCAAAGAGAACCTTGCAGTCTTGCTTATCTTCGAAAAACTCTGCAGCTGATGAGAAATTTACTCCAAGCTTTAGGAGTTCGTCAAACTTTTCTAAAAGGTAGTCCTTAACTTCTTTAACATCTATTTCAAGTTTTCCTTCATAGATCTTGTTTTTAAGATAGATTATGTCTTCAAGTCTTTCTTCAAGAGCTTCGTCATCAAAGAGGTCTACAAATCTTATGTTTTGACGGGCAACCTTGTCTTGGTAGGCAGGCCCTATGCCCCTTTTTGTTGTTCCTATAGGGTTCTTTCTCATGCTTTCTATAAGTCCGTCTTCTTCCTTATGGTAAGGTAAGACTAAGAAAGCTTCCACGTCTATGTAAAATCTATTTGAAATTCCGGGAAAGTCCTTTTCAAGCATATACAACTCATCTAACAGCTGGTCTAATTCTATTACCATTCCCTTTGCCATAAAGCCCAGAGAGCCAGTATTATAAGTTATAGATGGTAAAATATGGTGAACATATTTTTTGTCTTTGAAGTAAATTGTATGACCTGCATTGGCCCCACCTGATGACCTAACTATAATATCGTTGTCCTTGGAAAAGTAGTTAACTACCTTGCCCTTGCCTTCGTCTCCCCATTGTGAACCAATTATCGCTGTTTTTTTCATCGGTCTCTCCTTAAATAAATACTAATATTTTCCCAACAATAATTATACCAGAGTATAATATTATTTCAAATTTAAAGGCTCATGTTATTGTAAAATTTTATTTGTAAGCCTGCTTTTAGGTTAATTTAATGATATAATTATATCTTATAAAGGCATTTTATAATTTAAAAATTTAAACTTAAGGAGGAATTTTATGCAAACTAAAAACTTGACAAAAACAGCTATTTTTATGGCTCTGACAACTATCACAACTATGGTTGTAAACATTCCGATCCCTGCTACAGGCGGCTATGTTAACCTATCAGATACCACAGTCTTACTGGGTGCTTTACTTTTACCCTTCCCTTATAATCTCATTTCAGGAGGGTTGGGACCGATGCTGGCAGACCTTATTTTAGGTTACTCAGTCTATGCTCCTGCTACTCTTGTTATAAAGGCAGTGGAAGCTTACCTGGCTTACCTTCTATTTAAGAAGTTTTCTACTAAGCCTTTTATAGCCTTTTTTATCGCTTGCCTATCTATGCCTTTAGGATACTTTATATATGAAACTTTCCTTTATAATGCGAATACAGCCTTAGGAGCTGTAATCCCAAATATAATTCAAGGTCTTGTAGGTGCTTTGGTGGCAAGTCTTATTTACATTCCTATCAAAAAAAATGTAAAGTCTATCAAGTAAACTGAGTAAAATTTTTGTAAAGCAATAATAATTAAATTTTTAAAATTTTACAAAAGGTGCTAGCCCGATATTAATCTGAAAAGGATTGATCTAAGCTATCGCCTTTTTGCTTAGAAAAAATAGCCTAAGAGATATTAGGCTATTTTTTGTCGACTAAAAGTCTTATATATAATTTTTATTTTTCTTTTACCTGTAAGTCTACTGTAGAGTCGTAGAACTTTCTTAAAACTTCTTCTGTAATTTCAGATGACATTACGTCTAATAAGATCTTTCCCCTGTTAAGCATTACTATCCTGTCTGAGTACCTTATAGCTGCTCTCAGGTCATGGGTGATCATGCAGGTCATTATAGATTCTTTTTCTATAAGCTCTTCTGTCTTGTCCATAACTACGTTTGATGTCTTAGGGTCTAAGGCTGCTGTGTGTTCATCCAAGAGCAAAAGAGAAGGGTTATTCATAGTTGCCATCAGAAGGGACAAGCTTTGTGCCTGACCTCCTGAAAGAAGTCTGATCTTGGTATTTAATTTGTTTTCAAGGCCGAGCCCCAGTGTTTTAAGCTTGGCAATTATCATTTCCTTATCGGCGTTAGGGATCATCTTTTTAAGCCTGAACTTGCTTCCCTTCCTATCTGCAAGGGCCATATTTTCCAAGATGTTAAGATTCGGAGAAACTCCCTTTAAAGGAGCTTGATTTACCTTTCCTATATAGGCTGCTCTTTTTTCTTCTGAAAGGCCTGTAAGTTCGACTCCGTTAAGCTCGATAGATCCTGAGTCTTCTTTTAAGGATCCGCTTATGATATTAAAAAGAGTTGACTTTCCGCAGCCATTAGGACCGAGGATAGCTGTGCAAGTGGAATCTTCGATTTCAAGGTTAAAGTTATTAAAGATTACCTGTTCATCTTCTGTTCCCGGATTAAAGGTCTTGTTTAAATTTTTAATTTTAAGCATTCTTAGCACCTACCTTTTTGTTTATGGCTTTAGTTTCCTTGTGGTTGTTGTAGGCTATGAAGATTATTACGATTATAGCTGTGGCAGCCTTCAGGTAGTTTGGATTTAGACCTGCGTGAAGGGCGATACCTATCATGATCCTATAAAGGATGGCACCTATGATTGCCCTTGTTGTCATACGAAGTTTATCTGATGACTTCATGAAGGTATCTCCTATGATGATGGAGGCAAGTCCTGTTACTATCATAGTAGCTCCCATTTGTGAGTCGGCAAAACCTTGGTATTGTCCCATAAGGGCACCTGAAAGGGCGATAAGGCCGTTTGATAGCATAAGGCCGAGCATGGTAAACTTGTCAGGATTTTCTCCGAGAGCTTTTACAAGAGCTTCGTTATCCCCTGTTACGAATAACAAGAAGCCTTGTTCTGTATCGAAAAAACTGTCCATAATTATTTTTAAGATAATTATAAAGACTATAAGGATGATTACAGGTTTTACAAATCCCAGAAGAGAAAATACACTCTTGTAGGCATTTAAAGGTACATTGGCCTTGTTAAGGATGGTCAGGTTAACTGAGTAAAGGATGGTCATTGTCAAGATACCTGCCAAAAGTGAATCCACCTTTAGCTTCTTATATATAAGGTAGGTTATAAAGCCGGCTACAAGTCCTGCTGCAAAGGCAAGAAGAGTTGAGCTGACAGGATCCAGTCCCATGGTAACGAATTTTGCAAATATGAAGGCTCCTAAGGGGAAGGATCCTTCGACTGTAAGGTCTGATATTCTTAAAATTTTATAAGTAATTACGACACCGATGGCCAGGATTGCAAAGATCAATCCTGTTTCAAGCGATGCCCCCAATACTGATGTTAGTGATAATAAAGCGTCCATAATTCTCCTTATTCAACTACCTTTGCGTCTTTATAGATAGGATTATCGTCTTTTAAGCCTATAGCTTGGGCAGTTGTCTTGTTAACTATTCTCTTAGAGTTTTGAGCAAAGCCTACAGGAATATCTCCGGGGTTTTTGCCGTTTTTAATTTCATCCGCCATTCCTGCTGCCATCTTGCCGAGTTCCAGGTAATCAACCCCGTCTGAGAATAAAATTCCGTTTTCACAAGGGCCTTCTTCAGCTGCATAGGAAGGAATTTTCTTTTCTGTAAGCTTTCCTGAAATTATAGGAGCGGCTGATGATGCCAGGTTATCGGCTATAGCCACATAGGAATCGATCTTGGTAACAAGAGAAGTCATGGCTTGAGAAATGTCGTTTGTAGTGGCAACTCCTGTTTCGTGTAAAGTAATTCCCTTTTGTTGGCAAAGCTCTTTTAGAGCCTTTATCTGAGCTTCGGAGTTGGCCTCTCCTGTAGAGTAAAGAACTCCGAGATTTTTTGAATCAGGGAAAAGTTCTAAGAAGTTATTAAGCTGAACTTCTTGGGAGAAGTAGTCGGAAACTCCTGTAACGTTACCGCCGGGCTTTTCATTTGAGGCTACAAGGCCTGCTGCTTCTGCATCTGTTACGGCGTTAAAGATGATAGGGATATCTTTAACTGCGTTCATAGCTCCCTGAGCTGCCGGTGTAGCTATGGCATAGATGACATCGACTCCGTCAGCCTGAAACTTTGTCGCACTTGCAGGGATCAGACCTACATCTCCCTGAACGTTTGTAGTAGTTTCTTCAACTGTATATCCCTTTTCTTCCAGTCCCTTTATAAAGCCTTCTCTGGCTCTGTCCAAGGCAACGTGTTCAGTAAATTGCAAGATGCCGACCTTTATTGTCTTGTCTCCCGGATTTGAGCTTTCAGAGCTTTGCGTGCTTGTACTTGCCCCTTGATCTGCTGCCGGCTTTTCGTTTGCACATCCACCAAGCATGAAGATAAGAGTCATGGCAAATGCAAGTAGTGATTTTTTCATTTTTCTCTCCTCTTTCCTGTATAATAAAAAATCTCACCCCGTAACAAGGGCGAGGTTTTTCACCACCCGTTTATAAGTTAAGACTAACCTAGAGTGTTTAATAAAATTTGTACTTAAATAATTGAAAGAAGCTCTCTTCTTTACACCGATAGATTATATTACATCAATGCTTTAAAGTCAAGAAATTTTATTCTACAAAATTAGCATTCTCGAAAGCCTTGTCATTTAGGTCAAGTCCGAGAGCCTCTGCTGTCTTCTTATTTACAGTCTTGGAAGATGTCTTGTTGTACTCTACAGGAACGTCTTGGATTTTAGTCCCGTCTATAACCTTTTTAGCAAGCTCTGCTGCTTGGGCTCCGTGCTTGTAGTAGTCAACCCCTTCGCTTATTAAAAGACCTTGCTTAACCTGACCTTCTTCTGATGATAGAGATGGAATTTTTAAATCAATAAGTTCCTTGGCAACAGTAGGAGCTGCATTTGCAACCATGTTATCTGTCAAGGCAAAGAGAGCATCGACCTTGCCGGATAAGGATGAGATGGCAAGCGGAATATCGTTTATTGTATTTATTCCTGTACTTTCAAGTTTGATTCCCTTTTCCTTAAGGATTTTTTCCAGCTCTTCGATCTGAACAACGGAATTTTGTTCTGATGTGTTATAAAGGACTCCGAAACTCTTGACGTCAGGATAAATTTTTAAGAACTCTTCTATTTGATTTTTAGGGTCTACATAGTCGCTTACCCCTGTTACATTGGTAGTCTTTTTATCGAAAGCTTCCACAAGGCCTGCCCCTACAGGGTCTGTAACTGCTGAGAAGACAATCGGAATGTCCTTGGTTACATTTGCCGCTGCCTGAGCTGACGGAGTAGATACGGCATAAATCATATCCACCTTATCTGATACCATAGACTGAGCTATGGTGTTAATCAAAGACATATCCCCATTAGCTGACTTGTCTATAATTTCCACCTTTACCCCGTCTTCCTTAAGCTTGTCGATAAAACCCTGAGTAGCCTGGTCAAGGGACACGTGATCCATGTACCTGATAACCCCGATCTTGTAAGTATCATCTGACCCGCTTGTTGTAGTCCGGTCTGTTTGATTAGCTGTGCCCTGATTATTTGAGCATGCAGTTATTGCCAACGTAGCAACCAAAAGCATCAATAAACTTTTTAACTTTTTCATATCTTCCTCCTAAATATAAACTAAAATAAAAAAACCTCCGTCCTATATAGGGCGAAGGTATCGCGTTACCACCTAAATTCACAATCATTATGATTGCCTCACTAAAAGTCCATCAACTTTTTACCCTTATAACGTCGGGCTTACGTAGCGACCTACTATGATTTCTTCCGCTATGCTCAAGAGTGAATATTAATATGTCCCCTATGCCGGCTTGCACCTGCTCCGGCTCTCTGAAATAGCTTTCATATCTTTTTCTCTATCTAAGCTTTTTATCATTTTACATAAATTATTTTGCTTTGTCAATGCTTTTATAGAATTTTACAACTAGTGGATTTAATTTAAAAACCGGACTTATTTGCATGCAGGGATAATTTAACGGATATAAATTTAAATTATTAATAATAAAACAAAATTAAATACTTCCACTGATATGATATAACATATAAGCTTTAAACCATTGAGGTGAAAGCTGGTGAAGTAAATACTTCGCATTCTAATGGAAAGTTTTATCTTTCCCTTACTTGTCGGGATCATCTTGCTTTTTGTCCGCAAAAAGTATTTTGACGACAAGTAAAAATAAAAAGGCGGTAGTGACAGCTACCGCCTTTTTGGGTGAACATTTTGTCTCGTGTATTAATGTTCTTTATCTTTCCCTTTTTAGAGAATTGCTTTTTTAGAGGTGGCTTCTCTTCAAGACTTATTATACAACATTTATGGAGTTTAAGCAATTTTTGCTATTTACACGCAAAAGGTCTTTCGAAAAATTATAATGAATAGTGAAAGAAGACAATAGCCGAAGCCACTGCCTTTTTTTGCTTAATCTCGAAAGTCCGATTTTATATTTTCCTTACAAACAGAAAAGACCAAGCCTAAGCCTGATCTTTTCAAGAACCTTTTATTCAGTTACTTGTTTGTTTTATTTATTTGTCTTCATAAGGATAATCGTAGTGTAATCCTCTTCCAAGTTTAACTTGGTTATCATAATCATTGAAAAGTTGTTTAGCTTCTTTTACTAAGAAGAACAAACCGATTACATTAGGGATTACCATAAGTCCGTTAAACATATCTGCCAATTGCCATACCAATTCAACCTTAAGTGTTGATCCAAGTACTATAAATCCAAGTACTACAACTTGGTAAACCCTAACTGCAGGTTTTGAATTGAATAAGTATTTGATATTGGCTTCACCGAAGTAGTACCAACCTATTACTGTTGTGAAGGCGAAGAACATAAGAGCTACTGCCAAGAACTTAGCTCCGATTCCGCCGAAGGCTACTTCAAAGCCCTTCATAGCTATGTCGACCCCTTCCGCTCCTGATGTATGAGCGCCTGTCATCATTACTATTAAAGCTGTAGCTGAACAGATAACTATTGTATCCATAAATACTCCGACCATAGCTACCATAGCTTGTTCTGCAGGGTGGCCAACGTCTGCTACTGCGTGAGAGTTAGGAGTAGAACCCATACCTGCTTCGTTGGAGAACAATCCTCTTGCTACCCCGTATCTTATAGCTTCTTTAACTGCGAAACCTGCTGTACCACCAAGGACCGCTTCAGATGTGAAAGCTCCCTTGAAGATAGCCTTTAAAACAGGAATAATCATATCATTAAATTTAATTAAGATTGCTATAGCTCCGATAATATAAAGAATCGCCATGAAAGGAACTATAAGTTCTGTAAACTTGGCTATTCTCTTCATACCACCGATAAATATAAGTCCTGCTATTACTGCAAGTATTATTCCGACTATAAGAGTGTTAGCTCCGAAGGCACTGTTCAAAGCTCCTGATATAGAGTTTGATTGTACCATATTACCTATAAAGCCAAGGGCTATTATTATCATTATAGCGAAGAACGCTGCCAGACCTTTTCCAAGTCCGCCCATTCCCTTAGCTTTAAGACCCTTGCTTATGTAGTATGCAGGTCCTCCTACAAGTTCTCCGTTTCTCTTTTCTCTGTACTTTTGTGCAAGCATAGCTTCAACGGATATAGTTGCCATACCGAGGATTGCTAAAAGCCACATCCAGAATATCGCTCCCGGACCACCGGCTACTATGGCTGTACCTACCCCACCTATGTTACCTGTTCCTACCTGTGCAGCTACAGCTGTAGCTAAGGATTGGAAAGATGACATGGAGCCTTCTTTGTTTTGTTTCTTATCTTTACTGAATATTCCACCGAAAGCTTGCTTAAAACCTTTCCCGAATCTTCTAAACTGAGGAAATCCCAGATAAACTGTGGCAAATACACCGAAACCTGCCAAAATTATCATCATTGGTGCTCCCCATAAGATACCGTTAATGCTTTTTACTAATTCCAATAAGCCATCCATTTTTTCCTCCTTTATTAATAATATTTATAATATCTACACCTTGGTTATACTATCTTATTATGTTTTTGTAAACGTTTTTTTTTGTTTCTTTTTTAACTAAATTTAATTTTAAAAAATTTTTATATTCTTAACTGAATCGGAAAAATCAAATTGAAGAAATTATTTTAATCTATAAAAGTTTATAGGAATTAATTTCCTAAAAATTAGCTGATGAGATAAAAGATTGATAAAAAAATTTATAGGATGCTTTTTTATCTTATTTTTTGTAAAGGGAGTCTAGTTTTTATGTAAGAGGACTGTAAAGTTTTATAAAACGTTTTCATATTTTACTGATAGGCTAGCTAAAAGCTATGAAATAAAAGAGCGATTTATATCTTATTTAAAGGAAAAAAAATTCCGGAGAAGTTAAGCTTATTTTAAGCTCAAGCTCTCCGGATTTTACTATATAAAATGTTCTCTTAAATCTTCATCGCTATAAGGTGAAAGGTACTTAGGGGCAATGTCTAAAACTGTCATAGCTCCGCTCTTTCCTTCCTTAGCCAGCCTGTAAATCGCTCTGGCATAGGCCACATTTACTGAAGCTGTAAACTCAGGATTACTTTGCAAGTCAAGCTTAAATTCTATAGTTGCCTTGTCGTCATCTCCTGTTATTCCGCTTCTTATAACTCTTCCTCCGTGAGGTAGGCCGCTGTGGTCTCTCTTAAGTTCTTCTTCACTTATAAAGTGGACTGTGGTTTCATATTCATCAAAGTACAATGGAATGGATTTTATTTCTGCTTCGACCTTTGCAGGGTCTGCTCCGTCTTCTAAGACTGCGAAAACTTCTCTTGTGTGAGCTTTTGCAGGAGAGTAATCAGGATTTTCTCCGTTTTTAATTTTTTCCATAAAGTCTTCTTTAGGTATAGTGTATTGGACGGCGTCCTTTACTCCCTCTACACTTCTAACTGCTGCCCCGTGTCCTTGGCTAAGTCCCTTACCCCAAAGAGTGTAGGTATTTCCTTCAACCAAGATGGCATCGGCATAAGTCCTCATTATAGAAAATAGACCCGGATCCCAGCCTGTAGATATTACTGAAAGTTTTTGACTTTCCTTGCCTATCTTATCCATATTTGCAAAGTACTCAGGGATATTGGCATGAGTATCGAAGCTGTCAACTACATTGAAATTCTTTACTATTTCAGGACCTTGGACCATTATATCCTTATCTGATGACCCACACATGATAACCACATCTATATCATCCTTGTACTTTCCTATTTCACTTGCAGGATAAAACTTTCCGTCATTATCATCAGCTGAGATTTCCCTTCTGGAAAAAATTCCGAAAAGTTCCATGTCATCTGCTTTTGCTATTGCCTTTTCTACTCCTCTTCCAAGATTTCCGTATCCTAAAATTCCTATTTTTATCATTAAAGCCTCCTATATACCTAAAACATCATGCATATCATATCTGCCGGCTTCCTTGTCGACTAAAAATTCTGCCGCCTTTAAAGCTCCTGTTGCAAATATTTTTTTTGATTGGGCATGATGGCTGACTGTTATTACTTCATCAAGGCCTGCAAAGATTACATCGTGTTCACCTGTGATAGTTCCTCCCCTAACAGCTTGGATTCCTATTTCATTTTCATCTCTGCCTTCGCTCATACCCGCTCTGCCTCTTACTGCATGAGTACTTCCTCCCCGACCACGGTCAGCTGCCTTGTAAAGCATTTCGGCTGTCCCGCTTGGAGCGTCTTTTTTCTTGTTGTGGTGCTTTTCTACTATTTCTATGTCAAAGCCTTGAAGAGTTTTTGCCAGCTCTTCAACTACTTTTTCTATTACATTGATCCCTACGCCCATATTTCCTGACTGAACTATAGCCACTTCTTTTGAGAAAGCTTCGATTTTTGCAAAGTCCTCTTCGCTATAACCTGTTGTCGCAAGGACAAGGGCAGTCTTTTTTTCTTTGGCAAAGGATAAGATATCATCTAACAACTTAGTAGAGGAGAAGTCTATTACTACATCGACCTCTTCTCTAACCTCTCCTAAATTTTGATAAACCTTAAAGCCTTCGTCTCCCGTCGAATCTAAGCCTATCCCTGCAACAATTTCCATATTTTCTTCTTCTTGGCATAGGGAGGCTACTGTCTTTCCCATAGCTCCTGTAGCCCCTGTCAAAAGTATCTTAATCATTAGCTGCCCCCAAAAGATTTAACTCTTCCAGTCTTTGTCTTATAAGCTTTGATGTTTGCTCACTTGCCTTAGTCAATGGCAGTCTAAGGACATTTTCACACATTCCCATCATGCTCATAGCTGCCTTTACAGGAACAGGGTTTACTTCTACAAATAAGGCTTCTATAAGCGGAAGAAGATCTTCTTGGATCTTGGCTGCTCCCTTGATATCCCCGTCAATAAAGCTTTGACACATTTGGTGAGTTTGCTTAGGTAGGATATTGGCAAGGACTGATATTACTCCGTTACCTCCTAAGGATAAAAGAGGAAGGGCAACGTCATCATTACCTGAATAAACTGCGAAGTCATCAGGAAGAACGCCCTTTAAGGCTGCTGTATAGTGAAGGTCTGCTGTAGCATCCTTTATCCCTACTATGTTGTCTATTTCAGCTAACCTTTTAACTGTTTCTACAGGGATATTTACCCTTGTACGCCCGGGTACATTGTAAAGGATGATCGGTAGATCAACTGCATCTGCTATAGTTTTAAAGTGAAGGTAAAGACCTTCCTTTGTAGCCTTGTTGTAGTAAGGAGTTACCAGTAAAAGTCCATCAACCCCTTCTATTTGACTGACTTTTTTACTGAAGTCTACGCTTGTCCTTGTACAGTTGGATCCTGTGCCTGCTATTACAGGAATTTTGCCATTTACCTTTTTAGCTGTAAATTCAATAAGCTTTAATCTTTCTTCTTCAGTCATAGTAGCGGCTTCACCTGTTGTCCCGCAAACTACTATTGCATCTGTTTCATTTTCCAGTTGGAAATCTATAAGCTTGGAATAGGTATCATAATCTACTGTTTCATCTTCATTAAAAGGAGTTACAATCGCAACAGCTGATCCTTCAAATAACATTTTAATCTTCCTCCAATAAAAGTTCTGCGTTTTCTACTGCGTTAGTAGCTGCTCCCTTTCTTATATTGTCTGCTACAACCCAGATATTTACCCCGTTATCTATACTTTCATCTCTTCTGATACGGCCTATATATACTTCGTCTGTCCCGCTGGCTCTTTCAGGTATAGGGTAAACTTCATTTTTAATATCGTCTTCTATAATTATATTCTTTCCGGCTCTTAAAGTTTCGATAAGGTCTTCGACTTCAAATTCCTTTTCCAATTCTACATTTATGCTGATAGCATGAGAATTTTCAACAGGAACTCTTACCGCTGTACAAGTTATCCTCAAACTGTCATCGCCTAAGATCTTGCGAGTTTCATTTACCATCTTCATTTCTTCCTTAGTATAGCCATTATCTAAAAATACATCGATTTGAGCCAAAACATTGTTTTTAATAGGATATTTAAACTTATTAGTTGTGCCTTCCTTAAGGTCGTTTAAGCCCTTCATCCCTGCCCCGCTTACAGCTTGGTAAGTGTTATAAACTATTCTCTTTATGCCGTACTTGTCATATAGAGGTTTCAGGGCTACTACTGATTGAATAGTAGAGCAGTTCGGATTAGCTATAATCATATCGTCATCTTTGATAGCGTCAGGATTAACTTCAGGGATTACCAAAGGAACACCTTCTTCCATCCTGTAAAAAGAAGAGTTGTCCACAACCCTAACCCCGTTTTTAACAGCTAGGGGAACATATTTTTCGGAAACATCCCCACCTGCTGCAAAAAGAGCTATGTCAATTCCGCTATTTTCAAAGGACTTTTCATTTAATTCTTCAACCACATAGTCCTTGCCCTTGAACTTTATAGATCCACCTGCAGACTTTGCTGATGCCATTGGGTGAAATTCATTAACAGGAAAATCTCTCTCCTCTAAAACTTCTACTATCTTGCTTCCTACTACTCCTGTTGCTCCTACAACTGCTACATTAACTTTTTTCATTTATGACTCCTTATATAAATTATCGTGTGAAATTAAATCTTCAAAACTTTCTCTCTTAACTGCCTCGAAATCTTTCCCGTCTTCTACAAAGACTACCGCAGCCTTTCCTACCCTGTTATAATTTGATGCCATGGAATAAGTATAGGCTCCTGTTGAAGGTATCAGTAAGAGGTCTCCAACTTCAGGTTCCTGGATAATAGTATCCTTGATCAGGATATCTCCTGACTCGCACAATTTTCCTCCGACCCTGTATCTTTCTGTCCTTGGAAGATCCATCTTATTGGCTATAAAAGCTTCGTACTTGCCATCATATAGGCTAGGTCTTATGTTGTCACTCATTCCTCCGTCTACAAAGACGAAGGGCAGGCCTTCTTGAGTTTCCTTGATAGTTCCTATGGTGTAAAGCATGGATCCTGCTCCATTTACCATTGACCTTCCGGGTTCAATCGATACAGTTTTTATATCCAAATCAAAGTCGTCAAGCTTTTCTTCAATGTGACTTATAAAAGCTTTCAAGAAGCTTTCCAAGTCAAGGCTTGCATCTCCTTCTATATGGGAAACTCCGAAGCCTCCTCCGAAGTTAACCTTGCTGAACTTATGATTAAAATCCCTTTGCATATCCCTTGTGTATTCAAGGACTATGTCGCTCTCTTCAAAGAAAAACTCTCCCTTTACAACCTGAGAACCTATATGAGCATGGAAGCCTTCCAGGTTTACATATTCATCGGCAAGCATCCTTTCGATCAAGCCCTTTGTTTCAGCTTGAAGGACGTGCATTCCAAACTTCGAATCCGGATTTGAAGTCTGAATGTGTTTGTGGGTATCAGCCTTGACATCCGGATTTATCCTAAGCAGGACGTTTATCTGCTTCTTGTATTTTTTCCCAAGCACTGACAGCCTTTCATATTCAGCTACATTATCTACTATTATAGAACCGACTCCTTCAACAACTGCCATTTCGAGTTCATCTGCCAGCTTGTTATTGCCATGGAAGTGGATCTTCGCAGGATTCATACTCGCCTTTAAGGCTGTAAATAATTCTCCGCCGCTTACCACGTCCAAGTCTAAGCCTAAGGATTTTACAAGCCCTATCATATAAAGGTTAGAGCAGGCCTTTGACGCATAAACTACTTCCGTATCAAACCTATCCGACTTAAAATTATTTAGAAAAGTTCTTGCCGTATCTTTAAATAACTTTTGATCGTATATATATAAGGGAGTCCCGTACTTTTCCTTTAAGTCTTTAACAGATACTCCTCCTATGTGAAGGACTCCATCTATATTAGAAAAATTCTTTTGCAAATTTTATCTCCTTTACTAAAAACAACGGATACCAAAAAAACCACAGACAAAAGGTCCATGGTTTTTTTCCTTCCGCCCCCAATGTAAAAAGTTCTCCATAAGAAAACCGGCGAGTTTTCTCTGACAGTTCTTTCCCTATTCGAGATAAGAACCAACGCTTTCGCATTTCGGCGAGTACACCTTTCACTTTCGCTACTGATTGTAACCCGCGACCCCTTTACTACATTGTTAAATTGTTATTGCTAATAATACCACAATAAATTTAATAAGTCAAATTTATTTAATACTTTGATTAGATAAATTTTAAAATTTTAAAATATATAAATATATAAAAGAAAACAGGATAGCCTAAGCCATCCCGTCTTCATTATTATATGCCTACTTACTTATTTTTTTCTTTTTTTAGTAAGACATATTCCACCTATACTTGACAAAGCAGCTGCTGCAATAGTTAGGATTTCATTTGCTGCACCTGATTTTGGTAAAGTCTTTGCTGTTGCTTTCTTGTTAGCCTTCTTGTCTTTACCTTCTCCTTCAGTCTTTTGACCCTCAGGTTTTTCTGTATTTACAGGTTTTGCTTCAGTTATTGTTACTTTAACATCTACTACATCTTTTGTTCCGTCAGGGTATGTTACTTCTACTTTTCCTGTGTAGTCGCCAGGTACATTTGTATCGATTGTACCTTCAGGTGTTACATCTTTAACTGTTGTACCTTCAGGTAATTCATCAAGATTTGTTACGTTGTCTGTTAAGTCAACCTTTCCACCTTGTTCTACCTTTTCATCTTCTACTTCAGGATCATACTTATCTGCGTCACTTGTAGCTTCTGTTACTGTTACTTTAACATCTACTACATCTTTTGTTCCGTCAGGGTATGTTACTTCTACTTTTCCTGTGTAGTCGCCAGGTACATTTGTATCGATTGTACCTTCAGGTGTTACGTCATTAACTGTTGTACCTTCAGGTAATTCGTCAATGTTTGTTACGTTATCTGTTAAATCGTATGATCCGCCTTTATCTACTATTTCATCTTTTACTTCAGGTTCATTTTCTTCATTGTCAGGAAGATCTTCTTCCCAGATAGCATATACTCTTACAGATTCAGGTACAGCAGTATCTTTTGTGAAAGTTTCTCCTGTTCCGTCAGCACTTGTATTCCATTCTACGAACTTGTAACCTTCTCTTGTAGGATCTGCTACCATTACATTTTGTCCGTTATAGTCAAGTCCGTTAGCTGTATAGCCTTCTTCTCCGTATACTTGAATGTTTTCAGGAACTACTACAACTGTTTCTTCAGGTGCTCCTTCATAGTTTTGGTTAAAGAATACTCTTGCATATACTCTTGCGTATGCAGGGTCTGATGGAAGTGCTTGGTAAGAGTTTGTTGTTGCAAAAAGAACCATGTCCTTCTTTAATTCAAGAACTTTACCTGTATCTACTGCAGGAGTTGTGATAGTTCCATCCGGTGCTACTACTGCAGGAACATAATTTTCTATAGGGTTTGCTATGTTGAAGCCGTATAAAGGATAAGTTACTTGAATTGTTGTTGTACCTGTAGTATCTCTTGTTTCATCTCTCACAAGTACTTCACCTGTTATAGGATCTAAACTTGCTAAAGTTCTATTTTGCCATTGATCATTTTCACTATCATAGTAGTAAACATCTACGTAGTTTCCTGCTTCCAATACAGATCCTGTCAATTCAAATGTGTTTACAAGTTCGCTGTTGTCTCCAACGACTTTATCAAATACATCGTCAAGCTTAGGGCCGTATTGTTCCTTTGTGATCATAACACCGTCTGTAGCATATGTCTTGAAGTACAAGCTTGGTGTCTTGTCAAAAGTTACATCTTCTTCTGTAAATGTAAGGATAGGTGTACCATTGTATGACATTGTAAGGGTCTTGTCATCTCTCTTGTTATATTGTGATAGAGAGTTATAGACAAATTTTATAGGAGTTCCGGCTTTGAAAGTCCTTCCATCCTTAAAGCTTATGTTATATGTCTTACTTGAGGAATTTAGTCCACTACTACTATTTAAAGTTTCATAACCTTTGCTTGTGCTTGTTCTGTCATATGCATTAGCGTAGTAGATTACCCTATCTGTACCTTCCCCTATAACAAGAGCAAGTCTTTCCTCTTCATCATTAGTTAAAATATTGCTTAATCCTTCATTAAAGCTAAATGATAGATTTTCACCCGGAGCTATAACCAAGTCTTGGTCAAGAACTTTGTTGTAAATTGGACGTCCTTCTTCATTATCTAATACAAATGATTCGAATAAGGCATAGGAATCTATGTATTGTCCTTCTTCAAACAAGCTCTTTACCTTGTCTTGGTCTAAGCTTAATTCAATAACTGTAGAGAAAGGATTATATATACTGTTGCTATTGTTATTTACGAAGTACTTACCCCCGCTTCCATCTACATAGGCAACCTTTACTCCTGTTTCGTCTATTACAGGGTTGAAGTCAGAACCACCGAACAGGATATAAGCAGTACCGCTTTCTTTATCTACATTTATCTTATCTAAAGTAAATCTAAACTTACCATTATCACCTATCATATCCGCGTTGTGGTCTACAAGATAAAGAGATCCGATAAATCCATCAGGGTCAGCCTTCATAAGGTCATAAAGAGCCTTGTCGAAAGATACCAAAAATCCGTAATTCTTTCCATCTACACCATTATCAGTATTGGTTAGTGCTTTACGGTGAGTGTGAGTAACCAAAAGCTTACCTGTCTTAGGGTTATACCTTGATTGGATCATGGTATTTAAGTAATCGTGTGCCTTTTCATTTATTTCAGGTAAGAAATTTCCTAATATATCTGACTTGAAAGGTATAATTGTAGATATAGTATAAGATGGATAGTCAATATCCCCTTGTTCTAATATACGACCACCTTTTGTCTTACCGAAAGAATATGCCCAGTAAGTATCTCCCATTGAAGGATCCATACCCATTCTTGCTTGAACAAGGTAATCACTTCCCTTTAAAGAACTAACTTTTACTCCGTCCTTTAATACCAAGTTTATAGGAAGGTCAGGTTTTGCCCCTGTAATAACAGCAATTAAAACATCATTATCCAAAGCTACTGAAACCACTTGGTTTGCAAGACTTTCTATCTTAAATTTTACTTGTTTATCGCCACCATATGATTGGATATAGGATCTTTCCCAATCGATGTTTTCAAACATAGTTTTGTCAAGCTTAAGTTGTAATTTTTCATCAACATTTCCGGCTGTATCTATATCTGAAAGATATGCCAATCTTATAACATCTCTGCCTTGTGCGTCAGTGTAGTTTCCACGATATGTTAAATCTACAGTTGCTGTACCACCTGCAGCTATACCTGAGGCATCGTTGAAGTCTGCTTCAGGTTCAACTTGCCAGTTATTATCCTTTTTAGGTTCTTTTTCCCAGTTCGCATCTACGTCAACTATGGCATTTTGAACTATATTTACTGAAAGAGTATCGCTTGAACCGTCAGTATAAGTAACTACAAGCTCATATGAACCCATTTGAGGTGTATTGCCGTCAGCTTTTTCAGGTAAGCTTGTAAAAGCAACACTTTGGACTCCTGTAAGTTCACTGTAGTTTGCTACAGCATTCTTAGCATCTGCCTTAGCTGAATTATAGTCCAAGTCTCCTACGGAAACAGGATTGTTTTGATCAGCAAGAGTACCGGCTTCTTCCGGTGTGTCTGTTGATTCTGTAGGTGCGTCTGTTGCAGGTTCTTCTGCTACAGGTTCTTCTGCTACAGGTTCTTCTGCTACAGGAGCAGCTGCTGCCGGTTCTTCTGCTACAGGTTCTTCTGCTACAGGAGCAGCTGCTGCCGGTTCTTCTGCTACAGGTTCTTCTGCTACAGGTGCAGGTTGTGCAGGTTCTGCAGGTTCTGTAGCTACATTTGTTGCAGCGTCTTCTGCTTTAGTCATAGTAGGAGCACCCAATACAAGGGCACTTGCCAAGACTAAATAAGGAATCTTTTTGTTATTCATCTCTTTTTTTCTCCCAAAATTATTATTTTCACTTAAATTTAAGCGATGGTTTTTAACATTCTCATATCAAACAAGAACCCTAATCCTTAAATGGCATTTTTGAGGTTCAATTTGATACAAAAACCTTAAAATATAATAAAAAATTTACTGTTACATAAAATTTTATAAACTTATTTAACGCGATAGATAAGTAAATCAAAAGGGTGTAAGCAAGGCTAAAACGTATAAAAACAGTAAGTATTTGCAGTGCACTCTAAGTCTTATCTACTAGTATTAGATTTTTAAGCACATAAGTAAATATTACTTAAGCTCAAGATCATCTTAACTTTGTCTAAGATGAACAAGTGAAATTTAAAACTCAAAGGTAAATAAATAAGATATTCCGGATAAATAATCAAAGTCTTAAGTCTTAGAATATTTTATTATCTATTACTTTTTAGATTTAAATATACGCTTCACAGTTTTACTATAACACTCTTTTATGGAAAAGCAACCCCTATTTCAATAAGATAAGAATTTTTTTCAAACTTTACATAAGCTTTAAAAAAAGAATGCTTTTATATAGGAAAATAAGTAAAAATCCTAAACTGATTAGCTATCTATATATTAAAAGGTTTCCTTAAAGTCATATACAAAACAATTATATACAAAAAACAAATATATTTAATGTGTATCTTTTAATATACTTGTTTTTGTGTTTAACCTGCACTTTAAATAACTTACTTGTGTAGAATTTATTTATCTCTCATTTACTTCTTTTGCGACTTTAATGTTATCCCGTATTATTTTATATCTATTTTTACTTTGTACATACACTAGTAATTAAAGAAGTGTAGAGAAATACTTAATCCTGTTAATGATTAAGTAATATGCTGAATTTATCCTGTTATTTATGCTTAATTAAAAAAATATAAGTATAAGCTTATCAATGCAAAAAAAGCTGTCGTAGTGGTCACGACAACTTTTTACCAGGTTATTGTTTTGGCAGGGGATAGAGGACTTGAACCCCTGGCATCCGGTTTTGGAGACCGACGTTCTACCACTGAACTAATCCCCTTGGTGCCTCGAGCCGGAATCGAACCAGCGACACACGGATTTTCAGTCCGTTGCTCTACCGACTGAGCTATCGAGGCATAAACTTTATTTAGAAGTTTTATAAAAAAATATTTCTTGATGAAAATCAAGAAATATTATGGTGGGCCTTCAGGGACTCGAACCCGGGACCTACCGGTTATGAGCCGGGCGCTCTAACCAACTGAGCTAAAGGCCCAAGAAACTTGTTCTTGGCGGAGAAAGAGGGATTTGAACCCTCGCATCCCTTATAAAGGATCTACTCCCTTAGCAGGGGAGCCTCTTCAGCCACTTGAGTATTTCTCCTAAATAAAGTTTTGGCGGAGAGAGAGGGATTCGAACCCTCGCGGGGTTGCCCCCAAACGGTTTTCAAGACCGCCTCGTTATGACCACTTCGATACCTCTCCACACTGGTGGCCTATCCGGGACTCGAACCCGGGACACCCTGATTAAAAGTCAGGTGCTCTACCGTCTGAGCTAATAGACCTCATAAAAAATGGCTGGGGTGACAGGACTCGAACCTGTGGAATGCAAGAGTCAAAGTCTTGTGCCTTACCAACTTGGCGACACCCCAACGTCTGGTGCACCTAGGGGGATTCGAACCTCCGGCACACGGATTAGAAGTCCGTTGCTCTATCCTGCTGAGCTATAGGTGCTTAAATGGAGCGGGTGAAGGGAATCGAACCCTCGCAACCAGCTTGGAAGGCTGGGGCTCTACCACTGAGCTACACCCGCATATAATTGGTGGACGAGGGTGGATTTGAACCACCGAAAGATAAACTAACGGATTTACAGTCCGTCCCCTTTGGCCACTCGGGAACTCGTCCATGTATTTACTTGTTTAAAAGTGGAGCTGGTGGGAGGACTTGAACCCCTAACCTACTGATTACAAGTCAGTTGCTCTACCAATTGAGCTACACCAGCTTATCATATAAAAGTTTTTGGCGACCCGAAACGGACTTGAACCGTCGACCTCCAGCGTGACA
>JAXFOR010000004.1:0-76519 GCA_034180305.1 Finegoldia sp.
TCCGCCCATTCTTGAAGAAAGAATCTTAGTGATTGCTGCTGTTAAAGTTGTCTTACCGTGGTCTACGTGACCTATTGTTCCGATATTAACGTGTGGTTTTGTTCTTTCGAATTTATCTTTTGCCATTTCTTTTTCCCCCTCATAGATCTTTAAAGATTAAACTAATTATAACATAAATTATTTAAAAATTCAGGTCTATTATCTCTGACCTCTCTTCTTAAATCCAAAGAAAAGTCTCATAAAATTTTTAAGAATTAATTAGGAAAATATAAGTTCAAATTTTAAAAGCGAGCTATCTTTAAAAGCAATAAAAATTTTGGCAAGCTTAAGAAAAGTAGGATATATAGGAAAATAATATAAGTGATAAATAAGGAAAAGAAATTTATATACCTTAAGAGTCCTTAGAGAAATGAAAGATATAAAAGGATTTTTATCTACATATGCAAAGGGTTGGTAAATATGAGATTATAAATTTATTCTAAAAATTATCATATGCCACATATATATTTAAAAATTTTATAACTATATATTTAATTGAAAGTATATAATGAAAATGAAGCATTATGTTTGTAAAAGTTTTTGCAAAAACTTTAACACAAAAAATTTTAATTAAGGAGGTAACATGACAGAAAATAATAATTTGCAAGCTGACTCAAATATGCAAGTGCTTACAGCCCAAGAGATTTTTGAAATGGAAGCTAAGCCTAAGACTAAAAAAGATATAGTAATCGATTATATTATTTCGTTTCTTCCGATAGTGGCAGGGATAATATCTCTTTTAGAATATTATTTTGTTCCTAATTTCGATGGCAAGAAAAATACTCACGTCTATGGAATTTTTATGCTAATCTTGACAGCTATACCTTTAGTGATGTTTGTGATTTCATTTTTTAACAAAAATGTTCACAGAAAGCTTAGAAAGATAGCTCCTTTTTATGCCTTTGTCCTTATCTTGCTTACTCTTTATGACTTAGCAACCTTAAAGACAAACAAGCTTATAATGCCATACTTCCCATGGGTAGACCACGTCTTTAACTCAGCCCTTTCAGATGCAGCCCTTTTAATAGAATCTCTGGTATCTTCTATTAAACTTTTAGCTGAAGGATACATAA
Source organism: Finegoldia sp. (assembly GCA_034180305.1). GTDB lineage: Bacteria > Bacillota > Clostridia > Tissierellales > Peptoniphilaceae > Finegoldia. The sequence continues at coordinate 1,113 of JAXFOR010000004.1, forward strand.
TAGGGGTCGTACTTGGAGTAATCACAGGAATTCTTTGCGGTTACAGTGACAAGGTAGCTTACTGGATCCAACCTTTCTTAAAGCTGATAGGACCTATACCTACTACAACTTGGTTGCCGGTAGTAATGGTTATTGCCGCATCCCTACACGGAGCTGCAATTTTTGTAATCGTAATAGGGGTTTGGTTCTCAGTTTCTCTAGCTACTATAACAGGGATCAGGAGCATTGATGAGGCCTACTACGAAGCAGCCCAAACACTTGGAGCTAAGGGAGGAGAATTGGTTTACAGGATAGCTATCCCATGTGCTCTTCCAAACATCTTCCAAGGGATGATTCAAGGTATGAGCTTAGCTTGTAACTCATTACTTGTTGCAGAAATGCTCGGTGTAGATTCAGGATTAGGATGGTACATAAATTGGCAAAGAGGCTGGGCAGAATTTTCAAAGATGTATGCAGCAATTGTGATTATATGTCTTCTTTTCTTTACAGTTAATAAGATCTTAAAGGTAGCAAGCGATAAATTACTTGTTTGGAAGGAGGGAAGGATATAATGGCTAAAAAAAGCAAACTTGAAGTAAAAAATGTATCCAAGTATTTTTATAGAAGTGATACAAACTCAATAACTCACGCCATAAAAGAAGTATCCTTTGAAGCTTCAAACGGTGAGTTCATAAGTATAGTCGGCCCGTCAGGTTGCGGTAAGTCCACAATCTTAAGGATGATAGCAGGCCTTATAGTTCCGACTATGGGAGAGTTAACTCTTGACGGAGAAAGGATAACAGGCCCTAACGCCGATAAGGGATTGGTCTTTCAACAACATGGCCTTTTTCCATGGCTTACTGTAGGAGAAAATGTAGCCTTCGGTTTAAAGGGACAGGATAAGGCAAAGGTTAGCGAAAAAGTCGATGAACTTATAGATATGGTCGGCTTAAATGACTTTAAAGACTCCTATCCTCACCAACTTTCAGGTGGGATGGCACAAAGGGTTGCCCTTATAAGGACCATGATAGTCGAACCTGCAGTCTTTCTTCTTGATGAACCTTTCGGAGCCTTAGATGCCTTTACAAGATTGGCTATGCAGGATGAACTTCTTAAGGTTTGGAGAACAAACAACCCGATAATGATCATGGTTACTCACGACATAGATGAAGCGATTTATATGAGTAACAGAGTTCTTATAATGAAACCGAATCCGGGTGAAATCAAAGAAGATTTGATTATAGATTTGCCATATCCAAGGGATAGACTTAGCGATAAATTTATAGAATATAGAAAGCACATAATTGAAACTTTAGAGTTCTAAAATAAAAGGGAGGATTTTATGAAAAACAAATCAAAATTATTAGCAATGATCTTAGTTTGCACAATGATGGCAACAGGATGTAAGACATCTGTAGACCAAAGTCAAGACCAACAAGCAAGTCAAAGCGGTCAGACAGAAGAAAAGAGCCAAGAAAATAAAACTGAAGAAAAGAAAGAAGAAAGTAAGGGCGAAGAAAAAAAGGAAGAAGCAAAAAATGTTCCTATCATCGCAGAACCTGCAAGTGAAAAGTTCCCTTACATAGAGGAAGAAACCTTCACTCCTAAGTTTACTGCCGCTGACATAGGGATAACAGAAGAAGACCTTAAAGCTGAACCGATGTATGGAAAAGAAATTACTATCATGGCAGGATCAGGTTGTACTTGTGCCCCTGTTATAGCAAACCTACAAGGTAAATTTGCAGAACACGCAATCAAGGCAAATGTTACAAAGACTCAAGCTAACTTTAACGAAGCCTTAGCTAATGACCAAGCCCAAGTCTGTGTAAACCACATCGCTGAATCTATAGTACCTATATCAAACGACCTGGACGTTTACTACAAGTCAGGAGCAATCTCAGGCTGCCTATCTCTTTACGTATTAAGCGATAGTGGCTATGAAAAGACTACTGATCTTAAGGGAAAGATAATTGGTACTAATGAAGTAGGAGGAAATTTATACAACGTAGCCATCAGATTTTTAGCAAGAGATGGAGTTTCTAAGGACGAAGTTAAGCTAAAACCTGTAGAAACTGCATCAAGTGTAGTTGCTATGCAAAACGGCGAAATAGATGCTGTAATGTTGTCAGATCAATTTGCTAATCCATTTGTAAAAGACGGTACTTTAAAGAGGATCAGAAGCCTATCATATGATGAAGACTTCCACATCGAACCTTGCTGTACTAACTTATTCTCGGGAAAATTTGTAAGAGAAAATCCAAAACATGCTGAGCTTATTAATCAAATCATAAAAGATGCTCAAGCTTGGATAGAAGAAAATGAAGAAGAAACAGTACAAATGTTAACTGATAATAACTACCTAAGTGGTAAGCAAGACCTTGTAATTACTGAATTTAAATCATATAGTTGGACTCTTCCCGACAAGAATGTCGAAGAAACTATAGAAAATATGATTAACGACTACAAAGAATTCGGTCTTATAAGATCAGATGTAGATACAAAGCAATTAATGGAAAAATGCTGGAAACCTGCCGAAAAAGACAGCATGGAAGGTGGCATGAAAGTCAGCCCTAACGAATATAGTAAAAAATAACTTGTATCTTAAAACTTGAAGTAACTTTCAAAAACTTTAAAGGGAATTGGCGTGAGACTTTTACGCCGATTTCTTTTAATACGATTTCTTTTAATACATAAAAATTTATATCAAAATGGAGAAAATTATGAAAAACAAAAAAATATTACCAATCTTATCTGCTCTCGTAGCTGTAATCTTTTTAGTAGGACTTTTCACTTTTGCTACAGCTTGCCCTGTACCGGCAGAAGGAAAACCTATGAAGTGTCACTGGAGTGAAATGGCTCTAAAGGGAATAGCAGTTATCATGATAATAATGCCAATTATAAGAATTGCTATTTCAAATATAAGCATGGCAAGGGGTATAGCTGTCGGCGAACTTTTAGTATCATTACTGGGTTTGGCAGTAGTAACATTTTTAATAGGAACTTGTATGAAAGCTGATATGCACTGCAATACAAACATGAGACCTTTCACACTTTTGATTTTTGTAATTTACGTTATTTTATCAGGAGCATATCTTTTTACAACAAGAGATAGCGTAGAAAAAGTAATCTAGGATTTTATGAAAAAGACAAATTTATTTAAGAAATTACCATTTTACAACATAACAAAAAACAAGGGAAGGTCACTTGGAATTCTTCTTTTAATATTTTGCCTTTCGTTCAGTTTGTTTTTGGCAGCCTATGTAGGCATGTCCATGAAAAACGGACTTGACTCTACCAGGGCAAGGCTCGGGGCAGATATAATTGTCATGCCTGTTGATGCCCAAGGCAAGATGGAAGGAGCTCTTTTAAGCGGAGAGCCTAACAGCTTTTACTTTGAAAAGGACATCACAGAAGAAGTCAGAAAGATAGACGGTGTAGAAAAGGCATCACCTCAAGTATTTGTTGCCAGTCTTTCAGCTGAGTGCTGTTCCTTCCCTGTTCAGGTAATAGGGATCGACTTTGCAACAGATTTTTCTGTAACCCCATGGCTTAAGGACAAGGTAGATAGACTTGAAGATGGAGAAGCTCTCGCAGGAGCGAACCTGTCAGCTCCTAAGGGATCCGATATAAGTCTTTTCGGGGGAAATTACAAGGTAAGAGAAAGACTTGACAAGACAGGAATGGGCTTTGACAACTGTGTGTTTATAAACATCGATACAGCAAGGAAGATGGCAGAAGATGCTAAGAAGAAGGGTGTGACTTATCCTGATAATGTTGACAAGCTGGTATCTAACATAATGGTAGATAAAAAAGACGACATAAATCCAAATGAAGTACTCTTTAACATACAAACCAAGGCGAGCATTCCGGTAAAAGTTTCCAGCACTGAAACCATAATAAGTTCGATAGGAAAGCAAATGAGCTCATCAGTAAATTACCTGAAAGTTTTACTGGCTATAGTTTGGATCCTATCTATCATAGTACTTTTGATAATCTTCCCACTGATCACAAAGTCAAGGACAGGCGAACTTGCTACCCTTAGAGTTTTGGGAGCAACTAAAAAAGACATATCAGCTATACTTCTAAAAGAAATAGGTAGCCTGAGTGTAGTCGGATCTATAACAGGACTTATATTCGGCTTACTTGTAGCAAACTTATTCTCTACAACTATAAAAGTTAAGCTTGAGCTTCCATTCCTGTCACCTGCTCCTACAGGACAAATTTTAATAGCAGTTCTGACACTTTTGATATGTTCAGTAATAGGACCTTTAAGTTCACTTATTACAATTAGAAGTTTGAACAAGAAAGAAATAGCCCTTGTCTATAGTGAGGAGAACTAAGTATGGAAATTTTAAAGTTAGAGGGAGTCTCCAAGACTTTCAACAGAAGAAATGAGCTGGTTAAACCCTTAGATAAGGTAGAATTTTCTCTTGAAAAAGGAGATTACTCAGTAGTTATGGGAAGGTCAGGGACAGGAAAGTCCACCCTTTTAAATATAATCGCCTTATTTTTAAATCCTGATCAAGGAGATATATTCTTTGAGGGAAAGAGGATTAACGATTTAGATGATGAGCAAGCATCAAGATATAGGAACCTCGATATAGGTTACCTTATGCAAAATCTAAAGAGCTTTTCCAGCCTTAATGTAATAGAAAATGTAGTCTTGGCAAATCACATGCACGAACCTGATGACAATGCCTATGAAAGAGCAGGAGCCTTACTTGAAAGGTTGGGAATAGCAAAGCTTGCTAACGAACAGGTATCATCTCTTTCAGGTGGGGAACAAAAAAGAGTGAGCATAGCCAGAGCCCTTATTAATCAGCCGGATCTTTTAATTCTGGATGAACCTACATCAAACCTTGATGAAAAGACAGCAGATGATATAAAAGACCTTTTAACCGACTTAAATAAAAAGGGAATGACTATCCTAGTAGTAACACATGACAGCGATTTTCTAAAGCTTGGAAATAAAAACTATGAAATAAAATCGGGTAAATTAAATTTACTCTAAGTAAAAAATACTTGATAAAGTATCGGCCATAAAGCAAACTTGTGGGATACTTTTATCTCCTTACTTTAATAATGAGCAGTGCAAAAGAAAAAATCGTTAAGTAAGTTGTTAAAATCTATATTTGTAGACTTAGGAGGAGGTTAATATGGATATTGAAACAATTAGAGAATATAACAGGTCTTATAAAAATATTTACAGCCCGGCAGTTAGACTTGAAAAGTATATAAAAGGAGAAGCTGTTGATTGCTTGCCTTATGCCTTAAACGGTGCTGAAAATGCTATTATGAACATGCTTGGCTTAACTACAAGTCAAGCAGGATCCAATCCTGAATATCAAAAAGAAATAAAGAGGATAAAGCAAGAAGAACTCGGAATATTCCAAGAAGTTTTACCTATAGGGATTGCATCTTTTGCAGGATCTACCCAAGGGGTACCGGAAAATGGATTTGTATATATAAAAGACTACGCCTTGAAAGATTACTCACAGTTTTCTGATTTGCCTTCAGTGGAGGGTAAGTTTGCCTTTATAGACGGTCTTGAAAAGAGAGCTGAAAGTATCTTAAATGACTTTCCAAAGACTGAGCTTAAAATATTTATCGGAGGAACTTGGTCATCAGCAAGTAAGGTAAGGTCTATAAATGATCTATTAAGGGATACAAGAAAAAACAAACAGGAATTGATAGACCTGTTAGATTATGCAACTGATTTTACCTTAAACGGGCTTCAACAGCTATGCGATAGGGTAGGTAAGTTGCCTGTATTTATGGCGGATCCTATCTCATCTAATGATTTGCTATCTTAAGAACAATTCCATGAACTTTCATATCCATACTTAAAAAAATTAGCAAGTGAAACTGAAAGAATTACGGGTACTAAGCCTATATTACACATTTGTGGAAATACAAGAAAAGCCTGGGAAGATATTTCAACATTGGATATCTTATACTTCAGCATAGACAATTGTGAAAGCTTAAGCGAAATATCAGATCTTTACGGTGATAAGTTAATGATAAGCGGTAATATTCCACCTGTAGATGTCTTTAGAGATGGAAGTATTGATGATGTAATAGAAGCTGTTGATAAATGTATTTCAGAAGCTTACAAAAATCCAAAGGGCTTTGTAATAGATGCAGGTTGTCAAGTACCGCTTGGAACACCTTACGAAAATGTAGAAGCTTATATCTATGAAATTAGAAGAAAATCACAAGAACTTTTCGGAGATCAAGTACGTATATTAGCAGAAGACTAATTTGTACTATTGATGATTCATTTTTGAAAAAAGCTCAAGAAACCGTTAAGTTAGATAAATAAAAAGTTTCCAGCTTAAACAAAAGCGGATTGAATTTACTTAAAGAAAAAAGAGGGATGTGACTATCCCTCTTTTTTAATGTGTAGAATTATTTCTTTTTAAAGTTTATCACTTTTCCGTTTGATTCTCTCCAGCTAAGATACTTATCCACATCCTTATTTACCAAAGACCAGCAGTAGGCTATGACAGCGGCATCGTCGGCCTTTCCTAAGAAGGGGATAAAGTCCGGAACGATATCTATAGGAGATAGGAAGTAAATTAAAGCTGCAACTATGGCAACTATGACGTGGAAAGGTATGGCTGTATATTCTTTTGTTATATAAGAGCGAACCATGGACAAAAAGATCGGAATGTAGGATAGGTCCTTGCCATACTTAGGGATCCTTCTGAGTTTTCTTTCGGCATTTTGTAAAAATCTTTCGGCTCTATCTTCATCCTTAAGAATTTCCATAGCTGAACCTCTTCTATTATTTAAAGCCTCTCGAGCTTTATTTCTATCAAATTTAAAAAACATTTCTTGCCTCCTTAATCGCATATATTATACCCATAGATAGGTCTATTAGCCCCAGTACTTTTGATCGACAGTCCTATATCTGATAGCCTCCATCAGGTGAGGACCTTTTATATCGGCTGAGCCTTCCAGGTCTGCTACGGTTCTTGCAAGTTTTATAATCTTGTCGAAGGACCTGGCGGAAAATTTGTACTTATCAAAGGCGAGATTCATTATATCTTTTAGATCTCTGCTAAGGGGACAGTACTTTCTTATTTGGCTTGAAGTCATCTGGGAATTGGTTGTTATATCAATTTTTTTAAATCTTTCTTTTTGAATTTCTCTTGCTTTTTGAACTCTCTTTCTTATATCGGCTGAACTTTCTGCCTTTTCTTCTGCTGTAAGTTCATCGAGCTTTACGGGGGAAACTTCCACGTGGATATCGATCCTATCTAAGATCGGCCTTGAAACCTTGTTAAGGTAATTTGTAATCTGAGTTAGGGAGCAGGAACACTCATGGTTGGGATCTCCATGGTAGCCACAGGGGCAGGGATTCATGCCGGCTATAAAGAGAAAGTTCGCAGGATAGGTCAGGGAGGCATTTATCCTGGTGATGGTTATCTCTTTTGTTTCTAAGGGCTGCCTTAAAACTTCTATAGTTGCCTTTGAAAATTCAGGCAGCTCATCTAAGAATAAAATTCCGTTGTGGGCGAGACTTATTTCTCCGGGCTTTGGGATCCGCCCTCCACCGATAAGGCTTACGTTTGAGCAGGTGTGGTGGGGAGCTCTAAATGGTCTTTGAGAAACTATTCGGGAGTTGTTTAAAAGACCTGCGACAGAGTAAATTTTTGTAGTCTCCATTACTTCATCAAAGCTCATCTCAGGGAGAATAGTAGGTAGTCTCATAGCAGCCATGGTCTTACCACTTCCCGGAGGTCCTATCATAAGGAGGTTGTGAAAACCTGCTGCAGCTATTTCCATTGCCCTCTTAAGTAATTTTTGTCCCTTGATATCTGAAAAGTCGACCTTATAGAAAATATCATCTGTCTTAACTTCTTCCTCTTCGATAAAAGTCGCATCGATCTCTCCGTTTAAAATTTTTATAAGGGAGTCCAGGCTGTCGAGGGAAACTTTTTCTATTCCCTTGACCATGGAGCATTCTTTGCTGTTTCCCTTAGGGACAAAGACTCTGCTAAAGCCCATTTCTTTAAGGCTTAGGACCATGCAAAGACAGCCGTCAATTGCATTTAACCTTCCGTCAAGCGACAGCTCTCCTATAAAGGCCCAGCTCTTATCGGGCACTTCGATTATCCCCATTGATGAAAGAATAGAAACTGCTATTGCCAGGTCAAGCTGAGAGCCCTCTTTTTTTAAATTGGCAGGGGCGAGATTTATTGTAATTCTCTTTACGGGAAATTTTATTCCGGTATTTTCTATTGCTGATCTGACCCTTTCTTTGGATTCTTTTATGGAAGCATCGGGAAGGCCTACTATGTTAAAGGACCTCATTCCGTTGGCGAGGTCGCATTCGCAATCTATCTTATATCCTATAAGTCCTTCCAGACAACAGGTGCTGATATTTGAATACATATTATCTCCTAACTTCTAGCTTAAGATTGATTTACACCTATATTATAGCATTTGTAGATTTTCTTTTATAGGAAGATAGATTTAATATATAATAGGAGAAAAGGAGATTGTCATGATTAAATTAAAGGATTTTATAGGATATATTTTAGTAATTTTAGGAGCCTTTTCTCACTATATGTCAATTGCCACAGGACTCAACTCGTCTGTGGTAGACATTATAAGCCTCGGAGTACTTCTTGTAGGCTGTGGGATAATTTTTGTCCAGGACTTAAAGCTATATAAGGCTGTTAAGTCATCTGCAGTTTTTTTAGATATTTTCTGGCTGGTAATTTGTATTTTTATTCCGAGAATAAATTTATCAAAGCTTTGGCCATCTATGCTTATGGTAATTGTAGCTATAAGTTTTGCAATTAAAATAATCAGCATGAAATTAACCGATGAGAAGTTTAAGAAATAAATTTTACATTTTCATTACTCCTCCCTTATATTAAAAGCAAGGTCTTCCTATAAAATTATTCCGAAGGAGGATGAAATGAATATTTTTGCACACAGGGGTTACAGCTTTAAGTATACGGAAAATTCTGCCCTAGCCTTTGAAGCCTGCAAGGACCTTGATATATATGGAGTAGAGCTTGATGTCCAATACTCCAAGGACGCAAAGGTGATTGTCTTTCACGACGAGTACCTGGAAAGGATGCTAGGGGTCAAGGCTTTCTTAAGGGACTTAACTTATGATCAGCTTAAGGAATATAAGTATGCGGATGGTCAGTCAATCTTATCATTGGAAGAATATGTGAATATAATAAAAGATACGGACCTTGTCACAAACGTAGAGTTAAAGACGTCAATCTTCGATTACAAAGGAATTGAGGAAGATGTTTATAAAATTTTCAAGGCCTACGGTCTTTTAGATAGGCTTATAATATCCAGCTTTAACCACAAGTCTCTTTTAAGGTTTAAAGAGATCACAGATCTAGTTCCTATTGCAGCCTTGGAGGCTTCTAAAATTATCAGACCTGAGGATTATCTTTTTAGAAATGGGATAGGTATTTATCATCCGCTTTTTACGAGCCTGGATAAAGACCTCGTCGATGACCTTCACAGCGACGACATAGAAGTAAATGCCTGGACGGTTGATTATGGATTTGATTTTGACAGGCTTAATGCAATGGGGGTTGACGGAATTATAAGTAATCTTCCAGATGAAATTATGGATAGGATTTAAAAGAGAGCTCGGTAAAGTCTTTATACTTCCCGAGCTTTTTTAATATTTGTGCTTAATATATGATATAATGATTGAAATGAATTTGGACTAAAAATAAATAAATTAAAGTTAAGCCGGTCCGAAAGATCGGGTAGGTATAGGATCAAATGATAATTATTTTTTGAAATTACCTGCTCAGTTTGGCCGGTAATTTTATAGACTATGAGTTTTTCACAGTGAAGAGGTAAACCTAAGATAAGGGTTTAATTAATTTGTATAAGAGTAAAAAAAGTTTGTTATAAGGAAAGAAGGTAGCTAGCTTATGGAAAAGGATAAGGTAATTATATTGGATGGGGCTATGGGAACTATGCTTCAAAAAAATGGAATGAAGGTAGGGCAGATTCCCGAGCTTTTAAATCTGGAAGATCCCGAAAAAATTATCGGCATCCACAAAAAATACATAGAAAGTGGAGCTGAAATAATTTATACCTGCACCTTTGGAGCTAACAGGATAAAGCTTGCAGGTTACGACCTTGACAAAGTCATAAAAAAGGCCATAGAAAATGCCAAGATTGCAAGAGGGGGCAGAAAAGATGTTAAGATTGCCCTTGATATCGGACCTATCGGCAAGATGATGGAACCGATGGGAGATCTTAAGTTTGACGAAGCCTACGACATCTTTAAGGAAATAATTTTAGCGGGTAAGGAGGCTGACCTGGTTGTTATAGAAACTATGACAGACCTTTACGAGTTAAAGGCAGCAATTCTTGCAGCCAGAGAAAATTCCGACCTCCCTATCCTTGCTACAATGTCCTTTGAAGAAGACGAGAGAACTTTCGTAGGGGTATCTCTGGAAAGCTTTGTAAATTCTGTCGAAGGACTGGGAGTTGAAGCCCTTGGCCTTAACTGCTCGGTAGGTCCTGTCCAAATGTATGAAATGGCAAAAAAATTAGTCAAGATGACAGACAAGGACATAATAATAAAGCCTAATGCCGGTATGCCTAATATGGACGGGTCTTATGACCTAACTAATGAAGAATTTGCTGAAAATATGACAGCCATAGCAGAGCTTGGAGTAAAATACCTTGGAGGTTGCTGCGGGACAGATGACTCCTATATAAAGCTTTTGGCAGATTCCGTAAAGGGAAATGAAGTTAATGAGAGAGAAGTGGAAAAAATCTACGGCCCTTCATCTGCATCTAAATTTATAAGCAACGAGAACTTTTTAATGGCAGGGGAAAGACTAAACCCTACAGGTAAGAAAAAGTATCAGGAAGCCTTGGAAAAAGAAGACATAGCCTACTTTGTATCAAAAGCCATCGAACAGGTCGATGCCGGAGCTGACATCCTGGACCTTAATGTAGGTCATCCGGGTATAGATGAAGCTCGTATGCAAGAAAAGATAATCAAGGGAATCCAAGCAGTTATCGACACTCCTTTAATTATTGACAGCTCAAAGGGAGAGGCTATAGAAGCTGCCCTAAGAGCCTACAACGGAAAGGCGATAGTAAATTCAGTTAACGGGGAAGATGAAAAGCTTGAAGAAATTTTGCCTCTAGTTAAAAAGTACAACGCTCAGGTAATCGGTCTTGCCCTAGATGAAAACGGGATACCGGATTCAATAGAAGATAGGGTAAAGATTGCCAGAAAAATAGTTAAAAGAGCCGGAGACTACGGAATAGAGCCGAGAGATATTTATATAGACTGTCTAACCCTTACAGTATCATCAAATCCTGAAGGGGCTATGGATACTTTAAAGGCCATAGAGATAGTTAAAGAGGAACTGGGAGTAAGGACTGCTCTTGGAGTTTCCAACATATCTTTCGGTCTTCCTAACAGAGAATTGATAAACCAAAGCTTTTTAATTATGGCAATGTATGCAGGTCTTGATCTGGCTATAATAAATCCGAACTCAAAGACTATGGTTGACAGTATAAAGGCTGCCAAACTTTTAAAGAATGTAGACGGAGCGACTGATGAATTTATAGGAGCTTTTTCCGATAAAAAAGTTTCTGTAAGTGAGCCTAAGAGCGATAAAAAGGAAGACTACGATATAAATACAGCTGTCTTTAAAGGCCTTGACAGCGTGGTAAGAGATAAGGTTACAGAAATGCTTAAGGAAAAAAATGAGCTCGACATCATAAATGAAGACCTTATCCCTGCCCTTGACATAGTTGGAGATAATTATGAAAGAGGAGACATCTTTCTTCCCCAACTTATCAAGGCATCAAACGCAGCTCAGGCAGGCTTTTCAGTTATCCAAAACTTTATAAAGCAAGGAGGGGGAGATCCTGTTTCCAAGGGAGATATAGTTATGGCAACTGTAAAGGGAGATGTGCATGATATAGGTAAAAACATAGTAAGTGTAATCTTGGAAAATTATGGCTACAATGTTATAGACCTAGGTAAGGACGTCCCTATAGAAACAGTAGTAGCTACAGCTAAGGAAAGAAATGTAAAGCTGGTAGGCCTTTCAGCCCTTATGACTACAACTTTAGAGAACATGAAACTTACTATAGAAGCTCTTAGAGAAGAAATGCCTGATGTAAAGATAATGGTCGGAGGAGCTGTCCTTACAGAAGAGTACAGCAAGAAAATAGGGGCGGACTTCTATGGAAAAGATGCCAAAGCCAGCGTTGACTATGCGAATGAACTTTTTGGGGTGAATAATTGATGAACAAATTACTTGACTTAGACAAGCCCTTATTATTTGATGGGGCTATGGGGACGTACTATCCATCTAAAACTTTAAATCCCCTGCCTAAGTGTGAGATGGCAAATATATTTGATAAAAAAACTATTGTATCTATCCACAAAGAATATATAAAGGCAGGAGCCAAGGCAATAAAGACAAATACCTACCAAGCAAACTCCTTAGCCCTTAATGCCGATGAGGCTGTAGTAGAAAGCATCATTAACGGAGGGATTGAAGCTGCAAAAGAAGCCTGTAAGGGAACAGATGTGCTTATATTTGCAGACATAGGTCAGATTCCATCAGAAGAAGATCCCTTCGAAGAATACTGCCGGATAGCCGACATCTTTCTAAGGGAGGGGATAAATAATTTTCTATTTGAAACCTTCGCCTCCATTGATGACATCCTAAAGGTTGCCCAGTATATAAAGAAAAAAGATCAGGATTCATTTATCATATCCTCCTTTGCCATAAACGCAGACGGACTTACAAGGTTTGGAGAAATCGGAGCTAAGCTTTTAGAAAGGGCGGATGAATGTGACTTTATAGATGCGGCTGGCTTTAACTGTGTATCAGGACCCTTGCATTTAAAAGAATATATAAAGTCCATTGACCTTCCTGAAAAGACCCTATCTATTATGCCTAATGCAGGTTATCCGACAGTCATAAACGGAAGGACAATCTACTCCCACGACAAGGAATACTTCTCAAACTCCATCTTAGATATCTTAGATCATGGAGCAAAAATTATAGGAGGCTGTTGTGGGACTAATCCGGAATTTATAAAAGAAATTTCTAAAAAGATAAAAAACTACAAGATAAATGACAAGAAAAATAAGGAAGAGGACAAGTTAAAGATAGATAATCCTTACACAGAAAACCTCTTTATGAACAAACTTCAAAATGGTAAAAAACCCATAGCTGTTGAATACGTCCCTCCCAAAAATTTGGATATGGGAAAGTACATAGACAACGTTAAAAAGTACTATGACCATGGTGTCGACGCCATAACTATCCCGGACTGTCCTGTTGCCAGGGTAAGGGTGGACGCCTCTTACACAGCTTATAAGATAAAAAGAGAAGTCGGCATAGACCCTGTTGTTCATATGACTTGCAGGGACAGAAATATAAATGCCACTAAGGCCTTGCTCTTTGCCCTTAATATAGAAAACATCTTAAATGTAATCCTTGTAACAGGAGATCCGATCCCTAGTGCAGAAAAAGATGACATAAAAAGCGTCTACCAGTTTAATTCCACAAAACTCACAGGCTTTGTTGAAGATATGAATAAGGATGTCTTTACCAATAAAATGAACCTGGGAGCAGCCTTAAATGTAAATGCAACAAATTTTTCCATGGAATTAAACAGGGCTAAAGAAAAAGAAAAAGCCGGCACAAAAGTTTTCTATACTCAGCCGATAATCTCAGAAAAGGCCGTAGAAAACTTAAAGATTGCTAAAAAAGAACTTAAAGCTTACATTATGGGCGGTCTTATGCCTATAGTTTCCTACAAAAACGCCAGCTACATAGAAGCTGAAATTTATGGAATGAGCGTGGAAAAAGAAATCATAGAAAAATATAAAAAAGCAGATGAAAGTGAATACAAAAAGCTTGCTATAGAAGTAACCTGCCTTTATGCAGAAAAGATCAAAGACTATGTTGACGGTTTTTATATCATAACTCCTTTCGATAAGGTAGACCTAGTTTGTGATGTACTTGACACCTTTAAAAAAGCAAGATAAAGATTTACTACTGATCCTAAACCTAATAAATTTAGGGTCAGTTTTTATTTGTATTTAATTATATTTAAATAAGAAAATTTTAAATATATTAAATATCAGCCTTTAAAATTTTTCATCGATTAATTTTTTTCTATAAATATTTTATCTAATTCTTGCCCTCTATCCCTATATATCCTATATATAATGAAGGATTACTAAAGAATTTTAAGCTAATGTTAAAAATGTTAAAAAAAGGTAATAAATTTTTAAAAAATTTCTAGGAAAATTTAATTTTTATTTGACAAGAGGACTAAAGGTCTGTATAATACTCATTGTGTCAAAAATAAATAAGCGTTGAAACGAGAGGTTGCTTGAAGATCCTGATTAGATTTATCAAGGTAATTTTCGTGGAGAAGTCTTGAATAATCAAGGCGTTGACTGAGAGCTTTTCCGATGAAAAGTTTAAAATATTGACATTGTACACCCGGATAGGTGTATAGGCTCAGTCGCATAAAGACGCTTCTTTTAAAATTTAGAGGAGGTGCCTTAATGGCAAATCAAAAAATTAGAATTAAACTTAGAGCTTATGATCACGAACTTATTGATCAATCAGCTCAAAAAATCGTAGAAGCAGCAAAGAGAACTGATGCAGAAGTATCAGGTCCTATTCCTTTGCCAACAGACGTAGAAATTATTACAATCTTAAGAGCTGTTCACAAGTATAAGTACTCAAGAGAACAGTTTGAACAAAGAACTCATAAGAGATTAATCGATATCATTAATCCTAACGCAAAAACTTTGGAAGCATTGAAAAAATTAAACCTTCCTGCCGGCGTAGATATCGAAATTAAGCTTTAATCTTAGAATGATTGTAAATCAATCCGCTGTAAGTAATAATTTGATATCACAATAGGAGGTGTACTCATATGAAGAGTATTTTAGGTAAAAAAATAGGTATGACTCAAATCTTCGATGAAGAAGGAACAGTCACTCCTGTAACTGTTGTACAAGCAGGTCCTGTGTTTGTTACACAAGTTAAAACAGAAGAAACTGATGGATACAAGGCTATCCAAGTAGCTTTTGCGGATAAAAAAGAAAAACACGTTACTAAGCCTTTAAAGGGTCACTTTGACAAGGCTAATGTAAGTTACAAGAGATATTTAAGAGAAATAAGACTTGATGATGATGACCAAAAATTTAATCTTGGCGATGAAATTACTTTAGATATGTTCGAAGACGGAGACATTGTCGATGTTATAGGTACTTCTAAGGGTAAGGGTACTCAAGGTGCTATAAAGAAATGGAATTACCATAGAGGACCTATGGGGCACGGTTCCAAATCTCACAGAGTAGCCGGAGCAAGAGCTGCCGGATCTTATCCTGCAAGAGTGTTTAAGGGAAGAAAAGGTTCCGGAAAGATGGGACACGACAGAGTCACTGTTCAAAACTTGACAGTTGTTAAGGTTGATAAAGATAGAGGCGTTCTTTTAATCAAGGGAGCAGTTCCTGGAAATAAGGGATCGCTTGTTACTGTTAGAAAAGCTGTTAAGTCAAACTAGAAGGGAGGATGAAAGATGCCTAAGATTCAAACATTAAACCAACTAGGAGAAAAAGTTGGGGAAATAGAATTAAGTGAAGATATTTTCGCTATAGATGTTAATGAGCACGCTGTTTATGAAGTAGTTAAAAATCAGCTTGCAAATAAAAGACAAGGTACTCAATCCGCTAAAACTCGTACAGAAGTAAGAGGTGGAGGAAAGAAACCTTGGAGACAAAAAGGTACAGGTAGAGCTCGTCAAGGTAGCATCAGATCTCCTCAATGGAGAGGCGGCGGGGTTGTATTTGCTCCAAAACCAAGAGACTACAGCTATGCAGTTCCTAAGAAGGTAAGAAGACTTGCTATGAAGTCTGTTTTAACTTCAAAATTTAATGACGAAGAAATTATAGTATTGGATAATCTATCATTAGAAAAGATCAGCACTAAGGAAGCAGCTAAGGTATTAAAGAATATTAATGCTGACAAGAAGGCTTTAGTGGTAGTTGCAGAACACGATGAAACAATCTACAGATCATTTAGAAATATAGAAAATGTTTTGGTATGCGAAGCAAGACTAATGAATGTATATGATACTTTAAAATACAACTCATTGGTTTTAACAACTGATGCGGTTAAGAAGATCGAGGAGGTGTTTCAATAATGAAATCAGTTTATGACGTAATTATCAAGCCTATAATCACTGAAGACGCTATGGACAAGATGGAAGAAAGAAAGTATGTCTTCAAGGTTGCTAAGGATGCTAATAAGATAGAAATAAGAGACGCCGTAGAAAAGATTTTTAAGGTTAAGGTCGCTAAGGTTAACACTATGAACATGACAGGAAAGACTAAGAGAATGGGCAGAACTAGCGGTAAGAGACCTGACTGGAAGAAGGCAATTGTAACACTTAGAGAAGACTCAGACCCAATTGAATTCTTTGATAACATTTAGGAGGAGTAGAAATGGCAGCAATAAAGAAATATAAACCAACATCAGCCGGCCGTCGTGGGATGACTGTTTTAAGTTTTGACGAAATCACAAAGACAAGTCCGGAAAAATCACTTACAGCTCCTCTTACTAAATCAGGCGGAAGAAACGTAAACGGTAGAGCTACTGTTCGTCATAGAGGTGGCGGAGCTAAGAGAAAATACAGAATAATAGACTTTAAGAGAAATAAAGACGGTATACCGGCTAAGGTTATCGCTATAGAATACGATCCTAACAGAACTGCAAACATTGCTCTTTTACAATATGCTGACGGTGAAAAGAGATACATTCTTCAACCTGAAGGCCTAAAAGTAGGAGATACAGTAGAAAGTGGAGAAAATGCAGATATAGTTGTAGGTAACGCTCTTAAGTTAAAAGACATTCCTGTAGGTACTACTGTTCACAATATCGAGCTTAAAGCAGGTAAAGGTGGACAAATAGTTAGATCAGCAGGAGCTGAAGCTCAATTAATGGGTAAGGAAGGAAAGTTCGCACAATTAAGACTTCCATCCGGAGAATATAGATTAATCCACTTAGAATGTAAGGCAACAGTTGGTCAAGTAGGTAATCTTGCTCACGAACTTGTTAATGTAGGTAAGGCCGGTAAGAGTAGACATATGGGAAAGAGACCATACGTTAGAGGATCAGCCATGAACCCTGTAGATCACCCACACGGTGGTGGTGAAGGTAGAACACCTGTAGGTAGAAAGGCTCCATCAACTCCTTGGGGTAAACCTGCACTTGGTCTTAAGACTCGTAAGACTAAGAACAAATCAGACAAGTATATAATCAGAAGAAGAAAGAGCAAATAGGAGGATTTTAAATGGGTAGATCAGTTAAAAAAGGTCCTTTTGTCGATGACCACCTAATGAAAAAAATAGAAGAATTAAATGCAAATGGCGAAAAGAAAGTTATCAAAACTTGGTCACGTCGTTCTACAATCTTCCCTAACTTTGTAGGTCACACAATTGCAGTTCATGATGGAAGAAAGCATGTTCCTGTATACATCCAAGATGACATGGTAGGACATAAGCTTGGAGAATTTGTTCCAACAAGAACTTTCAAGAGTCACATAAAAACAGAAAAGACATCATCAGTTAGAAAGTAAGGAGGTATTACAATGCAAGCAAGAGCTATTGCGAAATATGAACGTATTTCTCCTCTAAAAGTACACTTCACATGCAAGGAAATAAGAGGTAAACAAGTAGATGAAGCACTCGCTATATTGAAATTCACTCCTAAAAAAGGTGCTAGAATTTTAGAAAAGGTATTAAATTCAGCGATTGCAAATGCAGAACACAATTACGGATTAGATAGAGAAAATCTTTTTGTAGCACAAGCTTACGCCAACGATGCTCCAACTATGAAGAGATGGAGACCTAAGGCTAAGGGAATGGCTTATCCTATATTAAAGAGATCAAGCCACATTGGCGTAGTTGTTGAAGAAAGAGAATTTTAAGGAGGAATCTAATGGGTCAAAAGGTTAATCCTAATGGGTTAAGAGTCGGAGTTATTAAGGACTGGGATTCAAAATGGTTCGCTGATAAAGAACACTTCGCTGATTACTTAGTAGAAGATCATGAAATACGTGAATTAGTAAAGAAAGAATCATATAGTGCCGGCATAAGCGACATTCAAATAGAAAGAGCATCAAATAAAATCAAGTTAACTATCTCAACTGGAAAACCTGGTATGGTAATAGGCCGTCAAGGTGCAGGAGTAGAAGAACTTAAGAATAAATTAGAAAAGAAGACTGGAAAGAAAGTTATCATCAATGTTGAAGAAATAAAGAATATTGACCTTGATTCTCAACTTGTTGCTGAAAACATTGCAGCACAATTGGAAAGACGTATTTCTTTCAGACGTGCTATGAAACAAGCTATGCAAAGAACTATGAGAGCAGGAGCTTTAGGAATAAAGACTATGGTTTCAGGAAGACTTGGCGGAGCTGATATGGCTAGAAGCGAATGGTACAGCGATGGAACTATTCCTCTTCAAACTTTAAGAGCTGCTATAGACTATGGATTTGCAGAAGCAGATACAACTTATGGTAAGATCGGTGTAAAAGTTTGGATATACAAGGGTGAAATGTTACCTGGTATGGAAAAGGAAGATTTACCGGCTTATAAGAATAGTAAAAAACAAGATAATAAACGTGGTAAGAGAAATAATAGAAGAGGTAAATCCCAATCAGATAACAACTAATTGGAGAGGAGGAATAATCTATGTTAATGCCTAAAAGAGTTAAATATCGTAGAGTTCATAGAGGAAGAATGAAGGGTAAAGCTTCCAGAGGTAACACATTAACTTATGGAGACTACGGTATTCAAGCTTTAGAGCCTTGTTGGTTAACAGCTAATCAAATAGAATCAGCACGTCGTGCTATGACAAGATATATAAAAAGAGGCGGTTCAATCTGGATCAAGGTTTTCCCAGATAAACCAGTTTCTAAGAAGCCTATCGGTATTCGTATGGGTTCTGGTAAAGGAGCTCCTGAATATTGGGTAGCAGTAATTAAACCGGGTAGAGTATTGTTTGAAATGTCAGGTGTTAGTGAAGAAGTAGCAAGAGAAGCTATGAGACTTGCTCAACACAAATTGCCAATCAAAACTAAATTCATATCTCGTGTAGATAATTCTGATAAGGAAGGTGAAGCTTAATGAAACCTAATGAAATCCGTGATCTTTCAGATCAAGAATTAAAAGATCAATTAGAACAATCTAAGGCAGAATTATTTAATTTGCGTTTTCAATTGGCCACAGGACAATTAGAAAATCCTAGCATGATAGGACAAGTTAAAAAAGACATAGCTCGCATTAAGACTATTATAAGAGAACGTGAGCTTAAGATTGGTAAGGAGGCATAATCAATTATGGAAAGAAATCAAAGAAAAACCATAGTTGGAGTAGTTGTTTCAGACAAGATGGATAAGTCAATCGTAGTAGAAGTTAAGACTATGTCTGAAGATCCTTTATATGGAAAAAAATTAAGAAGAACTATTAAGTTCAAAGCTCACGATGAAAATAATCAAGCAAGTGTCGGTGACAAGGTAAAGATAATGGAAACAAGAAAATTATCTAAGACTAAAAACTGGAGACTTGTTGAAATTATAGAGCAAGCAAAATAATTCTTATTACGAAAGGAGAATGTTATGATTCAACAAGAAAGTCGTTTAAGAGTAGCAGATAATTCCGGGGCAAAAGAATTACTAGTAATAAGAGTTTTGGGTGGTACAAAGAGAAAGTATGCTCAAATTGGAGATATAGTAGTTTGCTCTGTAAAGTCTGCACAACCAGGCGGAACAGTTAAAAAAGGTGATGTAGTTAAGGCTGTTATAGTTAGAACTACTTATCCTACTAAGAGAAGTGACGGTAGCTATATCAGATTTGATGATAACGCTGCTGTAGTAATAAATGATAATAGAAATCCAGTGGGAACAAGAATTTTCGGTTCTATAACTAGAGAGTTAAGAGCCGGCAAGTTCATGAAAATAATCTCATTGGCACCTGAAGTTTTATAAGTGGGGGTGTAAGATATGAAGATTAAAACTGGTGATACAGTTATGGTTATAGCAGGAAAAGACAAGGGTAAGACTGGTAAGGTCTTATTCATCGACCATGCTAACAAGAAGCTAGTGGTTGAAGGTGCTAACATTGTAACTAAACATAAAAAACCTCAAGGACCTGGTATGACAGGAGACAGATATACTATGGAAGCTCCTATCGATGCATCAAATGTTATGTACTATGACGAAAAAAATAAAAAAGCTACTAGATTAGGCTATAGATTTGAAGACGGAAAGAAAGTAAGATTTATGAAGTCTTCTGACGAAACTATTAATTAATAAAGGAGACACTGCATGGAATCAAGATTAAAAGATAAGTATAAAAATGAAGTAGTTCCTGTTTTGGTTGAGCGTTTCGGATATAAAAATATAATGCAAGTTCCAAAATTAGAAAAGATCGTTTTAAATGTAGGTTTAGGATCATCTAAGGACAATCCTAAGGCTGTTGAAAATACAGTTAATGAAATTGCAAAGATCACAGGACAAGCACCTATAGTAACAAAGTCTAAAAAATCAATTGCCAACTTCAAACTAAGAGAAGGAATGAATGTTGGGGTTAAGGTTACTCTTAGAGGAAAGAAGATGTATGACTTCTTAGATAAGTTTATAAATATCTCCCTTCCACGTGTAAGAGACTTTAGAGGAGTTAGTGATAAGTCCTTTGACGGTAGAGGAAACTATGCTGTAGGTATTAAGGAACAATTAATTTTCCCTGAAATTGACTATGATGAAATAGATCAAATCAGAGGTATGGATGTAGTTATAGTAACTACTGCGAATACAGATGAAGAAGCTAAGTCTTTACTAGCAGAAATGGGTATGCCATTTAAAAAACAAGGAGGCAATTAGTGGCTAAAAAATCAATGGTTGCAAAGCAACAAAAACCAGCAAAGTATAGCACAAGAAACTACACAAGATGTAAGATTTGTGGAAGACCTCATGGAGTTCTTCGTAAATATGGTATATGTCGTATTTGCTTTCGAGAGTTAGCTTATAAAGGCGAAATCCCAGGCGTAAGAAAAGCAAGCTGGTAAAAAGAAAGGAGGAAACTTTTATGATGACTGACCCTATAGCAGATATGCTTACAAGAGTAAGAAATGCTGTTAATGCAAAGCATAAAGTTGTTGAAGTTCCTGCATCTAATATCAAAAAAGATATAGCTCAAATTCTATTAGATGAAGGTTTTATAGAAGGTTTCAATGTTACAGACGATAACAAGCAAGGAATAATTACTATAGATTTAAAATACGGTCCAAATGATGAAAAGGTAATCTCAGGTATTAAGAGAATATCTAAACCGGGACTTAGAGTATACACAAACGCAAATGAAATTCCTAGAGTATTAGGTGGTTTGGGTATAGCAATAATATCTACATCTAAGGGACTTATGACTGATAAAAAAGCTAGAAAAGAAAATATCGGTGGAGAAGTTATTTGTTACGTATGGTAACAGAGACTAACTAAGGAGGTTTCTATAATGTCAAGAATCGGTTTAAAACCAATAGAAATTCCTGCAGGTGTTGAAGTTACATCCGATGGCAATAACAACTTAACTGTCAAAGGACCAAAAGGTGAATTAACTCAACAATTACCTAAGGAAATGATTATAAATATAGAAGAAGGTCAAATAACTGTTCAAAGACCTTCAGAAAAAAAGGAACACAAGTCTTTACACGGTTTGACAAGAACCCTTATTTTCAATATGATTGAAGGGGTTAGCCAAGGCTATAAGAAGACTTTACTTATCCAAGGTACAGGTTATAGAGCTGCTAAGGAAGCTAACAAATTAATATTACACTTAGGATACTCTCATACAATTGAAAGAGAAGACCCTGAAGGTATAACTGTTGAAGTTCCTGACCAAAACACTATAGTTGTATCAGGTATCGATAAGCAAAAGGTAGGAAACTACGCTGCAATGATAAGAGACTTCAGAAGACCTGAACCATACAAAGGTAAAGGTGTAAGATACGAAGACGAACACATCAGACGTAAAGTCGGTAAGACAGGTAAGTAGGAGGCTAGGGTATGTTTAAGAAAGTAAACAGCAAAGAAAACAGACAAAAAAGACATAAAAGAATACGTAAAAACCTTGCCGGAACTGCTAATAAACCTAGATTATGTGTTTTTAAATCCAACAAAAACATCTATGCACAATTAATCGATGATGTAAGCGGAAAGACTATAGTATCAGCTTCAACTTTAGACAAGGACTTAAGAGTAGAAGCTAATGCAACTAGTGAAGATGCTAAGAAAGTTGGACAAGCTATAGGTAAAAAGGCTGTAGAAAAAGGCATCGAAGAATGTGTATTCGACAGATCAGGATATATCTACCACGGGAAAGTTAAAGAACTTGCAGATGGAGCAAGAGAATCAGGACTTAAATTTTAGTTAAGGGGGGATATTTAATGGAAAACTTAAGAAGAGATGAAGTCGAAGCTTTAGATTTAGACGAAATAGTAGTAAATATCAACCGTGTAGCTAAGGTTGTTAAGGGTGGTAGAAACATGAGATTCTCAGCCCTAGTAGTAGTTGGAGACAGACAAGGTCACGTAGGTGTCGGTACAGGGAAGGCACATGAAGTTCCTGAAGCTATAAGAAAAGCTAGCCAAGATGCAAGGAAGCATATGATCGAAGTAGCTATGGTAGGAACAACTATTCCTCACGAAATCACTGGAGAATTCAGTGCAGGTAGAGTATTGTTGAAGCCAGCCGGAGAAGGTACCGGAGTAATAGCAGGTGGCCCTGTTCGTGCAGTGTGCGAACTTGCAGGAATTAAAGATGTACGTTCTAAGTCACTTGGAACAACAAATCCTCAAAACATTGTATTTGCAACAATAGAAGGACTTAAATCACTTAAGACAGCTGAAAGCGTAGCTAAATTAAGAGGAAAGTCTGTAGACGAGATATTAGGTTAAGGAGGGCTTTATGAGTAAACTTAAAGTAACTCTAAAAAGAAGTAAGATCGGTAGAATCGATAAACATATAAAGACTGTAGAAGCCCTTGGACTTCATAAAATAGGACAATCAGTTATCAAAGAAGATAATGACGCTATCCGTGGAATGATCAAAGCTATCGATTTCATGGTAGATGTTGAAGAAGTCGAATAGGAGGTGCAAGATGAAACTACACGACTTAAAACCAGCTAAAGGCGGAGCTGTTAAAGCAAAGAAAAGAGTTGGTAGAGGACCCGGTTCAGGATTGGGACAAACTGCAGGACGTGGTCGTGACGGACAAAAGTCAAGATCAGGTGGAGGAGTAAGACCAGGATTTGAAGGGGGCCAAATGCCTCTATTCAGAAGAGTTCCTAAGAGGGGATTCAAGAATAAATTTGCTAAAGAATATGCAATAATCAACGTGAGTGATTTAAATGTTTTTGAAGATGGAGCAGAAATCACACCTGAATTATTGATTGAAAAAGGATTTTACAAAAAATCAAAAGCTAAGGACGGAGTTAAAATCCTAGGCGATGGAGAATTAGAAAAGAAGTTAACAGTAAAAGCTAATAAATTCACAAAATCCGCTGAAGAAAAAATTACACAAGCCGGAGGGAAGGCTGAGGTGATTTAATGTTAAAAACATTAAAGCAAGCGTGG
The DNA here is from genome assembly GCA_034180305.1 of Finegoldia sp. Taxonomy (GTDB): domain Bacteria; phylum Bacillota; class Clostridia; order Tissierellales; family Peptoniphilaceae; genus Finegoldia. The sequence continues at coordinate 24,795 of JAXFOR010000004.1, forward strand.
AATGAAAAAGCTATGCGTAATAGAATTCTATTTACGCTTTTAATGTTAGTTGTTTTCAGGTTTGGGAGTGCTATACCGGTACCTTTTATGGATAGAGAAGTTATCAGACAGATAACAAGTCAACAAGCAGGCGGTATAGTTTCACTATTAAACCTTTTAAGTGGGGGAGCTTTATCTCAAATGAGCATCTTTGCTCTAAGCATCTACCCATATATTACAGCATCAATCATCATACAACTTCTCACAGTAGCCTTTCCTAGGCTTGAGGAGATAGCCAGACAAGGTGAAGAAGGAAGAAAAAAGATAGGTAAGTATACTAAGATATGTGCGATAATCCTAGCTATTATACAAGCCTATGCAACAGTTAACGGTCTATTCGGTCAAGCTGTAGTAGACAAGAGCTTTAAGACAGGGGTCATAATCCTCTTATCTTTAATAGCGGGATCTATGTTTATGATCTGGCTTGGAGAAATGATAACTGATAAGGGAATAGGTAACGGGATGTCTATTCTTATCTTTATAGGTATAGTTTCAAACTTCCCTCAACAGATTGGAACTATTATCCTTCAATCAAGAGCAGGTACTTTGGCTTGGTGGAAGATAGCCTTATTTGTAGTAATATTAGTTGCGATTCTTGTATTTATCGTTATCATAAATCAAGGTGAAAGAAAAATACCTGTCCAATACGCTAAGAGAGTAGTTGGAAGAAAGATGTACGGGGGACAATCTACACATATTCCTATTAAGGTTAATATGGGTGGGGTAATGCCTGTAATCTTTGCATCAGCAATTCTACAATTACCTCAAACAGTAGCTTTATTATTTGGTAAAAGTATGCCAAACTGGATGGCACATATATTTACAGTTCAAACAACTTCAGGGCTTGTAATTTATTCAATAATAAACTTATTATTGGTAATAATATTTGCCTACTTCTATGCGGCTATTCAATTTAATACAGTTGAATATGCTAAAAACTTACAACAATACGGTGGATATGTACCGGGAATAAGATCAGGGAAACCTACTGCTGCATATTTGCAAAGAATATCAGATAGGGTTACCTTTATAGGTGCACTAAGCTTAGCACTTATTTCATCTGTTCCTATGATACTTAACAATGCCTTAGGTATAAGAGTAGTCTTCGGTGGTACATCACTTATAATCGTAGTTGGAGTAATACTGGATACTATAAATCAAATGGAAAGTATGTTAACAATGAAAAACTATAAGGGATTTTTGAAATAAAGTTAGGAGTTTATGATGAGACTAATATTATTGGGACCTCCGGGGGCAGGTAAAGGAACTCAAGCTAAGAGATTAGTTGAAGAGTTTAATATACCCCACATATCAACCGGAGATATATTCAGAAAAAATATTTCTGAGCATACTGAACTAGGTAAACAAGTTGACGAAATACTTGCAAAAGGACAACTAGTGCCAGATGAATTAACAATAAAAATAGTTTGGGATAGACTTGATCAAGATGATTGTAAAGATGGATTTTTGTTAGACGGATTTCCAAGAACAATCCCTCAAGCTCAAGCCTTGACAGAAGGTGTAGAAAAGAGAAATCTTGAACTTGACAGAGTTATCAATATTGATGTTGATACAGATTCATTAGTTAAAAGACTTTCCGGAAGAAGAGTATGCCAAAACTGTGGAGCTTCCTATCATGTAGATAATAATCCTACTAAAGAAGAGGGCGTTTGTGATCTTTGCGGAGGAAAAGTTATCCAAAGAGAAGATGACAATGAAGATACAGTTAAGGAAAGAATTAATGTTTATAACGAACAAACAAGACCTTTAGTTGATTATTACAATAATTTAAACCTGGTTTATACCGTTGACGGTTCTATGTCAATGGACGAAGTAACAAAAGCTATTGTAGATGAACTAAGGGATTAGAATATATGAGCCAATACAACAAGCTTGAAAGAGGGCAAGTAGTTATAAGTAAATGTGGCCGTGACAAGGGTAAACTTCAAGTGGTTATTGATAATCTTGATGATTCTTATGTATTGGTTGTAGATGGGAAGAGAAGGAAAATCGAAAAGCCAAAGAAGAAAAAGATTAAGCATCTACAAAAGTGTAATAAACTTGTAGATCTGACAGACATAACTGATAAAAAGTTAAGGTCTTATCTAAATCAATTAACAAAGGAGGATCAGACAGATAATGTCCAATAAGGAAGTTATAGAACTTGAAGGAACAGTAGTAGAAAGTTTACCAAATACGGAATTTAAAGTTGAATTACAAAATGGTCACATTATAAGAGCTCACATATCAGGTAAGTTAAGAATGAATTATATAAGAATTTTACCGGGAGATAAGGTAACTGTTGAATTGTCTCCATACGATCTTGATCGCGGTAGGATTACTTGGAGAAAGAAATAGACGGAGGTTTGAATTAATGAAAGTAAGACCATCAGTTAAAAAAATGTGTGATAAATGTAAAATTATAAAGAGAAAAGGTCGTGTTATGGTAATTTGCGAAAATCCTAAACACAAACAAAGACAAGGTTAGTAGGAGGGCTTAATGGCAAGAATTCAAGGCGTGGATTTACCTAACGATAAGAGAGTTGAAATAGGACTAACTGCTATTTACGGAATAGGTATACCAACATCAAATAAAATATTGGAAAAATTAGGCATAGATCCTAATACTAGGGTAAAGGACCTTACAGAAGCAGAACTTACAGACTTAAGAAATGAAATAGATCAATATAAGACTGAAGGGGATCTTCGTAGAGAAGTAGCTATGAATATCAAGAGACTTAAAGAAATCAACAGCTACAGAGGGTTAAGACATAAAAAAGGCTTACCTGTAAGAGGTCAACATACTAAAAATAATGCCAGAACTCGTAAAGGTTCTAAGAGATCAGCATAGGAGGAAGATTAATTGGCTACTAAAAAAACTGCAAGAAATACTCGTAGTAGAAGAAGAGTTAAGAAGAATATAGAAAAAGGTCAAGCACATATTTCCTCAACATTTAACAACACTATGGTAACTATTACAGATCTTAATGGAAATGCAATTTCATGGGCATCTGCAGGACAATTAGGATTTAAGGGATCTAGAAAATCAACTCCATTTGCAGCACAACAAGCAGCTGAAGAAGCAAGCAAGAAGGCAATGGAACACGGTTTAAAGAGTGTTGAAGTATATGTTAAGGGACCCGGCTCAGGAAGAGAATCTGCAATAAGATCACTACAAGCATCCGGACTTGAAGTTACTATGATAAAAGACGTAACTCCTATTCCTCACAATGGTTGTAGACCACCTAAGAAAAGAAGAGTTTAGTACAAACATAGGTTGGGACTATTCCCATAGGACTTGTCGAAGGAGGCTATATTTATGACGGAACAATTGGGTACAAGAATAGATGTTATCGAATTGAATGAAGATCAAAGTTACGGAAAATTTGTCATAATGCCATTGGAAAGAGGATACGGAATAACGCTTGGTAATTCACTAAGAAGAGTTCTATTATCATCATTGCCAGGAGCAGCTATATCAAAGATAAATATTCAAGGCGTAGTTCATGAAATGTCTACGATTAAGGGTGTTAAAGAAGACGTTGCCGAAATAATATTAAATCTTAAGGGAGTTAATATTAAAAAATTCGGTGATGAAGACCTTAAGCTTAGCGTTTCTGCAAAAGGACCTACTGTTTTAACCGCTAAAGATATTATTTCAGATGCGAATATAGAACTGGCTAATCCTGACCACTTTATAGCAACTTTAAACGAAGATGCTAATGTAGAAATGGAAATTACTATTTCTAACGGTAAGGGATATAGGTTAGCTGAGTTTAACAAAACAGATGAAGATGTAATAGGTGATATTGCTATAGATTCACTATTCAGTCCTGTAAAAAAGGTTAATTTTGATGTGGATAGTACCAGAGTTGGCCAAGTAATTGATTATGATAAACTTACTTTAGAAGTTTGGACTAATGGAACAGTTACTGCCCAAGACGCTATTAGTGAAGGTAGTGAAATACTAATCAATTACCTGGAATTATTCAGAGGATTACCTGAATACGAAGTAAAACAAGATAGTGAAGAAGCTGAAGATAGTGTAGATGAGGAAACTCTTTACTCTATCAATATAGAAGACTTGGATTTATCACTGAGATCTTTTAACTGTTTAAAAAGAGCTAATATAAATACAGTTGGAGATATAGCATCTTATAAGAAATCAGATATCATAAAGATTAAAAACTTTGGTAAAAAATCCTTAGACGAAGTAGAAGACAAACTCGAAGAGTTAGGTGTCTCACTTAAAGATGAAAATACAGATGAAGAATAAGGAGGGATAAAGTGTCTAATTTAAGAAAGCTAGGTAGACGTAGTGACCATAGAGACGCAATGTTAAGAAACCAAGTTACTTCATTGCTTGAAAATGGAAGAATTACAACTACTGTAACTAGAGCTAAAGAAACTAAAAGAGTAGCTGAAAAAATGATTACCCTTGGTAAGAGGGGAGACTTGGCTGCTAGAAGACAAGCTCTAGGATATATATACAAAGAAGAAGTAGTAAAAAGATTGTTCGGACCTATAGCTGAAAATTACTCAGATAGGGAAGGTGGATATGCAAGAATTTTAAAGCTTGGACCTAGAAGAGGGGACAGCTCAGAAATGTGTATCTTAGAATTAGTTGATTATGAAAATATAGCTGATGAAAATTTAGCAGTAGAAAATAACTAAGCAGCTCTTGCTTAGTTATTTTTTTATACACTTTTATAAATTAAATCTTTTTATAAATATTTTTCTTATCTCTTTAAAATCGTAAAAACTTTTTAATCTTTATCTTTTATGCTTTCAAATATTTAAGCCCTCAAAAATTATAGGCAGTGTGATATAATTAAGTGTAAACAACTTGTTATTATAAGAGGACTAACGAATTTATGGAGAAAAAAAGATATACATTCTTAGTAAATTTCACTCCTCCTCCAAGACTGACAAAGAGGATGGATTTATTAAGGGATGATTTTAATATAAGTGCCATCTGCTGGGATAAGGGTGGCGATGATAAGTTTGATTTTAAGAGAGACTTTGTCGAAAATCATATAATAAGAGTAAAGGCCGATAGGACCAACCCCCTTAAGAGGATAGGTGCTACAGAAGACTTCTCAAAAAAAGCCTACGGGAGGTTGACAGATATAAGACCCGATCTTATCCATATCCAGTCTTACGACATGCTCAGAATAGCTTATAAGTACAAGAAAAAGGAAGATGATCAAGTAAAAATAATATACGAAGTACCCGATATCCACAGGTACTTAACTGATGAAAAGCACAAGTTTCCTATAAATATAATCTCACCTTACATGAGAAAGGACGAAAGGAAGATGCTTGATGCAGTTGACCTGATGGTTCTTACAAGTATGAAATTTTTCGACCACTTCGAAGGCTACTTTGACAAGGAAAATGTCGTCTTTATGCCCAATATTCCAAATCTTAAGGTATTTGAAAATTATAAAGAGCTTAGGGAGAAAAACTCTGATAGACCCTTTACGGTCGGCTACATAGGGGGCATAAGGTATGCTGAAGAGATGAAGAGACTACTTAAGGCAATGGATCACATGGAAGGAGTAAGGCTTTTACTGGCAGGCTTTGAAAGTGGGGACTACTTTAAAAACGAAGCTGCTAAGAGAGACTACGTGGAATATCGCGGGAAGTTTTACTATGACGAGGAAGTAGCAGACCTTTATAGCAGGTGTGATGTCATCTTTTCAGTCTATAACGCTTCTATGAGAAATGTAAGAATAGCTTTACCTAATAAGCTTTATGAAGCTGTCCACACAGAAGTTCCGATAATAGCTGCCAGGGATACCTACCTTTGTGAGCTTGTAAAAGAGTGGGGAGTAGGAGTATGCGTAGATCATGAATCTGTAGAAGAAATGTATCGAGTTATCCTAAGACTTAGAGACGATAAGGAATTTTATAGGAGCCTTAAAGAAAATTGCAAAAATATGCAGGAAGAATTAGATCCTGAGAAAAATAACCAAGTATTATTAAACAAAATTAAAGCTTTATTTTAAAGGAGATAAAATGATAAATGTAATCGGACTCGGCTACATAGGTTTGCCGACAGCCCTTATGCTTGCATCAGCAGGTAACAAGGTGGTTGGAACAGATATAAAAGAAGAAATTGTTGAAAAATTAAACAAGGGCGAATTGACTTTTGAAGAAAAGGGAATGGATGAGCTTTTCAAAAAGGCATCAGACAAGGACATCACTTTCAGTCTTAAGCCTGTAGAAACAGACTTCTATATAATCACAGCTCCTACTCCATATGACCCTGTATCTAAGAAGTTGGACTCTTCTTTTGTAGTTAGTGCTGTAAAGTCAGTCCTTGACTACATTAAAGAAGACGGGATCATAGTTGTAGAATCAACAGTATCTCCGGGAGCTATAGATGAAAATGTAAGACCTGTTGTAGAAGACTATATTGCAAAGAGCGGAAAGACTATCCACCTTGCCCATGCCCCTGAAAGAATAATTCCTGGAAATATGGTTTATGAGCTTGAAAACAATGCGCGCACAGTGGGATCTGATGAGGAAAAAGTTGGTCAAAGAGTAAAAGAAATCTATTCAACTTTCTGCAAGGGAGAAATCAACCTTACAGATATAAAGACTGCTGAAATGACTAAGGTAATAGAAAATACCTTTAGAGATATAAACATAGCCTTTGCCAACGAACTTGCAAAAATCTGTAGACAAGGTGGTCTTGATGTGTATGAAGTTATAAGAATAGCCAACAAGCACCCTAGAGTAAACATCCTTACACCGGGACCGGGGGTAGGAGGTCACTGCATATCTGTAGACCCATGGTTCTTGGTAGGCGACTATCCACTCCTTACAGAAATAATTTACAAGGCAAGACAAATTAACGACTCCATGCCTGAATACACCCTTAACAGGGCCTATGAAGTAATGAAAGAAAAAGGATTGAGCGACCTTTCAAGAGTAGGGATCTATGGACTTACTTACAAGGAAAATGTAGATGATGTAAGAGAATCACCAACTCTTCAAATGTTAGAAGCCCAAAGAAGACACCTAGGTCCTGAACTTAAAGTTTATGACCCTTGGGTAAAAAAAGACATAGTAGAAAACCAATACCACGACTTCGATAAGTTCTTGGAAGACGTTGACTTCGTTATCCTTATGATAGGCCACGACCAAATAAAGGAAAATCTGGATAAGTTAAAGGACAAGGTAGTTTTAGATGCCAGAAATGTAGATAGCGAAAATAAATATAACTTTTACAAGCTATAAGAGGATAAGCATGAAGAAAGTAATGCTGGTTTTTGGAACCAGACCTGAAGCGATAAAAATGTGCCCTTTAGTAAAGGAACTTCAAAAAAGAGGTAAGTTCGAGGTTAAAATTTTACTAACAGGTCAGCACAAGGAAATGCTAAGGCAGGTCCTTGATGTATTCGGCCTTAAGGAGGACTACAACCTTGAAATAATGAAAGACAAGCAGAGCCTCTTTGACGTAACAATTTCGATCCTTGAAAGGATAAAGCCTATCTTAGAAAAGGAAAGGCCGGATATCGTCTTAGTTCATGGGGATACATCTACAAGCTTTGTGGCAGGACTTGCAAGTTTTTACCTCGGCATTCTTTTAGGTCACGTGGAGGCGGGGCTTAGGACCTATAACAAGTACAGCCCTTATCCTGAAGAGTTTAACAGGCAGGCTATAGGCTCCTTAAGTGACTTTCACTTCGCCCCAACTCAAAAGGCTTTTGACAATTTAATAAGAGAAGGTAAGGATAAAGACAGGGTCTTTGTAACCGGCAATACAGTCATTGATGCCCTTAAAACTACTGTAAGAAATGACTACGAAAATGAAAATATTCCGAAAGAAGGCAGGATGATTTTACTTACTATGCACAGGAGAGAAAATCTCGGAGACTATATGAGGAACAGTTTCAGGGCTATAAAAGATGTCGTAGATGAAAATGAGGACCTTACAGTCATTTATCCTATACATAAAAATCCCCTGGTAAGGGATATAGCTAAGGAAGTATTTGGGGATGATCCTAGAATAAGGCTTATCGAACCTTTAAATGTTATAGACTTTCATAATTTTATGAAAAAGGCCTACTTTGTAATGACCGATTCAGGGGGGATCCAGGAGGAAGCTCCGGCTCTAGGAAAGCCTGTCCTTGTTCTTCGTGATACAACAGAAAGACCTGAAGGGGTCGAAGCTGGGACTCTTAAACTTACAGGCCTAAGGCAGGAAGATATTTACAGGGAAATGAATTTGCTTCTTAAAGATAAAGACGAATATGAAAAGATGAGCAAGGCAGTAAATCCTTACGGGGATGGGCATGCATCAGAAAGAATTTGCAAGATATTGGAAGAAAAAATAAAGTAATTTGTAATCAGCCTTATTGATATATTATGATATGAGATAGGTACGAAATTAATAGGCTTGTTTCATTTTTACTTGTAAAGGAGGGTAAAATGGAAAAGATAAAAATAATTGTAGATACAATATCTAATATCAGTAAAGAGATGGCTGATAAGTATGACATAGGAGTCTTCAGCTTTAAACTGATTTTAGATGATAAGACCTATACCGACATGGTAGATATGAGCAGGGAAGAATTTTTTGAAAAACTGGTTCGTGCTGATGAAGCTCACACAGCTACTCCCTCTCCTGAAGAATTTAAGATCTTTATCAAGGAATTTATAGACCAAGGCTATAATAAGTTTCTTGTCTATGCAACTTCATCAGGCTTGACTGGGATGTATAACATGATGAGGATGACAGCTGAAGAAATAAAAGAAGACTATGGTGTAGAAATAGAAGTAATCGATACTAAGTCAGCTTATATCCAACTAACCTTTGCAGCTGTAGAATTAAGCATGCTGGTAGAAAGTGGTGCATCCTTTGAAGAAGTAAAAGATAAAGCTTATAAAAATCTCGACAAGCTTCAAGCCCAAGGGGTAATGAGGTCGCTTAAGTACCTTATTAAGGGAGGAAGAGCTCCCAAGGCCTTACTTGGAAGAGTTCTAAGTGAACTTATGTATCCCCTGCTTTCAATTAAAAAAGATGGAGCTCTTACCCTTGAAAAGATGGAAATAGGAAGAACCAGAAGTCTTAGAGCTTATACAAATATGCTTAGGGAAGACTTGGAAAGACATAAGGGTAAAAGGTTTTGCCTAGGGCTAACTTACGGGATGGACAGGAGCGAGTTTGACAAGGTAAAAGAGCAACTTAAAGACTATATGGACGAGGCTGAGATTTACCTTGAGGAGCCACTTACATCAGCTCTTGCCGTCCACATAGGTCCAGACTGTCTGGGTTATACAATTTATCCGCTCGATTAGAAGTCTAAAGCTGTTTACTGTTAGAGGAAAATAAAATGGAAAAGATAAAAATAATTGTGGATTCCCTATCTAATATCACAAAAGAAGTCGCTGATAAAAATGATATAGGAGTTTTCAGTTTTAAGCTACTCTTAGATGATAAGACTTACAATGATATGGTAGATATCGGTAGGGAAGAATTTTTTGATAAATTAATCGAGGCAAAAGAAGCTCATACATCTATTCCTTCACCTGAAGAATTTAAGACTTTTATCAAGGACTTTATAGATCAGGGCTATAATAAATTTCTTATCTACTCAACTTCATCAGGAATATCAGGTATGTATCAATTGATGAAGATAAATTCACAAGAAATTGAGGAAGACTACGGGGTTGAAATAGAAGTAATCGATACAAAAATTGGGCACTTTGCAGTTGTATTTGCCACTCTTGAATTGAAGGAAATGATAGATAAGGCAGCTTCATTTGAAGAGGTAAAGACAAGAGCTTATAAAAATCTCGAAAAAATGAAGGTCCACCTGATCTTAAGGTCTCTTGACTACTTAATTAAAGGGGGAAGAGTCCCTAAGGCTCTGGCTGCAAATAGTGAAAGTGAAGCTATGTATCCAGTAATTACCTTAGAGGACGGCTTACTCGTTCTTGAAAAAAAGGATATAGGAAAGGCTAGAAGTCTTAGAAGTTTTATAGGTTTGATAAAAGAAGAAGCAGCAATGTATGATAGGTACTGCCTGGGGATAACTCACGGAAAAGATTTAAAAGAATTTGAAAAGGTAAAGGCCCAAGTCCAAGACGAGATAGACGGGGCGGAAATTTATCTTGAAGATGCCCTAAGCTCTTCAACAGCTACCCACCTTGGACCTGATAGCCTTGTCTTTACAGTTTATCCTTTAGACTAAAAAGAATATCTTAAAAAATAAGCAGGCATGAGCCTGCTTATTTTTATGCAAAATTTTATTCAAATTCATTGTAAATAGCTTCGATAGCTTTTTCAAAATCTCTGTCTTCTACCCCTATTATTACGTTAAGTTCACTCGAACCTTGATTTATCATCTTTATGTTTACTCCTGCCCTTGCGACAGCTGTCATAATTCTACTTGAGATCCCTACTCTGTTTATCATTCCCTTACCAACTATGGCGATTAGGGAAATCTTATCTTCAACCTTAATTTCGTCAGGATCAGTGTAAATTTTTATTTCTTCTATTATATTTGGAAGCTTATCTGCAATCTTGCCTGACTCTGCAATAACAGAAACTGAGTCTATGCTTGATGGGATGTGTTCGATAGGAATTTCATTTGTTTCAAAAACACTTGCTATTCTTCTGAAAACTCCGAGGTCTGCATTCATAAAAGTTTTTTCAGTTGTGATAACTGTAAAACCCTTTCTTCCGGCTATACCTGTTATGTCGTGCTTTGCAAAAGAATCGCTGTAGTCTTCAACAATTGTTGTGCCCGGATTTTCAGGGTCGTTTGTATTTCTTATATTTATAGGGATTCTAAGTTTTTTTACAGGACGGATGGCATCTTGGTGAAGGACGGGAGCTCCCATGTAGGAAAGTTCTCTTAGTTCCTTGTAAGTTACATAGTCGATAGTTTTGGCGTCGTGAACGATTCTAGGATCAGCTACCAAGAAGCCGGATACATCTGTCCAGTTTTCATAAATATCAGCCCTTACTCCATTTGCGATAAGGGATCCTGTTACATCTGATCCACCACGGGAGAAGGCTTGGATTTCTCCCTTTTCATTAGAACCGTAAAATCCCGGGATTACAGAGTATTCAAGGTCTGATAAAATTCTTCCTATGCTTTCTTCTGTCTTTTCATCGTCAAGGAGCTCTCCATTAAAAAAGATAAGATCCTTTGAGTCTACAAAGTTCCAGCCTAAGTATGTAGCCATAAGTCTAGCGTTTAAGTACTCGCCACGGCTTAGGGCGTAGTCAATAGAAGATCCCATTTGAATATTACAAGATATTTCATCAAGGATGCTGTCTATGTCGATATCAAGGTCTAAGTCAGCAACTATAGACTTGAAAATAATTCTTATATTTACAAAAATTTCTTCTATGTTTAGACCGTGACTTGCTAATTGGTGACACATTAAAAGTAGGTCTGTAACCTTGTGCCTATTTTTTTCTCCCTTGCCGGGAGCTGAAACTACTGCATACTTTCTTTCATCATCTGCTAAAATTATTTCTTTAACTTTTTTAAATTGCTTAGCATCAGCTAGGGATGATCCCCCAAATTTTACTACCTTCATATTAAACTCCTAAAATAATATGTATTTTTATTATTAACAGTCTACCATATTTTAAAAAGAATACCAGCAAAATTTTTGATTTTTATTAGACATCTTAGAGATGTATTAGCAACAGTAAAACATTATATAAGAAAAAATCACCACATAATGTCCCTTTTAAAAATAGGAAAGTTAGGTGTCAAAGTTAGATTTAGTTTAATGAATTATTAGTATTGTCATATTTTTCAACTCATTTTCAAATATTATTTTCTGAATTTTCAAAATAAGTATACAAGACCTTTACAAATTCAGGTATAGACTTTATATTATTTTCCAAATTAAGCTCTTTCCAAAGTTCTTCTTCGCGGGTTAAACACTCTTGAGAATATTTTAGCAGTTCATTCAATGTAGTTTCTTTTCCTGTCTTATTTCTAAATAACTCCGTAAATGTACAAAGTGGCTCTTTCTTATTTAACAAAGCAAAAGAACTGAAAATACATATTCCAAAATTTTCAAATAAAAATATCTCCTGGTATAATAAATCCGTATTTATTTTTAATTTATGTTCTTTTTCTTTTGTCACCGCCTGCTTGGTTACTTTTTCTTGGATTTCTTCATGATCAGAAAAAATTTCACATACTCGTCGGGTTCCACCGGCAAGTATTCTTCCAAGCACAGTGCCATTTTCAACTTCATTTACCAGTTCCTTAATTCTTGAAAATGACGGTTGTTCTTTTACTGCATCAAAATATAATCGCATAGCATATATAAGTTCTATCATATTCACACCGATCTCCATGCCTGTTTGAGATAAATATGACGTGCACGATTTTAAATTCTCATCTGACATATCATTTTGAAAACTTGTTTTAGTTGCTGCTTGAATTTCAGATTCTTCAGGAGATGAATATATATTGCTATTTCCTTTATTATGTTTGTTAAGACATCCTATTACACACATAGGTGCACAAGAATAATTGATTTTTTCTACGTTTTTTCTGCTCTCCTGCCTTTTTTCTTTATTTTTATTTTTCAAAATATCTTTAAGATCGCTTTTGTTTTTTAAAAGATGGAGAAGGGTTATGGAACCAAGACCCGGCAAAGCTTCTCCACAAATCGGATCTTTAAGTATATACTGTGCTAATTTTTTTCCGTTAATCAGTAATCCATCCCTATCCTTACAGCTTCCTTGAAAATATTTATTTTGTTGGAGAACAATCGCACGTATTCCCATTTTGGCAAGAGTTACCCCTGTACTACTCCTCGGACAACTAAATTCCGGTATTCCATGGGGATAAGTAACAAATAAACTACTTACAGGATAGTAGTAATCTGATGCTGGGCCACGGCCGATAACTGCACACGTATTTCCCCATTTTTCCCTTATATAAGAAACAACTTCTTTACAATATTTCCCTTGCAGCTGTGGTAAATTCCAAAATGATATTTTTTCTTCTTCTAAATAAATTACTGTATTAGGATTTTTACAGCTTCCTTTTATAACAAGTGCAGACAAATGAATAGAAGCTAGTTTTTGCGGAAAATCTCCCGAAATATTGCTTACTGAAATCTTTTTATCTTCCTTGCCTTTTGCAACAATAGTAGCTCTTGTGGCACAAGGTACAGGTGTGCCGGTAAGTAGACCGGGTGCGATAACCATAACATTTTCTGACATATATTTTTTTAAAAGTTTTACAGCAAGCCCACGTCCGTATTCTGTTTTATCATCGTTTAAAAATTTTACAGATTGATCCGTCACATCAACAATTGCTATCTGATCCATATTATATCTCCCTTCTTTATAATGTGTTCATGTGAATCCATTTGATCATGAGAATTTTCACATTAAAAATATTGTCACTTCTTCAGGCATTTCACCAACTAGATTTAATCCTATAGGTGCGTATACTTTTTGGTTGTATATCCGTAAATACTCTTTCCATCATTTTGTCAAATAAGTCCTTAGCTTTCAGCGAACTTTCTATCATTTATACATAGGCATATTTTTTCATTAATAATGATGTAAGTGCCTCTTTATCAAAACTGTGTCCCTGCGTTGTGATCACATAATGTGCTCAATCCGAAATGCTTGTAATTCACAAGTCTTCTTCGTAATCAATTATCAGTATAAAATAATAGGCTAATTTAATTTTTCTGAAATATAGTTTTCTTCTCTGTTATAAACTAAAATAGTATCAAAGCCTACGAAGGATACTAACCGCAAAACAACTTCTCCAGATATAGCTATACATTCTACATTTCCACCACAAATATTTTCTTTTGTAAATCTATTAGAATATATGATCATTTTTCCACTTGTGCTTGGTATAGAGCCATAGGAATGTATGGCAACAACTGCGTAATCGATTTTTTTTGTATGATTTTATATGTTCTTTTAAAACGCCTATCACATTCATTTTATTTTCTTATTATAATCTTTTTAATATTTCACTCTATCCTGACCGCAATGAAACTTTGTTACTGATCGCATAGGTAAGAGTAATTCAAGATGATAAGAAATATAGAAGATTTTATTTGTTTAACATTTTCTATCTTTGCTTTTTCCCCATCAGATATTCTGTTCCATTCTTCAACAGCTCAATTTCTCCATAAATCATGGATAGACTTCTTTTTATTTTTTCATAGGAGTCTTCTTTCATATGTATCTGAGTAACTATCTCTCCATCTCTAAGCAAAAAAAGACGATCGCAATATTCCATTGCAAAATTTGGATCATGCATTGTTATCAAACCAATTTTGTTTTCGTCTTTTATTACTCTTTTAATTTTTTTCAATACAAGATGCTTATTTAAAAAATCCAAAGCACTGTCAGGTTCATCCATGAGCATAACCGGTGAATTCTGAGCCATGCATCTTGCCAATATAACCATCTGCTTTTGCCCCTGGCTTAATTCTCCAAAATCTTTATTTGCCAAATATTTGCATTCCAGTTTTTCCATAATTTTAAGTGCTTGTTTTTTCTGTTCCACGGATGGAGATTCTAAAATATGTAACCATGGATTGTAGCCCATCAAAACGACTTCTATGGCTTTTATTCCTCCTGTCAGACTACAGCTTTGTGGAATAAATGCAATTTTTCTTGCTCTTTGTCTTTCGTTGATAGATTTGCAATTTTCTCCATTTACATAACATTCACCATTCATAGGCAAAAAACCACAAATTGCATGAAGTAAAGTTGTTTTTCCACTTCCGTTTAAACCTAAAAGACCACAAAATTCTCCTTGTGCGACTTCAATATTTAAATTTTTTAGGATCCTATTATTTCCGTAACTTACAGAAATATTTTGTAACTTCAATCCATTCATATCATCTGACCCTTTCTTTTTTGCATAGAAAATAAATAAGAATTGGAACGCCTATAATTGTTGTTAGTATTGAAATTGGAAGTTCAACGCTGTAGAGCAATCGTGCAAATATATCGGCTATCAGGATTACAATTGAGCCGATAAAACTGCTTAACATTATAGTAGTGAAATTATTTCTATTTAAAATCAGTTTAGAGATATGTGGTGCAATCAAACCTACAAAAGATATTAATCCGGTCACACAAATAATGGATGAAACAAGCAGGGTAGACAGCAATAGGATAAATGTACGAACGATTCCAATACGCATTCCTAATGCACGACATTCATTATCGCTTAATGCCAGCATCTCCACCTGTCTGTGCAATAAAATAATTCCGACAACGCCCACAAGAAACAGAGGAAATATTGTCATAACTTTAGTTGCAGTAGTATTTCCTAATGTTCCCATTTCCCAATATTCCATAGCCGCAAGTTCATTTTCCGGGTCTGCAAAATATTTCAATCCCATAATGACCGCTTTGGAAATTGAATTAATCACAATTCCGGCAAGCACATATGTTGCAGTAGCTCTTGATCTGGTTGCTTTCACTAAGAACATAACTGCCATAACCGCAAGAAATCCGCCAATAAAAGACCCCATGGCAATACCTATCATTCCTGACGAAGATAATAAAACAATGGCTAATGCGGCTCCTAAATTAGCACCACCTGCTATTCCTATAATATCCGGAGATGCCAACGGATTTTTAAAAATAATCTGATATACACTTCCTGCAAGACCTAACCCGAATCCGGCTATAATAGCCATAAAAGTCCTCGGCAATCGCAACGTGAAAAAGACTTTTTTCATCATTAGAGATACATTTTCACTTCCAATTAAAATATTCCAGATATCTTTTATATCTATTGAATATTTTCCTACACATATAGATAGTACTGTGGCAATAAAAATTACCACAGTACTTCCACCGAATAGCTTTATTAATTTTCTTTGTTCTATATCCTTCATTATTATCTCTTATTCTGTTATGGATGATTTATCAATATCAAAGTTATAAAATGTTTTGTAAAAATCAGCTGCATCATTTGCAAATTCATCCTTGGAGTATAAATCTGGATGCAAAGTAGAAGTCATCCAAAGCATACCAAGTACTCCGGATGGAACAGGTGAATCCCATGCTTCATATCCGGTTGGCATATTGTAAACATTTCCATTCTTTACTGCTGTTACTTCTGCAAGATTGGAATCTGCTAAAACGTCTTCTGCTGTATAATCAGGTTGTCCATTAGCCATATTATTTGTTGGAATGATAATGTAGTCAGGATTCATTTCCAAAATCTGTTCATAAGAAACATCTATCCACGAATCACCTTCTAATACATCTCCTGCATTTTTCCTCCTGCAGTAGTAATAAGTGATGCCTGATACATATCCTTCGGTGCAGTTGTTAGATAAGAACTTGTTCCACACATATAAACGACAGGCTTTTTGTCATCACTCAAATCTTTTGTTATATCATTAATTTTATTTAGAATTTCATCGTATTTATCAGTCAAGGCAGTTGCCTTATCATTGCTATTTGTAGCTTGTCCAATTAACTCAATCATTTCCACCAACTTATCATGACTTTCAGGGTTTACAACAACGGTAGGAATATCCATCTCTGTAAGAGTTTTTGCATAGTCTTTCGCCTTTTTAGGCAAGATGACTAAATCCGGTTTTGCTGCTATACAAGCTTCCAGATCAAAGGCCTTAGCTGAACCAACATTTCCTACAGAATCCATAATATCTGCAGCCGAATATTTATAAATAGGTCTTTGTTCAATCTTTTCTTCTACTGCTACCAATCTGTCTTTTAAACCCAAGGCAAGGCAGGTAGAAGAGGAAATATAATAGCCTGAAACAATCCTATCAGGCTGTTGCTTGATTGTAACTTCATTTCCGAGTTGATCATTGATCGTCAACGGGTATACTGTTTCTGATACTACTTCTTCTTTTTTTTCTTCCGCTTTTTGTGTGTCATCGTTGCTTGTGCTTGATTCTGTTTTTTGTGAGTCGTTATTAGTTGTGTTTGATTCTGTCTTTGCACATCCTACAACGGTAGAAACAGTTAGAACCAACACAAGTAATAGAGAATACAATTTTCTCATTGCTTTTTCCTTCTTTCTATATATTATTTAAACATATTATATCAAGTTTTTAGTATTGGGTAAATTAAATGGTGTGATTATAATTGAAAATCCTTCTAGAGTTGTTAAAGAAATGTGATGAAAGATATTTTTTATATTGCAAGATTAAATTCACTTTTCCAACTTATAGTTCTCTTTTTATATTCTCAGTTAGTAATAAAAAGTTTAATAAATTTTAGTATAAGGGTTTGTAAATCTAATACATAGGGTACGAAAACTTATCTGATTATAATTCACTAATGATAACTCATACTGGGCTTAAAGAATACCGGCAAAAAATTTGATTTTTATTAGACATCTTAGATATATAATAGAAGTTAACAAATATTTTTAGGAGTAGACATGAAAGAGAAAACAAGTAAGAGAGAAAAGATAATTTTATACCTTAAGGAAATTTTACTTTTAAGCCTTGCCTCAAGCTTTATTGTCATTTGCTACAGGCTTTTGATTGACAATTCTATAAATAAAATTTATAAAATCTTTCCGGGCATAGGATTTATTAAAATCGCCCTTTGCCTGGTAAGTTTTATAATTCTTACATTTTTAGTTGATAAAATAACAAAGAAAGTTTCCGCAGCTGCAGGCTCAGGAGTTACAAACGCCATAGAAGAATACGAGGGACTTGCTGATCAAGATCCTCTAAGCCTGATTCCTGCAAGATTTTTAGGAGGTTTTGTATCCGCCTTTGTAGGTCTGCCCCTAAGTAAGGCAGGCCCTTCAATTCACATGTCTGCCATTTCTTCTAAGCTTGTGGGAAAATTTTTAAAGGTCGATGTTGAAGAGGGCAAGAAGCTTATGAGAATTGCAGGGGGACTGGGTCTTTGTGCGGCATTTTCAGCACCTCTTTCGGGAATTTTCTTTTCTATAGAAAATTTTAAGGGCAAGCTTCAAAAGTCTTATCTCTTTATCCTGGTGCTATCTTCCTTTATAACAAGTTTGCTGACCAAGGCCTTTTTGGGATCAAAGCCCTTCTTAATTGTTGAAGTTTATAGACCTCTGGACCTGAAAATTATCGCTTACATAGGGATTTTTTCTCTAATGGGAATTTTATCCGGCTTTATTTTTTCAAAGACTTGTAATTTTATGAAAAAAAGGGTAAATAAAGGATGGCTGTCTATTTTTATAGCTATGGCTATTTCACTTACATACTCCCTCGCCCTTGATTTTTATATGGGAGATACCAAACTTTTTTCTCAAAGTCTCATGGACAAAAAGTTTTCGACTCTAGGTCTTGCTGTAATTGCAATCTTGTTTTTAATCCTGCTGGGTCTTTCCTATGCGTCCGGAGCACCGGGAGGAACTACAGTCCCTATTATTATCACGGGTCTTTTAGGAGCCTATCTTTTATTTGACCTTTTAGCAGGCTTTAAGCTTATAGGCAGGGAATATTTTTCCTACATAATGGTCCTGGCTATGGCAGCGACTTTTTCAACAGTCTTTAGAACCCCTTTATGTGCTAGTTTTTTAGCAATCGAGCTTACAGGAGCCTATCCGATACTTTTTGATTGTCTGGCAGTTTCTTTTATAGCCTATTACCTGGCAGGGCTAATCCAAGAGCAATCATTTTTCTACAAGACGGTCACAGATAAGAGGAAATTACAAGGGCTTGGTTTGAAGGATTAGGCTAAAAGTAGTATAATGGAGAATATATTTTTATCCGGAAATAAATTTAATAAGTTGCACTTATAAAGTGTGAAAGGAGGAAGATCATTTTGGAAAGGTCAAATAGAAATATTGTTGAGTTCCATAATGTTAATAAGTATTACGGAGATTATCACGCTTTAAAAAATATAAATCTCGAAATAAAAGAAGGAGAAGTTGTAACCCTGATAGGACCGAGCGGATCAGGTAAGTCAACTTTGATAAGAACTATAAACGGTTTAGAAGCTATCCAAGAAGGAACCTTGAAGGTGCTTGGGAAGGACATTAGTGATCCTGATACTGATATAAGACAGATAAGGCAAAAAATCGGGATGGTATTTCAACACTTTGAACTTTATCCTCATATGACAGTAATGGAAAATATAAGTTTGGCCCCTGTTAAGGTTTTAGGTCTTAGCCAAGAAGAAGTCGCTGAAAGAATTGAAAAATTTTTAAAGAAGGTAAATATGTGGGACAGGAAAGAGTACTACCCTTCCCAACTATCAGGTGGACAAAAGCAAAGGGTTGCCATAGCCAGAGGTCTTGCAATGGGACCGGACATGATGCTTTTTGATGAACCTACATCAGCCCTTGACCCCGAAACAATAGGGGACGTCCTTTCAGTAATGAAGAGGATAGCTGTAGAAGATCACATGAGCATGATAGTTGTAACCCATGAAATGGGCTTTGCCAAAGAGGTTGCCGACAGGACTATCTTTATGGTAGAGGGAGAAATAATAGAAGATCGACCTAGTGAAGAGTTCTTTAAATCTCCTAATGACCCTAGAGCAAAGGACTTCTTGGATAAGGTGATAACTCATGAAATTTAAGAGGTCTTTTATAAAAACAAGATTCTTAGCCCTCTTATTTTCTCTAGTCTTTCTTTCAGGGTGTGCAGGTTCATCCGTAGCTGATCAGGACATAAAAAAATCTCTTGAAGAAGCTGAAAAGCCAAAGATAAATTGGGGAGTAAAGTATGATACCAACCTTTTTGGGATGTACAATATAACAGACCAGGAAGTTCAAGGCTTTGACATCGATATAGCCAAGGCCCTTACAGATGTAATCACCGATGGAAGAGGAGAGGCTAACTTTATAGAAGTAACATCAAAGACAAGAATTCCCTTACTTAAAAACGGAAATATAGATGCGATTATAGCCACAATGACTATATCTGAAGAAAGAAAAAAAGAGGTAGACTTCTCAGACGTCTACTATGACGCAGGCCAGGACCTCTTAGTGCCTGATGGATCTGAAATTAACAGTTTGGATGATTTGACAGCTGATCATACAGTCCTTGCGGTTAAAGGATCTACATCAGCTAAAAATATAAGAGAGCTTGCTCCGAAGGCAGAGGTCTTGGAGCTTGAAAATTATTCCGAATGTTTTACAGCCTTAAAGGCAGGCCAAGGCGACTGCATGACAACAGATAATGCGATCCTTTTGGGGATAATGGATAAAAATCCGGGCTACCATATAACAGGAAAGGTATTTACAGAAGAACCTTACGGGATAGCTGTAAATAAGGATAAGCAGGAAGCCTTTTTAAAGGAAGTTAACGACGCCCTTGCCACTATAAAAGCAAACGGAACTTACGATGAAATTTATAATAAGTGGTTCAGTCACTTGGTAGGAAAATTAGAAGAAGGTGATAAAAAATGATTATTCAAATAATTCAACAATATTATCCACTTCTTTTAGAAGGTTTTAAAAACACCCTTATAGCGAGCCTAGTTGCCCTATTTTTCAGCCTTATACTAGGGACTGTGATGGCCATCGGTCAGCTTAGCGAAAACAAAGTTATAAAGACCTTATCATCAATGTATGTGGAATTTTTCAGAAATATTCCCTTGCTTGTAATAGTAATGTTTTTCTACGCAGTAATTCCACTTTATGTTGCCAATATCACAGGCTTTCAGGCAGGACTTATAGGGCTTACAATTTATACCTCTTCCTTTATTGCAGATAATGTAAGGGCAGGAATTTTATCAATAGCAAAGGGACAGACTGAGGCGGGTCTTTCACAAGGAATGACTAAAAATCAGGTAATGAGATATATAATTTTGCCTCAGGCTATAAGGATAGTAATTCCACCATTGGGCAATCAATTTATAAACCTTGTAAAAAATTCATCAATCCTTGCCATGGTTGCAGGACTTGACCTTATGTATTACGGGGACTTGATAGCATCCGAAACTTTTGTAACAGTTGATACTTATATAGTAGTTGCCCTTTTCTACCTTTTAATTACCCTGCCTCTTACTTTTATAGTAAGAAAGCTGGAAGTATCACTATCATTGGAAGGGGGTAAATAGAATGGACTTTGTAGGAGCATTTTCAGGAGAAAACCTCAGATTTTTATTGGCAGGACTTAAGATTACAGTTGAAGTAGCTCTTCTTTCAGTAGTTTTATCAACCCTTTTCGGAATAGTCTTAGGAACAATAAGATTTCACGAAATTCCTGTTTTATCCAAGGTTCTTGGAGTTGTCATAGACCTTATAAGAAATTTACCCTTGCTTCTTATAATCTTCTTTACCTACTTCGCCTTGCCTTCTTATGGGATAAAGCTCGGCATATTTGCATCAGCAGTTACAGCACTTACAATTTTTGAATCAGCTATGATATCTGAAATAATAAGGGGAGGCTTTAAGGCCCTACCTAAGGGACAAACAGAAGCAGGACTTGCAAGCGGGATGACAAGGATTCAGGTAATAAAAAATATTACCCTACCCCAAGTCTTAAGGCAGACTACTCCATCAATAGTAAGTCAGCTTATAGCTTTAATAAAAGATACTTCCTTGGCTACCATAATATCCCTTCCGGAACTTATGCATAATGCCAAGATTATCTACGGACAAAATACAAACTACGTAATCCCTATGTTTATAATAATCTCCATAATGTACTTTGTGGTTTGTTACCTACTTTCAAAAGTATCTAAGAGCCTTAAATTTCACATATAAAAAAACTTTGAAGATTTTTTCTTCAAAGTTTTTTTAGTTTGACACCTTATATTTATTTAAGAAAAGTTAAGACCAAAAAGCTTGGAAAGATCCCTAAGCCCTTGAAGGATTTCTTCTCTGCTATAATCTGCCTCTTCAAGTTTTTCGTCCGGCAATAAGTTTAATTTTTCATAAAATCTAACAGCTAAGTTTGCATCAATGTAATTTAAATTTTCCAGCCTATCAAAAAGCAGGTCCTCAGCTTCATTTATCCTACCTTCTGCTATCAGACTTTCTAAAAGTCTTTCAAAATTAAAACTGTCCTGTTTATATATAGAGTCTTCTTCCATATCTTCAGAAATTTTTTTATTTGCAAATATCCCTGCCAAAAATTTTACAAGCACATTAATCTGACTTAAAAGCCAGTCTTTTGATTCAATCATATTACACCTCTTTTTACTCTCTTATTATAGCATCTTAGAGCACAAATAAGAATTCTTAAGGGCATATGTTATAATAGCCATATGAATATAGATATTATATGTGTAGGTAAGTTAAAAGAAAAGTACATAAGACTTGGAATCGAAGAATTTTCGAAAAGACTTTCCGCCCACTGCAAGCTTTCAATAGTAGAAGTCGCAGATGAAAAGGCTCCTGAAACTTTAAGCGAAAGCGACAAGGAAATAGTAAAGGAGCGAGAGGGAGAAAGAATCCTGGCCAAGATAAAAGACAGTCACTATGTGATAAGCCTTGAGATAGGGGGTAAAAACCTAAGCAGCGAAGAATTTTCCAAAAAGATAGAAGAACTTCAAGTCCAAGGGCACTCAAACCTAGCCTTTGTAATAGGAGGCTCTCTCGGCCTTAGCAAGGAGGTCTTAAAGAGAAGTGACTATAGCCTATCTTTTTCTAAAATGACCTTCCCTCACCAGCTTATGAGGCTTATCTTATTAGAACAGATATATCGGGCCTTTAGAATTATGAACAACTTACCTTATCACAAGTAGAAAGAGGTGTATAAATGGGAAATATTATCCTTACAGGAGACAGACCTACAGGTAAATTGCACTTGGGCCACTATGTAGGTTCTTTAAAAAATAGAGTTAAGATGCAAAATGAAAACGACTATGACAAGATGTATATAATGATAGCCGACGCCCAAGCTTTGACAGATAACTTCAACAATCCTCAAAAAATAAGGGACAACCTCATAGAAGTTGCCCTGGATGATTTAAGCGTAGGCCTTGACCCTAATAAGGTTAACTTTTTTGTCCAATCGCAAATTCCTGAGCTTACAGAGCTTACCTTTTACTTTATGAACCTTGTATCTTTGGCAAGGCTTGAAAGAAATCCTACAGTAAAGGCTGAACTTAAGCAAAAAGATTTTTCAGCAAGCATTCCGATGGGCTTTTTAACCTACCCCGTAAGTCAGACAGCAGATATAAGTTTATTTAATGCAAATATAGTTCCTGTTGGAGAAGACCAGCTACCTATGCTCGAACAGGCAAGGGAACTTGTAAGGTCATTTAATAATATTTACGGCGAAACCTTTGTCGAAGCCAAGGCTGTCATAGCTGACAATAAAACTTGTGCTAGACTTCCGGGTACAGACGGGAAGGCAAAGATGAGTAAGTCTTTGGGAAACTGCATCTACCTTTCAGATTCACCTGAGGATGTAAAGAAAAAGGTAATGGGCATGTATACGGATCCCGACCACATAAAGGTTTCAGATCCCGGCAAGATTGAAGGAAACGCTGTCTTTACTTATCTTGATGCCTTTTCAAGGGAAGACCACTTCGCAGAATTTTTACCTGACTATAAAAACTTAGACGAGCTTAAAGACCACTACAAGAGGGGTGGCCTTGGAGATGTAAAGGTTAAGAAATTTTTAAATAATATCTTACAGGAAGAGCTTGAACCTATAAGAAATAAGAGAAGGGAATTTGAAAAAGATATACCCGCAGTCTACCAAATCCTTGAAGAAGGATCAAAGAAGGCGAGAGAGGTAGGTATGGAAACTATGACAAAGGTAAAAAAAGCCATGGGCATAGATTATTTTTCAGACCCTGCCCTTATAGAAAAGCAACAAAATATTTACAATAAGTAATAGATTTTAAAGATTTTAAAGGAAAATAAGATGTCACTTGAAAAAGTCAGGCAAGAATTAAAAAAATACGGTCTTGAAGAGAGGGTATTAGTCTTTGAACAGTCCAGTGCAACAGCAGACCTAGCAGCAGATCTTGTCGGAGTAAGTCCGGGTCAGATTGCAAAGTCCTTGGCTTTTGATGTCGATGGCAGGACTGTGATGATTTTAGTATCAGGCGATAGAAAGATAGCCAATCCCAAGTACAAGGAAAAGTTCGGCCAAAAGCCAAAGATGCTAAGGGTAGATGAGGTCGAAGAGAGGACGGGCCATCCTGTAGGAGGGGTCTGTCCGTTTGCTGTAGAAGATGGGGTAGAAATTTACCTGGATTCATCCCTAAAGAGGTATGACGTGGTTTATCCTGCCTGTGGATCTGCAAATTCTTCTATCGGACTTAGGATAGGAGAGCTTGAAAAATACACAAATTATAGGGAGTGGGTCGACCTTTCGAAAGAAAGTTGATAAAAAATACTTGCAAGAATAAAAATATGGGTATAAAATAATCCAAGTAAAAAATACTTAAGGGTCTTTTTTACGAGCCCAGATTGAAAGCTATTTTAAGCTAATAGGAGGAAAAAATGGATAAGATTTATACAGGTAAAACTAAGGATGTCTTCGAAATTGATGATAAAACAGTTCTATTAAAATTCAAAGACGATGTAACAGGTGTTGACGGAAAGTTTGACCCGGGTGCTAACCATGTAGGCTTAACTATGGAAGGAGCCGGACATAGTGCCGTATCCATGACTAAATTTTTCTATGAAAAATTAAATGCTGCAGGTCTTAACACTCACTTTATTTCTGCAGATTTAGATAAAAACGAAGCAGTAGTAAAAAAGGCAAAAGTATTTGGAAAAGGTGTAGAAGTTATAGTTAGATACTATGCAGTAGGATCTTTCATCAGAAGATATGGTGAATACATTGAATCAGGAAGCAAGATACCTACTTATGTAGAAATCACTTTAAAAGACGACGATAGAAACGACCCACTGATCACTAAGGACGCTTTAGATATCTTAGGTATTATGACACCTGATGAATATGAAGAATTAGTTGACTTAGCTAAGAAAATAGGCGAAATAGTTAAAGAAGAATTAGCTAAGAAAGATCTTGACTTATACGATATTAAATTCGAATTCGGTATGATCGATGGAAAAGTTGCTCTTATAGATGAAATCTCAGGTGGAAACATGAGAGCTTACAAAGGCGACGAATACATCGAACCATTAAAATTGGAAAAAATTCTTTTAGGCGAAGAAGAATAATAAAAGTAAGTGTCGGTGAATCCACCGGCACTATTTTTTTGCCCAAAATTATAAAAGTTTACCTGTTCGATTTTTGTAGGGGATATGACTACAAGAGAGGGCCTTAATTGTGATATAATATAATATTATTAAGAGGATTTAAGTAGGTTAGGAGGATACTATGGGCAGAAATTTATCTAAAGACAATTTAAAAGTTATCTCCAGGTATTTTTATCTGTCTGCCCCTGCCTTTAATTTGCTAAATCCTTATAGGAAATGAGAATTCACATGGAATTCTCTATTTTTATTTAAAATAATATAGGAGTAGTTTATGAAAATAGCTGTTTTTATATCAGGGACCGGCACCAACCTGAAGGCTCTGTTAGAGGCTGAAAGGAATAAGTATTTTTCTTCTGAAATAGTCCTGGTGGTAGCTAACAAGGAGGCTGGAGGATTGGACTTTGCCAAAGCCTATGGCAAGGAGACTTTGGTTTCCAAAGATGATGATCAAATAATAGGGGTCCTTAAAGAAAAGAAGGTCGACCTGATAGTCCTTGCAGGTTTTCTTCCTAAGTTATCAGATAAGATCTTAGAAGAATTTGTAGCAATAAATATCCACCCTGCCCTTTTACCTAAGTATGGTGGAAAGGGATTTTACGGGATGAATGTACATAGGGCTGTCTTTGAAAATAGGGAAAAAATTTCCGGAGCTACAGTCCACTATGTAAATGGTAAGCTTGATGACGGTGATATAATACTACAGAGAGAAGTTGACATATCTGACTGTAAAGACAGTGAAGAAGTTGCAAAAAGAGTTTTAACTATAGAACACGGCATTCTTAAAGACGCCATAAAGAAATTGGAGGATGAATAATGAGAGCATTAATTTCAGTTACAGACAAGACCGGAGTAGCAGAACTGGCAAAAAACTTACAAGAACTAGGCTATGAAATTATATCTACAGGTGGAACTTTAAAGGCTATAAGTGAATCCGGTGTAGAAGTTAAGGATATTTCATCAGTAACTAACTTCCCTGAAATCTTAGACGGAAGAGTAAAAACTCTATCCCCTTATGTTCATGGAGCTATCCTTTACAAGAGAGACAATCCTGACCATGAAAAGACTGTTAAAGAACACAATATAGAATCCATAGACATAGTTGTCGTAAACCTATACAACTTTGAAAATGCCTTAGGGTCAGGAGACCACGATAACATAATAGAAAACATAGATATCGGCGGTCCTTCTATGGTAAGATCAGCAGCTAAAAACTACAAGGACGTCCTTATCGTAACTGACCCTAAAGATTATGATGATCTTGTAGAAAGACTTAAAAATGGTAGTGTAGATCTTGAATACAGAGAAAAATTAGCTATGAAGGCTTTCTCTTTGACAGCTTACTATGATTCTGTAATCTCCAGATACTTCCAAGAAAGAAGCAAAGAAAGATTCGGAGAATATAAGACTTACGGCTTTAAGAGAGAATCATCCCTTAGATACGGTGAAAATCCACAACAAGATGCAGCCCTTTATATAGATCCTTTCGTAAAAGGTAAATTGACAGACTGTAAAGTTATCCACGGAAAGGAAATGAGCTTTAACAACTACAATGACCTTAATGTAGCCGTAGAACTTGCCAATGAACTTGGAGAAAATTCCTGTGTTGCCTTAAAGCACCAATCTCCATGTGGAGTAGCTATAGGAGAATCAATCCATGACGCTTATCATAAGGCTTACCTTGCAGATCCTCTTTCAATCTTCGGTGGTATAGTTGCCATTAACGGGGTAGTTGACAAGGAAACAGCTGAAGAAATGCATGAAATCTTCCTTGAAATAGTTGCAGCTAAGGACTTTACTGATGAAGCCTTGGAAGTTTTGGAATCAAAGAAAAATATAAGACTTGTAAAGATCAACTTCGATAACGACACTGTAAAAGAAGATATTAAGTACTTAAACGGAAAGGCTCTTATTCAAGGAAAGGACTTTGCTAAGGACGAATTTAATGTGATTACAGAAACTGCCCCTACAGAAGAACAAGCTAAGGACCTTAAGTTTGCCATGACCGTAGTAAAGTACACTAAATCAAATGCCATAGTATTAGCAAAAGACGGAAAGACTCTTGGAGTTGGCGGAGGTCAAACATCAAGAATATGGGCCTTAGAAGCTATAGCAAACAATCACCCTGACACAGACTTCTCAGGAGCAGTCCTTGCATCTGATGCCTTCTTCCCATTCTCAGACTGTGTAGAGTTTGCTAACAAGATAGGCGTTAAGTCCATAATCCAACCGGGTGGGTCAAAGAGAGACCAAGAATCCATAGATAAGTGCAACGAATTCGGTATATCTATGGTATTTACTAACAATAGACACTTCAGACATTAATAGGTGGTAAAATGAAAATACTTATAATTGGATCAGGAGCAAGAGAATTTGCCATAGGAAGTAAGATAAAAGAAGATGGCAGGGAAATATTCTTTGCTCCGGGCAACGGAAATACAGAGAGTCTGGGAACAAATGTATCAATAGATGCGGAAGATATAAACTCTTTGGCAGACTTTGCCCAAAAAGAAAAAATTGACTATACAATCGTAGGACCTGAAGTTCCACTTTGCCTTGGAATTGTCGACCTTTTTGAAGAAAGAGGCTTAAAGATATTTGGCCCTAATAAGAAGGCTGCTCAGTTCGAAGGATCAAAGGCCTTTACTAAGAAATTCTTAGATAAGTACGGTATAAAAACAGCAGCTTACCTGGAAACTACAGACAGCGATGAAGCCTATAAGTTCGGCAAGGTTTTATTAGATCGTGACGGCAAACTTGTAGTTAAAAAAGACGGACTTGCTGCGGGCAAGGGCGTTTATATAATTGACAGCAAGGAAGGACTTAGAAATGTCTTAGATGAAATTTTTGCAAGCGAAGGAAAGGTAGTAGTTGAAGAGTTCCTTCAAGGTTTTGAAATGAGCCTACTTTGCATAACTGACAGCGAAACTATCATCCACCTTCCTACAGCCAAGGACCACAAGAAAATTTATGACAAGGAAGAAGGCCCTAATACAGGAGGAATGGGAACTTATGCACCAAATCAGGAAGCAGATGCTTTCTTAGGAGATATAGAACCTGAACTTAAAAAAATAGTAGAGGGCTTTAAAGCTGAAGGAATAGACTATAGGGGAGTTTTATTTATAGGGTTTATGATAACTGATGACGGCCCTTATGTTCTTGAATTTAATGTTCGTTTCGGAGACCCCGAAACTCAAGTAGTTTTGGAACTTATCGACAACGACCTTCTAGATATTATGCAAAAGACAAGTGACAATAAGTTAAGTGAAGTCGACCTTAAGGTCAATGACAAAAAGTCTGTCTGCCTTGTTCTTGCAGCAGGAGGTTACCCATCTGCCTACGAAAAGGGAGATAAGATAGACTTTGAAGACGACATAGACTCCAAGATCTACCATGCAGGTACATCAAGTAACAATGGAGAAATTTACACAAACGGCGGTAGGGTTTTAAACCTTGTAAACACTAAGGAAAGCTTTGATGAAGCAATCGAAAAAGTTTACCAAGACGCTGAAAAAGTAAGCTTTAATAATATCTACTACAGAAAAGACATAGGCCCTTCAATTAAAAGAGTCTATGTCAGAAAAAAAGACGAATACGACTTCGAATCTCAGGAAACTAAGAGAAAGATAGAAGAATTTTTGTCAATTAAGCTTGAAAAGCTTGTAGTCTACAAGAGGTATGACTTGGCGATCAGTGATGAAAATCTCGAAAAAATCCTTTACACTGTTCTTGCAGAAAAACCTGTAGATGAAGTTTACTATGGAAAAGAAGCCTTTGACCTGCAAAAAAATATGGAAAGCGCCATAGCTGTCGAATACCTTCCGGGTCAATTTGACCAAAGAAAGCAAGGCCTTTTAGATACTGCAAGCCTTATCTTAGATGATGAAATAGATGCGAGAACTTCTACAGTTTATGAAATTGAAGGAGCAAGTAAGCAAGATCTAAAGAAGATAGAAAACTTCCTGGTAAACCCTGTAGACTCTCACAAGGTAAATCTTTTAGGTATACCTACAAGCCTAAAGCAAGATAATCCAAAAAATCTGGAAAATGAAGTATATGAAGGCTTTATAGATTTTTCAGAAGAAGATTTAGAAAAATTTGTCATAGACCATGACCTTGCCATGAATGTAGATGACTTAAGATGTATCAGAGACTACTTCAAATCAGAAAACAGGGATCCTAACGAAACAGAAATAAAGATTTTAGATACCTACTGGTCAGACCACTGCAGACATACAACTTTTAATACTCACTTGGACATAAAGTTTGATCCTGAAAGTCTTTTAGACCAAACTATAAAGAAATCTTTCGACAAGTATTTAAAAATGCGAGAAGAGCTAAATATAAGAAAGCCTATAAGTTTGATGAGCTTCGGTACAATCTTAGCCAAATATCTTAGGAGCATAGGCGAGCTTGACGATGTGGAAGTTTCATCTGAAATTAATGCCTGCTCAGTAAAGATCAAGGTAAGGATGGAAGATGACTCCTACAGGGATTACCTGCTTATGTTTAAAAATGAAACTCACAACCACCCTACAGAAATAGAACCTTTCGGGGGAGCGTCTACTTGTCTGGGAGGAGCTATAAGAGATCCCCTAAGCGGCAGATCCTTTGTCTACCAAGCTATGAGGATTACAGGAAGTGGAGACCCTCTTACACCTATCGACAAGACTCCTGAAGGAAAGCTTCCACAAGTAAAGATCACTACAGAAGCAGCCAAGGGCTACTCATCTTATGGTAACCAAATAGGACTTGCAACAGGTTTTGTAAATGAAGTTTACCACCCTGGCTATGTAGCTAAGAGGATGGAATGCGGGGCTGTAATGGCAGCTGCACCTATGGAGAATGTAAAGAGAATTGAACCTGAAAAAGGAGACTTAGTCATCCTTCTTGGAGGAAGGACGGGTCGTGACGGAATAGGTGGAGCAACAGGTTCATCTAAGAAACACAAGGTTTCATCTATAAGGACAGAATCTGCTCAAGTTCAAAAGGGAAATGCTCCTGAAGAAAGAAAAATCCAAAGACTATTCAGAAGAGAAGAAGCAGCCAAGCTTATCAAAAAATGTAACGACTTCGGAGCAGGTGGGGTAAGTGTTTCTATAGGAGAACTTCACGACGGAGTAGATATCTACCTTGACAGAGTTCCCCTAAAATACGAAGGACTTAAGCCTTTTGAAATAGCTATAAGTGAATCCCAAGAAAGAATGTCTGTTGTCATAGCGGAAGAAGATTTAGATGAATTTGTATCCTATGCTGACAGCGAAAATATAGAAACAAGCCTAGCAGCTAAAATTACAGATTCAAACAGGATGAGAATGTTCTACGGAGAAAAAGTGATAGCTGATATAAGCTACGACTTTATCAACACAGAAGGTAGTGACAGAAATGCAGATGTTGAAGTAGTTTCTGAAACTGTACCGGATCTTTTAAAAGCAAAGGACGACGATCCCGAAAAACTTTACGACTATGTAAAAGACCTTAACGTGACTAGTCAAAGAGATCTTATAGAAATGTTTGACTCTACTATAGGTCGTAACACTGTAATAAATCCTATGGGAGGAAGAGAACTTCTAAACCCTGCCCAAGCTATGGTTGCCAAGGTCCAAGCTTTAGATGAAGTTACAAAGACAGTTTCTCTAATGTCTTACGGCTTTGACCCTTACCTGTCATCAGCTTCCCAATACCTGGGAGGTTACTACGCAGTTATAGAATCTCTTGCTAAGCTTATCGCCCTTGGAACTGACCATGAAAACATCAGACTTACCTTCCAAGAATATTACGAAAAGATGTCCGATGCCAAAGCTTGGTCCAAACCGTTGAAGTCCTTGCTGGGAGCCTTTGAAGCATCAACCTTCTTTAAAGCTGCTCCTATAGGGGGAAAGGACTCCATGTCAGGAACCTTTGAAGATATATCCGTACCACCTACTCTTATCTCATTTGCAGTAAGCTCTGAGGACGTAGATAACATAATTACAAACGACTTAAAGGGCAAGGGAAGACTGGGCCTTGTAAAGGTTGACTACAAGGAAGACGGAACTTTAGACCTTGAAAAGTTGAAGGCTAACTTTGAAGCTATGACTAAGGATATAAGAGATAAAAATATCATAAGTGCTATAGCCATAGATCATAAGGGACTTTTAGCTGACATCTATGAACAAGCGGTAGGAAATACAGGCTTTAAGGTATATTACGATAACCTTTACTCACCTCTATACGGATCATTTGTTGTTGAATACATCGAAGATCGTGATTTCATAGAAAATATAGGGGAATTCTCAGATGAAATCCTTGTTAATGACAAGGAACTTGACAAGGATAAGTTGCTTGAAAACTACACAGGAGTTTTAAAGACAGTCTTTGTTCCTAAGGAAGAAATAAAGGCTAGTGAGTTTAAAAAGGTCGAAAATCCTCCTAAGAGAAGATTAAAGTCATCTAAGAAGACAAACACTCCTTTCGTAACAATTTTAGCTGCACCGGGTACAAACTGTGAATGGGACAGCTTGGATGCATTTAGAGAAAACGGATGTGACGGAGAAATAATTCTATTTAAAAACAGGTCCCAAAAGGATATTTCGGATTCGATAGACAGATTAAGTGAGTCTATAAGAAAATCTCAAATCTTCTTTATCCCGGGAGGATTCTCTCTTGGAGATGAACCTGACGGATCAGCAAAGTTCTTGGCAAATATAATTAGAAATAAAAAAGTTTCAGACGCCATAGACTACTTGTTAAATGAAAATGACGGTTTGATTCTAGGTATCTGTAACGGTTTCCAAGCTCTTGTAAAGACAGGCCTTTTACCATATGGAAGAGTGACTGAACCTAGCGAAGAAGATACTTCTCTTACTTTTAATACAAATAGACGTCACATCTCTACATTTGTAGATACAAGATGTCTTACAAATAACAGCCCATGGACAGCAGGGATAGACCTTGATAAGACTTATAAGATGCCGATCTCCCATGGAGAAGGTAGATTTGTAGTTAGCGAAGACGTATTTAATAAGCTAAGAGAAAATGATCAAATCTTCTCTGTTTATGAAGTTTCTCCTAACGGATCAGACTACAACATAGAAGGAATAATATCAGAAGACGGTAAAATACTGGGAAGAATGTGTCACGCTGAAAGAATAGCTGATGATCTTTATAAGAATGTTTATGGAATAGAAAAGCAAAATATCTTTAAGCAAGCTCATGATTTCTTCAAGGAGGACTAATGGAAAGGGACGTAAATGTTTACCAAAATCCGCTTACAAGTCGCTATGCAAGCTATGAGATGAGTCATCTTTTCAGTGATCAGGTAAAATTTCAAATATTTAGGCTATTGTGGACAGAACTCGCAAGAGCTGAAATGGAACTTGGCCTTGATATAAGTCAAGAGCAAGTAAATGAGCTTGAAGCAAACATAGATAACATAGACTTTGAAAGAGCAGCAGAGTGGGAAAAGGAACTGAGACACGATGTCATGGCTCATGTTAAGACTTACGGAGAGGTAGCAACTCATGCCAAGGGGGTAATCCACCTTGGAGCTACTTCAAACTTCGTAAAGGATAACGCCGATATTATAATTATGAGGAAGGCCTTGGAGCTTGTAGAAAACAAACTTGCCATCCTCATAAAGCACCTGTCAGACTTTGCCCTTGAGTATAAAGATATGCCTACCCTTGGTTACACCCACCTCCAACCGGCTCAGCTCGTTACCGTAGGTAAAAGAGCCTGCTTGTGGATTCAGGACTTTGCGATGGACTTAGAAGAAGTCCTTATGAGAAAAAATAATCTTAAGCTTAGGGGGATAAAGGGAACTACAGGTACTCAAGCTTCCTTTATGGAATTATTCGACAACGACGAAGAAAAGGTAAGGACTCTTGAAGATAAGCTGGTAAAGAGACTTGGTTTTGAAAAGGCTGTTAGCGTAACAGGACAGGTTTATCCGAGAAAGATAGATTTCCAAGTCTTAGAAGCCCTCTCATCTATAGGTCAGTCAGCCCACAAGATGACAAACGATATAAGGATCCTCCAAAGTCGCAAAGAAATAGAAGAACCTTTTGGGAAAAATCAAGTCGGTTCATCCGCTATGGCTTACAAGAGAAATCCTATGAGATCTGAAAGAGTTGCCTCCCTTGCCAAGTACCTGATGAGCCTCTTGTCAAATACTCAAATGGTCGAAGCTACTCAGTGGTTTGAAAGGACTTTAGATGACTCAGCTAATAAGAGAATATCTATTGCAGAAGCATTTTTAGCTACTGATGCCATTCTTGAAATCCTCATTAACCTTACTGACGGCTTGGTCGTATATCCTAAGCAAATAAAGGCTCATGTTGATGAAGAACTTCCTTTTATGGCTACTGAAAATATAATGATGGAAGCTGTAAAAAGAGGAGGAGACAGGCAGGAAATTCATGAAAAGATAAGGCAGTACTCCATGATGGCTTCAAGGAGGGTAAAGGAAGAAGGCCTTGACAATAATCTTTTGGAATTACTGGCCCAAGATGATGATTTTAATTTATCAAAGGAAGACCTTCATAAACTTTTAGATGCCAACCTTTATATAGGAAGGGCTCCTGCTCAGGTCGAAGAATTTATAGGAAATGATATTAAAGCTTTATTGGATGGATATGATACGGATTACTCCGTTGACCTAAAAGTTTAACAGATAATAAAATTAGGGTATAATGCAGGTATAGATTAAGATAGCTCCATCTTAGTTAGATGGAGCTTGATTTGTACATATTACTAGGAGAAAGAATAGATGATTACTGAAGTGTGTTGCCAAAGTTTGGAAGACTGTGTCTTGTCTGACAGTTACGGGGCTGATAGGATTGAATTAAACTCCGCCTCGTATTTAGGAGGACTTACTCCAAGTCCCGGACTTATAGATAAGTGTGTCGATTTTACAGATGCCGATATAATTGCTAAGATAAGACCGAGACCTGCCGGATTTTTTTACAGTGATCTGGAAATAGAAACTATGATAAGAGAGATCGAAATCTTATCTAAGACCAAGGTATCAGGCTTTTCATTCGGAATTTTAAACAAGGATCTGACTATAAGTCAAAGGAATAAAGACCTGGTAGACTTGGCTAAAAGTTATAACAAAACTTGTACCTTCCATAGGGCTTTCGATAACACTGTAAATATAGAAGAGGCTCTTGAAAAGATAATAGACTTAGGCTTTGACAGGGTGCTTACAAGCGGAGGCAGTGATAGAGCTTCAAATGGAGTTGAAAATTTAAAGAAGCTTTATGATCTTGCAGCGGGCAGGATAGAGATAGTTGCAGCCGGTAAGGTCAGAGCTGATGATATAAGAGAAATATATGAAAAGACAGGAATAAATCAATTTTACACTTCCTGCAAGGGATTTAGACAAGACCCTACAACTATAGCAGGAGTTGATTTTTCATATATAGACTCAAGTGACAAGTATGACCTTGTCGATGAAAAAGTTCTTGATGACTTCTTTTCCGTTATATCAGGGATAGAAGAAGACTAAGATTATAAAATATTAGCTTATATTTTTAATATAAGCAGACAATAGATATGGGGGATTTTATGTCAGAAGAAGTAAGAGTAAGATTTGCCCCAAGTCCAACAGGATTTTTACACATAGGTGGACTTAGGACAGCTTTATATAATTACTTATATGCAAAAAAACATGATGGTAAATTTCTTTTAAGAATAGAAGATACAGATAGGACAAGATATGTTGAAGGGGCTATAGAAAACCTGCTTGAACAATTAAAGTGGGCAGGAGTAAATCCTGATGAAGGCGTAGTCCTTGATGATGATGGAAATATCACTCAAAAGGGAGACTTCGGTCCTTATATCCAATCAGAAAGGGTAAAGCAAGGAATATATGATAAGTATATAAATATCCTGCTTGAAAAAGGCTACGCTTATTACTGCTTCTGCTCTAAGGAAAGACTTGATGCTGTAAAGGCCCAACAAAAGGCTGACGGCCTTATGCCCAAGTATGACGGACTTTGCCGTGGAATTTCTCTTGAAGAAGCAAGAGAAAGGGTAGCTAAGGGAGAAGAACACGTAATAAGATTAAAACTTCCCGAAAATAGAGAAATCACTTTCAACGATGCCATAAAGGGAAAGATAACTTTTAATACAAACGATATGGATGACCAAGTCCTTATAAAGTCAGACGGTTTTCCGACTTATCACTTTGCAGTAGTTGTAGATGACCACTTGATGGGAATTACTCACGTAGTCCGTGGGGATGAATGGATATCTTCAACAGCAAAGCACGTTTACCTCTATGAATGTTTCGGTTGGGAACCTCCTCAATTCGTCCACCTTCCTGTAGTTTTAAACAAGTCAGGTAAAAAACTTTCCAAGAGAAAGGATGATGTATCCGTTGCAGACTTTAGAAATAAGGGATACTTGCCTGAAGGTCTTGTAAACTACTTAGCCCTTGTAGGTTGGTCAAGTGAAGACGGGGAAGAAATTCTTCCTATGCAAGCCTTGGAAGAAAAGTTTGACTTTGACAGAGTTTCCAAGTCAGGCGGAGTCTTTGATAGCGACAAACTTGACTGGGTTAACCAACACTACATCAAAGACCTATCTGACGAAGACTTTGCAGCCTATATAGAAAAATATCTTATAGACGCAGGTCTTATCCAAGAAGACTATCCACAAGACAAACTTCTTGTCCTAGGATCACTTTTTAAAGAATCAGTAAGCAAGTTTGAAGATGTAGTAGATCAAGCGAAATTTTTATTTGAAGACTATAAGATGGAAGAAGATGCCAAGGAATTCTTGGCTCATGAAAAGTTAGCTGACCTTATGACTTCTCTTAAAAAGCAAATTGAAGGAGCAGACAGCTTTGACAGAGACCTTACAAGCTCTCTTATGAAGAAGGTCCAAAAGGAAACAGGTATAAAGGGAAAGGACTTATGGATGCCTACAAGAGCGATCGTAAGTGGAAATGTTCATGGGCCTGACCTTGGCGATATCATGTACATCCTCGGCAAAGATGAAGTCTTAAAGAGGATAGACCTGGCCTTAGAAAGCCTTGAAAACAAGTAGGAGAACTATGAAATTATATAATACCTTAACAAGGAAAAAAGAAGAGTTTAAGCCTATAGAAGAAAATAAGGTAGGGATGTATGTGTGCGGTCCTACCGTATATAACTACATCCATGTGGGCAATGCAAGGCCTATAGTAGTCTTTGATACTCTCAGAAGGTATTTTATCTACAAGGGTTATGATGTAAAGTATGTAAGTAATTTTACAGATATAGATGACAAAATTATAAACAAGGCCATAGCTGAAGGTGTGGACTTTCATCAGATAACTGACAAGTATATAAAGGCCTTTTTAGATGTAGTAGAAGACTTAAACTTTTTAGAAGAAAAGACAATCCATCCAAAGGCGACAGAGTTTATAGAAAAGATGATAGACTTTGTAAAAGACCTGGTAGATAACGGGTCTGCCTATGAAGTAGACGGAAATGTTTACTTCGATATAACAAAGGCAGAGGGATATGGAAAGCTATCAAAGAAAAATATAGAAGATTTACAGGCAGGAGCCAGAGTTGATGTAAATGACGAAAAGAGATCTCCTTTAGACTTTGCCCTTTGGAAGAAGAGAAAGGAAGAAAATGAACCGGCCTGGGAAAGCCCTTGGGGGCTGGGAAGACCCGGCTGGCACTTGGAATGCTCTGTAATGAGTAATGATATCCTGGGAGATACAATAGATATCCACGCCGGTGGAGAAGACCTGGAGTTTCCTCACCACGAAAATGAAATAGCTCAGTCGGAAGCTCATAACCATAAGCAATTTGTAAATTACTGGCTTCATAACTCTATGATAACTGTAAATCATGAAAAAATGTCCAAGTCTAAAAACAACTTCTTCCTGCTTGAAGATATAAAAAAAGAATACGACCTGGAAATTATAAGATTTTGGCTTCTGTCAGTTCACTACAGAAATCCTATAGACTTCAGTAAGGAAACTATAGAGGCAAGCAAAAAGTCCTTGGAAAGACTTTACAACGCCAAGTTTAAGCTAAAGGGACTGGCTGAATCTTCACAAAATTTAAGCGAAGAAAGTGATGAAAATCTTCAAAAGTTTAGAGCTGACTTCGAAAGAGCTATGGATGACGATATAAATACAGCCGATGCCATAAGCGTTCTTTTTGATTATGTAAAATACATCAATAAGACCTTCAAGACCGACAGCTCTAAGTGCTTGCTTGAAGACGGATACAAGTTGCTTGAAGATATGGGCTTTGTGCTGGGTATTTTATTTAAAGAAAAAGAAGAAGATATTTTAGATGAGGATATAGAAAGACTTATCGAAGAGAGAAATGCAGCAAGGGCTCAAAAAGACTTTGCAAGAGCCGATCAGATAAGAGATGACCTTCTTGAAAGGGGAATAGTAATTAAAGACACCCGTGATGGAGTTGTCTGGAGTAGAAAATAAGGTAGGTAAAACTATGGATAAGATAGCAATACTTGTGGATTCAGGAACTGACGTCCAAGAGGGATTAAGAGAGGAATATGATATAGATGTAATTTCACTGGAAATTAATTACAGTGATGGATCTTATGATGATTTTTCCATCAGTCCTGATGAAGTGTACAAGAGGATGGAAGAGGGGATCATACCATCTACCAGCATACCTTCTTTAGGAAAGATAGCAGAAAAATATGAACAGATAAAAGAAAGAGGCTACGATGGCATCCTTTGTCTATCTATCTCCTCATCTCTAAGCGGAATGTATAACGCATTTAACCTTGCCAAAGACTATGTCGAAGGAATAAAAATAAAGGTTATTGATACAAAAAATATCTCCTTTGCGGGTGGGTTTTTCGCAATATTTGCAAGAGAGTTAAACAGGATGGGAAAGAACTTGGATGAAATTTTTGAAATCCTTATGTCAAAAATCCAAGACTCCAAAGTCTTTATAACCTTTGACACCCTAAAATACCTGGTGCACGGTGGAAGAATAGGCAAAGTAGGTGGAAGAATAGGAGAATTTTTAAAACTAAAACCACTTGTATCTTGCGATGAAAACGGAGTTTTTTATCCTGCCGGCTTAAATCGTGGGGTCGAAAGAAACCAAAGAGACCTTATAAAAAAGGTAAGAGAGCACTTAAAAGATTCCAAGGAATATTACTTTGCGATCATGCACGGGAAGAATGAAGAAGGCTTTAATGACTTAAAGGAAAAACTTTCAGACCTTGTCGGCAAGGCTAAGTTTTACTTTGAAGGCCAAGTCTATCCAAGTATAGCTATCCACACAGGACCGGGTACCTTGGGAGTAGGATGTTTTCCTTTAGACAGATAGGGAGATAAAAATAAAAAGTAAATAAATAAGTTATGCCGGGAAAATGATCCTAAGTTTTATGGATGCAAATCATTTTTTCCGGTATTTTTTTGTTCACATAAAAAATAACCTTGAAGCTTATAGGCCTCAAGGTCATATGGGTTAAGTTGAATAAAATATTCCCTTTTTAAACTGGTCATAGGTTGATATTATTTCCGATACAACTATTACTATAGTCGCTGAAATATAAAGCCAAACGAAGAGAACAAAGATCCCTACCAGAGGCCCATAGGTCATAGACATATTTGATATGTTGGTTACATAAAATGAGTAGCCTGCAGATATAATTGTCCAGCCTATAGCTGTAAGCAACCCTCCTATTATAGCAGATGACCATCTTATAGACGTTGTATGAAAGTTAGGTCCGTACTTAAACATGATACTAAAACCTATCACCATAGATATGATAGGGATAAAGTACCTGACAATAGATAGGATCTTGCCTATGCTCTCTCCGAAAGTTCTTACCAAAAGATCTTCGATAGACCCACCGAAAGTTAAAAAGGTAAGGGTTACGAAAACCATAAGGATAAGAAGGAGGGTCATTGAAACACTCTTAAAGGTCCTTTTGAAAAATGACTTTAAAAATGACTGCTCTTGTTTTGGAATTTTAAAGGCTATGTCCATTGCTCTTATAAGATTTCTTGCTCCGGCTGAACAGGACATAAGGGCAGTTAAGATAGAGATTGAGACAAGGGAAGTGGAGCTCGTCTCGATTATGTTATCGACAAGGGGGATTAAAACTGAAATGGCCTGGTCAGGGACAATGTCTGCAATCTTCATGATCATATCCAAATTATTTGAAGCAATCTTTAAAGCCAGAGTTATAAAAACTATCATAAAGGGAACTATAGATGAAATTAAGTAGTAGGCAACGCTTGCGGCAAGCGGCATAATTTCATCCTCCCTTATAGAGGTGATAAGTTTTTTCAGAAAGACCCACTTGCTATTTTTTCGGTCAAATTTATCCGACTCTTTTAATTCTTTTTTTTCGTCTGTCATCTCATTCCTCGTTTTTTTAATATTTTTACTATATGAGATTATACCACAAGTTAAAATATAAATTTTTATTAAGTATTTGTGATTAATTTTTACATAGATTTAAAAAATCATAATAAGTCACCAACTTACCCACAGATAAATCCACTTTTCAAACACTAAATTAAGGCTTACCCACAAAGTTATCCACAAAAGCCCACAAATTGTTGATAACTTTGTCAACAAAAGGGGAAAATTTTAAATGCATAAAAATTAAATTTACTTTTTATAAGCTAAGTTTTTACAAATTTTATTGTCAAAAAAATATGAACGATCATAAAGCTTAGATAGGTACTTTTAAAAATTTTTTATAGCGGTTGGAAAATTATATCCTATATGTTAGAATGATAACGGATTTCAGATTATAATAATTACAAATTAAAAAGGAGGAATAAATGGGCAAAAATAGAGAACTTATACAGAGCGTATCTCCTTATTTTAAGAAGTACAGGAAGGTGCTTTTTATAGACTTATTGTGTGCAGCCCTTACTACTGTAGTAGAAATGGTATTTCCAATGATTTTAAGGTCACTGACTGATGGGGCATTGGGAAATAACATCTTAACTATGAACAAGATAGTAAGGCTTTCTTTGATTTTTATAGTTTTAAAAGCAATTGCTGTAGTTGCAGGCTACTATATGACTAAGACAGGCCATATGATGGGG
The DNA here is from genome assembly GCA_034180305.1 of Finegoldia sp. Taxonomy (GTDB): domain Bacteria; phylum Bacillota; class Clostridia; order Tissierellales; family Peptoniphilaceae; genus Finegoldia. The sequence continues at coordinate 64,968 of JAXFOR010000004.1, forward strand.
GCTAAGATTGAAACCGACATGAGGTATGATATCTTTAACCACCTGCAAAAATTATCTGACTCCTACTTTAACGAAACTAAGGTAGGTCAGATCATGGCAAGGATCACATCAGACTTATTTGATATTACAGAATTTGCTCACCACTGTCCCGAAGAATATTTCATAGGCTTTATAAAGATTTTAGTTTCTTTTATAGTTCTTATCCAGGTAAATGTTGCCTTGACAGTCATGATCTTTGTAACCATTCCGATTATGATTTTTGTGGCAGGCACTTACAAGACTACCATGAGAAAGGGCTTTAAGGATCAAAAAGATCAGATAGGAGAAATTAACTCCAACATAGAAGACAGTCTTTTAGGAGTGAGGGTAGTCAAGTCCTTTGCCAATGAAGAGATGGAAATGGAAAAATTCCAAGACGGCAATAACAGGTTCTTAGACATAAAAGAAGAAACCTACTCTTCTATGGCAGGATTTTCCACAGTAACAAGCATCTTTGACGGCATAATGTATGCCATGGTAATTTTTTTCGGCGGTCTTTTCGTAATAAGAGGAAGGATGAGCGGAGGAGACTTAGTTGCCTTTGTTCTTTATGTGCAAACCCTTCTTGTGGCTGTAAAGAGGATAGTAGACTTTACAGAACAATTTCAAAGGGGAATGACAGGAATAGAAAGATTTGCGGAAACTATGAATCAGGATATAGACATTTTTGATGACGAAGACGCTATAGAATTAGAAGACGTAAAGGGCAAGATAGAACTTGACTCAGTTTACTTTGAATACAATGATGGAGAACCGGTTCTTTCAGATATAAACTTTGTCATAGAACCCGGACAAAATGTAGCCTTAGTAGGACCTTCAGGGGGAGGAAAGTCTACAATCTGTAACCTGATACCGAGATTTTGGGACGTAAGTGCCGGATCTGTAAAGATAGATAATAAGGACGTAAGAAAGATAAAATTAAAATCTCTTAGAAACAATATAGGCATGGTCCAACAGGACGTATATCTTTTCAGCGGCAGCGTAAGAGACAATATCCTCTACGGAAAACCTGAAGCTTCAGAAAGAGAAATGATAAATGCAGCCAAGGCAGCCGGAGCTTATGACTTTATCATGAATTTACCGGAAGGCTTTGACACCTATATAGGAGAAAGAGGGGTAAAACTTTCAGGAGGACAAAAGCAAAGACTTTCTATAGCCAGAGTATTCTTAAAGAATCCTCCTATTCTTATTCTAGACGAAGCTACAAGTGCGCTTGATAACAAAAGCGAAGCTGTAGTCCAAGAGTCCTTGGAAAAATTGACTGTGGGAAGGTCAACCTTAACCATAGCTCACAGGCTTACAACAGTTCAAAACGCAGACCTTATCCTAGTCCTAACAGATGACGGAATAATAGAAAGAGGTAGCCATAGAGAATTGATGCAAAAGAAGGGCTACTACTATAAACTCTACACTCAAGGCGGTAAATTGGAAATGATAAGTCCTGAGCCTATAAGCAATTAAGCAAGGCATATCTTTTAAAAAATTTATCAGCAAGAAAAAAGCTTTTATAGGTTAAAATCAAATTTAACTTATAAAAGCTTTTTATTTATACCAATATTTTTGGAATATTGAATCAAATTTTTCTTACAGGTTTATGTCCATACCTGTAAGATTTTTTTCTATTATTTTTTTGTACTTTAACAGCACCCGGGTGCACCTATTTAAATTTTCTTCACCTGCCCTGTAATTTGGAATGGATATACTCATAGCTGCAACTATATCTCCATCAACTTCTAAAGGAGTAGCTATACACCTGATATCATCTGAAATTTCCCCATACTCTAGGGCGTAACCGTTCTCTCTAACGTCTCTTACCTGACCTATAAGCTCATCCATATTTACCGTGCTGTTTTCCGTGTATTTTACCATCTTGTCCTTAAAAAATTCTCTTATATAGGAATCATCAAACTTGCTTATAAGGGCCTTGCCCAGAGCAGGGGCATTGGCTGCCAGTCTGGATCCTACGCTTGACACAATTTTTATTGACTGCCTAGGCTCCACCTTGGCAATGTAAAAGACCATCCCGTCTTCATAAATCCCGAGCTGACAAATTTCGTTACACTCTTCGACTATGTTTTTCATATAGGATTTTATTATAGAAATGGCATCGGATTTTTTTGTATAAGAACTTGCCAGCTTATAAACTTCAAATCCTATCAAGTATTGGTTGTTACTTAATTCTAAAAAATTACCTTCAACAAGGGTTTTTAAAATAGGCGACAGGGTGCTTTTAGGGATATCTGTCTTTTCTGCTATATCGGTCATAGATAAGCCTTTTTCATATTTACTAACTTCTTTTAATATTTTTATAACCCTAAGGGTTGGCATATGCATATAATCAGCTCCAAAAATTTGTTTGCTTTAATTATAAAATATTTTTTTATATATTTGCAAATTCTATAGATATTTTTGCTATTAGCCATTGACAAAGGTTTTCACACAGGCTACAATACAAGTAAGTTGTTCGTATTAAAGATTTAATACGCATATACGAAAACAAAAAAACAATGAGATCTCAAATAAGTTAAAAAATTCGGCAAAAAGTTAAAACAATGTTGTTAGATAAGAATTTATTATAGTCTAATTAGTTTTTAAATAAGCTTAAAAACGTAAATAAAAATAGAAAGGGTGATTATTTTGACTAAGGAAAAATCAGTTTTTAAAAAAGTTTTAGATGATTTTGTTGAATTACTATCTTCTTTGTTTATGCCTTTCATAAACTTAATGATTTCTACAGGGATAATTAAAGGTATTTTGTCACTTATGCTGGCGACAAATTTAATAGACCAAACTTCATCTACATATGAAATTCTTAATGCTATAGGAGATGCTTTTTTCTATTTCATACCTGTATTTTTAGCTATAACAGCAGCAAAAAGGTTTGGAGTGGAAACCTTTACAGCAGCTTTAATTGGCTGTATATTACTTCATCCATCAATGACTAGCTTAATGAGTTCAGAAGGATCAGTAACTTTTTTTAGCATAGAAGTACCAAAAGTAATTTATTCTAGTTCAGTTATTCCAATAATTTTAGCAATATACTTCACAAAATATGTTCAAGGTTTTTGCTATAGGATTATTCCAGAAACGTTTAGGGGACTATTTACTCCACCTATCTGTCTACTAATAGTAATACCAGCTACATTATTTATATTTGGACCTATTGGAAAAGTAGCAGGTGGATGGTTGGCAAGTGGTTATGAAATAATATATAATTTGAGTCCTTTATTAGCCGGTGTAGTTGTAGGAAGTTTACAACCTTTTATGGTAATGTTTGGACTTCATTGGGGACTATTTACAGTAGCGATAAATAACATCGCACTAGTGGGATACGATACAATATTAGCTTTATTTGGACCTGCAATTTTTGCACAAGGTGGAGCTGCACTAGCTGTTGCATTAAAAACAAAAGATAAAAAGTTTAAATCGCAAGCAATTTCAGCATCTTTAACAACTTTGCTGGGAATTACCGAACCCGCAATGTATGGAGTCAATTTGAAATTAAAAAGACCTATGGTTTGTGCTTGTATATCAGGAGGAGTAGGCGGGGCTGTTGCAGGACTATTTGGTTGTAGAGCTACATCATTTGCTTTGCCTGCATTGACAACATTGCCAGTATTTATGAGTAACGCTTTTATACAATTTTTACTTTCTCTAGTAATCGCTTTCGTATTGGCATTTGTTTTAGTAATGGTGTCAAATAAAAATAGTTTTAAAGAAATAATAGAAGATAAAGAAGAAACTAAATAAAAAATTAAACATAATTCACTAATTTTATAAATCTAGGAGGAGAGATAATGAAAAAAATCGATGCACATGCTCATATTTTTGAAAGCATAAGAAGTTTTGGTAAAAACGGAGAGTTTAGACCTTTAGGTAATGGGCTATGTCGTTGGGCAAATGGAGAAGAGATGGCAATTATTCCTAAGGGATATGGAGATAAGGAATTCCTTGCTGAATCATTGTTAAAAATAATGGATGAAAATGAAGTTGAAGGAGCTATTTTGTTGCAAGGGAGTTTATATGGCTTTCAAAATGAATACGCTATTGAAACAGCCAATAAATATCCAGAAAGGTTTAAAGCTGCAGTAACATTAGATCCTCATTGCAAGGAAGTGGATTCTATACTAGATAGATTGTTAAATCAGTTAAATGCTAAAATATTTAAATTTGAAATTAGTGTAGGTGGTGGAATGATGGGTTATCATGATAACTTCATTATTGATGATCCTATGATGACAAAAATTTATGATAAGATAGCAGAAAAAGAAAATATGACTTTAGTTTTGGATATAGGTAGCCCTTCAATGGCAAGCTGTCAACCGGAGGCAGTGTATAGAATAGCAAAAAAATATAAAAATTTAAATATAGTAATTTGTCACTTGTTAGCACCTAATTTAGAAGATGGGGATTATTTGGAAAAAGCTTTACCATTATTAAAGCATGATAATGTATGGATAGATTTAAGTGCATTACCTTGGAATGTATCACCTGAAAAATATCCTTTTCCAACAGCTTTAAAATATATAAAACTGGCAAAAGATATCTTAGGAACTGAAAAGATACTTTGGGGTACAGATTCTCCAACTGTTTTAACTAAATTCACATATGAAGAATTGTACTCTTTTATCATTGAATCTGATATATTTGATGAGAATGAACTAGAAGATGTTTTCTATAACAATGCTCTAGATGCTTACTATTTAAAATAGAGTTAAAAATTAAGCGACTCTCAGTGAGTTGCTTAATTTAATTTATAAATTGAAAGGAAATAAATGAAAGCTAAAATAATCACACCTACAGTTACAATTTTTGATGACAATGGAAATATAGATCTAGAAGGCAATAAGTTAGTCATAAACTACTTAATAGAAAATAAAGTTGACGGAGCTGTTCCTCTAGGAAGTGGTGGAGAATTTACAGCGATACCGATAGATGAAAAGAAAAAATTAATTAAACTTTATGTAGAGGAATCTAAAGGAAAACTTGACCTAATAGTAGGAACAAACTCTCTTTATATAGATGAATGTATTGACCTTGCTAATTATGCATTGTCATTTGGTGTTAAAGGAGTTTTAATTCTTCCTCCATTTTATTATGGAATTAGCCAAGATGAAGCATTTCATTATTACGATGAATTAGCTAAAAAGATTAATGGCGATATTTATATATATAATTTTGTAGCTAGGACAGGTTTTGATATGAGTGCCGAAACGACCTATAGACTAGCAAAAAAACATAAAAATATTAAAGGAATGAAAGATTCTACACAAAATCTAACTCATACCAAAGAAGTAATATTAAAGGTTAAAGATTTAAGAAGTGATTTTGAAGTCTATTCAGGATATGATGATCATTTTATACCAAATATAGTTGCAGGTGGAAACGGATGTATTGCAGCATTATCAAATTTTGAACCAAATCTTTGGTCAAAATGGGTAAGTGCAATTAATAATAATGATTTTTTTGAAGTGATTAGAATTGGTAATATCATAGATAGATTAATGCCACTCTACAATTATGAAAAAAATTTTTCTCATATATTTAAAAGATTTCTAAAAGAAGATGGGATTAATGTAAATGATTATACAATATTCCCATTTGAAGAATTAGAGGAAGAAACTTATAAGGCAGCAAAAAAATTAAGAGAAGAGGTTGTTTATAGGAGGTAAGTATGGGATACGCTCTGAAGATTGGTAAAATTGACAATGTGGTTACAGTTGTTAATGAAATAAAAGAAGGAGATATTGTTAAGTATCTTGATAATATGGAAGTTAAAGAACTTTTAGCACAAGATAATATTCCTATGTATCACAAGATTGCTGTAGAAGATATAAAGAAAGATGAAGATATAGTAAAATATGGCGAAAACATTGGTAGAGCAAGTACAGATATTAAAAAAGGTTCTCATGTGCATGTTCACAACGTTAAAGCCCATAGAGAAAATTTAGAAGATAAAGAATGAGGTGTTAATTTGAGAACATTTTGGGGCTATAAAAGGGAAGATGGCAGAGTTGGAATCAGAAATCACGTTTTAATCATGCCGGCAAGTATTTGTGCATCAGATACTACTAGAATAATTGCAAATAATGTACAAGGGACAGTTACTTTTAATTTACAACTTGGATGTTCACAAGTAGGCATAGATTTTGATCTTACTTTAGATACACTGGCAGGATACGGAGCTAATCCAAATGTATATGGTGTTATAGTAGTAGGATTAGGATGTGAAACTGCACAAGCTAACTTAGTAAAAGAAAAAATATTAGAAAGAACAAAGAAACCGGTTGAGGTTTTAGTTATTCAAGAGGAAGGTGGGACATTAAAAACTATTGAAAAAGCTCAAAGGATAGCTAAGAAGATGGTTGGAGAAGCTGCCTTACTAAGAAGAGAAGAATTTCCATTATCAGAAATAATACTTGGTACTAATTGTGGTGGTTCAGATTCAACTTCAGGACTTGCTGCTAATCCGGTAATTGGGAAAGTAAGCGATTTACTGGTTGAAGAAGGTGGAAGTTCTGTTCTTTGCGAAACCACTGAATTTATTGGAGCTGAACATATCTTGGCTCGTCGTGCAAAAAACAAAGAAGTCCACGATAAAATATATGAAACAATTAAAGCCTATGAAAAGAAAATAAAAGAGGATACAGGGCTAGACGTTCGTGACGGAAATCCATCTCCGGGAAATAAAGAAGGAGGACTTACTACTCTGGAAGAAAAATCGCTAGGATGTATTCATAAAGGTGGTTCTACAAGCATTAATAATATTTATGATTATTCAAAACAAATAAAAGGTAAAGAAGGGCTTGTAATAATGGATACTCCGGGCAATGATGCGTCTTCAGTTGGAGGTATAATTGCAGGAGGATGTCAAATAGTTGTATTCTCAACAGGAAGAGGAACACCTACAGGTCATGCGATAGCACCTGTTGTAAAAATTACTGGAAATAGTGAAATATATGAGATGATGTCCGATAATATTGATTATGATGCAAGTAAGATTATCACTGATAATAAATCTATTGATGAAGCTGCAAAAGAATTATTAGATTTAATAATAGACGTTTGTAATGGAAAACTAGTTCAAGCAGAATTATTAGGATATACTGAAACAGCAATTCAAAGAGCATCCATATTTGTATAACGAGTTAATTTCGTTTAAAATTTTTGTGATATTTACAGACATTTTGCAAAAAGAGAGTTCGGGAAACACCGGACTCTTTTTTTGATTTTCTAATTGAAATTTTTATCAAAGAGGAGAGATATATTGTAAATTATTATAAATTCCTAATTTAATACAAATATATAAGATGATAAACTATAAATAAACTGTGTATTTTTTATCAAATCTTGTTTGTTACTTGATAAGGATACAAATTAATTACTGAAGGGAGATTAAAGTGAAGAGATTTTTTAGTGGACTTATGGCTCTTGTCATGGGTCTGTCTTTTGTTACGCCTGACACTCATTCTTTAGCTGTCGGTGAGATGGAAGAAGTAAGTGTGGAGGAAAATTTACAGGATTCAGAAATTTTTCCGGTTGATGGAGTAGAATACAATAAAGAACTGGAAAGCCTTGGAGGAGAAGTAGATTTTCAAGTATTTACATCACCTAAGGTTGGCTCTGAGTTTGTAAAAATTCAGGCCAAACTAGGAAAAGAAATTGTTAAGCTTGACTATAATGTAGAAGGAGAAAAGGCAAAGAAGACAATTAAGATACAGATTCCTGAAAATAAGACTTCGAGTGATCAAGTTTATACTATAAACTTCAATTCTACCGGATCAGAAAAGGTCTTTCAGGAAAGTCCAAGTGCCACAGTTAAGGTTAAGGCCGGAACCCAAGTAGAAAGCAAGGCGGTCTTCAGTGACCTTACTATCTCAAGTCAGGAATTTCCACTGGAAGGTGGGGAACAAAAGGTAAGCATAAGGGGCGAAAACTTAAAGGCTGAGGACATAATACTAAAACTTTTTAAGGACGGAGAAGAAGTCCCTATAACTGAAGAGATCATGCCTATAGGACTTGCAGGAACTAACACAATTCAATCAACAAGGTTAAAGATAGGACAGGTGGACAAGGATACAAGCTATAAGCTTATAGTTACAGTTGCAGATCAGGAAAAGAGCGTCGAATTTAAGCAAGTAGCCTCAGGAAGTGTCGACGACCTTCAACTTATGCAGCCTAAGGAAGTTATCACAGTAAATGATGATAGCCTAATCGTTAGATTTGACCATGATATCTTTGAAGCTAAGGAAGGCTCTATAAAGAGCGGGTTTAAGATAAGCTCTAATGAAGGAGATATAAGTATAGGAGATGCAGATAAGCTAATCATCAACGGGGAAGTTTTACAAATCAACTTTGCTGATAAGGTCTTTGGCGCAAAGACAAACCTTATGCTTGAAGTAGCATCCAGATCTTTAAAGGACGTAAACGGTAGCCTTAACAAGGAATTTAAAAGCTTTATAGAAAAGGATGGGTCATTTGTAACTGATATAGATTTTATCGAAGGCTATCAAAATCCTCCTGAAGGGGGCAAGGTCAGTCTTAAGATAAAGGGATATAATTTGCCTGATGACTTGAAAGTAAAAATTCAGGAAAATAATAAAGAAAAAACTCTAGTTTATCAAACAGAATCTGAAAATAATTTAATAAGTGACCTTAAGTTGGAAGGGGACTCTAATGAAAAGACTATAACCTTTACTGCCCCTGCAAATACAGGTGAAAAATTAAAGACTTATATAATTCTTATATCAACAGATGGAGGAAATATTTATCTTTCAAACTTGTCTTCAAGTCTTGAAAATAGGTTTGAAAAACCTGTATTTGCAGTCTTTGCCAAAGGAGAAGACCCAAGCAAGGCGAATATATCTTTTATGCAAATTCAATCATATAGTACTCCTATAGATAATGAAAAGGACATTACCCACACTGACTTGCCTACCGGCCAAGAATCTAAAAAAACTTTGGTGTGGATTTACGGGACAAATTTGGATTCTGCAAAGACTAGGATAAGACTTAAGGACTACAACGGAGTTTATTGGTCACCTATTCACGATGCAGTTTTCGATTCATCCGACAGGGTTATGATGACTATGATGGATGGGATGAATGACAGTGAATCTTTCGGAATGTCAGGTTCAGGCAACAATATGGTAATGGAAGTAATTTTGCCTAACAGTTACCGGGCTGACGGTCTTGAAGGCTTTCCTAAGGGAGTTACTTTCGAGTATGAAGTTGCTCCGGATAAGCTAAACTTTAACCAAGAGGTAACAGTTACAGGAACTGTCTTAGATGACGGCTCAGCTAAGACTAACAGCTTAGCGGATAATCTCATAAGCTTAAAGGTAAGACACGTGGACAAAGACGGGAAAGACATAGTAGAATCTAAAGAAATAAAGGCCTACAAGAACCTTCCTCCAAATGTATTTTACGAAACCCTTCCTCTTATAGATGATAAGGGAGATTTCAGAGTAGACTTTATCGGCTACAAAGTTGCAGACACTGACCAACTTGTAGTAGGGGAAGAAGGATATGGACATGACAAGTTCTACTATTATGACAAAAACCTTCCTGATCTTATAAATTCAAACAATGAATTAATTTTAGTTTACGACATAAAAGCTTCATCAAATGAAAATGAAGTCGTAGATTTTGCAGATAAAAATATCAAAAAAGAAGTAGTTAACCTTTTAACTGATGCGACAAATTTATATGATGCCACAAAGGTCTTGCCTAAGGACAAAAAAGAAGGCTACAATCCGACTGTCGCTGATATGGAAAATATAAAAAACCTTTGGATAGGACCTCTTTATGATGATAATTTCAATAATTTAAAGGCAACAAGCCTAAGAGGGTTGGAAAAGGCTAAAAACGCAGTAAATATAAAATTTTCTCACCTGAAGGCTCCTGATATGGACTTGGTTAAAAACTTTAAGTTTGCCCAAGTGCTTAACCTTACTGCAAATGATATAAAAGATCTTTCCTATATAGCTGACTTGGAAAACTTGAAAGAACTTAATATATCAGCAAATAATCTCGAAAGCCTACAAGGAATTGAAAAACTTACAGGCCTTGAAAAATTAACAGCAGATACAAACCGAATATCAGACCTTTCTCCTTTAAAGAGCCTGACATCATTAAAGGAACTAATTCTTCATCACAATAAGATATCGGACATAAGTCCTTTAAAAGACTTGGAAAATCTGGAAAAATTATGGCTTAGCGACAACTTTATTAAGGACATCTCACAAATAGGGAACAAACCTTTACTAAAAGATCTCCAACTAAATGGAGTCTATACAGGACCTTATGAAAAAGCAGATGACAGCGGTAATGCCATAAAAGACATCAGTGTACTTGCTAATATGAAAAACTTACAAAGTTTGTATTTACAAGACACAGTTTATATAGAAGACCTAAGTCCTCTAAAAGATCTTACAAACTTAGAAGTTCTTGTCCTAAGGGGAAATAATATATCCGATATAAGTCCTCTTGAGGATTTGACAAATCTTTCAACCCTATACCTTTATAAAAACAAGGTGACAGACATCAGTCCTCTTAAAAATATGACTGAGATGGTAGAGCTTAACTTCGCTGTAAACTCCGTAGAAGACATATCAGTCCTTAAAAATATGCCTAAACTTGACACTATAATGGCTTATGATAATGAAATATCCGACATCAGTCCTATAGGAGACACCAAGGCAAGCACAATAAACTTATCCTTAAACAAGATAACAGACCTGTCACCTCTAAAGGAAAACATAAAGAGGGAAGATTATGCAGCCTTTGGAGTATTTGACAGACAAGAAGCTGAGATGGATGGGATAATTCTCGAAAGTAAGCAAAAAGATGACAGGATTGAATATGTAATAGAAAATGTTATAAAACTTGCAGATGCCAACCCTATAAGGATAGACGGAAATACCCTCCTAAATGAAGAAGATTACGAGTATTTCGAAATCGGAGATTCAGTAGAAAAATACAACAAGATAGTCCAAGAAAACAATGACAAGGGCATAAAGATTTACTCAAGAAATGATGACAAGGAAATAGTAATAGACCTTCCAAAAGACTTGGCAGAAGAAAACCTATTTGTAAATGTTCCTTTCGCAAGCTTTGCTATGATAACATCTGATAAGTTTGAAGGGGAAGCTTATGGCTCATATGGAGGTTCTGTTAAATTTAAATTAGCCGGTAAAAAAACTGACCAACCTACAAGTGAAGAAACAATAGCTAAGTTAAAAGAAGAAATAGAAAAGCTGAAGGCTGATCAAGCAAGTCTACAAGACCAAAATAATAAATTACAAGAAGAACTTGCAAGCAAGGATAAAGACCTTCAAACTAACAAAGACTTAGTTGACCAACTGCAAAAACAAAACCAAGACCTTGCAGATAAGACACAAAAACTTCAAGACCAAATAGCAAGCCTTCAAAAAGCTCTTCAAGAAGCTCAAAAGCAAAACACAGCAGACGAACAAGATAAAGACAAGCTGGCAGCAGAACTTGCTAAGTTA
>JAXFOR010000015.1:0-13151 GCA_034180305.1 Finegoldia sp.
AAATGCAAAAAAAGTAGTATTGGCTTACTCAGGTGGGTTGGATACTTCTGTAATCTTAGCTTGGTTACAAGAACAAGGAGTTGAAGAAGTTATATGTGTTTCAGGAGATTTAGGACAAGTTAAAGATCCTAAAGCTTTAGAAGAAAAAGCTTTAAACACAGGAGCAAGTAAATTCTATAACGTAAAATTAGAAGAAGAATATATAAAAGACTTTGTATTTCCTACTTTAAAGGCAGGAGCAAAGTATGAAGGTATTTATCTTTTAGGAACTGCAACAGCTAGACCTCTTATTGCTAAAAAATTAGTTGAAATAGCTAAGAAAGAAGGGGCTGACGTAATAGTCCATGGCTGTACAGGAAAGGGAAATGACCAAGTAAGATTTGAAGTAACTATAGCAGCATTGGCTCCTGAAATTAAGGTTATAGCTCCTTGGAGATTCTGGGATATCAAATCTCGTAGTCAAGAAACTAAGTATGCAGAGGAACACAACATTCCTCTTCAATATGGAAAAGATGAAGATTACTCAATGGATGAAAATGTATGGCACTTATCACATGAAGGATTAGACTTGGAAGATCCTGCAAATACAGCTAACTTGGAAAAAATTCTTCACTGGGTTAAGGCACCTGAACAAGCAGCAGATGAAGCTGAAGTTGTAGAAATAGGTTTTGAAAAGGGAATTCCGGTTTCTGTAAACGGTGAAAAATTATCTCCAACAGACTTAGTTGAAAAGCTTAACAAGATAGGAGCAAAGCATGGTATAGGAATTGATGACATGGTTGAAAGTCGTCTTGTAGGAATGAAATCAAGAGGAGTTTATGAAAATCCTGCAGGAGCTATCCTTTACTTCGCTCACGAAAAATTGGAAACTATTACTCTTGATCATGACACTCTACAATTTAAGCAAAAGATGGCCCTAGACTATGCAGAATTAGTTTATAACGGCAAGTGGGAAAGTCCATTAAAGAAAGCTATGGATGCCTTTGTAGATGCTACCCAAGAAACAGTAAACGGTACAGTAGGAGTTAAGTTGTATAAGTCAAGTATGCAACCTGCAGGTTTAACTTCACCTAACTCTTTATTTAACGAAGGTTATGCTACTTTTGAGGAAGATGATGTATATGATCATTCCGATGCAACAGGATTTATAAATTTATTCGGCTTAAGTACAAAAATTTTCGCTCAAGCAAACAAAAATAAGGAAGATAAATAGAAGAGGGATTTAAATGAAGTTATGGCAGGGAATGTTAAGCGGAGAGCTTGACAAGCAGGCAGAGGAATTCAATTCTTCTATAAAGATAGATAAGAGAATGGTCATGGAGGACATAGACGGATCTATAGCCCACTCTAAAATGCTGGCAAAGCAAAAGATCTTATCAGATGAAGACGTTGACTCCATAATTACAGGGCTTGAAGGAATAAAAAAAGATCTTAAAGAAGGAAAGCTTGAAGTAGACCTAGCTCAGGAAGATATCCATACTTTTGTAGAAGGGGAGCTTACTTCAAGAATAGGAGAAGCCGGCAAGAAAATGCACACAGCAAGATCTCGTAATGACCAAGTTACTACGGATTTGAAATTATGCCTAAGATCTGAAATTTATGAAATTCAAGATATACTAAAGGACTTTATTAAAGCTCTAGTCAAAAAGGCTGAAGAAAACACTGAGACAGTAATGCCGGGCTATACTCACTTACAGGCAGCTCAACCTGTAAGCTTTGCCCACCACCTTATGGCTTATGCCATGATGGGACTAAGAGATATTGACAGACTTGAAGATTGTAATAAAAGAATGAAAGAGTCTCCTCTTGGAGCTTGTGCCTTGGCGGGAACAAGTTACGATACAGATAGAAATTATGAGGCAGACTTAATGGGATTTGATTCCATTATGCAAAACAGTATGGACGCTGTAAGCGACAGAGATTATGTTATGGAAATGCAGGCAGTTCTAGGGATAATAGCAGTTCACCTGTCAAGACTTTCCGAAGAACTTATAATATGGTCATCTCAACCTTATCATTTTGTAACAATAGATGATATGTTTTCTACAGGTTCTTCTATAATGCCACAAAAGAAAAACCCTGATATGGCTGAACTTATAAGAGGAAAGACAGCCAGACTTATAGGAAATATCAATCAAGCCTATATCATGGTTAAGGGGCTACCTTTAGCTTATTCAAAGGACTTACAGGAAGATAAGCAATCCATCTTTGAAAGCATAGATATAGTAAAGATTTGCCTTATGGTTATGACAGGCATGATGGATACTCTAAAGGTTAATGACAAAAGAATGTTATCTGCTGCAAAGTATGGTTACTTAAATGCGACGGATATAGCAGACTATTTAGTAAAGAAGGGTTTAGCCTTTAGAGATGCTCACCATATAGCTGCAAGACTTGTAGCTAAGGCAACGGAAGATGAAAAGACCTTAGATGATTTGGACTTGGATACTTACAAGGAAGAGTCTGATCTTTTTGAAAATGATATTTATGGGGCTATTGACTTAAAAACAAGCCTTAATTCTCGAAAATCTCTAGGTGGACCTTCCCCTTGTGAGGTTAAGAGGCAAATAAAATATGTAAAAGAAAAATTGGGAGAGGAAAATGAAAAATAAAAAGAAAATATTTGCAGTTTTTATCTGCATGCTTTTAGTTTTAACAGGATTCGGCAAATCCTACGCTAAAGGCGAGACAAGTTCAGTAGTTAATGATGGAGTAATCGATCTGGGTACAAGTGCAGACTTTCCTCCATATGAATACTACGAAGGTGATAAAATAGTCGGAATAGATGTCGATATAATGGCAGCTATCTCAGAATATTTGGGCTATGAAGTTAAATTTCATGATATGGAGTTTAACAACATAATAGCTTCTATCGAAAGTAATAAGCTTGACGGTGGTATGTCAGGTTTCACTGTAACAGAAGAAAGAAAGAAAAGCGTAAACTTTACTGAACCTTATGCCAAAAGTGAGCAAAGGGTACTGTTAAAGAAAGACAGTGAAATAAAAACTTTGGATGATATAAGGGGAAAAACTATAGGAACCCAACTGGGTACTACAGGAGATATGTTTGCAAGAGATGACTTTGGAGAAGAAAATGTCCAAGCTTTCTCTAAGTATTCAGATGCAGTTTTAGCCTTACAAAACGGCAAGCTTGACTGTATCATACTTGATGACCAAACAGCTGTAAAGTTTGCAGATGCAAATGCTGACCTTACTCTTTTAGATGCTCCTTATGCTGAAGAAGATTATGCCATAGCAGTTAATAAGGGCAACGAAGCTCTTTTAAATGACTTTAATGAAGCTATAAAAGCTTTAAAGGCTGACGGAACTATAGATACTATAATAGCTAAGTATACTCAAAGCGATGAAGAAGAAGGTAAGCAATACAGTGGCATTATAGGTAAGATCCAAAATAACTTGATAAACGGTAAAAACTATACATACCTACTAGAAGGCTTGAAGACTACAATAATAGTGACAATTTTCGCCCTAATTATAGGCCTTGTTCTGGGAATCTTAATTGCAATTATAAGGACATCAGCTAAGGAATTAGATCCAAGCTTAAAGTCTGCCAAGGGATTTTTCCTTAAGTTTATTGATAAGCTGGCAGGACTTTTTGTAACAATAATCAGGGGAACACCTACAACTATACAACTTTTGATTTTATTTAATGTATTTTTAGTTAACCTGGATAATTTGAGGTTAGTTGCCATAATAGCCTTCGGCTTAAATTCAGCAGCTTATATGTCAGAACTTTTCAGGGGAGGTTTACAGGCTGTAGATAAGGGAGAAAAGGAAGCAGCCAGGTCTCTTGGCCTTTCATATTGGCAAACATTAAAGAAGGTAGTTCTACCTCAAGGCTTTAAATTTTCTCTACCTGCTTTAGGTAATGAAGTAATAACTCTTTTCAAGGAAACATCTATAAGTGGATTTATAGGATTGGTAGATCTTACTAGGGGGGCATCAATTATAATAAGTAAAACTTTCCAAGCTGCCATCCCTTACTTCGCAGCTGCCTTAATCTACTTAGTAATAGTTTTGGTCTTGGAACAAATATTTAAAAAGTTAGAAAGGAACTATGACTATGCTTAAGATAGAAAATTTAAAAAAATCATTTGGAGATCTTGAAGTTCTTCATGATATAAATATGACAGTTAATAACGGGGATATAGTTTCTATAATAGGACCATCCGGTTCAGGAAAGTCAACTCTCTTAAGGTGTATGAACCTTTTGGAAAAACCTACATCAGGAAATATATATTTTCACGATAAAAAAATTAATGATGAAAAAGTTGATGTAAATCTTCTTAGGGAAAATATGGGGATGGTATTCCAACAATTTAACCTGTTTTCAAATTTGAATATAAAAGAAAATTTAACCTTAGCACCTGTTCAAAGGAAAAAGTTAAGCCAGAGTGAAGCTGACCAAAAGGCAGAAGAACTTTTGGCAAGGATAGGCCTACAAGATAAGGCTGATGCTTTTCCAAGGCAATTATCAGGGGGACAAAAACAAAGGGTAGCAATTGTAAGGTCCTTAATGATGAATCCTGAAATTATTCTTTTTGATGAACCTACATCAGCCTTAGACCCGGAAATGGTAGGAGAAGTTTTAGACCTGATGACAGAACTTGCCCAAGGTGGGATGACGATGGTTGTAGTTACTCACGAAATGGGATTTGCTCAAAAGGTTTCAAATAGAATAATATTTATGGATGACGGAGATATAGTTGAAGAATCAAATAACCCTCAAGACTTCTTCGAAAATCCTAAGGAAGAAAGAATTATACAGTTCTTATCAAAAATTATTTAATAGAAAAATCCTGTTTATGCGGTGACCTTCAAGTAAAATCTTTGAAGGTCAGCTAAACAGGATTTTTTGCTTTTCTCTATGTCAATGGTATAAAGATCAACATTATTAAAGAAAGGATGAGAAGGAAGGCCTTCTTTAAAGGAGGAGTTTTTTCTTCTGCTAGGTCCCACGTTTCTTTTTCAAGAGAACCTACATATTTTCTAAGGTCAGAGTTAAATTCTTTCCCCTCAATAAAGGTCATAGTTTCAGTAGATAAAAAGGCACTTCTAGGATCCAGATTAAGAGTTCCGACAGCACTTAAATTATCATCAAAAAGAATTGCCTTGGAGTGCAGACTTCCCTTTCCTATATAAGAGTATAAGTTTGCACATTTTTTTAAGCTTGAAGCATAGTGGTAGGTTGCTGAAAAGGCAAAGAAGTTAGGAGTAGATAGGGAACTATTAGTTATAAAGTCTGCATCTGCCTGCCAGTTTTTTATATCAAGTGACTTTTGGATAGGTTTTGAAAATACTATATAAGGACTTACCCAGCTTATCTTTTTACTGTTCTTTGCAAGCTTACCGATGTGGTTAAAGATAAGGGGATCCTTTATAAATTGATCCGCATTATTGTGAATAAAATACAGATTAACGTCCCTAAAAGTAAGCTTGTCATAAATATTTTCTTCCTGAAAGTTTATCTTACTTCTTGCTTCTGCAAGCTTTTGCATATTTTCATCGAATTTTTTTCTATATTTCTTTTTATTTTCAACCATTTTAACTGAATCTAAGTCTATAAGAGACTGGTAGTAATCATTATAGTCGTCGACAGCAGATCTACTTCCCTTACGTTTTATTACAAGGTCGAGGTCAAAAACAGTATTGTGGTCGTCTACAAAAAATCTATCAGATACATTTCTTCCACCTACCAAAAGGTACTGATCGTCTATAGCTACAACCTTGTCATGAAGATTGTCTTGAAGCTTGTAAAAATTTAAAAGTGAATTTCCGTAGTAGTACAATTCTATGTTAGGATGAGCAGCAAGAAGTTCCTTTCTCCACTTTTCACCAAATACAAAAGAATTCGTAATCTTATTTATAAGAATTCTAACTTTTATCCCCTTATTTGCACATTGAAAGATCTTATCGAAAAAAACCGTAGCAGTGTCTGACGTATCAAAGTCATAGTAGCAGATGTCTATACTTTCCTTAGCCTTATCAAGAAGATTTAGTCTTATATTTATAGCATCATCCGGGCTTTCTATAAGACTTACAAGGTCATTTTTCTTATTTATATCAAGCTCATAGTCTATCTTTGACTTTTTGTGCATTATTACATTTATAAGCAGAGTAGTAAGAGCCAGATATATAATTAAAATTATAAGAATAAACTTAAAAATTTTTATTATAGGACTAAACATATCTAATCTCCATTTCTTAAATATTTTAATAGGCAGTTATAAACTGTACAATTTCATATATTATACCACAAGGAAAATTTTATTTTAAAAATATTATTGACTTAAAAAATTTGTTTTGTTTTAATTAAATGTGTGTTAAATTTAATAAATTTTTAAATCTTATGGTAGAATGTAGAGTTGTGTAACTATTTTGATTTAAGTTAAACTAACTTTATTGTAAAACTACAATCAAGGTGTTAAAATAGATATAGTTTTAGATAAAATTTTAGGAGAAAGAGGAATTATATGGCGTTTTTACAATCTGTATTCGGATCTTCATCAAGAGAAATTAAAAAAATAGATCCAATAGTTGACAAAATAGAAAAACTGGATGAGTCAATGCAAAAATTATCTGACGAAGAGCTCAAGCATAAGACTGTAGAATTTAAGGAAAGGCTTTCAAAAGGAGAAAGCTTAGATGATATTTTACCTGAAGCCTTTGCTGTAGTTAGGGAAGCTTCCTATAGAGTATTAGGAATGAAACAATATCGTGTTCAGTTAATCGGGGGGATTGTATTACATCAAGGTAGGATAGCTGAAATGAAAACAGGAGAAGGTAAAACTTTAGTAGCTACTCTTCCTGCCTATCTTAACGCCCTTACAGGTAAGGGAGTCCATGTAGTAACTGTAAATGATTACCTTGCAAAAAGAGATAAGGAATGGATGGGAAAAATCCACGAATTTTTAGGTTTGTCAGTCGGAGTGATAGTTTATGGACTTAATAATGATGAAAGACGTGAAAACTATGCCTGCGATATAACTTACGGAACTAATAACCAATTTGGTTTCGACTACCTTCGTGACAACATGGTAATTTACAAAAAAGATAAGGTTCAACGTGGACTTAACTATGCAATAATAGATGAGGTTGACTCTATCCTTATAGATGAAGCGAGAACTCCTCTTATAATTTCAGGTCAAGGTGAAGAATCTACTGATATGTATATCAAGGCAGATGAATTTGTAAATACTTTGACTGGACGTATTATGGATCCGGAAGAAGATAAACCTGATATATTTGATAGGGAATTTAAAGAAGAAACTGTAGATTTTGTAGTAGATGAAAAGAGAAAGACTGCAAGTCTTACAGAGCAAGGAAATAAAAAGGCTGAAGAATATTTCGGTATATCCAATATATCAGATCCTAATAACATGGAACTTGCTCACCACATCAATCAAGCCTTAAAGGCTAACAATACTATGAAAAAAGACATAGACTATGTGGTAAAAGATGATGAAATCCTTATAGTAGATGAATTTACAGGTCGTATCATGGAAGGTAGAAGGTACTCAGATGGTCTTCACCAAGCCATAGAAGCTAAAGAAAATGTAAATGTAAAGAGCGAATCCAAAACTTTAGCTACAGTTACCTTCCAAAATTACTTCAGAATGTATAACAAAATCAGCGGGATGACAGGTACAGCTAAAACAGAAGAAGATGAATTTAATGAAATTTATCACATGGATGTTGTAGAAATACCTACTAATAAGCCTGTTTTAAGAAAAGACAGAAAAGATACAGTTTATATAAATAAGGGCGGAAAGTACCGTGCAATCGTAGAAGAAATAAAGAAAATTCACGAAACAGGACAACCTGTCCTTGTAGGTACTATATCTATAGAAGTATCTGAATTATTATCAGATATGCTAAAAAAAGAAGGCATAGAACACGAAGTCCTAAATGCTAAAAAGCACGAACAGGAAGCTGCTATAGTTGCCCAAGCAGGTATGCTTAACAAGGTTACAATAGCTACAAACATGGCAGGTCGTGGTACCGATATACTTCTAGGTGGTAATCCTGATTTCTTAGCTAAATATGAAATGAAGAGAAGGGGTTATGAAGACTATGTAATTGAATCACTTGATTCCTTTATCCCATCAACAGACCCTGAACTTGTAGAAGCGAGAGAAACTTACGCTAAGCTTTATGCTGAATATAAAAAACAAACAGATGCCAACAAGGAAAAGGTAAAAGATGTAGGCGGACTTTATATAATAGGTACTGAAAGACATGAATCACGTCGTATAGATAATCAGCTAAGAGGTCGTTCAGGTCGTCAAGGAGACCCGGGTACTTCAAGATTTTATGCATCCCTTGAAGACAATCTTATGAGACTTTTTGGTGGAGAATTTGTACAAACATTTGCTGAAAAGAGAAACTACCCTGAAGATGAACCTATTGATATGAAAGCAATGTCAAAGGCGATGGAAAGAGCTCAAAAGAAGGTCGAATCAAGCAACTTCTCAACTAGAAAGAATGTATTAAAGTACGATGACGTAATGAATGCTCAAAGAAAGATAATCTATGCTGAAAGAGACAAGGTACTTGATGGGGAAGATATGCATGACTCAATTATAGATATGATAAAAACTGTAATTGAAAATGCTGTAGAAACTTACTGTACTTCTAAAAACCCTGATGAATGGGAAATGGAACCTTTGATTACTTACCTCAATACTTTCTTACCTGAAGGAAGCTTGGACTTATCAAATATCAAAAATTATACACCAGAAAGCTTTAAAAAGTATATTACAGACAAGGCCTTAGAAATTTATCAAGAAAAAGAAGACCAAATAGGCAAGGAAAAGTTCAGAGAAGTTGAACGTGTTATCCTTCTTATGGTTGTAGATAGAAAGTGGATGGATCATATAGACGCGATGGATCAATTACGTCAAGGTATAGGCCTTCGTGCTTATGGGCAACAAGACCCTGTAAGAGCTTACAACACTGAAGGTTTTGAAATGTTCGAAGATATGAACCATTCAATAAAGGAAGATACTGTAAGAGGTATGTTTAACGTAAGACCTGTTGAAGAAATGCACAGAATTAGAGTAACAAGAGAAACAGGCGAATCCGGTGGTAGCGATCAAGCAAGATCTGAAGAAGAACCTAAGAAATTAAACCCTATAGTAAAGGGAAAGAAAATAGGAAGAAACGATCCATGTCCATGTGGAAGCGGAAAGAAATATAAGAACTGCCATGGAAGATACAAATAAATAAAAACCGATGACCGGTGAGAGCCGGTCTCATTTTTTTATTATTGAATAAAGGAGTGGAAGCTTATGGATTTATTTTCAATAAATGAAAGAATAAAAGATATTCAAGATGATCTCTCAGAGATAAAGGAGTCTCTTTGACTTAGATAAGTTAAAGCGAGATAAAAAAGTCTTAGAAGACAAGACAATAGCAGAAGGCTTTTGGGATGATTCAACAAAGGCTCAGGAAACCTTTGACCGGATAAATGCTATTAAAGAGGACCTTGACGAATATGAAGATTTGGAAGAAAAACTTGATGAAGTCATGGTGACAATAGAAGTAGCAAAGGAAGAAGAAACTGATGAATATAGCGATGAGATAGAAAATATTTTAGGAGACCTCGAAAGAGAGAGCAAGTCTTTTAAAGTTAAGACTCTCTTAAACGGGGAGTATGATAAAAACAACACTATCTTATCAATCCATGCCGGTGCCGGTGGAACTGAGGCACAAGACTGGGCGGAAATGCTTTTAAGGATGTATACAAGGTGGATTACCAACAAGGGATATAAGTACCAAATAACAGAATACAATCAGGATACAGAAGGCGGCATAAAATCTGTCACCCTAATGATAAAGGGAAATTATTCCTATGGATTTTTAAAAAGTGAAAAGGGAGTCCATAGGCTTGTCAGAATTTCACCCTTTGACCAACAAAACAGAAGGCACACCTCCTTTGCGTCAGTTGATGTATATCCCGAAGTAGAAGATGTCGATGAAATTGAAATAGATGAAAAAGATTTGAGGATTGACACCTATAGGGCATCAGGAGCAGGAGGACAACACGTAAATATGACTGATTCCGCTGTCAGGATAACCCACCTACCTACAGGAGTAGTAGCTCAGTGTCAAAGCGAAAGATCTCAAATTACAAATAAGAAGTACGCTATGGATATGCTCATCGCAAAGCTTATAGCCATAAAAGAAGAAGAACACAGAGAAAAAATAGAAGACATCCAGGGAAAGTACAATCAAATAGCCTGGGGATCACAAATCAGATCCTATGTCTACCAACCCTACACCTTAGTAAAAGACCACAGGACGGGAGTAGAAAATCCTAATGTGGAAAAGGTCTTGGATGGAGACTTGGATATGTTTATGAATGCCTACCTAACTCAAACAGACAAATAGTGTAAGAGAAGGAAGTAATTCCTATCTTGCACTATTTTTTTATACACATATATATGAGAGAACTATTAAATTTACAAGGAAAATAAGTGATAAAATAGTTGTGGGAGATTATATTTATCAAAAATTTTTCCTTAATATTAGGGGTGATTATATGCTTAAAAACAATGTCTCAAAGAAAAGCTTAAGTCTATACTATATCTCCATAATTTTGACTTGGATTGAAGCTTTAATAAATCCTGTTATAGTTAGCCTTATAGTAGAAAGCTTCGAAGTTAGGAATGTAAATTATTTGTTTAGAGCTCTTATATTTGGCATAGTCTCAAATTTAATTTTATTACTTGGCTTATCAGGAAAAAGATATTATTATTCAAAAATAATAGCTGAGTTTAGATATAGTTTTAAATCAAAAATATTTTACAAATTTTTAAAAAGTGAAGAATTTAACAAAGATGAAGTATTATCTTCAATAGAGAAAGACTCTGTGCAAATAGAAAATAATTACATTGAACCGACAGTGATACTAATCTCATCTATAGGATTTACTTCTGTATCAATAATATATGCATTATATAAAAATTTATTATTGGGACTTTTGTTTATAGTTTCTTATAGCATACCTGCATTATTGAGCAAATATGGAAGTAAAAAGTTAAATACTGGTTCTGAAAAGTTGGCGAAAACAGATAAGGATTTTGTAGAATGTTTAGAAGATTTTAGGATGGGATGCAAAGTAATAAAATCTTATGGCAAATTTGATTTCTTCATTAAAATTTATTTAAAACTTTTAAGAAAAGACGTAGATCAGTATAAAGAATATGAGAAGCGTAGAACAAAAAATAATATAGTAATTAATTTTGTTGATATAGTATGTTCTACTATTCCATTGATATTAGGCGGCTTTCTAGCATTTAGAGGAAGTATTGATTCAAGCAAGTTTATAGCTATATATTTAGTAAGTTATAATATAGGATATCAATTTCAAGAAATGGCGTATTATATAAATACAAGATCTTCATCAAAATTTTTGCTAGATAAATACAAAAGAATAAATAAAGATGATTCATATAAGGTAACTGAGGAAGTAAGGGTTGATAATGTATTTCCAATAAAGTTAAATAACATATCTTTTTCATATGGAAAGAAACAAATTTTCAAAGATTTTAATTTGACTATAAATAATGGTGATAAGATAGCCATTATAGGGGATAGTGGTAGTGGTAAATCTACTCTTTTAAATTTGTTGTTTGGTTATGAAAAACCAAAGTCAGGAGAAATTCTATTTAATGGTAAAAGATTGAATATGCGAGAAGTAAGAAGTTTTACAAGCTATATTTCTCAGGAAAGTTATGTATTTAATATGAAATTGAAAGAAAATATTTCTATGAGTGAAAATTTTAATCAAAATAAACTGTATATAATCAATCAATTAAAATTGAATAAATTACAAGAAAGTGATCTTAACAATCACAATATATCAGGTGGTGAAAAGCAAAGAATTGAAATTTCAAGGTCAATTTATCACGATAAGAAACTAATATTAGCAGATGAAATAAAATCAAACTTAGATAAGTCAAATAGAGAAATTATTGATGATATTTTGTTAAATTCGGACAAAACTATAGTTGAAGTTATCCATCAATATGATGAAGAATCCCTAAAAAGATATACTAAAGTTGTAAAAATATAAGAAGCGAAATTAGAATGTTTTATCTAATATTAATAGATTTATTCATTTAGTTCATTAATAGTAGATTTTTGATTTTAGGATTATCAAATATCTGTTACCGATATAGATTACTTTTGATTTTGAAATTTTTATTTGAATTTTTATAAGCAAAACTTTATTTCATTGAATTAAGCTGTAAATATATTGAAAAAAGGGATATGATTAGGACGGGAGGGGAAATGAAAAAGATATTACAAATTATCCTCTGGCAGGATTTTGAAAAGTCGAGTTCAAGAGGAGCCTATATTGTGAGTTTACTAAATTGGATTATAGCAATAGTCTTTATAATAGGATTTTCTGTTCTTATTTCCTATTCAAATCTTAAAATTTGGCTAAAAATATTGCTATTTATATACACTATCCCAAGTGTCCTCTTATGGGCTCCTGTAAAAAATATTTCATTTGTTAGAGATGATTACTTTATAAACTTTTTCTTGTGGGGACCGGAAGCTATATTTTTTTCAATCTTTTTCACAATCTATTATTTAAAGAAACTTAAAGATGAGGAAGAAAACTAATATCAAATCTTATCACTGATAAAAAGCAAGGACGATTTATCTTATCCTTGCTTTTTATTTTTTACCGAATTAGTCATTAGATAAATGTGCGTAGATTAGATAAAAAAATATATTCATGATAAAATAAAAGACTAGTAATAATATTTTAGAGGATGACTAATGGATATATTAAAGAAGATAAGTGAAGACTTAGAGATTAATTATGACAATGTAGTAAAGACTGTTAATTTATTGGATGAGGGAAATACTGTTCCTTTTATAGCCAGATATAGGAAGGAAGTTACCGGAAATTTGACTGATGAAAAAATCAGGGACTTAAATGACAGACTTTCTTATTTAAGAAATTTGGAAGCAAGAAAGGCTGAGGTAAGAAAGAGTATTGAAGGACAGGGAAAGCTTACAGATCAAATAGAAAAAGAACTTGAAGATGCCCAAAAGTTAACAGAAGTTGAAGATATTTATCTTCCATACAAGCCAAAAAAGAGGACAAGAGC
>JAXFOR010000009.1:0-38983 GCA_034180305.1 Finegoldia sp.
AGTAAAGAGAATGGCTTTATATAATGCCTGTAAGTGGTGTAGGAGCTTGGCGGGTACTTACTTTTACAATGAGGTTAAGGCTACAGGAAATGACGTTTGGAGACGGCACAGGTCTTGTAGGTGCTATGTAATAGACTATCATCCCGGGAAAAAACCGAGAAATGCCCATACCAAGGAATACTTAAAAGAGTTTGACGAAGATAAAGACACTCAGGAAGTTACCAAGTATGTGGTTGATAGGGATAGAAAAGAAGTAAGCTACAAAGACGCTGATGACAAAATAGAAAAAGCACTTGATAAGAAAAGCAATGAGATCTGGAAGAGTATTTCAGAAGATGAAAGAGAAAGTATTATGGAATATTCGGGTGAAGGATATAATAATATAAATAAATACTTGCGAGGAGTTTTAAAAAACGCAAAGCCTGCTGATTTAAAAACGATAAAAAGTCATATAAAAAATATAGACAATATGCTATCAAAAAACACCCTTAGTGAAGATTTAATTTTGCACAGGGGTGTAGGTGAACATGAATTTGCTTGGTGGTTAGAGTCAGACAATATCGATTCATATAAAAGCACATCGATATATTTGGATTCTTCAGATATTTTCGGTGACGGTCATTTTATAAAAATTTATGCAAATAAAAATACTAAAGGTTATTATCTTGACGGTAATTCAGATTTTCCTGATGAAAAAGAATTTTTACTACACAGAGGTCAAAAATACAGGATATTAAAACAAAATGAAAAAGAGCTGGAGGTGGAAATTATTGATGAAGAATGAACCTAAACACCTTGAATTAACTTATGATGAAATTGAAAGAATAAACAAAGCAGGGGAAATGGATGATGAATATTATAAATTAATTAAAGATTTAAAATCAGCAGTGGATAGAGAATTTACAAAACAGACACTTAGCGATGAAGAATTAGATAAATTGGTGGGAGAAAAAGAATTTGCTGAATTGAGATTCAAAGCAAACATAACGCTATATGAAAAAGGCATACTTAAAAGCAATAAGTATGATGATATAGAATTAAAGGAAATTAGAGAATTTTACGAAACTCATGAACCAACTGAAGAACTTGGTTTTTTTAAGAAAAGATGGTTATATGAAATAAAAAGAGTTTTTGAAAAGAGCAAAACTTTTAAAGATTATCCAGATGCCGGACTTGCACATTTGGAAAGATTTTTTAAATATGGCGGTTAAGATTTTTAATGGTATAATTACATTGCAGGTAGAGATACGCTGTATACTCGTGATATCGAATTAACGTTTAAACGATATGTAATATCGTCGACCACGAGGCCACCCAAGGGTGGTTTTTTAGTAAAAAAATTAAATATCAAAATAAAAGCATTGTCTAAGATAGGCAGTGCTTTTTTAGTGGGAGGAATTATGGCAAAAGATGACTATTTTGTAATAGTTTATAAGATATTGGCTTATCTATATACGAAGTTAAAAAGCGGTGAAGCTATAGAGCCCGAGTATCTTATGTATGACGGGGTTTTGTTTGACATAAACCGAAAATATTGGACATATATTGTTGCCGATATGGTTGAAAGCGGATATATAACAGGCTTAAGTAATGTAAGGGTAGCTGATGATAACTATCTGAAATATAAACTTCGTGATTGCGAGATAACACCTAAGGGAATTGAATACCTTTGCGAAAACTCAACCTTGGAAAAGGCTAAGAAGTTTTTAAAGGAAGTTAAGGATATAACACCTTTTATTTAGGAGAAAAATCAATTGTAGCTAAGCTTTCGGGTCAAGGCCCTATAGCTTTCAACGGCAATGAAGTTTTTAATTAATTTATTTAGAGATTAAATAATTAATTATTGAATTAATCTCCCTATAATGATATCCTATTCTACAAGTGGGCAGGTATAAATTTTTATAAGTTTATTTTTTAACATATAGGTAAAACGATTTCTTATAGAAAAAATAAATTTTATATTGGGAAAATAAATTATTTTCTAAGATAGAGTTTAATATTTAAGAAAAGGAGTGAGATACTATGAGTGCACCTACTATTAAAGATGTTGCCAAGCTTGCAGGAGTTTCGATTTCTACTGTTTCAAGAGTTATGAATGATTCAAAGCCTGTAAGTCCGGAGTCACGCAGGAAGGTCGAAGATGCTATTAAAAAGCTTGACTTCAAGCCTAATGAGCTTGCAAGATCTCTTGTAATGAAGAGATCTAACCTTATAGGAGTTGTAGTTGAGGACATAGGAATATCTTATATGGCTCAAATTGTAAGGGGTGTTGAGGAGATCGGTAGGATGTACAAGTATGATATCCTCCTATCATCTACATATGGAGATTTGGACCAGGAAAAGAAGATCATAGAATTTATGTTCAGTAAGCAGGTAGAGGGGATAATTTTAATTTCTGAAAACATTAACCCGGAAGTTATTTTTAAGTTGAGAGACCAAGGTATCCCTTATATCCAATTGGGTCGTTTTTCTAAGCTCAAAGACTACAGGACTGTAAGGGTAGATTATGAAGAAGCCTTTTACAATTTGGTAGAGTACTTAAGCGGACTGGGACATGAGAAGATTTTATTTATAAAAGATGATACAGACTTGGAAACAGAAAGGCAAAAGCTTTTAGGTTATAAAAAAGCTCTTGAAAAATTTGGACTAAAGCCTTATATTATTGAGGTTGGAGGAGCTAATGTAGAAGATGGTTACGAGGTAGGGGAAAAGGTAATCAAGCTTTCGGAAAAAAAAGGAGTTACCTGTGTTTGTTTTAGGACAGATAGCCAGGCGATAGGATTTTTAAACTATTGCTATGACAATAACCTTAAGGTTCCCGACAAGATATCGGTTACAGGGTTCGGGGATTTTCCTATGACAAGTATATATAGACCTACTCTTACAACTGTTCAGGTTCCTTATTATGATATAGGGGCAATTTCGATGAGGTCTCTTGTAAAGATTTTGCAGGAAGATCAAAAGATGACAGATGAGATAGTTTTAGGTTCCCAAATAATGAAGAGAGATACTGTAAAAAAATTAAATTAGTGGAGGAAATATGGTTGAAGGAAAAGTTAGTGTAAATAATGAAAGCGGGCTTCATGCAAGACCTGCTGCATCTTTGGTTCAATTTGTAAAGGACTTTGATGGAAGTGTAGAGCTTGTAAAGGAAGACAAGGTTGCAAATGCTAAGTCAATCTTTAATGTTATGGCTTTGGGAATTTCAAAGGGGACAGAAATAACAGTCAGAATTGACGGAGAAAATGAAGAAGAAAATCTTGATAAATTAATAAAATTCATAGAAAAGTTGGAAGGATAAATATACAAGGTGGGTGATATATTGGATTTAAAAGATTTTAAATTTTTTAAAGACAAGGATATTTCAATCATTAGACAAGATTTAAATTCTATTATTGCCGGTGATACAAGTTCTTTATACAGACTTATCAAACTTGATAAGGATGGCTTGGCCTTGGCTGACTACAAAAAGAAAGAATATGATGACCTAAAAGACATAGATGATAGTTATAGGATAGATTTTTACTTTGAAGATAGAGAAGATGGCTCATACCTGATCAGCGAAAGTCCCAAAGACTTTAAAGAAGAGCTTTCCGATGATCAAATTATCGAGGTAGGCAAGAGGATAGGGGAGTTTATTTACAAGTTTCATAATAAAAATCTATGTGATAAGAGTCTGTGGGATAAGCTTATGAATAACAGGATAAACCTCTTTACTTATAACTACAATATGTCTCCTTTTAAGTCTGAAAGGGCATATATTGTTTTTGACTTTTTAAATGAAAATAAGTACGTCTTGGAAGACAGGCAGGAAGGCAAAATTTTAAATTTCAATAGATTGGATAATATAAAAATAGGTAAGGACTTATCTTTTTTTATTGACACTGAAAATGCCACAAGTTTTACCGATCCTTTTTATGAATTTAGAAGTTTTAATGTCGATGATGACCTACTTCTTTTAAAATATGCTATTTTAAGGGGATATTTTTCAGATAAGATACCGAGACTTTTTTACCGAATTTTAGCTATTTATACCATAGAAGATATCATCTCAAACAAGTATTTTTCTGATCCTAATGCTGATATAACAGACGAAATTGATAAGATACTTGCTATATATGATGATTTCGAAACTCTTAAGCCGGGCTGGATTATGAGGCTTGAAGAAAGGTTAAATTCCGATCATGAAAATAGATTATAAAATTTGGTTTGATACAGATGAGGGAGATAAATTTTTCGGCAAGGGTAACTACCTGCTTTTAAGGGAGATAAAAACTACAAACTCCTTAAACAAGGCTGCTAAAAATTTAAATATGAGTTACAGCAAGGCCTTTAACATAATAAAAAACAGTGAGAAGAGCTTGGGGACTTCCTTGATAAAGAGCGAAGTTGGAGGAGCTAACGGGGGAGGATCTCATCTTACAAAGGCAGGAGAAAGATTGTTAGACCTTTTTGAAGAGGCTGACCAAAAAATCCAAGAGCTCACCGCAAACCTAAGTCAAGAATTAAACAGAAAAGTATAAAAGGCATATACTCCCAAGAGGGAAGCATATGCCTTTTTTCTACTCATTTTTAGCTATATCTAAAAGTTGGCTCTTTAAATTTCTTTCCATGTCTAAAAGCTCTTCACTAGCCTTATCCCTATTCTTTTGACCTTGAATTTGAATATCTTTGACCTCTGTAAGGGCAGATATCAATTGATCGTTTAAGTATTTGATAGTGTCGATGTCTACCAGTCCTTTCTCAGTTGCCTTAGCAGTTTCTACAGAGTTCATTTTTAAAATGTCGGCGTTTTTCCTAAGCAACTTATTAGTCAGATCGGAGACCTCTCTTTCAGCCTTTATGGCTTGGGAAGTGTGATGAGCACCGAGAGCTAAGACCATCTGATTTTTCCAGATTGGTATAGTGTTTACCAAGGTTGACTGAATTTTTTCTACCATTACAGCATCAGAAGATTGCATCATCCTTATCTGAGGAGCCATCTGCAAGCTGACCATCCTTGTAAGTTCAAGGTCATGGATTTTTTTCTCAAACCTGTTTAGAAGGTCTCTTTGGTCATTTACTCTTTGACTTGCCATGGAATTGTTAGAGTCTTCAGCTTCTCTTATAAGCTGTGGCAGATCTACATTTCTCACCCGGTCTATCTTTTTCTTACCTGCCAGGATATACATGGAGAGTTCTTTGAAGTATTGTTCATTTAATTCGTACATCTGATCTAAGATGGATATATCTTTCATCAAGGTAATTTGATGATTTTCCAATAACTTAGCCACATCATCTACATTTTTTTCGACCTTTTGGTAGTCTGACTTCA
Source organism: Finegoldia sp. (assembly GCA_034180305.1). Classification (GTDB taxonomy): domain Bacteria; phylum Bacillota; class Clostridia; order Tissierellales; family Peptoniphilaceae; genus Finegoldia. The sequence goes on from JAXFOR010000009.1 coordinate 5,315, forward strand.
GCTTATCTATCTTTGTAGTTGACCTTTTAAAAAAGCCTTTTATCCCACCTGCTTGTTCATCTGCATCAAAGGACTTGAGGTCTACAACAACTGAAGATAGGAGGTCGCCTATCTCTCCTAAGTCCTTTGTCTTTACAGAACTTAGAGTTTTTTCTGAAAAATTGGCTATCTTCTTTTGTGCTCCGACACCGTATTGTAAAATTACATTCGAATTATTAAGATCGATCTGTTTTACAAAGTCATCAACCATCTTTTGCTCTTCATCACTTAGCTTTATTTCATCCTTTTGATAGTCCGGAGTCTTTAAATTTTCAGCTGAAAAATTTAAGGCGGGTTCTTCTTCGCCCACATCCAAGGTTAATTTTATCTTGTTATCATTGCTTTCCATCCCTAATCATCCCCTTCAAGCTTTTTGTAAATATTATCTTCATCTAAAAGACCGTCTTGTCTTAAAATTGTATCCATAACTTCTATTTCTGAATTTACATCTATAATTGCTTCCGTGTAACTATCTTCAAGTACGCTTATAAAGGCTGAGTTTATAGTTTTGATAGATTTTTCTATCTCAACCATTGATGCATTGACATTTTCAAATTCCAGCTCGCTCTTTTCAAAATTTATGTAGGAATCTATAAGTTTTATAGATGTCGGAATGTAGTAGTCTATAAATTTTTCAAGCCCTAAATCTTTTAAGGAATTTTTCTCAAACTTGGTCCTTAAAGATAGAAGGTAAGTTTTTAGCCTTAAAACTTGGTCCTTAAAAGACTGATTTTTTATCTTAGCTGCTTGGTCGTCTATTTTTTTGATATAAGAGTCCAGAGAATCAAGGTCGGTTGAGTTGCTCAGCTCTTCCTTTTTATCTTCTTCGACAAATTCATCAGCCTTATTTACATAGTAGTCCTTATAGGCATGGTAGGCCTGCCTGTCCAGCAAAAATATATTTCCACCTTTTACCAGCCTTGCCTGAGGAAAGTATCCCTTTTGGATAAGTTGCCTTAAATCAGCTACACACTTTTCCTTGCTTATGCCTACAGCGGAGGCAAAGTCATCTACATTTATGACTCTGGAATTTCCTATTTCTTCCCTGTAACGGTAAAATCTCAAAGCCAACTTGTATTTGACATGTCCATAAAAGGTTAGGGCTAAAAAGGCTAGGGTAAACAAAAAGGTAACTATTATATCTTCAGGGAATATTGGCTCAAAGATGCATACTAGAAAACTTATAAACATAAAAAAAGTCAAAATCCCACTTACGTTTCTTAACCACTTAAAATTTTTGGCTTTTTTGACGTCCTGATTTACCAGGTCAGGATTTTTATTTGCAGGAAGGTAAGTTCTATTTCGACTTAGTTTGTTACTCAACTTATCAAGGCCTGACCTTGACAGGTCGACTACCGAGATAAGGGTATTTGAAATTTTATCGGATATACTTTTAAAGTTATCGCTATCGATAGCTTTGTCCACAAAATCTTTGAATTTATTATGATCTTCCATAATACACCTTTCAAAAAAATACTAATCTTTACGCCTTTATTTTAACATAAACAAAGCTCTTTTACTAAAAACTCAAAGGCGTAGCTGATTTCAGTCTACTTTTAAATCTTTATTATTAGGGTTATAATATCATTAGTTATTGATAATTTTAAATAGGAGGTTCTATGGAAGAAGTAAGTGCAGGTGGGGTAGTGGTAAACAAAGGAAAAGTGGCTGTGCTTAAGAAATTCCGTGGTGAATGGGTTCTTCCAAAAGGTAGAAGAGAAGAAGGGGAAGAATTTGAAGATACTGCTCTTAGGGAAGTAAAAGAAGAGTCAGGATTAAACGCTGAGATAATTAAATATATAGGATACGTAAAGTATAATTACAAGAAGGCGAGTGGCGAAAAAGTATTAAAAACCGTTCATTATTATTACATGAAGACAAATGAAACCACTATTATCCCACAAAGAGAAGAAGGATTTGCATCAGGAGAATTTATAGAATTTGATCGGGCAATCAGATATTTAAAGCATAGTGCTGAAAAAAATATGATCAAAATGACCAGGGATTTTTATGATAAAGAGGTCTAAAAATGTCATTTTCATCTGATATAAAAATGGAGCTTTTAGGCCTTGCCCTTAATAGGGATGAGTCAATCGCAGCCCTTTGTGCCCTTGCCAGAACTATAGGGACAATCACTTACAGGACAAGAGGAAATGCCTTAATCTTTAAGACTGAAAGTAATCCTGTGGCAAGGTGGATCTATACCAGGATAAAAAATATTTATTCATATGAGTGTGACATCAGGGTTAGTCAAAGTAATAATCTTAGAAAAAAGAAAATCTTTGAAGTCTTGGTTGATTTTGAAAATATAAATGAGGTATTTAAGGATTTGGACCTAAGTCCCAGTCCCTTTGAATCCAATTCCAGGGTTAAAGAAGACCTGCTTGATAGTGATGAGAAAAAGAAAGCCTACCTTATGGGGGCTTTTTTAGGGACAGGCTACACCCACGATCCTAATAAAAGGTATCAACTTGAGATATCTATGAAGAATGAAGCCTCCTGCTTGCAAGTTGAAGAAATTTCAGAGGCTTATGGGATAAAGGGAAATGTTTTTCAAAGAAATGACTTCTTTGTCTTTTATATAAAGGAAGCGGAGATGATCTCAGACTTTTTGGCCCTTATAAAGGCTTATAACAGTGTCTTGAGGTTTGAAGACATCAGGGCGATGAAAGACATTAAGAATAATGTAAACAGAAGGGTAAACTTTGAAACGGCGAACTTAAACAAGACGATAGATGCTTCCTTTAATCAAAGGCTCATTATAGAAAAGATTGATAAAAGAATAGGAATTGAAAATCTGGATAAGGATCTCTTGGACTTGGCAGAAGTCAGGATAAAAAATCCTGATATGTCTTTAAAGGAGTTAGGTGAAAGTATGGATCCGCCCTTGACCAAATCACAGGTCAATTACAGGTTAAACAAGTTAAAAAAAATTGCAGAAGAAATATAGGGAATTGGAAATCAATTCCCTTTTAATATGAAAGAGATAAGAATGATAGATACTTTTACACACTTACATTTACACACCGAATACAGCTTGCTAGACGGATTTTGCCCTATAGAAGAGCTTTTAGACAAGGCAAATGAACTTGGAATGAAGGCGATAGCAATCACCGACCATGGCAATATGTTCGGTGTAGTTAAATTTTACAAGGAATGCAAGAAAAGAGGAATAAAGCCCATAATAGGCTGTGAAATATATGTAACAAATGGAGATTTCAGAGAAAAAAATCCTGAAAACAAATTTTACAACCACCTTGTCCTCTTAGCTGAAAATCAAGAGGGCTATAAAAACTTGATGAAGATAGTATCTCTTGGCTATACTGAAGGCTTTTACTACAAGCCGAGAGTTGATAAAAATGTTTTAAGAACCTATGCAGACGGAATAATCGCCCTATCAGCCTGCCTTAAGGGGGAAGTTCAGGAAAATCTGATAAGGTATGGTTACGACAGGGCAAGAGAAACTGCTGGGGAGTACAAGGATATTTTCGGCAAGGATAACTTTTTCTTGGAGCTACAGGACCATGGAACTGATCGTGACAGGGCCGTTGTTCAATATCTTCCAAAGATTGCCGAAGAAGAAGGTCTGGGTTTGGTTGCTACAAATGATGTCCATTACATAGAAAAAGATGACTACAAGATTCACAACATTTTAATTTGCATCCAAACAGGGAAAAAACTTGACGAAGAAAATAAGCTTTCCTATGTTCCGGGAGAATTTTTCCTAAGAAGCGAAGAGCAAATGAAGGCTCTCTTTAGAGATAATCCGGAAGCTATAGAAAACACAAAGAAGATAGCCGATAGGTGTCAGGTAGACCTTGAGTTTGGTAACCTCCACCTGCCTTACTTTGCAATTCCACAAAATTACACTAATTTTTCTTACTTACAGGAGATGGTTTATAAGGGACTTGAAGAAAAGTATGGTGATGAAAATGAAGAGGCAAGAGAGAGATGTGACTATGAGCTTTCTGTAATTAAGGACATGGGCTATGTCGACTACTTTTTAATAGTTTGTGATTTTATAAAATTTGCCAAGGGACAGGGGATTCCTGTCGGACCCGGAAGGGGATCGGCTGCAGGGTCAATAGTAAGCTACTGCCTGGACATCACAGATATTGACCCCTTAAAGTACGACCTTCTCTTCGAAAGATTTTTAAATCCGGAAAGAGTGTCCATGCCGGATATAGATATAGACTTCTGCTATGAAAGACGAGAAGAGGTTATAGACTACGTAACTAAAAAGTACGGCAAGGACAAGGTCGCTCAGATAGTTACCTTCGGTACTATGGCTGCAAGAAATGCCATCAGAGATGTGGGCAGGGTACTTGACTTAGATTACAAGCTGGTCGATGATACAGCCAAGAAAATTCCGAATACCCTCCACATGACCATAGACAAGGCCTTAGAAGTTTCAAGTGAGTTACAGGATCTTTACACTTCAAATGAGACAGCTCGAAAGCTTATAGATATAGCAAGAAGGGTGGAAGGTCTTCCAAGACACACCTCAACTCACGCAGCAGGGGTAGTAATATCAAAGGCTCCGATAGTTGAATATGTTCCCCTGGCTGTAAACAAGGATGCTGTCATAACTCAGTTTAATATGACTGAGCTTGAAGAGCTGGGCCTTTTAAAAATGGACTTTTTAGGCCTAAGGACTCTTACAGTAATAAGCGACTCCATAAAGTTAATCAAGGAAAACAGGGAAGTAGATGTTAAATTTGACGGAAGTGAAGTCAACGACAAAAATGTTCTTTCCATCTACAATAAGGCACAGACTCTGGGAATTTTCCAATTTGAATCCAAGGGAATGAGGAACTTTTTAAAGGAACTTAGGCCTGAAAGATTTGACGACTTGATAGCGGCAAATGCTCTTTTCAGACCCGGTCCCATGAATGAAATCCCTCAGTACATAAAAAATAAGCACAATCAGGAAAAGGTGACCTACCTTCACCCCTTGCTTGAAGATATTCTAAAGCCGACCTACGGGACTATAGTCTACCAGGAACAGGTAATGCAGATAGTTCAAAAGGTAGCGGGCTTTAGCTTGGGTGAAGCGGATAACCTGAGAAGGGCTATGAGCAAGAAAAAGATGGAGGTAATGGAGGCAGGTAGGCAAAAATTTATCTACGGAGAAGAGGATACTGACGGCAATATCCTTATAGAAGGAGCTATAAGAAGGGGAGTCGGAGAAGATGTAGCAAATCAAATATATGATTTGATGATCGACTTTGCTAAGTACGCCTTTAATAAGTCTCACTCCGCAGCCTATTCCTTGGTATCTGTCAGGACAGCCTGGCTAAAGGTTTACTATCCTGTAGAATTTATGGCAGCCCTGCTTTCATCTGTTATGCAAAATACAAGCCAGGTATCCCTTTATATAGCAGAGTGTAAGAGGCTAGGCATAGAAATCTTATCTCCTGATATAAATTACTCAACTTCTAAGTTCAGTGTAGAAGGCGATAAGATAAGGTTCGGACTTATGGCGATAAAAAATGTAGGCTCTAACCTCATAAATAACTTAGTAATGTCGAGAAATAAGGCTGGCAAGTACAAGTCCTTCAGGGATTTTGTGGAGAGAATGTATAATATGGATAGCTCTTCTCTTAACAAGAGAGCTATCGAGTCCCTTATAAAGGCAGGAGCCTTTTCCTCTCTTGGGGAAACAAGGAAGGGATTGATGCTTAATTATGAATCTGTGATAGATTCAGTTCAATCCGGAGCCAGGAAAAATGTGCCGGGTCAAGCAAGCTTGTTTGACATGGTCCTAGATGAAAAAGTTGACGAAAAAATAGGCGATGATGAAGAATTTCCAAAGGCTGAGCTCTTAAAAAGGGAAAAAGAAGTCCTCGGCATTTACCTGTCAGACCATCCCTTAGAGCCTTACCAAGAGGTCATAAAAAAATATTCAACCTTTATGACTTCAGACCTGACCGAAGACCAGGACTACAACGAAAAGAAATTTGACAATAAAAATGTCAGTGTAATAGGGATAGTCCAGTCTGTAAGCAAAAAAATAACTAAGAAGCAGCAGATAATGGAATTTGTAAGCTTTGAAGATCTCTTTGGAGATATGGAAATAGTAGTTTTTCCGCAAAAATATGACCTCTACGGCAAGGAATTTGTAGAGGACAATATTCTTTTACTTAGTGGAAGGTTAAATATTGTAGAAGATGAGGCACCCAAACTTATTTTAAATGATTGCAGGAAGATAGAAGATATAAGAAAAAAAGATCCTACCCTCTACCTTAAAATTCCTAAAAAAAATGACAAGGAAGTACTTGAAAAAGTTAAAAAAATTCTCCTGGAAGCGGACGGCGACAAGCAAGTAATCATATACATCGAAAGAGAAGGAAAAAAATATATCATGAATGATGACTACAGGGTAGGTCTTGGAGATGACTTTTTAGAAGGCTTGGAAAAACTTTTGGGTAGGCAAAACGTGGTTGTAAGATAGGCTTAAAAATATGCCTTAAAAGCTGGAAAATAAGAGCCTTATGGGTTAAAATTGATACTAAAGAGATATCTTTTAAGAGGTGTTTTAGATGAATAGTCTTATAATAGATTTTGATAGCCTGGATGACTTTAAGTACATGAGTCAACTTGTAAAGGGCTTAAAGAGAAAGGGAGTAAAGGTGGCCATAGTTAGCCAAGAAAGCGGAGTAGAGCTTGATCATATCTTGTCCGAGCTCGATCTTAAAGAGGATGCAGACCTTATAGTGAGCTTGGATGATTTTACTCTCGAAGAGACAAATATTTATGATTTGGCCCTTAGAAAGCTCGAAAGAGCCTATGAAGATGTAATTTTATTTACTTCAAACGAAGAGCTTGTAAAAAATTACGCTTCATCAGATTTAAAGACCGCAAGCTTATACGAAGATAATATACATTCCGATATACAAGTTAATGACATAAGGGACATTAAGTTTGAATTTGATTATGATACAAACTTAAACGGGGTCTATAAGGTCAGGGCTAAGACCAAGGAATTTTTAAAAAATATCTTTTTCATTGACTATCACCTAATGGCTGATGATATGGAGGAACTGGAAATTTATGCCTACTATGAGGATTCCGAGATAAGGGCTTCTATTTTAATAGAAGATGATAGGATAATAAATGGAAAAGCTGATAATGATGATTTATTGAATATTTTAAAAGATAGGTACAAGGATAAGGATATAAATGAGATTGGATAAATTTTTAAAGGACTCAAGACTTATAAAGAGAAGGACTGTAGCAAAGCAGGCTTGTGAGGCAGGAAGAGTCCAAATTAACGGAAAGGTTGCCAAGGCCGGAGATGAAGTAAAGGCAGGGGACAAGATTACAGTATCCTTTGCAAATTCATCGATAAATGCCTTAGTTAAAGAAATAATTCCTAACCCTAAAAAGGACGATGCAGAAAGGATGTATGAGTTAATTGCGGACTAAAGGCCAAAGGGAGAAACTTAGACAGATAAAAAAACTTAATAGAACAAAATATCTTATAAGCTTTTTAGCAATAGGTCTTATTATATACTTGTTATCTATTCTGATAGGTCAGCAGGCTAAAATAAATCAGCTTAGGGATATCCAAGAAGAGCAGGTAGTTTCAGAACAAAAGCTTGATCAAGAGATAGAAAAGTTGAGCAAGGAAAAAGCTGACAGCAATAATCCTGAAATAATAGAAAAGATTGCAAGGGAAAAACTCGGCATGATAGAGCCTGATGAAATAATTGTCAAAGACTTATCCCAAAAGTCCAGACAGGGGGTAATTCAGCCGAGCCTTGGCGATTGATGATTGACAATGATATATATATGCCATATAATAAACTTCAGATTATTTTAGGAGGATGTTTTATTAAATGAGTGTTTCAGTTGGCGATATTGTAGAAGGTAAAGTTACAGGGATAACAAAATTCGGTGCCTTTGTTGAAATCGAACCGGGAACCAGCGGTTTGGTACATATATCTCAAATTTCAAATCAATATGTAGATAAGGTCGAAAACTTTTTGGAAGTTGATCAAGAAGTTAAGTGTAAGATTTTAAGCAATGAAGACGGTAAGATAAGCCTATCTATAAAAGAATGCCTGGAAAAACCTGTAGAAAAGCCTGTAGAATATCAAAATTTCAACTCTTCAAATAATGAGAGCACTTCTTCTGAATTTGATGAGATAATGGCAAAGTTTTTAAAACAAAGCAACGAAAGACTGGATTCAATTAGGCAAAGAAATAATAAAAGAAATAAGAAAAAACGTAGATATTAATTATAGCCGCTTTAAGCGGCTTTTTTGTTATTATTATGGATATTATTGAAAAAGCAAAGAAAACTATATATGAAAACAAGTTAATAGAAAAAAATGACAAGATTATCCTTGGCCTTTCAGGTGGCCCTGACTCTGTATTTCTCTTACTCTTACTTGTAGCTATAAGAGATGAGATGAATATAGAAATCTCCTGCTGTCATGTAAATCATATGTATAGGGACACTGCTAAAAGAGACCAAGACTTTTCAAAAAGCTTAGCTGAAAAATACGAATGTGATTTTTATACTGAAAACTTTGATATGAAAAAATATGCAGGAGAAAATTCTCTTTCTATCGAAGATGCCGGTAGAAAATTAAGATATGGATACTTTAAGGAGCTTTTAGAAAAGCTTTCTTATGACAAGATAGCTGTAGCTCACCATATGAATGATCAGGTGGAAACTTTCTTTATGAATCTCTTTAGGGGCAGTGGTTTGGACGGTTTGACAGCCATGGACTACAAGAACAATCGGATAATAAGACCGCTTTTGAATATAAGCAAGCAAGAAATCCTAGCCTACCTTGATGCTAAGGGCTTTGAGTATGTAATAGATGAAACAAATTTTTCCAAAGATTTTAATCGAAATAAGATAAGACTTGACCTGGTTCCCTATATAAAAAATAATTTCAATCCAAATATAGAGAAGACAATAGCCAATACTATAAGAATTCTAAGTGATAATAAAAAAATCATTGAAACTTATATGGATGAAAAGTACCAATCTCTGGTAAGGAAAAAAGAAAGAGCTTACGAGATAGGCACTGATGCCTTTAACAAAGAACCGGTAGAGGTCAGGAAAAATATAATAAGAAAGTTGCTAATTGACCTCTATAAAAGCTCTAAGGATATAAGCTATAAATACGTAGTCGATCTTTTGGATATTTTTAAGGCAGATCCGGGCAAGAAGTATTACTTTAGAGACTATGTATTTTTAAAAACTTATGATAAAGTATTAGTTACCGATAAAGAGCCTTTGCCGGTAAGCTATGAGTTTGATTTTAAGCTTGGGACTTTAAGGATGAACGAGTTTTTGATAAATTCTTATGTCGTAGAAAGGCAAGAATTTTTCTCTAAGAAAAATATGATCTATTTTGATGCGAAAATCTTAGATAATAAGCTAAAGCTCAGGAGCAGGAAAAACGGCGACGAGATGAGCATATCGGATAAGGCTCATAAAAAGCTTAAGAAGATATTTATAGACAAGAAGGTAGAGGCCTACAAGAGAGACTATTATCCTATCCTTTGTGATGAAAGGGAAATATATGCGATTATAGGGCTTAGAAGGTCCAATCTTTATATGGTAGATGAGAATACCGATAAAATTTTATGTATAGAGGTGCATTATGAAAAGTGACAGCAAGATTATAGAAAAAGTATTGATAAGTAGCGATGAAATAAACGAAAAAATTAAAGAACTGGCAGAGAAAATTTCAGATGACTACAAGGATAGTAAGGATCTTGTAGTTGTGGGAGTTTTAAATGGGTCAGTCATCTTTATGAGTCAGCTGGTTTTAAATATGGAATTAGACCTTACAATAGACTTTATCAAGGCTTCAAGCTATGGAGATGGAACAGTTTCCAGCGGAAAGGTAAACATAATAAAGGATATGGATATAGACGCCAGGGACAGGGATATTCTTATAGTTGAGGATATAGTTGACACAGGTAATACCCTAAAATACTTACAGGAAGATATAAAAAACAGAGGGGCAAAGTCTGTCCGTATCGTAAGCCTTTTAAATAAACCTGCGAGAAGAACCGTTGATGTAAATATAGACTATGTAGGCTTTGATATACCTGATGAATTTGTAATAGGATATGGGATGGATTATTCTCAAAAGTATAGAAATCTTGACAGCATTTGCATTCTAAAGAGAGAAGTTTATGAAAAGGAGTAGTAAATATTGAAAAAAAATACTAAATCTTTGCTTATCTACCTGGTACCTGTTCTGATCTTTGCGGCAATTTTTGCCTTTCAAAGTAATTTTTTAAAAACTGAAAAATTTAGCTTTAACCAAATGGTCGACAGCATAGAAAATGATAAGGTCAAAGAAATCCTCATAAGGGATAATCAGGTGACAGGTCTCCTAAAAGATGAAAAGACTTCTTTTGTATTCGACCTTCCCAAGGGAATGGAGGAGACTTTTTACCGAGACTACTTAAAAGCACCTGTAGAAAGTAACAAGATCAAAGTAAGCACCGAGGTTGTGAAGGAAGGCTCTGTTCTTTCTAATATCCTGCCAATTCTTATAAGCTTTTTAATATTTGGAATTTTCTGGTACTTCCTCTTATCAAGAAATCAGGCAAATAACGGAGGCGGGTCTGCAGCTATGAACTTCGGCAAGTCAACAGCCAAGTTAAATACGCAAGATACCAAAGTTAAATTTAAAGATGTAGCAGGATTAAAGGAAGAAAAGGAAGAGCTGATGGAAGTGGTGGATTTTTTGAAAAATCCATCAAAATATACGAGATTGGGAGCGAGAATTCCTAAGGGTATCCTCCTGGTAGGTCCTCCGGGAACAGGAAAGACCTACCTTTCAAGAGCCGTTGCAGGAGAAGCGGGAGTAGCCTTCTTCAGCATATCCGGTTCAGACTTTGTGGAACTTTATGTCGGAGTCGGAGCTTCCAGAGTCAGGGACTTATTTGATCAGGCCAAGAAAAATGCTCCTTGCATTATCTTCATAGATGAAATAGATGCAGTAGGTAGAAAGAGGGGGGCAGGACTGGGCGGTGGCCATGACGAAAGAGAACAAACCCTAAACCAACTTCTAGTTGAAATGGACGGTTTTGGAAAAAATGAAGGCATCATAGTTATGGCAGCTACCAACAGGCCCGACATCCTTGACCCGGCATTACTTAGACCGGGCAGGTTTGACAGAAACATCCGAGTAGGTCTTCCTGATGTGAGTGAAAGAGAAGAAATCTTAAAAGTCCACACCAAAAACAAAAAGTTGGCACCGGACGTAAAGCTTGATGATATTGCAAAGACAACTACAGGTTTTTCGCCTGCAGACTTGGAAAATTTAACAAATGAAGCAGCTCTTCTGACAGCAAGATCAGGAAGAGAGCTTATTGACCAAAACACCTTTAAAGAGGCAAACATAAAAGTTTTGGCAGGACCTGAAAAGAAGTCTCACAAGGTCATAGAAAGGGAGAGAATTCTTACAGCTTATCATGAGGCAGGCCATGCCATAGTGTCCAGACTGTTACCTTTTGGAGATATCATAAATATGATAACCATAATTCCGAGAGGACAAGCGGGAGGCTTTACTGCCTATATTCCTAAAGAAGATGTAAGCTTTATGACAAAGATGCAGATGAATAACGAACTTGCATCACTTTTGGGAGGAAGAGCCGCGGAAAAACTTGCCCTTGATGACATATCTACAGGAGCATCAAACGATATAGAAAGGGCGACAAAACTTGCAAGAGCTATGGTGACTAAGTACGGGATGACTGACAGACTAGGCCCTCTTGCCTATGAAACAGGAGATGATTCAGAAGTATTTTTAGGTCAGGAAATAGGAAAGGCTAAGGCTTATTCCGATAGACTTGCCTATGAAATTGACCGGGAGGTTAGAAATCTTATCGATCAAGCCTATGAGCTTGCCTTAAAATTATTGTCCGATAATTTTGATCTTTTACACAAGCTTGCAGAAGTTCTTTTAGAAAAGGAAACAATTCATAAAGATGAATTTGAAGACATTTTTCAAAAGTATGTAAGTAAGAAGGACTTAAAGGAAGCTAAGGATATAAAAAACAATGAGGATTTAAAGGAAAATATACCTTATGAAATAGAAGACGATAGTCCAAAAGATACGGAGGGTGAGTAATATATGGAAACAGTCTTAAATATTATATATATCTTTATACTGATTTACACTGTCATACAATTGTACAAGGTAGTAACTGTAAAGAGCAGGGTTGGGAAGGTCTTAGATACTTTCAGTCAAAAGCCAAGAACTATTATGATAATTGCATCAGCTGCCCTTATCGTGCTGGGAGTAGTAAATATTATCCAAACAAGACAAATGATATCTCTTATCTACATTTTTATGGGAGGAGTATTCCTATACCTGGTTACTGAAAAGATAATATTTAGCGAATATGGAATATATTTTAATGGAAAGATGGTACTTTATGAAGAAATAAAAAAGTGGCAATTTGACAGGGTAAACGGCGGACTTGAAATTGAAATAAAGTCTTTAAATAAAAGCTCATATATGCTCATTCCGGTAAAGGTAGAAGACATAGGTCAGATGCAAAAAATTATAAAATCTTTCAAGTCTAAGAAGAAAAAATAGTTGCATTTGAGAGCTTGACAAATAAAAGCTTAGACAATATAATGGTGAAAACAGTGAATTTGTTTCATAATTGGCGATTCTATGAATGGCCAATTTTTTTTAATTATAGGGGGACTCATGCAAAATAATTTAGAAAATTTCGGCATTGATACATTTGGCAAAAGGCAAATGAAAAAGTCACTGCCTTACCCAATATATTTAAAGTGGAAAAATGCTACAAGAAAAGAAGAACTTCTTGACATGGAAACCGCTGATCTTATTGCTCATGCAATGAAAGAATGGGCTATGGAAAGAGGAGCAACTCACTATACACATTGGTTCCAACCGCTAAACGGCAAGACTGCAAAAAAACACGAAGCCTTTTTAGACAGAACCTATGATAACAAACCTATTGACAGATTTTCAGCTAAGGAACTTATAAAAGGAGAACCGGATGCCTCATCTTTCCCTACAGGATCTATGAGGTCTACCTTCGAAGCCAGAGGATATACTTATTGGGATGTTACATCTTATGCCTTTATAATAGACCACGTATTTTACATACCTTCAATTTTTGTATCCTATGATGGTAAAAAGTTAGATAAAAAACTTCCTCTATTAAACAGTTTGGATGAACTATCTGACAAGGCTACCTTGCTTTATAATAAGATATCCGATGATAAGTGTTACAGGATGAAGGTAAAGCTTGGATTGGAACAGGAATTTTTCCTTATTGACAAGAAAATTTATGAAAATCGTTTAGATCTAGTAAATACAGGGAGAACTCTTATTGGTCACCAAGCTCCTAAGGATCAGGAAACTACAGATCACTATTTCGGATCCATTCCTCAAAGAATTATTGAATTTTATGATGATGTAAATGATCAACTTTACAAACTCGGCATATATGCAAAGACTGAACACAATGAAGCCGCTCCTAACCAATTTGAAATAGCAGTGCTTTTTGAAAATGCCAATATAGCAGTCGACAACAACCACCTGGTTATGGAAATAATATGTACAACTGCTAAGAAACACGGTCTTGTTTGCCTTCTGCATGAAAAGCCATTCAAGGGAATAAACGGGTCAGGAAAGCACAACAACTATTCCCTGGTTACAAACTACGGAAGAAATGTATTCGAGCCGATCGGCAAGATGGAAGATGACAAGGTATTCCTATTGTTTACAGCCTGCTTAGTTGAAGCTGTTGACAAGGGACAAGGGATGTTAAGGTATGCTTCATCAGATACATCTAATGACTACAGACTTGGAGGGCTTGAAGCTCCGCCTGCAATTATTTCTATAGACCTGGGAGATGACATAGAAGAAGTCTTTCATAACATTACATGTAAGGATGAAGACAGGTGCTTTATAGAGCATCCGTCATTAAATATTCAAAATGTAAACCTTGTTCAAAAGAATATGACAGATCGAAACAGGACAAGCCCATTTGCCTACACAGGAAACAAATTTGAATTTAGGATGCTTGGTTCTTCAAAGAGTGCAAGCGATGTAAATATAGCTCTTAACATCTACTTTGCACAGGCTATATCAAGAGTCTATGAAAAACTTAAGGACCTTGAAGGAGCTGACCTTGACCAAGCTATAATCAATGAAATCAAAGGCATTTTAGATAAGCATGGAAGGATCTTATACCACAACGATAACTATACAGAAGTTTGGAGGAAGGAAGCTGCAGCTAGAGGACTTAAGTGCTACTATAACTTTTTCGAATCAATAGAAGCTTTGATTGAACCTGAAAATATAGAAGCTTACTCTAAAATCTATACTAAGGCTGAAATAGAAGCTATGTATGAGATTTCTTTGGAAAATGTAATAAAAACTCACAGGACTGAAGCAAAGACTTTGATATACATGCTTAATAAGTGGATAATACCGGCAGCTATTAAGCAAATTTCAGATAATTATCTTGTGATAAATAATTCAAAGATAGATTCATTTGTATACAGAAATGACAGGCTTGAAAATTTACTTGACAGCCTTCTTAGAGAAAAAGCAAGTTTGGAAGATATGCTTGAAAAGTCAGACTTTGAAACTATCAAAGATAAGGCAGAATTTCATCAATACTCTATAAATCCTAAAATGGAAGAAATTAGAGAAATTCACGATGAGATGGAAACTTACATTTCAAAAGAAAATTATAAGCTTTACGATATCCAAGATATCTACAGCTGCCTTTCTTAAAAAAGAATAAATCAAAATTATTTCCATATTGTAAGTTGTTTTCAGCTTGCAATATGGGTATTTTTGTGAAGATAAATTACTAGGGGCTATTATGTTATTAGCGATAGATATAGGAAATACCAATATAGTTTTCGGAGTATTTAATGACGAAAACTTGGTTTTTGAGTGGAGAATATCCACAGATAAAAATAAGACAAGTGACGAATATGGTCTTTTGTTTAAGCAGGTATTAGCCTACTCCAACATAAAAGATGATAATGTAGGTCAGATAATTATAGGATCTGTAGTTCCTGATTTAACATCAACTATAGTAAGGGCTATGAGCCGCTACTTCAAAATAAAGCCGATGATTGTCGATTCAGATACTTATATAGGAATAGCTAATAAGTACACCAATCCTGAGGAAGTTGGAGTTGACAGGCTTATTAACTGCGTGGCAGCCTTTAATATTTACAAGGGGGCATCTCTTGTTGTCGACATCGGTACAGCGATATCCTTTGACTATATCAATGAAAATGGGGAGTACCTGGGCGGAGCTATAGCTCCGGGGCTGGGCATAGCGGCTCAAGCCCTCTTTTCTAAAACTGCAAAGTTACCTAAGATTGAGCTTGAAAAGCCTGAGTCTTTTATAGGAACTACGACTGAGCAATCTATGCAGTCAGGTCTTGTAAATGGTTATATAGGCCTTGTAGATTACCTTATTGAAGGAATGCTTAAGGAAAAACAAAAGAGTGAAAGTGATGTTAATATAATTGCTACAGGTGGTTTTTCCAAGCTTATAATGCAAAGCTCAAGATACATTAAGAAGATAGACAAGATGCTTACCCTGGAAGGTTTAAAAATAATAAACGACTTAAATAGATAATTATGATAGTAGAAGAAAAATTAAAGCTTGATAAAGACCTTTATCTAGCCCCTCTTGCCGGGATCACAGACCCTTCATTCAGGATAATAGCAGGAAGGCTGGGGGCAGGTCTATGTTACACTGAAATGATAAGCTCCAGTGGAATAGTTTATAATGACAGAAAGACTTTAGAGATGCTGAGGGTAGATCCCAGGGAAAAAAATACATCTGTTCAGATATTCGGCCATGATCCTCAAATAATGGAGGCGGCTGTAAAAAAGTTAAACGAGTATGAAACCTTTAAATCTCTTGATATAAACATGGGCTGTCCTGCTCCCAAGATTGTAAAAAACGGGGACGGAAGTGCACTAATGACAGACCTTAAAAGGGCAAGAGAAGTTATAAAGGCCTGCGTTTCAAATTCCAAAATACCGGTGTCTGTGAAGTTTAGACTTGGAATGAATGATGATAGCATAAATTACATCGACCTTGCTCAGATATGCCAAGAGGAAGGAGTCTCCTTTGTCTGCCTTCATGCAAGAACCAGGGAGATGTTTTATAAGGGAAAGGCTGATTGGTCCTGTATAAAAAAATTAGTTGAGAGTGTAGATATTCCGGTTATAGCTAACGGAGATGTGTTTACAAAAAAAGATATTGAAGAGGTAAAAGCTTATACAAATTGTGATGGAGTCCTGATAGCAAGAGGAGCCCTCCACAACCCCTTTGTATTTTCCGAAAACGAAAATAGGAGTGTGGAGGAATTGGTAGAGCTTATAAAAGAGCACTACAGCTTAAAAGTAGAGCTTATAGGAGAGAGAAGGGCAATACCTGAGATGAGAAAACATGTCAACTGGTACTTAAAGGGACTTAAAAATTCGTCCAAGGTAAAGGATGAAATTAATCACCTAAATGACCTCGAAGAAATATTTCAAGTCCTGGATGATTTTAAAAATGCTTGATATTTTATGGAATATTGTAATAGTATATAAATATGTATAAATAAACAAGGAGATAAGATAAATGGAAGAAAAGGAATTTTTATTAACTCAAGAAGGTTTAGATCAACACAAGGAAGAACTTGAGTTTTTAAAAACAACTAAAAGAACAGAAATAGCAGAAAAAATAAAGATAGCCAGAGGATTCGGAGACTTATCAGAAAACGCCGAATACGATGAAGCCAAAAATGAGCAAGCCCAAGTAGAAGAAAGAATTCAATACCTTGAAAATCTTGTACTTAATGCCAAGGTTATAGAAGATGACAATACAGCATCAGGCAAGGTAAGTCTAGGATCTACTGTAACTTATACAAATCTTGAAACAGGAAAAGAATTCACTTACAAAATAGTAGGTACTGCTGAAGCAGATCCTTTTGCCGGCAGGATATCAAATGAATCACCTACAGGTAAGGCTTTACTATCTTTAAAAGAAGGAGAAAAAGGAACTATAAATTCACCTAGAGGCCCAATTGAAATTCAGATAAAAGAAGTAAAAAGAGGTTAAAATGGAAAATTTAAACGAGCTATTACAAATACGTCATCAAAAACTTCAAGATCTAATTGACAATAATGAGAATCCATATATAATTGAAAATTTCTCTGACAGAACTTTCGCCAAAGACATTCAAGAAAACTTTGATAAATACGAAGGAAAGACTGTCAGACTTGCCGGAAGAATAATGGCAAAGAGAGGTCACGGTAAAGTTTCCTTTATGGATCTTCAAGACTCTACAGATAGAATTCAACTTTTTAACAAGATAGATGAAATAGGGGAAGAAGGATATGCTAAGGTAAAAGACCTGGACATAGGAGATATAGTAGGGGTAGAAGGTAGCATATTTAAAACTCAAGCAGGAGAAGTAAGCTTACGTTCAAAAACAGTTACCTTACTGTCAAAGTCCCTTCAAATCCTTCCTGAAAAGTGGCACGGACTTAAGGACCCTGACCTAAAGTATCGCCAAAGATATGTCGACCTTATAATGAATCCGGAAATAAAGGATGTATTTGTAAAGAGATCACAAATAATTTCAGCAGTCAGAAAGTACCTTGACGATAAGGGATTTTTAGAAGTAGAAACTCCTATCTTAAATACCATAGCAGGTGGGGCAAATGCCAAGCCATTTATAACTCACCACAATTCATTAAACATCGATATGTATCTTAGAATAGCTAACGAACTTTACCTGAAGAGACTTATAGTAGGTGGATTTGAAAAAGTTTATGAAATGGGTAGGATGTTTAGGAATGAAGGCATGGATCACACTCACAACCCTGAATTTACATCAATAGAAATGTACCAAGCCTATGCTGACTACGAAGACATGATGGACCTTACAGAAGACCTTATATCTTCAGTTTGCCAAAGCGTAAACGGTACAAGCAAGGTAGTCTTTGACGGGGTAGAAATAGACTTTGCTCCCGGTTGGGAAAGAATAAGCATGGTTGATGCAATCAAAAAATATGCAGATATAGACTTTGCTGAGATTGAAAGCGATGAAGATGCGAGAAAGATAGCGAAGGAAAAGGGAGTAGAAATTAAAGATGATATGACAAGAGGTCAGGTCATCAATGAAACTTTTGAACACTTCTGTGAAGATAAACTTGTTCAACCAACCTTTGTAACAGGTCATCCGGTTGAAGTAAGCCCTCTTGCAAAGAGAGATCCCGAAGATCCACGTTACACTCATAGATTTGAAGCCTTCGTCTGCGGTAAGGAAATTGCCAACGCCTTCAGTGAATTAAATAATCCGATCGACCAAAGAGAAAGATTTGAAAAGCAAGTTGAAGCAAGGAAAAAGGGCGACGATGAAGCCCAAATGATGGACTACGACTTCCTAAACGCTCTTGAAATAGGACTTCCTCCTACAGGTGGACTAGGCATAGGGATAGATAGGCTTGTAATGTTTTTAACAGATACTCAATCAATAAGAGATGTACTTTTATTCCCTACAATGAAACCTATAGGTGAAGAAAAAGGTCAAGCTGAAAGAAAGATTGAAAAGATAGAAGAAGAATTTGAAGAAATTGACTTTTCAAAGGTAAATGTTGAACCACTTTTTGAAGATATGATTGACTTTGAAACTTTCTCAAAGGGCGATTTCAGAGCTGTAAAAGTTATAAACTGCGAAGAAGTTCCTAAATCTAAAAAACTTTTGAAGTTTACTTTAGATGACGGGTCAGAAAAAGATAGAATTATCCTAAGTGGAATTAAAAATTACTATGATGCAGAGTCTTTAATCGGAAAGACCTTGCTTGCAATCTGTAACCTGCCACCAAGAAAAATGATGGGTATTGATTCAGAAGGTATGCTGCTTTCAGCTATCCATGATGAAGAAGGAGAAGAAAGACTTAACCTTTTGATGCTAAGTCCTAGAATCCCAGCAGGGGCAAAATTATATTAAAATATAAAATCTAAAGTACCGGAGTCAGGTTTATCCCTACTCCGGTCTTTTGATTTTATAGACTTAGTCTTAATCTAAAATATTTTATTCTTCTATAAATAGTTCCTTTTTATCTATTTCAGGATTGAGGTACCTACCCCAAGTTTTTGTCTTTTCCTTGTACTGGATAGCCTTTGGAGGGCAGATTCCTATGCAGGCCATACAGGCTTCACAATTATTGTGCCACTGAGGTTTACCATCTTTCATTGTTATATTTGCTACAGGACAAGCCTTAGCACACATGGAGCAGCTTATACAAGATTCATCTGCATAAAAATTTCTGTCCCTGTCTTTTTTTACGGCAAGTTTTAAGGACATACCTGCAAGCGAAGACATAAATTTTTTAGACTTTACTTCTTTCTTAGCTTCTGATTTTATTTCTCCTATTACTCTTTGCATATCTGCCTTTGCCTTTTGAATGATTTGTCTAACTGCATCTTCGTCCTTAGGAGCCATGTTTGTCTGGAAGTTTGACGGATAAATCATGGTAAAGCTCTTATCGATTGATCTTTTTGAATTCTTATTTACTATTTCATTAAGGTCGTAGTGAAAGGACATATCTGAGCCTGCACAAGTAGAGATGGAGTAGAGGTAGCAAGCAGGATTAAATTTTAATCTTTCTAAAATATCTCTTGCCAGGTATGGAAGGGTTCCTGCATAAACAGGTAAGATTATCCCAACCTTACTTGCCAAGTCCAGCTTTTCTTGTAAATTTTTAAGGTCTGTCTTTATATCCAAACGAATAATTTCTGTATCTTCTATTTTTTCACTTATCATCTTTGCACAGTGAAGGCAGTTTCCTGTTCCTGTAAAATATAATACTAAATTCATTTTATACCTCTTTATTATTTAAAGTCCATTACATTATATAACAGTTTTCATCAGATTAAAAAATTTTATTTGCTCTTAATTTAAAGCTTATTTTAATTATTGGGTAGCTTATAATAAGAAACAATTATTATTCTTGGAGGATTTATGAAAATCACAAGTTTCGGGACTACCACTCTCTTGTTTGACGATGGAAAGGGTCAGGTTCTTTTTGATGCAAATTTTACCAGATCGTCTATGATAGACTACTTATTTAAAAATGTATATAGCGATCGAAAACTGATAGATGAAATATTTGACAGGCATAAGATTAAAAAACTAAGGGCTATTTTTATTTCTCACACTCACTATGATCATGTTATAGACGATCCCTACATTGCCAAAAAAACCGGAGCTAAAATTTACGGAAGCCTTTCTACTAAAAATGTGGCTCTAGCTAAAGGTATCAATCCTGATCAAGTAGAAGTCTTTAAGGGACATAAAAAGTATAATATTAATGATTAGAATATTTTAGCCTGTAAATTTCAACGTTTGTTGTGTTGTGGTAGCCAAGTGGTAGTCACGGGTAAATGGTGACTACCGTTTTTAATTTTAACTTTCAAGGTATTTTGCAAAATTTGTCATTGTCTCTTTTTTATTATCTTCACTGATATGGGCATAGATGTTCATGGTAGTTTGGATGTTTGAATGTCTTAAGATACTTTGTACTTCTTTCATGCTTGCACCGCTTGCAAATAAAAGGCTTGCTGTAGTGTGTCTAAGGTCGTGAACTCTTATGTCAGGTAATCCTGCTTTCTTGAGGTATTTTTTTAACAGGATGTTTAGGTTTGAAGGGTTCATATAATCGCCTTTTGTATTTGGGAAGACTATTATACTGTTTATAAATCTTTTATAGTGCTTTAGGAGCCTGACGGTTTCATCGTCAAGGCTTAGGGTTGCTATGCTGTTTTTGGTCTTGGGTGATGTTCGTATGATTTTACAAAATTCATCACGAGAGAGGGTGTATTTGATGTCAAGGGTCTTTTCTTTTAGGTTGATGTTATCCCAATGGAGGGCAAGGAGTTCACCTTTCCTAAGTCCCAGGTAGATAAGCATTCTAAAGATTAATAGGTGTTCAAGGTCATCTATGTTATCAAGTAGGGTTTTGACTTGGTCTTTTACCAGGAAGTCGGTGTGCTTTTTTATGGATTTAAATTTAGGATAGATGACTTTGTCAAAGGGGTTGGAGGGGATGAGGTCAATGGTATAGGCATAGTTCATGCAGGACTTGGCATAGTTATATATAGATCTTCCCGCTACTTTATCTTCAAGGCTGTTTATAAATTGCTGGCAATCATAGGGTCTGATATCTTTTATCTTTTTATTAGCGAATACGGGGAGGATATACAGTCTGAAATTGGTCTTGGTCATAAGCAGGGTTTGTTCTTTGACGTTTTTTCTATATAGGTCTAACCAGATGTTATATAGTTCTTTATAGGTCATGTCGGTCTTATACATGGTCTGACCGTTGTTAAACTTGTATAAGGCATCGGTATAGATTGCCTTGGCATCGGCTTTTGTCCTTAGGTTTCGCTTATGGATTTGGATTTTCTTGCCGTCTTTAATTCCGAGGTAGGCTCTAAGCTCATACCTTTTCTCACCCTTATTTGTGTGATATTCTGTTATTTGCATAAAAAAATCTCCTTTAAACGTATGTTCTATTACGTAATTAAGGAGTATATGATATAATCTTATTGGCTTTAAAAAGTGTATACCTATACTCTTTTGGATAGACTTCATTTTATGAGGTCTATTTTTTTTATCCGATTTTCGCTCTTAATTCTATTACTTTTCCTATTATAGACACGGGTAAAGTTTCTATATCTTTATTTGAATAGAAATGAGGTTTATATACAGAGGTGTTAGTTGCTACAAGAGTTATCCCATCAGGTGATTTTTGTACTATTTTCATAGTTGCCTCATCACCGTTAACTCTTACTATTGCTATATCCCCGTTATCTACATCTGATTGTTTTCTTACTATTACAACGTCACCTTCATCAAATTTAGGAGTCATTGATTGTCCTTTAAGTCTTAATCCGAAAAACTCACCTTGATTTTTAAGCTTTGGGTCTAACTCTTCATAATCCAATATATCTTCAACTGCTATAAAAGGTTCCCCACATGAAACAGAACCTACTACAGGGACTAAGAATTTGTCGTTTGTTTTATTAGGATTGGAATCTATACCAAGTAAATAATCAACGCTCACATCAAATATATTTGCTATTTTTGTTAGGGTGTTGCTGTCAGGTTCAGAATATCCTGTTTCATAATTTGATATTGTAGTTTTACCGACATTTAATTTTTTGCCTAATTCTTGTTGACTCATATTATTTCTTTTTCTTAGTTCTCTAATTTTACTGGAAAGCATATATGTCACCCCTTTAATTAGTTCAATATCATTGGACTTTTATATTAATATAATACCACAATTTCAAAAAAACTGAATAAAGTTCAAAAAAATTGATATTCAGTGTTGACAGTTCACAAAACTTGGACTATAATATAATCATCAAGTGAGGGAGGTGGAGAAAATAAACAACACGAAAACCGAAAAACTTAAAGAAGAAAGAATAAAAAATGGATTAACATATAGTGATATGGCTGAAAAATTAGGATATAAAAGTAAAACATCATACATGAATATAGAAAAAGGATTTGTAAATCCAAGTATAGACACCATGAACAAAATATCTGAAATATTAAAAAAGCCTGTCCAATATTTTTTTAACTTAAAAGTACAAGATAATTGGATTTAATATTGAATTAAAGGACAATTAGTACAGATAACTTGTACAAGTAATACAAAAGCCTGATTTATCGTCCGAAAAACGGGCGAAAAAATTTAAGCAAGCGTAAAGCAAACGCAAAAGGTAAGGAAAAGAGATTGGAAAGCGTAGAGGGGAGTATATGATGTATTATTCGTTGAATGTATCAAATAAGGACAATAAGTTAATTTCAGTTTATGTCTATTTTTCAGGCGATGAAGAAGATGATGATAAAGATGAAGAAGATGAGCTGATATTTAGGAATATGTTAACAATCAACTTATTATCTGCGTTTAATTATTATTTCATTTTGTTAACTGAAAAATATCCTGAAATGAACTTGTATCTGGATATTTCAGATAAGACTGAAAAATACTTGGATTTTATAGAAGAATTATTTTATAAGGGCAAGAAAGAATTTGAAGAACAATTAGGTAGAGAAATTAAGGGGACAATAATTCATAAAGATTATAGGAGTATATGATGCATTATTCACTGAATGTGGATAAGAGGAAAAAAGATAATTTTATATGTATTGATATTTCAGATTGTGAGAATGGATATGACGGTGAATTTGAAGACGGATTTGATGAAGATGAACTTGAGTCTTTATTAGGTAAGACTTTAATGAGTGCTTTTAATTATTGCCTTAAAACAAAAGCTACAAAATCCGTAAAGTTCACTTTCGAATTACTGATATCAGGAATCAGACAAAAAGAAAATCGGGATTTTATTAAGGAAATATTTAATTCAACAATAAAAGAATTTGAGAAAAATCCGGGTGTAAAAATCGATAGCAAAATAAGAGTTTATAAGGATTAGGAGGAGTATATGGAAGAAAAGGAAATGGATACATCAAGACAGGTCGGGATTGATATTGAGTTTGTAGTTGAGAATGACAGGGATTTGGAGATGTTGGAAAAGGTTGTGGAAAAGTTTGCAGAGATGGAAAAGGACTACAACTTTTATTGTAGTCCATTCCAAATCAAGTTAAGTAACTATTAAAAGTGTACTTTTTGTGAGTCTTTAGGGTCAAGCTTTTTAAAGGCTGAGTCTATTTGGTCATAGGTGTCTTCATAAAGTTTTACTAAAGATTCGGGTGTCTCTTTTGTAAGGTCTTGAGATTTCAAGAAGAGACAAGTCAAATATTCTTTTTCGTCAGACGGAAAAGTTTTATCACTCATAGTATCACCTCCTTAAAGATATTTTAAGGTACGGGGCTGATGAGTAAAAGGAAGAAATTTAAGGAGTATATGATGGAAAAAAAGCAAAAGGTCAAGATAGAAAAAAGTAATTATCTAAGAGACGATATCAAAGAAATCATCATTGAAACAGATGAAAAGGACTCTAAGACCGTTGCTGTTATCGGCGATGTTTTAAAGCCAAGCGAAGGATATAGAGTCCGTGTCAAATTCAGATTTGATTAATGTTCAATATCCCTAGGTGGATTAGGGTCATTACCGAAACTGTCTTTTGAACGTATTCGACTGGAAGTTGTATGAATAGGAGTAGATCATGGAAGAAAAGACAATTATGACTGAGGAAGAGGTAAAGAAGTATCTGAATGTATCAGAGGGGACTTTAAGCAATTTTCGAAAAGAGGGGCTGAGGTCTTCGAAGGTCGGGAAAAAGAGGTTTTACCTATTTGAAAATATTATCAAGTTTATGAAGGAAAGGGAGTTTGTAGGATAAGTGGAAGATAAGGTTTTAGTAAAGGTTAAGGATTTGGAAGAGTTAAAGAGCCTATGTTCAAGGTTTTGGGAGCATCGCAAGACTAAGCTTAGGGGTGATAAGGATATAGACTACAGGGACTTTTTCAAACTGATTGTAAAGATAGAGGCAATGGTGGAATTTATGGAGGTTGAAGGAATGGATAATTTGGTTGAAAAGGTAAGAGACTGGGGAAGGGACAAGGATCTTATCCACAAGCAAAACGCAAATAAGCAGTTTATGAAGTTTATTGAAGAGGTCTTCGAGTTTAAGACAGAGTTTGATTTACACATGGTTTACAACGAGCTTTACGAAAAGGGCAGGGACTTGGTAGAGCCGTATATTACCGATGATTTAAAGCTTGAGTTCGGGGATATCCTGGTGACTTTAATTATCCTGGCAGCTGACCTTGATATAAGCCCTTATGAGTGCTTGAAGATGGCTTATGAAAAGATAAGCAAGAGAGAGGGAAAGACCGTGAACGGTTTATTTGTCAAAGCTGAAGATTTGATGGAGGAAAGATAATGAACGAAGAAAGTAAGAAATACATGGACGATGTGATGGTGGATAAGGCTATAGGGATGGCTAATTCTTCAAGGGCTAATACAAGCTCAAAGGCTAAGCCTAAGGTAAAGAAAAAGACCTATAGGGTTTGTAAGTCTTCTAATAAGAGCTTTGAAAAGGAAGTCAGGGATATGAAAGACTTTATCGGGCTGTTTAATCAAGTTTTACTGATGATTTTGTTGTTTATGCTGATAAAGATTTTTTCATAGGACATTGAATCCGAATTTGGACTGATTAAGGATACGGTGTAGTTTGTTTAATATTTTAAACAAAATTCACTGGGCTCAGATTTGAGCTCAATGAAAAGAAAAGGGAGTAACGAAAGGTGACACCCTTAAGCAGATAAGCTGACACGGTGTTTTACCGTATCAGGGCAGGTCTTAAAAATAAGGATGTGCCTATTGCCCTCAGATTTGAGGTTAGTAGATGGGGTAGCAATTTGCGACTCCATAGGAAGGGAGGAGTATATGAAACATATTAAAGAATTAGTACCGATGAATGATTACGGACTATTTGCAGACGGAAAAGAGATAGCAAGGGTAGACTCCAGGTTTGTAGCAGAGGCTTTCGGCAAGAGACACGATAACGTTGTAAGGGATATTGAAAAAATTATTGAGCCAAAATCCGGACTGAGCGAAGAATTTATTGCCCTCAATTTTGAGGAGATTAATTATGCCGATGGCAGAAATAGAAAACAAAAAGCATATGCCTTAACCCGTGACGGCTTTACTATTTTGGTCATGGGCTATACAGGCAAGAAAGCGATGAGGTTTAAGGAACTATATATCAGGCAGTTCAACGAGATGGAAGAGTTTATAAAGACTTTGATAGCTGCCAAAGATGAGTTTCCTGCATTAACTGAAAATATAAGGCTTTTACATGATGAACCTAAGGCTTACCACTTCAGCAATGAATGTAACATGATCAATAAGATTGTGCTTGGCATGTCTACCAAGGAGTTCAGGGAGGAAAACGGAATAGCCAAGGGTGAAAGTATAAGACCGTATTTGACTAACGATCAAATAGAAATGCTGGACAGGTTACAGAGGGTAGATGTCGGATTATTGGTAGCTTTTCCCGATTATCAAGAGAGGAAGAAACACCTGGAAGAATACAGGGAAAAGATTGAAGAAGATAAGAAAAAACGAATTTGTGAGGTAGCTTGATGAAGGCATATAAAAGAGTCGGTGAAGATGAGTTTGAAGAGATAGAGGTAAAACCCGAATGTATAACTTTGTGCAAGGATTTCGACAGGCTTTGTATATGCCCGACATGCGGGAAGGTGATGAAGTACGGGGATACTTACGCATCGTCTTTTATCTTTGACAAAAGGTATGTAAGTTATGCAGTTTGCAAGGATTGCAAGGAAAAGGAAAGAGCAATAAAGGAAGAGTATTACAGAAGTAAGGGGTTTTAGATGAGTTTGGCGGAGCTTAAGTATGTATATGGGATAGATGAGGATTACGAGCCTTTATATGTTCAGGCGGAGGCAGCGATGAGCGAGAGGGAGCTTGGTGATCTCAGGGAGGCAATGCTCAGTATTGATGATAATTTCAAGAGGGTTTGCGACAACTTTTGTAAGTGCATACGAATGTTTGAAATGTATGGTGCCAGGTTTAAAAATATAGGCTTTGAAAGGGAAAGGGTCGCCAACGATAGGAAGTTAAAGATGTTTAGGGAGTATATAGATATAAACATGAAGGGTCGCTATAAGACCAAGGTTGTTACCAAGTCTTTTCGAATAACAAAAGACGATGAAGGAAAGCTTTTAATAAAGAATAGGTGATAAGGATGAATTTATTTGATTTGACTGAGAATTATATAAGGTTTTTTACAGAGCTTCAAGGCTGCGATGAGATCACTCCAGAGATGGAGGAGATGGCGGATAATCTCAACATAGCTATTGAGGAAAAGTGCGACAATTACGCAAGGATGATTAAAAACCTGGAGGCGGATATCAACGCTTATAAGGAACAGGAAAAGATATTTACCGATAAAAGAAGGGCCGCTGAGAACAAGGTCAAGTGGTTAAAGAATAACCTTCAAGCGAGTATGGAGCAGATGGGAAGAAGGAAGGTAAAAACGGATTTGTTTTCCTTTAACATTCAAAGAAACGCTCCGAGCCTGGAAATCAAAGACGACAGCAAGATCGGCGATGAGTACTGGCAAGTTGAAAGGAAACTGAATAAAAAGGAACTGCTTAACGATATCAAGGAAGGCTTGATTATCGAAGTGGTGGAACTGAAACAAAGTGAAAGTCTGAGGATAAGGTAATGGCTGAAGGATTAAAGCTTGTAGAAAAGCTACAAAAGATACAGTTTGAATTAAAGGCTCCTAAAAATCAAAGGAACAACTTCGGAAAGTACAATTACAGGTCTTGCGAGGATATCCTGGAATCCGTAAAGCCTTTGTTGGGCAAGTACGGATGTTTTATCAAAATCTATGACGAGATAGAGCAGGTAGGGGACAGGTATTACGTAAAGGCGACCGCCGTCTTGGGAGATGTGAACAACACAGACGGGATAAAGGTACAAGCCTATGCAAGAGAGGAAGAGAGTAAGAAGGGAATGGACTCTTCACAGGTGACAGGGTTATCAAGTTCATATGCGAGAAAGTATGCCTTAAACGGCTTATTTGCAATAGATGACACCAAGGACAGCGACTTTACAAGTAAGGCAAGCACAGAAAACAAGGGCAGAAAAAAGATTGACAGGTCTTTACAAATTAAGAAAGAAATAGCAGATATTTTAAAGATTAAAGATGTTAAATACGAGGCAATAACTGCAACTATAAAAGAAAAGTTCAACAAGAATAAGTATGATGATTTGACTTCACAAGAGCAGGAAAAACTATTAGAGGAAGTAGGTAGATGGTAATGAACAGAGTGAATTTATTTGGAAGATTGACTAAGGATGTGGATTTAAAATATACCAACAACAATATGGCTATAGGAAGGTTCTCCCTGGCAGTTGACAGAAGGTTATCTAGGGAAAAAAAGCAAGAGGCACAGGCAAATAATCAGCCTACAGCGGACTTTATATCATGTGTAGTTTTCGGCAAGACTGCCGAGATGATGGCAAGATATACAGGCAAAGGGCTAAGGGTTGTCATAGGAGGTCACATTCAGACAGGATCATATGTAAATCAAAACGATCAAAGAGTATATACAACCGATGTGATTGTGGATGAAGTGAACATAATAGACTTTGCCCAAGACAATCAAAACCCGGCAAACAATCCTAATAATGATAAAGGATACACAGAGTCAAACGACTTGGACGATTTACCGTTTAATGACGATTTACCATTTTAGGAGATTGGAAGGTGATTAAATGGCTTCTCAAGGTTGGATTAGTATTTATAGGAAGCTACAAGACAATGAAATATGGAACGATAAGCCTTTCAATAGGGGTGCAGCTTGGATTGATTTATTACTGATGGCTAATCATGAAGATAGTAAAGTTATGTTTAATGGAAACGTCATTGAAGTTAAGAGGGGCGAAAAAATAACGTCCCTTAGAAAACTATCAGAACGTTGGGGTTGGAGCATAACAAAAGTAAAAAAGTTTTTGAACTTGTTAAGTGATGAAAAAATGATTAGCTATAAAAGTGACAGTAAAAAAACAACTTACACCATATGTAATTACAACATTTATCAAGATACAGAAAACGGAAAAAGTAACACAGAAATAACACTGAAAGAAAACAGAAATAACACTGAAATAAATCAAAAAGAAATCAGAAATAAAACAGAAATAAATCAAAAAGAAACAAACAATAATGATAATAATGATAATAATGAGAATAAAAATAACCCCGGTGGTCTTTCGGAACCTAAATTAGATAATCCGCAATTGGCAAAGCTGATAAAGATATATGAGGGGGCAGGGTTCGGTATGATTAATCCCTATGCAGCCAAGATCCTGGAAGACTACTTAGGTGAATACGGTTATGAGTGGGTGAAGGAGGCTATCGAGATAGCAAGTGAAAAGGGAGTAAGGAACCTAAGCTATATTAACGGGATTTTAAAAAACATGAGGTCGGGCAAGAGTCAGGCGAAGAAGAAGGAAAAGACCTATCAAAAAAAGTCAAAGTATTACAAGCCTGTTGATCATGAGTTAAGCCAAGATGCCAAGACTTTTAATGATATGCTGGTAAATTCCTTTATGGAAAATGACATTTAGGAGGTGATGAACTTGGGACTTAAGATGATTTTATACGGCAATCCGATTACCAAGAAAAACAGCCAGAGGATAGTCAAGTGCGGGAGGTATCACAAGGTCTTACCGTCCAAGCAGTTTTTAGCTTATGAAAAGGACTGTCTAAGTCAGATTAAAGGCAAAGACAAGTTAGGGATTGATAAGCCTGTTAATCTTAGCTGCCTTTACTATATGCAAAGGCGGTACAAGGTGGACTTGGTAAATCTCCTGGAAGGGACTTGCGACATTCTGGTAAATGCAGGTGTGATTGCCGATGACAATTTCAAGATTATCTATTCGATGGACGGGTCAAGGGTCTTTCATGACAAGGAAAATCCCAGGGTAGAAATCGAGATAAGCGAGATAGAAGAGTAGTGAATATTAGAGCTTGTACCTGTACAGGGTATAAGGTGAAATTTAAAAATATAAATAACTTAAAAAAACAATAGAAATCAGTAGTAGTATTAATCGTTGAAAATAAGAATTTAGAAAATTTTAATTACAAAAAAACAAAATCTATTGCGTTAGATAAAAACAAGAATAAAAATTAACTAAAAAAATAAAATGGTTTAACCTGGTAATTATTAAAATAAGACCATAATTAATTATCAATAACAAAAGTTTGATTATATATAAAAAGTTCAACTAAATGATCAAAAACTGTTAGCGAGTAAGGCTCGCTAACTCAATCACCAACATATACGTATTTTAAGTAAGGGCAAGCTTGTAACATTCTTTCCATATGCCGTTATGAGATTTGCCTTTAATAGGAAATTAAGTTTTTCATATCAGCAATGAAAGGGCGGGTGGTTAATGGTTAAGTTTTAATTTTAAAAAATGATTTCTGAAGTTTTATGTCAATTACTTTATATCCTGTACAGATATAAGCTCTAAGTTAGGAGGCAAAGATGAACGATAATTATGATAAAGGCAAAAAGGTAAAGAGGCACTTATATATTTGTGAGTGCCTAAATGAGATATACAAGGCTAAAAACGAGGATTACGGGGATTCTTTTTCAAAGACTTATGAGAGGTTAGGCGATATAAGCGTACTGACCAGGATCTTGGACAAGGTGGACAGGTTGGAAAACTTGGTGACTACTAAGACTGATATCAATTATGAGAGTTTAGAGGACAATTTATTGGACTTGGCTAACTATTGCATTATGTGGTTAGTGGAGCTTGATTATGATGATGATGTCAGGGACTTTGAAGATTTAAGCTAAGGGTATGAAGTTTGAAATGCCCTGAGGATTAAAATCAGGTATCATTTTTAAGTTTTTATTGCTTTTAGGTATAATGACATGATTAAACATCTAAAGTTAATTTAAACGGCGATTAGAGGGTCGTTTATGATTTTATGATTTCAGCAGCGGGGATTTAGGAAAAGATAAATGAGCCTATAGATACAAATAGGCTTGAGGATTAAATAAAAGGGTCATAGGAAGAGTTTTAAAGCTTAAAGGTAATCACTAATCTAAGATATAAAACTTAATTTAAATGGCGATAAGGAGGTTGTATGAAGTATTCACAATTTAAGAAGACCAGAGTCCCTAAGTACAATAAGACCGACATGGACAGGACGGCTGTTAAGGGTTTTTATATTACTTTGACTTTGGTCTTATGGGTCTTACGTAAGGATTATGATTTCGGTTCCAAGAGGATAGGCGATTTTATAGACAAGGTAAGCGTTGCTTTTCATGATTTAAATGAGTATTTCACTATCGAGGATGTGGAGTCCGCTTTAAAGGATGAAGTCGGGATTGATATTGTCCTTGATGATGTTTTCACGGGGGTGGGGATTTGACATCAGTTGCCCTTAAGAATAAGACTAAGAGGGATTTAAGGCTTTATTATCTGTCAATTAGTGATAAGTTGGCTTTAAAGTACAAGTATGAGGAATTAAAGGAAAGACTATATAATGTGTCAGGAATGGATAATACCACTATATACGGTACTTGTAATGATGATAAGAATTTAAATCTTATTATTGAACTTGAAGAGCTTAAGGATAAACTTGATGAGATTGAAAGGAATAATAAGGCTATTGAGCTTGCCTTGGATCAATTGGACGAGACTGACAGGGATATTATTTTGAGTTTATGGGGAGAGAGGATTAGCCCTTATGATTTGGCTGAGACTTATAACTATTCTGTCAGGTCGATTTACAATCATGCTTACAAGGCTTTAGACGATATTATCCTATCAATGTACGGCAAGAAATAAGTTTAATATATTAAACAAAATACGGAAGATATTTTGACATATTAAAGCAGTTTGTTAAAAAAACAAGGGATTTGCAAAAATGTTGCAATAATTATGCCTTTTTCTGTGTTATTATGATATTGAGGTTATTTAGGAAATAACCGATACCGGACAATTTCTTCAAATGATTCTACAATGTCCATATATGTTTTCATAGTTCCATTTTATCTGAAAGGCAACCTATTACGGGTTGTCTTTTTGCGTATATGTATTTAGTACGGGGAGGGTTTGTTGCTAGGAGAATTAGAAATAGAAAGGGGATATATGGCTAAGAAGAAACTTAGAGCTGATGCTATCGGTGCACACCGTACTCAGTATGATAAGAATAAGAAGATTATACTTAGGACTCAGAATACTTGCGGTATTTGTGGTAGACCTGTGGATATGAGTTTGTCTCCACCTGATCCACTAGCTCCTTGTATTGATCATATAATTCCTATATCTAAGGGTGGTCATCCATCTGATATTAATAATCTTCAGCTTGCTCATTGGTGTTGTAACAGACAGAAGTCCGACAAGCTTTACAAGTCAAGCGAGGTCTTCGAGTCATCAAACAGTAAGCAAAAAGAAATTGTTTTAGGTAATAGAAATTTAAAACAGTCTATGAATTGGCTTAAGTATAAGTCCGATTGAAAGATAAATAAAACTACATAGATATGGGGCTAGTCGACCCCCTAAGCGACTTGTTCGAAAGTTCCCCGGTTACTCTGCTAATTTTCACACGGGAAACTTTAGCAGGTGATAAGAAAGGACAAAAATAGACTAAAAAAGTACTGAAAACAGACTGAAAATAAAGGAAAAGGGATAATGGATAAACTCAGAGGAATTGACTATTTAAGACAAAAATTAAATATATACAAGCTTTCTGTAAAGCAAAAGCAGGACGCTTACGATATGAAAAATATTCAGATAGATCCGTCCATCACAATACCACCGAGGTATAAGAATTTGTACAAGGGGGTCTTGGGCTGGAACAGGTTAGCTGTAAACAGGTTTGCAGACAGGATAGTCTTTGCAGGCTTTGACAATGATACATTTGAGTTTGAGGATATATTCGCAAGTAACAATGCGGATATTTTTTTTGACAGTGCAATCCTTAGTGCTGCGACTACATCATGTTGTTTCGTATCGATAGCCAAGGTTAAAGACAGGGACATACCCAGACTTGATATCATACAAGGCTCTAATGCCACAGGGGTTATTGACTCAAGTAACGGACTTTTAAAGGAAGGCTACGCTGTCTTAAAGCATGACGATATGGGAATGCCCGAGATAGAGGCCTACTATGTGCCATATAAGACCTATATCTACTATCAGGGACGGAAAAATCCCGAGATAATAGATCACCCTTCAAGGTATCCTTTGCTTGTACCGATAATAAACAGACCTGACGCAAGCAGACCGTTCGGAAGGTCAAGGATAACCAAGGCTTGCATGTACTACCAAAAGCTTGCCAAAAGAACACTGGAAAGAATGGAAATCACATCAGAATTCTATTCTTGGCCACAAAAGTATATCCTGGGCATGGAGTCAACGGCAGAGTCTTTCGATGACTGGAAGGCGACTGTTACATCAATGCTTAGAATCGATAAAGACAGCGACGGAGATAAGCCGAGCCTCGGACAATTCCAGGCCGCGAGCATGTCACCTTTTACTGAACAGCTAAGAAATGCAGCTGCCCTATTTAGTGGGGAAACAGGCTTGACCCTGGATGACCTGGGCTTTTTATCGGATAATCCTTCAAGTGTGGAGGCTATCCAGGCAAGTCACGAAAACTTAAGGCTTGAGGCAAGAAAGGCTCAAAGGACATTCGGAAGTGGATTTTTAAATGTCGGATATTTGGCAGCGTGCCTAAGGGACGGGATAGATTATGACAGGTACGCTTTTTATAAGGTTAGACCTGAGTTTGAACCTATTTTCGAACCTAACGGCAATACTCTATCCGCTATCGGTGACGGTATGATAAAGATTAACCAGGCAGTGCCTAATTACTTTGATGAAAAATCAATCTACAGGATAACAGGCTTTAAGGGTTCAGATAATGTCAACAGATAAAAAAGAATCTCTAAACCCGAAGGGTCAAAAGGATATAGTCCCCGAGCTTTTAGAAAAGATAAGGGCTGAATTTCAGGAAGAGTATGACAACAACGAGCTTATACAGGCAAAGCTTGAAAGGCTCTCTCAAGAGATATCAGACCACCTG
>JAXFOR010000014.1:0-118904 GCA_034180305.1 Finegoldia sp.
TAATGTTTGTTTGTCCAGCTTAGTTTGCTGACTTATTTTTTATTCTCACCGAATTATTGTTTGGTTTGTACTTATTCTCAAAGTATTTACATATTGTATTTTTAAGGTTCATGTCACAGTAGTGACAACTCGTTTATCTTACCATAAACGATTATCTCTTGTCAAGCTTTTTTTTAGATTTTTTTCTAAGACTTTTTATCTTTAATCTAAGTTTTGCTCTTTTCTTGACTGCCTTAATATCTTACCAAGATATAAAAGACTTGTCAAGCGTTTTTTAAAATTTTTTTACATTATTTTTTCCAAAATAAAAAAGCAGGCGGGAAAGCATTAGTTTATCCCGCCTGCTGTTATTTGCTTTTAACTTGGATTTTAAATTTGCTTAACTATTCTCCACAGTGAAGAGATTTTTCTTCAAGGAATTCTTCAAGACCACATGAGCCTCCTTCTCTACCCAAGCCTGACATCTTATATCCACCGAAAGGTAGGTCTATATCTCCTTTTCCTTCATTTATTATTACAGACCCTGACTTTATTTTTCTTGCCAATGCTATAGCTTCTTCCTTTTCTCCAAATACTGCTGCATTTAAACCGTACTTTACACTGTTAGCTACTTCGATAGCTTCGTCCATGTCTTTTACACTTGTTATAGTAAGAACCGGTCCAAATATTTCTTCGTCGTGAATTTTCATCCCTGGCTTTACTTTATCAAAGACTATAGGTTCTACAAAGTATCCCTTGCTTGTCTTTTGAGGAACTTTTCCTATAACTATTTCTGCTCCTTCTTCAAGACCGCTTTGTACATATGATTTTACTTTTTCAAATTGCTTTTCACTTGAAAGAGGTCCTATATCTGTGTTTTTATCAAAAGGATCTCCAACCTTATATTTTGCTGCCTGTTTCTTAAATTCTTCTATTATTTCATCTTTCTTATCTTCTAAGACAACGGCTCTTGAGAGGGCTGAGCAAGTTTGTCCTGTGTTTAGGAAGATTGAGTCGCAAACTTTTTTGACTCCTAACTTTATATCTGCACTTTCCATAAATATGGCGGGCGACTTGCCTCCAAGTTCAAGGCTTATCTTCTTTACACCCTCCATAGCTCTCTTGCCTACTTCTCCACCTGCCTTAGTTGATCCTGTGAAGGATACCATGTCTACTTGAGGGTGAGATGATAACATATCTCCTATTTCAGATCCCTTGCCTGTTACTAAATTCAAAACTCCTTTAGGAAGTCCTACTTCATCAAAGCCTTGTACAAGAAGGTAGGCTGATAGAGGAGTCTTTTGAGATGGTTTTAAAACTACCGTGCACCCTACAAGTAAAGCAGGGATTACCTTTTGAATTATTTGACCTAGAGGGTAATTCCATGGAGTTATAGCTGCCACTACTCCGACAGCTTCTTTTCTTAATCTTCCTCCCCCTTCGAGTTCTTTTTCAAATTCTATATTTTTTACTTGCTTTATAAAATTATCTGTCCTTCTGATTTGAAGTCTATACTGAGAAGTTTTGGCAAAGCCTAATGGAGAGCCTAACTCTTTGGCAAAGGTATCCAAAAATTCTTCTGAGTGATCTTTCATCCATTGGTTATATTTTTCAACGTATTCTATTCTCTTTTCAAGATCTAAATTAGACCAGGCTTCAAGAGAATTACTTGCTGCTTCTACTGCCTTATCTACATCTTTTTGATTGGCACGAGGTACTCTTGCAATTATTTCTTCTGTTGTAGGATTTTCGACATTAATCCATTGACCTGATTCACTATCTATATATTCACCGTTTATATATAACTTTTCATTATTCATAAAATCACCTCTAGCTACTAGATACCCACTTAGACAAAATAAAAAAAGGTGCTTTGAGCACCTTTTTATTCATTATTCATTTTTACAAGGCCTAAAATATTTGCCTTTACATTTTTAAGCTTGTCTAGGGTTTCTTTTAACTCTCCTACCTTAGTTTCTCCCACCTTGTATACTACAGCTACTCCATCTGCCATAGCTGCAAGGGTTATCGCATCAGAGTATTCTTGGACAGGAGGAGTGTCAATTATAATGTAATCGTAATCTTTTTCAAGATCGTTTATAAATTTTTCCATCTTTTGGCTTGAGATTATTTCAGATATCCTATTTACAGGGATGGCTCCTGAGTGAATTATATCCAAGTCCCAGATACTTTCATCGTGGCTTATAGCATTTCTGTAATCAAGTTCATTTTCTATTACATTAGTTGCCCCGATTTCCATATCCATATCAAAGTATTTTCTAAGGCTCGGTCTTCTAAGATCGAGGTCAACTATAACTACCTTGTCTCCACCTAAGGCAAGACTTTTGGCAAGGTTAGCTGCTACAGTTGTCTTTCCTTCTCCAAAGTATCCTGAAGTAACTACTATAGATTTTACACTTTGGTCGTTAAACTTTATATTTGTCCTTAAAAATCTATATTGCTCGTTTAATTTTTTCATCTTGTCTTCTTTTTTACTCATCTATAATCACGCTACCTTTTTCTATATAAGGAATGTCACCGATAATATTTACTCCCAGCTCCTCTATAGGACTGTCAGACCTAAGCAAGTCATCTCCTGACTGTCTTATAAGGGCAATTATGAGTCCTACTACAAGCCCTAGGCCGAATCCTATAAGGGCATCTCTTACTATCTTAGGTGATTCAAACTTTGTAGGAGTCACTGAATATTCAGCTACACTTATATCAAGTCCGCTTTGTCCTGCCTCCTTTGCGAGAATATCTGCCAGTTGGTCTGCTATGTCCTTTGCCCTTTGAACTACTGTATCTTCTACATAAATAGTCACCAGGCTTGATTTATCATCTGATAGCTCTATCTTATCTGAAAGCTGATTTAAATTATCTCTAAGTCCTAAGGTGTTTTTAAGTTCAGTTAAGATAGTTCTTGACTTAGCAAGCGTCTTTGTCGTTTCTACTTCAACTTCACCTACAGCATTTTGTGAGTTTATCATCACCTTGGAATCTACCAGGTAGCTAGGTCTTACAAACATCACGTCGTAAGCTACAAATAAAATAGCCCCTATAATTCCTACTATAAGAATCTGTCCGAATTTTTCACGAACAGCTTTTTTTAGTAAACTTTCTTGTTTCATTAACCCTTTCTCCTTCTTAGCCTAATGCCCCTTTTCTTACTTTTGGCATTTTTATCTAAGGCCTTTAACCTATCTACATACTCATCTTCTATAACTAACTCGGGGTTTAGCTTTGTCAATATATCATAGTAATCTACATCAACCATTTTTCTCAAGTTTTTTAAATTACCTAATACATCAGCTACTTCATATGAATTTTCAACTTCACTTCCAACCAGGTCAACCATACTCCTGTTTAAAAGTTCTCTGGCACACTTAAAAGACCTACTGTCAAACTTTTTAGACAAGGATGATAAAGAAATTTGAATCAAGCAATTTCTATATTTTAATTCCAAAAGGTAGTCAGTATCTTCTTGAACATAAATACACCTTTCAGGATGGCAGATGATCGGAACATAGCCTCTAAGCTCCAACTCATATATATATTCATTTAAATCAGGAAACACTCCCGCACTTGGAAGTTGTACAAGGAGGTATCTGGAATAATTGACAGAGCTTATGTAGCCTTGATCAAGGTATTTTAAGTTATCAAAGTTACAGTCTATCAAATTTCCTGTTAAAATTTCCACATCTACCCCATTCATTTGTAGGGCTTCATTAAATCTATCTATGCTATACTGCTTTTCTTCGTGGTTCAAGGGTCTGGTGTTAAAGCTAAGCTCACTTGCTGATACAAGCTTGTCATAGCCAAGCCTGCCATACTCCATAGCAGTCATTATTCCTTGTTCCTGAGCAATAGATCCGTTTTTTAATTCTCCTAAAATCCGACTATTGATATCTATCATTTACTCACCTAAAAATTCTTTTGAAACATATCCTTCAAGTCCGTTGGCTTCTACCTTAACCCAACCTTCTGCTTCCCCTGTAAGATTTTCTTCCAAAATCTTAACTTCTGTTCCCAAAGGCAACTGACCTACCAAGTTGGCTTCGGTAGAAGGATTTTCCCTAAGATTTAACTGGTCGACATTTACCTTAAGATTTTTGTCCTCTTGTTTTTGCTCAGTTGGAT
Organism: Finegoldia sp.; assembly: GCA_034180305.1. Taxonomy (GTDB): domain Bacteria; phylum Bacillota; class Clostridia; order Tissierellales; family Peptoniphilaceae; genus Finegoldia. The sequence goes on from JAXFOR010000014.1 coordinate 4,120, forward strand.
TTTGTGGATTATTTTCTTCCTGAGCCTTATTTTCTTGGTCTACTTGATTATTTATTTGATTATTTTTTTGATTATTTGTTTGATCAGTATTTACCCCATCAGTATTTGATTGATCACCTGATGCCTGTCTTCTGGATTCATATTTTTCTTCCTCCCTAAGACAAGACGTTGACAAAATTAAGATAGCCATTAAAATCGCCATGAATTTTTTCTTCATAAAGTCCCCCTATTAATTTAAATCTTAGTTTAAATTATATCATATCAGATTTATTATCTCATATAGGAAAATTATTCTACAGGCAAAAATTTTATCAAGGATCGATTAAAATTTTTGATTAAGTTTAACCTAAAAAAGCGATCAAACAAATAGGATACCTATTGTTTGATCACCCTTGTTATAAAATAAAAAATCAGGCCTTAGCCTGACTTTTTAAGCTTCTAATTCAACAGCATCGTTCTTGTAGTTTTCAGGTAATTCGTCTTTAGCCTTGTTCATTCCTATTAAGAAGTCAACCTTATTATTAGCTGATAATTCTTCCAATTTTTCTAAGAACTTATCTATATCTTCAAATTCAACTATAGAGTAAACCCCATCCAAGTATACTTTTTCAATATCGTTATCTCTGGATACTATCCCTGCCAAAAATCCGTAAAGAGTATTTTGGTCTGAAACTGAGTATTGAGATGCATCGATTAATCTTACGTCGTGATCTAGTGAAAATATGTGTTTTTCATCAGAGTCGATAAATACTATATTTCCGTTTCCTTCTTTTTTTTGTTCATTAGCTTGATCTATAAGCCACTTAGTTTTTCCTGATCCCTTAGGACCAACTACAAATTTAATCATACAATCAAATCCTTCCTCGATAGTTTTACTTTATACCATTATACCCCAAATATAAGAACTTTTACAGCCCTGACTTATATCTTCCTCTTCCATTTTTCCTAAAATCATTTTCTGAATTTTCCAATGGCTTGTCGACCAATTGCAAAATACTGTATTTTTTTCAGGCATCCTGCCTACAAGCCTTTGGACGAGAATATCTTTTCCCAGGTAAGATAAAAACAGGATTACTTCATCTATATAATCATCTAAGCTCTTAAGCTTTACTTCTCCCTTCTCATACATAAGGGCAAGTCTTGTGTTTTTAGGAATGTAAAGGGAGTGGATTTTAACCTCATCTACCCCTAAGACAGTAAGCAACTTAGCTGTTTCTATCACATCTTCCCTCTCATCCCAAGGCAGAGCCAGGATAACATGGGCACAGATCCTAAATCCATACTCTTTTATCAAAAGGCTGGCTCTTACAAAATCGCTCACCCCATGCTGTCTGTTTATTATTCTAAGGGTCTTGTTGTTAGCCGTCTGTAATCCCAGCTCGATTATTATGTCAAGGTTATATTCATCTGCAACTTCCTTTAGGATATCTAAGTGAGCTTTATTTATGCAGTCAGGCCTTGTGGACACGCTTATCCCTACAAGGCCCTCAAAGCCTGACGCCTCTCTGATTGCATCCCTAAAAGCATCTATTGGCATATAGGTATTCGAATAACTTTGGAAGTAGGCTATAAACTTGTGGGCATTATACTTTTGCTCCATCTTTGCCTTGTCTTTTTCCAACTGCTCTCTTATAGGCATATCGGCTGGGTTGTTTTCAAAGGATCCACCCTCTTCGCTGCAGTAGATACAGCCCCCACAGCCGATCCTTCCGTCCCTGTTAGGACAGGTAAGCTTTAACTTTATAGGCAGTTTATAGACCTTTTCTCCGTAATGATCCTTGAGGTACTTGCTATAAAGTCTGTAGCGATCTGTCATTAAAGATTTTCCCTTACATAAGCTAAAACTTCTTCGGGGTTTTTTTCAGGATCGACCTTTCTGAATTCTTTTACAAGCTTTCCTTCCTTGTCAAAGATAAAAGTAGACCTTTCTGTCTTTAAGACGTCCTTGCCGAACATCTTGCCGGGCTTTACCACATCAAGTTTAGAAAGAACTTCCCTGTCAGGATCTGATAGGAGCTCTTGTTTCAAGTCGTACTTGTCAGCAAATTTTTCGTGTGATTTTTCGCTATCCTTGCTTATACCGACTACAAGAGTATCCAGTTTTTCAAAGTCTGCCAAAAGTCTGTTAAATTCCTGTCCTTCGAGAGTACAACCCTTAGTATTGTCCTTAGGATATACATATAGGACTAAGTTTTTTCCTAAATACTTATCAGCCTTATCGCCTATATAATCTTTTAAATTTTCCATAACTCCTCCTAAAATAAAAGCCGATAGCTTCTAACTACCGGTTTTATCTCTTCTATTTTATTGATTATTATTCGTCTTCTTCTTCGTCTTCTACAAATAATTCTTCAAAAGTCTTTGTAACCAATTCATATTCTTGGTCATCTTCAATAACTTGAAGGTCTATTTCGTCTTCTCCTAATTCTTCATATCTGTAAAGAATTATTTCATTTTCATCGTCAACTAAAGCTATATAGCTCTTTCCTGTTCCTTCTGTTTCAAAAATTCCAAGAATTCCACATTCGATTTCGCTGTCATCTTCAAGAGTAAGAACTACAGTATCCAATTCTTCTAAAAGATCTTCATCGATATCTTCTACTTGTTCTACTACTTCTTCTTCCTTTTGGCATTGGCACTCATGATTTTCGTCATGCTTATGCTTACCGCAACATTTTTTACCATTCTTTTCGCATTCGCATTCTTTTTTGTTTTCTTCTGCCATTTTATCCTCCTAATTTTATAATTCCTCTATCAATCTCTTTAAAAAGTTATAAACTCTGTCAGTAGACTTTAAGTCCAGTCTTTCTGCAGGAGTGTGGATTCCTTCCATGTCAGGTCCTATGGATATTATATCCATGTCAGGATACTTTTCTGCAAAGTTAGCTGCCTCTAAGCCTGCGTGGATTACTTGGACTTCCATGTCCTTTCCTGTCAGCTTCTTGTAGACTTCAAGAGCCTTATCTCTTAACCTGCTGTCTTCTTTCATTTCCCAAGGGACATAGTAGCCTTCTGTGCCGACCTTGCCCTTAACTTTTTCGGCTTGGTCTCCTATTTCTTCTTCAAGCTTTTCTAAGTTTTTAAGGACAGATGATCTTAAGGATATAGTAAAGCTAATCTTGTCTGCTTCGCTTTTAATTATAGCCTGGTTAGCTGATGTTTCTACAAGATTTTCGTTTACCATTCCTAAAACTCCGCTCGGCATAGCCTTTAGGAAGTTTATCACATTTTTATTTGACTTCTCATCCAAAGCCTGATCTTTTTCTAATTTTTTTAAGGAAAAGATCATATCTTTTTCTTTAGTCTTGTAATCCTTGATGTCTATTTCATCTTCTTTTATCTCATCAGCAGATCCTATCTTAAGACTAGCACTTCTTGCTATGGCGTTTTGCTTAGTTCCACCGTCAAAGGCTATCAGTCTTATATCATGATTTTCTTTTAATTTTTCAAGAATTTCCAAGCTTGACTTTATAGCATTAAGTCTTCCTGTATTGATATCCTGACCGCTGTGTCCTCCCCTATATCCTGCTATAGATATTTCATAAAAGAAGGCACCGAAGTCTTCTCTTGTTACAGGGATTTCTACGACCAAAGTGTCTCCACCTGAACAACCTACAGTAACTATCCCTTCTTCTTCACTGTCTATATTTATCAGATACTTACCTTTAAGGCTGTCTTCTTTAATTGCCACAACTCCACCCATACCGACTTCTTCATCTGTAGTTATGACTACTTCAAGGTCAGGATGAGAAAGATCATCATCTTCCAAGATAGCAAAGGCCATGGCAACACCTATTCCGTCATCTGCTCCCAGGGTTGTCTTATTGGCAGATAAGAAGCCATCTTCTTCTATAAGCTCGATAGGGTCCTTTGAAAAATCATGATCACTGTCATCTTCCTTTTCACAAACCATATCCATGTGAGCTTGAAGGATTACCCCGGGTTCTCCCTTTCTATCAGCAGATGCCTCTTTTCTTATTATTATGTTTAATTTTTCATCAACTTCATAGTCCAGGCCCATTTTTTCAGCCTTGGAGGCTAAGAATGAGCTTATTCTCTCTTGATCGTAAGAACAACGAGGAACTTTTGATATTTCTCTAAAATTATCAATTACACGATTATTTTCCATGAGCACACCTCTCCTCTATTATACCCTTATAATTTAAAAAAATCACTAAGATTATTGTCAAGATAGCTTTTCCTTTCCCAGATAATTATACTGAAAAAAATTTTTATAAAGCTTAAAATATCTTAGTGATTTTGTAGAAAGATAATTAAATTTTTAAGTTAAAATTCAAGATAGTTGCCCAAAAAGTTAAAGTCATCTCTTCCCTCGTACAATTGGGTAAGGAGGTCCCTGACTTCCTTGCTATAGACCGATCCTTCAAAGTCAAAGTAGAAAATAAATTCAAAGTTGCTGTTAGGATAAGGCCTTGATTCAAGCTTACTTAGGTTAAGTCCTAGAGCCTGGAACTTTCCCAGGACTTCATAAAGACTTCCCTGCCTGTCTGCAAGAGATAGGGTTATAGATATTTTCCTAGCTCCCGGATAAATAGTTGGATCTTTTTTTATAACTATAAATCTTGTGTAATTGTTTTGGGAGTTTTGGACATTATTATCTAAAACTTCAAGGCCGTAGATGTCCTTACAAACTTTGGAGGCTATGGCCCCTAGATCCTTTCTGTTGCTCTTTGAGACTGCTTCTGCTGCGTGAGCTGTGTCGTCATAGGGCACAGCCTTTAAGAAGGGGTGAAGTCTAAAAAATTCGTCACACTGCTCCAAGGCTTGGTGGTGGGAGATGACCTGAGTTAAACCTTCAAGCTTAGTCCCCTCCTTAGCCATCAGGCAGTGGTCTATGTGGAGCTTGTAGGAGGCAACTATATAGAAGTCCTTTACCTTCATCAGATCATAAACTTCTCTAACGGATCCGTTTGATGAATTTTCTATAGGAAGGACTCCGAAGTCACAATAGCCCTTGCTTACCGCATCAAAGACGCTATAAAAGCTATCAAAGTAAAGAATATCTCCTTCTGTAAAAATCTTTGAAGCGGCCTGCTCTGCGTAACACCCGTCAGTCCCCTTTACAGCTATAGTCCCGGCCTTAGGGAAAAGTTTTGGAGAATTTTCAGCTACCCTTAGAAGTCCTTGCCCATAGTCACTTTCGTCCATAAAACTTGACTGGTAGGCCTTGGATAGTTCAAAGATGCTTCTGTATAGTCTTCTGATGTAGGGTGAATATTCTTTATTATTATCGGAAAGCCTCTTTAAGACCTCCGCTTCTCTACTTCCGTCATAAACCTTAAGGCCTTCATCCTTTTTAGCAAGGGAAATTTTTTTCGAAAGCTCCATTCTTTTTGTAAAAAGCTCTGTCAACTGATCATCTATCCTGTCTATCTTATCTCTAGAATCTTTTATAGTCATCGCTTACCTCCATTAGGTCTAATATTACAAGGGCTGTTACGGACTCTATCACAGGAAGTGCTCTAAGGCTTATGCAGGGGTCATGTCTTCCCTTAGCTTCCAGAACTCTAGCTTTTCTTTCGCTGAGAGAAAAAGACTCTTGTTCTTTTTCTATAGATGGAGTCGGTTTCATGGCTACGCTAAAGGCAAGGGGCATTCCGTTTGTTATCCCTCCGTTAATTCCTCCTGCATGGTTGGTCTTAGTCCAGACCTTCCCGTCTTCTATAACAAAGGCATCATTGTGGGAAGACCCTCTCATAGCAGCACTTGCAAAGCCGTCTCCAAACTCTATTCCCCTAACTCCCGGGATTGCAAAAATCCCTGAGCTTATAAGGGATTCAAAGCCTGCGTAATTTGGTTCTCCCAGGCCGACAGGTAAGCCTGTCGCCAAGCACTCTACTATGCCCCCTAGGGAGTCCTTTTCTTCTTTTACTTTGAGTATGAGCTCTCCCATTTCTTTAGCCCGATCTTCAGATATAGCAGGTACAGTTCTTGTAGTAGCTACTCTTAAGGCGTCCATATCGGGATTTACATAGTCTACTTTTTCGTCCTCGATACCTCCGATGTTTTTTATGTGGCTATAAATTTTTATCCCCTTGCTTTCTAGAACTTGTTTAGCTATTCCTCCAGCTATACAAAGGGGAGCTGTCAACCTTCCTGAAAAAGAACCTGACCCTCTCATGTCCAGCTTCCCATCATACTTTACATAGGAGACATAGTCTGCATGAGATGGTCTTGGTACGTCTGCAAATCTTTTATAGGCGGCTGAGTTTTGGTTAGTGTTTTTAATTACAGCAGCAATTGTAGTTGATACTATGGTGTCATCTATAATTCCTGCTATAAACTCAGGCTTATCCTTTTCCAGCCTGGGAGTTGTAAATTCACTCCTGCCCGGAGCCCTCCTCCTTAAAAAATCATCCAGGGCATCCATATCTATCTTAAACCCTAGAGGGAGGCCATCAACAACTACCCCTATAGTTTTGTCGTGAGACCCTCCGAATATAGTTGTCACAATTTTTTTACCAAAAGTAGAAGTCATATCCACCATCTCTTTCTATAATTTATTCTAAAGACCCGCCCAATTTTTTAAAGTCTTTAAAAAATTCAGGATAGGACTTTTCGACTGCCCTTTCCCCTGTAAGGTAAATCTTGTCATCTGAAATCACAGATGCAAGACTCGCTGCCATAACTATCCTGTGGTCGTTGTGGGAGTCGACTACTCCCCCTCTCAGGCCTCCCTTGCCGTAGATTACAAGGCAGTCTTCCCTTTCTTCAACCTGACCTCCCAGAGCTCTTATCATCTCTGCAGTAGTTGATAGCCTGTCGCTCTCCTTAAGTCTAAGTCTCTTACCATTGTAAAAGCTTGACCGTCCCTTTGCTCCTGCGGCTAAGATCGAGAGGGCAGGCAGCATATCAGGAACATCTTCAAGGTTGACATCAATATGTCTCCTCTTGTCAGACCTGACCCTAACCGAATCTTCTGTGACTCTTACATCTGCACCGTAATTTTTTAAGACATCGACGATTTTCATATCGCCTTGCTTGCTGTTTGTATTCAGTCCCCTTAAAGTTATTTCATTGTCCAAGGCTCCCGCTGCTAAGAAGAAGGCTGCGTTTGACCAGTCGCCTTCAACCTTGTAGTCACAAGGACTATAAGTTTGTCCTGAGACTTCGTATCCGTAAATCTCTTCCTCAACCTTAATCCCAAACTTTTCCATAACATCAAGGCTTATATCCACATAGCTCTTTGATTCCAGCTTAGAAGTTAAGATAATTTTACAAGCTTCATCAAATAATGGAGCTAGGAATAAGAGTCCTGTTATATATTGGGAGCTTACATCTCCCCTTATCATGTAGTCACCTGCTTTGATCTTTCCTTTACTTACAAAGGGGAGCTTATCTGCTGAAAAACTTACTCCATGGTCTTTCATAAGGTCTAAAAGATCTTTTATAGGTCTATACGGAAGTCTACCTTCGCCTGTAAACCTACACCGGTCATAAAAAAATGTGGCTAGCGGAAGAATAAAGCGAAAGGTCGACCCGCTTTCACCGGGATTTATATAAGGTACTCCATCTTTCTTTTCTATACCTGAAACTTCTACTCCCCCGTCAAATTTTAAAATATCAGCTCCCAGCTCCTTAAGGCAATCTATGGTAGCCTCGATGTCCTTTGAAGTCCTATCAAAGTAAATTTTAGACTTGCCCCTTGCAAGGCCCCCACAAATTAGGGCCCTGTGGGCGTAGGACTTGGAAGGTATTGCAGAAATTTCTCCGGTTAATTTAGAAGGATTTATAATCATTTCAGTCCCCTTCCTATAAAGTTTTCTAAGGACTTAAAGTCAAATTTTTCCAGGTGGCACCTGCCGACTTCATCTACAAGGATTTCATTTATGTAAGATCCCCTTCTCTTCTTATCCCTCTTAATTATTTCCATAAGCTCTTTTGCCTTATATGAAGTTTCTATAGGCAGGTGATTATTTACCAGAGCTTTTTCTATTTCATTTTCATAAGTTTCTGATAAAATGCCTGACTCTTTACAAGCTCTTGCCATCACTGCAATTCCTATAGCCACTCCCTCTCCATGGTTTAAAGCATGGTCGCTTAAAATTTCTATGGCATGACCTACTGTGTGGCCCAGATTTAAAAGTTGCCTTTGTCCCTTGTCCAGCTCATCTTCTTGTACTACATCTCTCTTATGCTCTATGGAACTTTTTATGACCTCATCAAGATCCATATCCTTGTCCACTCCGGCCTTTAATTTATCAAAAAGCTCTCTGTCAAAGAGGACTCCATACTTTATTACTTCTGCCAGTCCACAACAAAAGTCTCTCTCATCTAAGGTCTTTAGGTAGTCGGGATCACAAAATACTGCGAGAGGTTGCTTAAAGACTCCCACCATATTTTTCCCTTGGTCAAGGTTTACGGCAGTTTTTCCTCCGACTGATGAATCTACTTGGGCAAGGAGGGTTGTGGGTACTTGGATATAGTCTATCCCCCTCCTGTAGATGCCCGCTGCAAATCCTCCGAGATCTCCTATAACTCCTCCCCCAAAAGCTATTAAAATATCGCTTAAATTTATATTGTTACAAGCCATAAACTCCAGCAAGCTCTTTAGAGTTTCCATGGACTTTGATCCTTCTCCCTGCCTTACCCGGTACTTTATTATCTCGTATCCTGAAGCTTGTAAGTCTCCTGCAAGCTCTCTGTAATGAAGTCTTTCCACCTTGTCATCTGTTAAGATAAGATACCTGGTATCTTCCTTTCTAGGAAGAAGGTCCTTTATTTTCCTTCTAAGTCCCTTTTCTATTAAAATATCGTAGCTTGTAGACGCTTGAACTCTTATTTTTTGCATGGTATTTCTTCCTTAGGATACATCAGAGCCTTCCTGTCGCTACCTTCTTTAAGAAGTTTTTTAAGCGTAGCTTGGTCTCTTTCATGAATTGCTCTTCTGTACTTTTCCAATTCTTCTATTATATTTTCAACTTCCCTTTCAAGGTTATCCGCATTGTCTAAAAATAATTCAGTCCACATATCTTCATCTAAAGTGGCAACCCTGGTCAAATCTTTTAAGCTATCCGCCGAATAACCCTTATGTTCCAGGGCTGTCGGTGATTTTACAAAGGAGTTGGAAACCACATGGGCAAGCTGGGAAGTGTAGGCTATAATCCTATCGTGATTTTGATCGTTGGAATACTCTATGGAAAATCCTATATCCTTAAACAAGTCCAGGATCCATTGATCAATATTACCGTGTTCAATCACTATCATTGAGGCTTTTTGATAGAGGTCTGCAAGGCTATTTTCATATCCTCCGACTTCTCTTCCTGCCATAGGGTGAGTGCCTATGTAGTTAAAACCGTAGACCTTTGAAAGTTTAGAAAGTTCTTTGGAAACTGACCTTTTGACTCCGCAAATCTCCATGACATTTCCCCTGATATTCTCGTGAGCCCTCACGTAGTCTATGGCGACCTTGGGTCTTAGGGCAAGGATTAAAAGATCCAACTCGCTTAGGTCCCCATCTTCTAAAAGCCTGTCAATAGCCCCATCTGCTAAGGCTGAGTCCAAAGACTTTTGCTTTATATCATAACCTAGGACGAAGTTGTCTGTGTATTTTTTAATAGCCTTGGCAAAGGATCCTCCTATTAGACCCAAGCCCACTATTCCTATCTTCATCCTAAATTTCCTTTAGGGTATTTCTTAATTTAAATACATCGCCTGCAAGCCTGTCGAAGTCATTAGGTCTAAGGGATTGGGCTCCGTCACAAAGGGCCTTTTCAGGAGCATTGTGAACTTCTATGATAAGTCCGTCAGCTCCTGCAGCTGTCGCAGCTAAGGAAAGAGGTCTTACCATCCTGCTGATACCTGCAGCGTGAGATGGGTCTACTATAACAGGCAGGTGAGTTTTTTCGTGAAGGTATGGGATAGCTGAGATATCAAGAGTATTTCTTGTGCCTGTTTCAAACGTTCTTATCCCTCTTTCACACAGAATTACCTTTGAATTTCCTTCTGCCATTATGTATTCGGCAGCCATCAGCAGTTCTTCATAAGTTGCAGCCAAGCCCCTCTTTAAAAGGATAGGCTTGTCTTGCTTACCCAACTCTTTTAATAGATTGAAGTTTTGCATATTTCTGGCTCCTACTTGAAGAATATCTACATCTTCAAAGTATTCCAACTGATCAAGGCTCATGATTTCAGATACAAGGGCAAGGCCTGTTTCCTTCTTAGCTGCTACAAGGTAGTCTATTCCCTTGGCTCCAAGTCCTTGGAAGGAGTAAGGTGATGTTCTCGGCTTAAAGGCACCCCCTCTTAAGATGTCCGCTCCTGAATCCTTAACTGATTTCGCGATTTCCAAAACCTGCTCAAGAGTTTCTACAGAGCAAGGTCCCGCCATAATAACGAAGTGTCCTCCCCCTATCTTGGCTCCGTTATCAAGCTCTATGATAGTGTCATCCGGGTGAAACTTCCTGTTAGCCTTCTTGTAAGGCTCTTGAATTCTGATTACATCTTCAACAACATCTAAGGACTTTAAAAAGTTTACATCGACCTTAGTTGTATCGCCTACAAGACCTATGATAGTAGTGTTTTGTCCATCGGAAATATTTACTCCCAGGTTTTGATCCTTAATCCACTTTATAAGTTTTTGTGCCTGGTCACTTTTCGAATTTGTCTTTATTTTTAAAATCATTTCTTCCTCCTAATAAAAAAAGCTTCTTGGCTATCCAAGAAGCTTAAATCCTAAAAATTATTTTATCACTTAACTATTTTTAGTATTTTCGCACACCTCAAAAAGCCCTACTATTAGAAATAGTAAAGTAATAATAGTAATATTTGATTTGTGCAGAAATATTAGTTTTCATGACATTCTCCTGATTTATTTTTATACATTATACCACTTGAAATTATTAAAGTAAAGCTAATAAGCCCTATTTAAAATTAATTTGTAGAAAATATTATTTTACCTAGATTTTAAAATAAGCCTTAATTTTTTTCAAGCTCTGCCACAAAGGCCTTGATAACAGCCGGAAGATCCTTAGGTCCTCTTCCTGTGATTATATTCCCGTCAACTACAACTTCTTCATCGACCCAATTAGCTCCTGCGTTTTCCATATCTGTCCTTATAGATGCAACTGAAGTCAATTTCTTTCCCCTTATGTCACAGGCTTCTGCCAACATCCAACCCGCATGACAAATTGCTCCGACTGGCTTTCCCTTTTCAAACAAAGCTCTTACAAAGTCAACTGTAGCCTTATTTCTCCTCATATAGTCAGGTGAATAACCACCGGGTATAAAAACTCCGTCGTAGTCGTCAGGATTTATATCGCTTGCTGCAAGGTCTGACTCTATACTCACTCCGTTTTCTGACTTGTAGGCTGTCTCTTTTTCTGAACCTACCAGGTCTACGTCATAATCTTCCAAAAGTCTGTAATAAGGATAGATAAGTTCCTTTTCGTTAAATAAATTTTCTACCAAAACTGCAATTTTTTTCATAAAATCCTCCTCATATATGTTTAAGCCGATTTTACTTAAAATCTTTATACCCAAAGGAAAGAAAAACTAATAGGGACATTTTTCAAGACCTTAAAGTGTTCATAAAAATAGCCCCCTAAGGGACTATTCTAGTAATCTTTATCTTTAATTATCTTGCAGCCTACCCTAGATGATATAAATAAAATCAAGTTGGCAAGAATAAAGATAAAAAGAGCTATAAGGTAGGGCTGACTTTTGCTAAGAGACTGAATTTTCCCTATGATGTCGGGCATTTTTGCCCCCAGGTAGTTCGGTATGGCAAAGAGCAAAAAGTAGACTACAACCACCAGGATCCTTCCCTTTTCAGCCCCGTACTTTAAAAAGAAGGGCACTTCAATAGATATAAAAGCTATAGGGATGGCGTAGACTAAAGCAGCTAAAATTAAATTTAGGCCTAAAGTTTCTTTGTCAAAGCCGAATATAGCTAAGCTTAACAGCCCTGCCAAGATGGCTAATACAAGAGTTAGGACATACTTGCTCATGACAAAGCTTTCCCTACTGATTGGAGTCGTAAAGATAAATTTATAAGAGCCTGCCTGCTCATCAATGCTAAAGCTTATAGTACTCATCAATATTGACATAAATACGATGACAAGTGGAATAATTATTAGAAAATCACTATAGACCCCGTAGGCACAGACAGCAAGGCCCACTAAAAGAGCGAGTAGGTAAGTAGACTTAGCTGATGTTATATCTTTATAGAGTAAGGCTTTCATTATTATCCCCCTTTATTATATAAATCATTACATCTTCTATGCTAGGCTTCTTAAGGTCCAGCCAAGTCGGTACAAGGTTTTTTTTTACCAGCAGGTTTATCCCGAAGGCATTTTCCCTTTTGGCAACTATAGCAGCAGGATTTATATCCTTCAAGGCTTCTTTACTTAGAGAACACAGGCCGTACTCTTCAAGAAGCTTGTCTTTTTCTTCCATGAATAAAATCTTTCCTTCGTGAATAAAGGCGATGTAGTCCGCTCCCTTTTCAAGGTCGGATAGGATGTGCGAAGATATAAGGACTGTGTGATTTTCATCCTGTAAAAAATCCATGAGGATGTCTATTATCTCTTCCCTTACGACCGGATCCAGTCCGCTTGTAGCTTCATCTAAAATCATAAGGTCGGCCTTGTGAGAGAGTGCTATGGAAAGGGACAACTTCATCCTCATTCCGCGAGATAAGGTCTTTACCTTTTGTTTCTCTGAAAGCTTAAATCTTTTTAAATAACCTTCAAATTTGTCGGCTTCCCAGTTGTCAAAGCATAGGCTACAAAACTTTGCGACATTTTTTATCTTCATCTCACCCGGCAGGTGGTTGTCATCTAAAACTACCCCGACCCTATTTAGGATATCGGAGTCCTTTATTTCTTCTCCGAAAATTTTCACCTGACCGGAATCCGCCTTAATCAAGCCTAAAATTATTCCTAAGGTTGTAGATTTTCCGGCTCCATTTTCTCCAATGTAACCTACCATAGATCCCCTAGGTACTTCAAGATTGATCGGCCCTAGGGAAAAGTTAGGATAGCCCTTTCTTAAATCCTTTATTTCAATTGCATTATCTGCCACTGTCTTCTCCTCCAAGTGTATCAATTATTTCTTTCAAGTCATCAAGAGATAAGCCTGCCAGCCTTGCCTGGTCGATCGCCTTTAAAAGCAGGTCTTCAACTTTTCTATACTGCTCTTCCCTTAGCAAATCCTTGTTTTGACTTGATACAAAGCTGCCCTTACCCTGCACGGAATTTATAAAGCCTTCAGCTTCGAGCTCATCATAGGCTCTTTTTGTGGTTATGACACTTATCCTAAGCTCCTTGGCTAAAAACCTTATGGAAGGGAGCTTTTGATCAGGCTTTAAGTCTCCGGAAATTATAGCAGCCTTTATTCGATTTTTTATCTGCAGATAAATCGGTTCGCTGCTTGCATTAGATATTTGAATATTCATTTAACCTCCATATCGATAAGAGAAAGAAGTGTTCTTTCTGTTTATATTATACATATACAGTTATGAACAGTCAAGAATTGCGTGCAAAAAAATAAGAACTCCTTGTGTATTAAGGAATTCTCATTTTAATTTCTATTTAATTTTAAAGCTCTTAATAAATTACTTCATCTATTATTTCATTTATTGCAGTGCCTGCTGCAACCATAGGTATAGCTGCCAAGTTATGGTCCAGTGAAAATTGGATTACATTGACTCCCTTCATAGGATCGTGGTTCTTAAGGATGGCATCAAGCTCTCCTATTGTAGATATATGCCCCAGGAAGTTTGCCCCGTAGGCCTTGCAAAGATAATTGATGTCCAGGCCGTCATTTATATCTGTTGAAGAGTAACGTCGATCGTTAAAAAGTGCTTGCCACTGTCTTACCATGCCCAGGGTATGATTATCAAAGACTACGACGGTTAAGGGGATGTCGTTTGTAACGGCTGTCAAAAGTTCCATCTGGTTCATCCTGAAAGATCCGTCGCCTGTTATAAGCAAGACCGGCTTATCTCTTTTAGCGACCTTGGCTCCTATGGCAGCTCCGAGACCGAAGCCCATTGTGCCGAGACCTCCTGAAGTTACCAGGGTGTTAGGCTTGGAGAAAAGCCATCTTCTGACAGTCCACATCTGATGCTCTCCAACATCTGTGGCTACTATGGTATCATCAGGATAGTATTCCTGTAATTTGTTTAGGATTTGAGTAGGAAGAACATCTTCCTTTAAAGTTTCTCTAGGCTTAATTTCAGCCTGACCGAACCTTACTCCTTGACACTTTTCTTTAAGGGTCTTTAGAATTTCTTTCAGATCTCCAAGACAGGTGTAGTCAGTGTCGATATTCTTGTTAAATTCACTTTGGTCGGTGTCTATGTGAACAATTTTTGAATTTTCAGTAAATCCGTCTCTTTTTCCTATCGCCCTATCTGAAAATTTTACTCCTATTCCCAGCAAGAGGTCTGATGAATAGATCAGGCTGTTTGTTTCTGCATCTCCGTGCATGCCTACTATCCCATAGCTTAAAGGGCTCTTCCTATCAAAAGACCCCAGTCCCATGATGGAGTTGGCAACGGGTATGTTAAGGCTTTGGGCAAAGTCTCTAAGTTCTTCTGAGGCTTCCGCCTTTAAGACTCCCCCTCCTGCATAAATTACAGGTCTTTTAGCCTTTTTTATTTCATCTGCTATTTGATCGATAACTTCCGCATAATCGTTTTGTCTTAAATCTTTTTCGACAGCTTTGGGCTCATAAGGAACTTCTTCTATGTCTTCCAAGAAGGCATTTTTAGTTATGTCTATCAGAACCGGGCCAGGTCTTCCTGTCCTTAGGGTGTAAAAGGCGTCTTTAAATACTTCTGCTATCTGAGAGCCCTCTGTTATCTGATAATTTTTCTTTGTGATAGCCTTTGTAATTTCAGTAATATTTACTTCCTGGAAGCTGTTTTTGCCTAGTCCTTCCTTAGATACCTGACCTGTTATTACAAGAATAGGCACGGAGTCCAAGTAGGCATCGGCTATTCCTGTGACTGTATTTGTAGCCCCGGGACCTGATGTAGCTATCATAACTCCTATTTTATTTGTAGCTTTAGCATATCCCTCTGCTTCATGAGTACCCATCTGTTCATGGACAGGTCTTATAACTTTAAATCTCTTATCCTCATAAAGGGCATCGAAAAGAGGTATGACAGCCCCGCCCGGGTAACCGAATAAAACATCTACCCCTTCTTTTTCCAAACACTTTAAAACCATCTGACTGCCATACATTTTCTTCCCCCTATATTTTTATTTTTTATTTAGGGATAATTTTTCTTTCCTAGTCGTCTAAGTAGACTGCTCCCCTGTCAGCTGAGCTGACATGCTGTGCATATCTCTTTATATATCCCCTTGTTTCACGTTTCGCTTCTTCCGGCATCTTGTAATTTTCTCTTCTTCTTTGAAGTTCCTCATCGCTAACTTTTAATTCAAGGATGCCCTTATTTATGTCAACTTTTATAATATCTCCGTCTTCTACAAGACCTATCGGTCCTCCTTGAGCAGCTTCAGGAGATACGTGTCCTATTGCAGCTCCTCTGGATCCTCCTGAGAATCTTCCGTCAGTTATAAGGCCGACTGAGCTGTCAAGACCGAGACCGTTTAGAGCTGATGTAGGTGAAAGCATTTCTTTCATTCCCGGTCCTCCCTTAGGGCCTTCATATCTTATTACTATTACATCTCCCGGCTTTATCTTTTGGGAAAGGATTTGTTCATAGGCGTCAGCTTCGCAGTTAAATACTCTTGCCTTAAGTTCTACGTCCATCATCTCAGGAAGAACGCCGATAGATTTTACTACAGCTCCGTTTGGAGCAAGGTTTCCGTGAAGGACAGTTAATCCACCTGTTTCTGAGTAAGGATTATCAAGCTCTCTTATGATTCCGCCCCTACACTTACCCTTTATTTCTTCTCCGATAGTCTTTCCTGATACTGTCATCGCATCTGTATGAACGAGATTTTTTTCTGAAAGTCTATCTAAAATTCCATAAACTCCACCTGATTGATAAAGTTCTTCTATGTGATATTTGCCTGATGGCGAAAGTTTACATACATCAGGAGTTTTTTTAGATATTCTGTCGAAATCATCTAGGGAAATTTCTACACCTGCAAAGTGAGCTATGGCAGGAATGTGAAGGGCTGTGTTTGTTGATCCGCCCATTGCCATGTCAAGGCTTATAGCATTTTCGAAGGCATCCTTAGTCATGATGTCACGAGGTCTTATATCTTCTTTTACAAGTCTTATGATTTCACGACCGCTTCTTCTGGCAAGTTCCTTCCTCTTGCTATAAACCGCAGGGATTGTTCCGTTTCCTTCAAGAGCCATTCCCAAGGCTTCGGATACGCAGTTCATAGAGTTTGCTGTAAACATCCCGCTGCAGGATCCGCAAGTAGGACAGGCATTTTCTTCAAGCCTGTAGAAATCTTCTTCACTCATCTTGCCGTCAGTCTTTTCACCTATTCCTTCAAAGGTTGTAATAAGGTCGATATCTCCCCTGCACTTGTCCTTACCTGCAAGCATCGGCCCACCTGATACTATTATTGTAGGTATGTTAAGCTTACCTGCTGCCATCATTGCTGCAGGGACACTTTTATCACAGTTAGGGATAATGACAAGCCCATCAAACTTGTGGGCATCTGTCATTGTTTCAATTGTATCTACAATTAATTCCCTGCTAGGTAAGGAATAGTTCATGCCTGAGTGGTTCATGGATATTCCGTCACAGACTGCTATTGACCCGAATTCAAAAGGTATCCCTCCACCTTCATAAATTCCGAACTTGACTTGTTCAGCTATTTCTCTTAGGTGCATATGACCGGGTACTATGTCTGTGAACATATCACAAACCCCTATAAAGGGCTTTTTAAAATCTTCATTTGAGAGCCCTAGTGCATGAAAGAGGGACCTATGTGGAGAACGTTCGTAGCCCTCCTTAACTTCACTACTTCTCATCTTTACTCCTATTCGTTATCCAAATTTTTCTTTCCATTTAAGAAGCTCATCATTGAACGTAATTCTTCGCCTGTCTTGTTGATGTCTTCTTCTGCTTCTTCTTTTCTTACCTTGTTGAAGAATTCTCTTCCTGTTTCATTTTCTTTTATCCAAGCCTTAGCAAAAGTTCCGTCTTGGATATCTTTTAATACGTCTTTCATAGCTTTACGAGTCTCGTCAGTTATGATCTTCTTACCTGTGATGTAGTCACCGTATTCAGCTGTATCTGAGATTGAGTATCTCATTCCGTCAAAACCTGATTCATAGATAAGGTCTACTATTAATTTCATTTCATGAACACATTCGAAGTAAGCATTTTCTTTTGCATATCCTGCTTCTACAAGAGTTTCGTAACCTGCTTTCATAAGAGCAGTTACCCCGCCGCATAGAACTGCTTGTTCACCGAATAAGTCTGTTTCTGTTTCATCTTTAAATGTAGTGTCAAGTCCACCTGCTCTAAGTCCACCGATACCCTTAGCATATGCCAAAGCTACGTCCTTAGCCTTACCTGATGCATCTTGTTCTACAGCTATAAGAACAGGTACCCCTGAGCCTTGAGTATAAGTTGATCTTACAAGGTGGCCAGGTCCCTTAGGAGCTACCATGAAGATATCTACAAATTCAGGAGGAGTGATTTGTCCATAATGGATGTTAAATCCGTGAGCAAAAGCTATTGCTTGACCTTCTCTAAGGTTTGGACCTATTTCTTCTTCATATACTTTCTTTTGTTTTTCATCAGGAAGTAAGATCATTAAGATGTCTGCTTCTTTAGCACAGTCTGCTATGCTTTTAACTTCAAGGCCGTGTTCTCTTGCCTTATCAGCTGACTTTGATCCTTCATAAAGACCAACCATTACATCTACGCCTGATTCCTTAAGGTTAAGGGCATGAGCATGTCCTTGAGAACCGTAACCTAAGATAGCTACTTTTTTACCTTCTAATACACCTAAATCCCCATCATTTTCATAATACATAATACTTTTCCTCCTTAAATTTTAATTTTATATTTATACATAAAGCCTTTTAGGACTTTATTATTGTAAACGGTCTTTCATCTTCCCAATGTATATGTAGCTTAGTATCATATAGGTCGGATAGATTTTCATCTGTAAGTACTTTTTTCTTTTCTCCCTTTATAACTATCTTGCCCTGATCTAAAATTGCCACGTGAGTAATTTGCGGCAAAATTTCATCTATCTGGTGGGTTACATAAATCAAAGGGGTTTCACTTTCTTCCATCTTAAGTCTAAGAGATGAAAGCAATCTTTCCCTCGCCCTTATGTCAAGGTTGGCACAGGGTTCATCTAAGATAAGAAGCTTGTAGTCTGCCATAAAGGCTCTGGCTATAAGGGTCCTCCTTCTTTCTCCTTCTGAAAGGACTCCGAAACTCCTGTCCTTTATCCTTTCAAGCTCAAACTCCCTTACAAGTCTTTCGACCTTATCAAAGTCTCCATGACCCGGCTTTTCAAAAACTCTTGCTGTGGCAAATTTACCGGTCATGATTACGTCAGATACGCTCTGACTGTAAAAGGTATTGTTAAAGTCATTAAGACTGGAGCTTAAAAAGCCCACATCCTTTTTTACCTTTTCCCAGAGGTACTTGCCGAACTTCTTACCGAAGACATATACATCGCCACTCGTAGGATAAGTGTAGGCAGGTATCATACTTAAAAGGGTCGACTTTCCGCTACCGTTGGTACCCAGGAGTACCCAATTTTCATTTTCATTTACGCTCCAATTTACCCCGTCAAGGATGACATTGCCGTCTCTTACGAAGCGTACATCTTCAAATTTTAAAACTTGATCGGTCTTCATAACTTCCTCACTAATAAAAATACCCCCACCTCTTCAATGACTAATTGAAGAGACGGGGGTTAGTTTACTAAATTAAATCCTCGCGGTACCACTCTTCTTCATCGTTTGAAAGATGCTCTCTTTTCAAATTAATGAATAGCTCTGTAACGGGAGCGCCCGATACGACATACTCTCTTTCTGTCTATTGCTCAGTGGCGATTTTCAAAAAAACAATTTTAACACCTCACAGCTGCCGGTGTCTCTCTGCAACGATAAAAATCGTCTTAAAATCGAAGTTTTTACTCTTCCACTTCAACGCTTTGATCTTATTATACACTTAAAATAAATATTGTCAAGCTAACCATTAATTTGAATTTATTTAATTTTTTTAAAGTCTTTCTACTATCTTATCGCCCATTTGGCTTGTTGATATGGACTCGCTTCCATTTGCTATATCAGCTGTCCTGTATCCGTCGGCTAAAACTTTATCTACTGCCCTTTCTATGTCGTCCGCTTCTTCTGATAGATTAAAGGAATATCTAAGCATCATGGCTACTGAAAGGATAGTAGCTATAGGATTTGCAATTCCCTGTCCTGCAATGTCCGGAGCTGAGCCGTGGATAGGTTCATACATTCCCTTGTTGTTTTCGTCAAGAGATGCTGAAGGCAACATACCTATAGATCCTGTTATCATGGATGCTTCGTCTGATAAGATGTCTCCGAATAAGTTACCTGTGACGATTACGTCAAATTGGCTCGGATCTCTTACTAATTGCATAGCACAGTTGTCTACATACATTTCATTGTAGTCGACGTCCGGGTAGTCCTTGGAGATTCTCTGCATAGTTTCTCTCCATACCCTACTTGTTTCCAAAACATTGGCCTTGTCTACAGATGTGATCTTTTTAGATCTCTTTCTTGCCATGTCGAAGGCAACTCTTCCTATACGTTCTATTTCGTATTCGGAGTAGTTCATATCATCTGCACCGACTATGCCCCAGTCATTTTCGCTATCTCTTCTGTAGTGCTTGCCAAAGTAAACATCGCCTGTAAGCTCTCTGCAGATCAAAAGGTCTACTCCCTTGTCTGTTATTTCTTCCTTGATAGGTGATGCCCCTTTTAGAGGTGCATAGATCTTTGCAGGTCTTAAATTTGTAAATAGACCCAAGCCTGATCTTAATTTCAAAAGTCCCTTTTCAGGTCTATTATCGGCAGGCTCCTTATCCCACTTGTATCCACCTACAGCTCCTAAAAGGACTGCGTCGCTCTTTTTGCAGACCTCCAAAACTTCGTCTGTAAGAGGAGATCCGTATTCATCAATAGATGCTCCACCGACTAAAACTTCTTGGAAATTAAATTTATGACCGTATTTATCTCCTATGGCATTTAGAACTTTTATAGCTTCATCAACAATCTCAGGACCTATACCGTCGCCCTTGGCTACTGCTATCTTATACTCCATCTTATCCTCTTTTCTTTATGCTTTCTATCAAGCCGCCTGCACTGATTATTTCTTCTATAAATTCAGGGAAAGGCTCTGCCCTGTACTCTTCGTTTTTGGTCTCGTTTTTGATAATTCCTGATCCGAAGTCTATGGAAACTTGGTCGCCTTCTTCTATCTTTTCGGAGGCTTCCTTAGATTCCATGATAGGAAGGCCTATGTTTATGGCATTTCTATAGAAAATTCTCGCAAAGGAGCTTGCTATTACACAGGCTACTCCGTTTTCCTTGATTACTATAGGAGCGTGTCCTCTTGATGAACCTGAGCCGAAATTTTTGCCGGCAACTATTATGTCTCCTTTTTGAACCTTATTTACAAATTCCTTGTCGATATCTTCCATGGCGTGGCTTGCAAGTTCCTTCATGTCTGCTATGTTAAGGTATCTGGCAGGAATTATAACGTCAGTATCTACATTGTCTCCATACTTAAAAACTTTTCCTCTAGTATCCATCTCTACTCCTTATCCAATTCTTCAGGTGTGCAAATATATCCTTTGACGGCTGTTTCTGCAGCTACTTGTGGATTTGCCAAATAAATTTCAGCTTCAGCGTGACCCATACGGCCTACGAAATTTCTGTTGGTTGTTGATACGCACTTTTCTCCCCTGGCCAAAACTCCCATATGACCTCCTAAACACGGCCCACAGGTTGGAGTGGAGAAGACTGCTCCGGCCTCTACAAAGATCTTGGCAAGACCTTCGTCCAGGCATTGCAGGTAGACTTCCTGACTTGCAGGGATGACTATACACCTCAGGTCAGGGTTGACCTTTCTGCCCTTTAAGATTTCAGCAGCCTGTCTCATATCTTGGATACGACCGTTAGTACATGAACCGATCATGGATTGATCGACGTAAACTTTTCCAAGCTCATCTACAAACTTGGTGTTTTCAGGTAAGTGAGGGCAAGCTACTACAGGTCTTATTTCAGATAGGTCTATGTCATAAACAGCTTCGTAGTCCGCATCGTCATCTGCTTGGTAAACTGTGTAGTCCCTGTCAACCCTTCCTTTTAAATATTCTTCAGTTACTTCGTCTACAGGGAAGATGCCGTTTTTAGCTCCGGCTTCTATAGCCATGTTGCAGACTGTAAACCTGTCGTCCATGCTTAATGATTTTATCCCTTCGCCGACAAATTCCATTGATTGATAAAGAGCTCCGTCTACTCCGATCTTGCCTATGATATATAGGATAAGGTCCTTACCGCTTACATAGTCGTTAAGCTTTCCTGTCAGGTTGAATTTAATAGCTGAAGGTACTTTAAACCAAGCCTTGCCTGTGATCATGGCTGCAGCTATGTCTGTGGAACCGACCCCTGTTGCAAAGGCTCCAAGAGCTCCGTCCGTACAAGTGTGGCTGTCCGCTCCGACTATGATTTCTCCCGGAGCTATAAGTCCTTTTTCAGGAACCAAGGCGTGTTCTATGCCCATATCTCCGACATCGTAGAAATTAACTATGCCGTGTTTTTTAGCAAACTCTCTGCACTTTTTAGTGTTTTCAGCTGATTTTATGTCCTTGTTAGGGGCAAAGTGATCCATTACCAGGCAAATTCTTTCCTTGTCAAAAACTTGATCAAAGCCGTTATCTTCCATTACTCTGATGGAAACAGGGCCTGTGATATCGTTGGCAAGTGCCATATCTATGTCTGCATTTATAAGCTGACCTGCTTTTACACTCTCCAATCCTGCATGCTTGGCAAGAATTTTTTGAGTCATTGTCATTCCCATTTTTTTATCTCCTATTCTCCAAAATATTCATTAACCGCATTTATATATGCTTTTATGGACGCTTCTATTATATCTGTAGAAACTCCCTTTCCTGTAACTTTTTCTCCTTCTACTGCCAAGATTACCTTACAGTAAGCTTGAGCATCTCTTCCTTCTGTCATTGAATCAAGGGAGTAATCTTCAAGAGTAATTTCCTTGCCCACTATGCTTTCTATAGCTGCATAGGAAGCTTCGATAGGGCCGTTCTTTGAAGCGGCAACCTTTTCTATAAGCTCTCCGTCTTCGCTGATTCTAACGGAAGCTGTAGGTGTGATTGTGTCACCTGAGTTTATTACATAGCGATCAAGCATATACTTTCCATGATCGGTATCCCTGTAATCCCCACCTACAAGGGAGATCAGATCCTTGTCTGCTATAGTCTTCTTCTTATCGGCAAGTAACTTAAACTTTTCAAAGGCTGTGTTTAAAGCATCCTTGTCAAGTTCATAGCCAAGTTCCTTTAACCTTTCTTCAAAGGCGTGTCTTCCTGAGTGTTTTCCAAGGACTATGGAGTTCTTAGGGATACCGACTGATTCAGGAGTCATGATTTCGTAAGTTTCCCTGTTTGCCAAAACTCCGTGTTGGTGGATGCCGGCTTCATGAGCAAAGGCGTTGGCACCGACTATAGGCTTTGTAGGTGATATCTTAACCCCTGTAATATTTTCAAGCATATGACTTGCGTGATAAATTCTTTCGTTGTTTACATTACAGTCTACTCCGAAGAAGTCCTTTCTTGTCTTTAAAGCCATGACGCATTCTTCAAGAGCTGCATTACCTGCTCTTTCGCCTATACCGTTTACAGTACATTCTATCTGATCTATCCCTTCCTTAACTCCTGCTAATGATATGGCAACTGCCATTCCCAAATCGTTGTGAACGTGACAGGAAAGAGTTACATTTTCTACTCCCGGAGTATTTTCTCTGATATACTTAACCCTTTGAGCATATTCATCAGGTAACATATAGCCTACTGTATCTGGGATATTAATAGTTGTAGCTCCGGCCTTGATAGCTGTTCCGTAAGCCTTGCAAAGAAAGTCCAAGTCTGATCTTGATGCATCTTCTGCTGAAAATTCGATATCATCGCAATAATTTTTAGCGTATCTTACGTGGTGGTCGATTGATGCTATAACTTCGTCCTCGCTCATCTTTAACTTATATTGCATATGTACAGGTGATGTAGCTATAAAGACGTGAATTCTTTTATGCTTAGCTTGTTTTAAAGCTTCATTGGCAAGGTCTATATCTCCTTCTACACAACGAGCTAAGGAACAGATTACAGGTCTTTCTACATTTCTTGAAACTTCTAATATTGATTCCAAGTCCCCCGGTGATGCTGCTGCAAAGCCCGCTTCAATTATATCTACGTTTAGGGCTTCCAATTCCTTTGCCATGGCGATTTTTTCGTTTATATTCATTGAACAACCGGGTGATTGCTCTCCATCTCTTAAAGTTGTATCAAATATTTTTATAGTCCTAGTCATTTTCTCCTCCTTCTTATATCTAAAAAAATAAAGTCCTTCGATCTTTTATCCCCCATGGGATATAAGAGACGAGGAACTTTTCCCGCGGTACCACTCTTTTTCACCTTAGTGCACTTAAAGCTTGTAACGCAAGCTATGCGAAAATACCTACTTGATTTCAATACTTGGCTCCGTGGCTAGTTTTCGAAGAATATTTTCATAACTTCCACCAACCGTTATGTCTCTTTTGCTAAAATAGTTCTCCTACTTTTTTCACATCATAGCCTATATTAACTTTTAAAATCCCTATAATAAAAAATCCTCCTGCCTCTAAACCTTAAGGTTAAAGAGACGGGAGGTTAAAGTCCTACTCGCGGTACCACTCTTTTTCATCATAAAGATGCTACTCTAAGCTTATAACGAAAGCTATCCGTTAATACCTACTTAATTTCAATACTAAGGCTCGGTGGCTAGTTCTAAAAGCTAAGTCAAGCATCTCCCACCAACCGATACCTCTCTAAATGTCTGTCACTTTTGTACTGCTCCACTTCAAAGCAATTAATAATTTTTAATTATTATATGCTTGTGGTGATACCTTGTCAAGCCTTTTAAAAAATATTTTTGTAAAATTTTATTTACTTGTTAGCCTTAGCTATTATCTTTTCAGCTATTTCCTTAGGGACTCTGTCATATCTTGCAAATTCAAAGGAGAATTTACCCCTGGATTGAGTCATAGCCCTTAGGTCGATCGCATATTCTGTAATTTCAGCTTGAGGTACGTCAGCTATTACAAGCCTTGTTCCGTCTCTTAATTGTTCCAAGCCTAGGATGTGACCCCTTCTCTTGTTTAAGTCGCCCATGATATCGCCCAGATATTCTTCAGGTGTTTCAACTTCCACAGTAACCATAGGTTCCAATAAAACAGGTTCTGCTTCCTTCATTCCATTTCTAAAGGCTATTTGAGCTGCAAACTTGAAGGCCATTTCATTACTATCTACATCGTGGTAGGATCCGTCATATAAGACAGCCTTGAAATTTGTTACAGGATATCCTGCAAGAACTCCGGTCTTTCTAACTTCTTCTAAGCCCTTTTCAACTGCAGGGAAGTAAGCCTTAGGTACAGATCCTCCGAAGATACTTTCTTCAAATTCAAAATCTCCGTCAAACGGTTCAAACTTGATCCAAACATCTCCGTATTGACCTGCCCCGCCTGATTGCTTCTTGTGCTTACCTTGGACTTGGACAGCTTTAGTTATAGTTTCTCTATATGGGATCTTAGCTTCAACCATATCTATATTTACATTAAACCTGTTTAAAAGTTTTTGCTTGATTATATCCAGTTGGACATCCCCTTGACCGCCCAATAGAAGTTCGCCTGTTTCATCATTTCTGACGATTTTAAATGAAGGATCTTCTTCATTTAATTTTTGTAGAGATGCCATTAATTTATCGTCGTCCTTTTGATCTACAGCTCTTATAGCTTTAAAGTAAACAGGGTCAGGATATCTGATTTGTTCATAAGTTATAGGATTGTCCTTATCACAAAGAGTATCCCCTGTAGAAGTTTCTTCAAGCTTAGTTATTACGGCTATATCTCCTACAGTAACTTCATCAGTGTCTATCTTTTCACTTCCTTTAGGATAGTACAAGGCTCCCATCTTTTGATCTACATCTTTAGTAGAATTATACAAAGTCATCCCCTTCTTAAGAGAACCGGAAATAACTTTTACCAAGCTTATCCTGCCTACGAAAGGATCGGCGAAGGTCTTAAAGACAAAAGCTGAAAGAGGATCGTCTCCTGTAGTTTTTCTTGTAACCAGTTCTTCCTTCCACAAGCCCTTAAATTCTTCGTGATCGCTTGGAGCAGGAAAGTATCTTGTAATAGCTTCGAGCAGTCTAAGTACTCCTCTACCTTGGTCTGCAGCCCCTATAAACAGTGGACAAAGGTCTCCGTTTATAACAGCTTCTCTAATTCCTGCTATAAATTCTTCCCTGGTGAAGGCTTCTCCTTCGAAGTATTTGTCCATAAGCTCTTCAGAACTTTCTGCAACTATTTCATCAAGTTGGGAAGTATACTTTTCTGCCAAGCCCTTCATCTTTTCTGGTGTTTCTATTGGTTCAAAGCCGTTACCTACATAGGCGAAGGATGCTCTTTCCAAGACATCAAAATAACCCATGAAGTCTTCGCCTTCTCCTATAGGAACTGTAAAAGGCACAACCTTGTCACCTAATTTCGCTTTTATCTTTTGGTAAACTTTTTCAAAATTAATTTGTTCCGCATTGATCTTGTTTAAAAATATCATCCTAGGAGTATTATATTTTTCTACATTTGACCAGGCTTTTTCAGTACCTACTTCAACTCCTGAAGGTGCATCTATTATAATTACAGACCCGTCAGAAACCCTCTTAGGTCCATACATTTCACCGACAAATTCAAAGTAGCCCGGTATATCCAAGATATTGTACTTAGTGTCGTTATACTCGATAGGAACTACGGATGTAGCTACTGAAGATCCCCTTTCCTTTTCTTCCTGACCGAAGTCTGAGGCAGTGGTTCTTTGTTCTACAGACCCTATCTTATCTTGAGCTTCTGTAGCATATAGTAAGGCTTCTGTAAACATAGTTTTACCTGAACCTGAGTGACCCAGCAAGGAAATGTTTCTAATTTGATCTGATGTATACGTTTTCATATATCCTCCTTGAAATCCTTAATACTTATTACTATTTTACTAGATTTTAATAAATTTAGCCATTGAAATTTATTATAAATCTTAAGGTGAAAACTTTTTCTATCCCTTCATAAAAAATGAGCCTTGAAGGCCCATCTTTTACTTATTTTCTTCTATATAATTTTTCGCATCTTCGATCGGATTATCACTAGGGACATCAGGAGCGATCGGT
The DNA here is from genome assembly GCA_034180305.1 of Finegoldia sp. Lineage (GTDB taxonomy): Bacteria > Bacillota > Clostridia > Tissierellales > Peptoniphilaceae > Finegoldia. Next base: position 30,508 of record JAXFOR010000014.1, read on the forward strand.
TCTTCCGGATAAATCTTTTCATTTTTATCCATGTAGTTTGAGTTTGTAAGCACCATAGTCATATCTTCGGTAAGATTAAAAGTGCTGTTGGCAGATACAAAGCCGGCACTGTCCTTTCCAAATACCTTTGTATTTTCATTTCCCTTTAAAATTACAAGGATTGCCTCAGCTGATGAAGCTGTCTTTTCATCGGTCAGGACTGCTATCGGAATGTCTCTTATTTTTTTCTTAAGGTTAACCTTGCTAGGACTTCCTCCCCCTATATTTGCTCCGTCCTCAAGCTTTACGGGAGTTTGAGATCCTCCCATCTTAAAGTACATGACAGTCCCGTCTTCAATTATAGGTGATAGACCTGCAAGCATAGGGCCCATATCTCCTCCGGTATTTCCTCTAAGGTCGACAATGACTCCTTCAATTTCTCGCCTATCAAAAAAGCTTACTAATTTATCTGCATAGGCCTTGCCTAGTTCCTGGTTGCCCATGTAGGCCGGAAGCTTTACATAGACAATCCCGTTCTCAAAAGATCCTTGTGGCTCTACGAAAATTTCCTCAGCTTCCTTATCTGAATATGTATCCATGATAAAAGAGTGCTTTCCTCCGGCAACCTTTACAGCCTTTTCCAAATTTTCCCTTAGACTTTCTTCGTCCTTTGAAGAAGTCAAAAGCTCTTTAAAATTTTTCCTTTGACTTTGCCAATCATCGCCTGAAGTATATAGGCCCATCCTGTCCATATAGTCAAAGGCAATAGACCCGATCCTTTTAGGGCTTGGCTTAAGTAAGTAGATTGACTTGCCAAAGAGGAGAGGTCCCATGGTAGGTCCAAAATACTGGATGGCTGCAAAGGCTCCTACAATAATTACTAAAAGGACTGTCAAAAATATTTTCTTCTTTTTTACTTTTTTCATCTTCCCTCCTATAAAAAAAGATCCGACATTCAGTCGGATCTTTTAACTTCTAGCCCTTAGCTGTCTATAAAATATTATAGCATTTCCCCCTAGGAGCACAAAAATGAGTAATACCTTGAAGATATTTATTTCTATAGGTAGTTTAAAGGCATCCCTAAGCTCGTAGGAAACCCTGCTGAACTTTCCAAAAAGCACAACTGCTAAAAATAAGATATCAAAGACTGCAAGGCTTTTAAGCTTCATAAGGGCCTGCTTGAAAAATAAGATAAGCCCGATTAAAAAGCTTGCATAAACTACATAACTTGCATGAACTCTCATGTCAAGCCAGATGCTCGAACTTATCAAAAGTGAAAGTGTCGAAAAAATACTTATCGAAGCTATAAGGTAAAAGAAAAATTTTTCAAGCTTTGTCATTAGTTCACGCTATAAACTAAGGCTACAGCTTCCTTGTCTTGAGGTAATTTGTCTGCGTTAGCCTTGAAGACAACTTCTCCTCTTTCTTCTATAGCTCCAAGAGAGTAAGTTGCATTACTTGTTATACCTACAAAGCAAGAGTCAAGACAAGATATACAACCTGTGTTAAATTCCTTGGAATTGTCTTTATTTCCTGAGAATCTCATGTTTATCTTGTTGCCGTTTGAATCTTGGATAGCGTCGTTTACATCTGTCCCGTTTTCATTACCGTTCCAGAATAAAGTAACCTTTAAGTCTGTTCCTTCTGTCTTAGTAGTAGCTGCATTATCAGCTGTCATATTGTTACCCGGAGTTGCCCCGATTTCTTCCAAGCCCTTGTAAAAGTCTTCTGTTGAAGCATAAGAAGAGAAGTAAGCCATGTCAGCTAATTTACCTTGGTTGTAGATTGCAAGGTGTCTTGTAGGTTCAGTTAAAAACTTACCGTTAAAAGTAGTATAAATAGTTACTGTCTTGTTTTCCTTGTCTACGAATATAGGATTTTGTTCGCTAACCCCCTTTAGAGCGTCTTCTGTAGCTGAATTGTCATTCTTTTGTTCACTTGCTTGATTGTCTGCAGGTTGACTTTCATTAGCTTGGTTGTCTGCAGCTTGTTCAGTTTGTTGACCTTGGTCTTGGCCGGCATTCTGATTAGAACATCCTGTGATGGCAAAAGCACCAAGCATTAGAGCCAACAAAGCTTTACTTAATTTTTTCATTTGTAATTCCCCCTTAGTATTTTTGTAATTATATTATACCACTATTTTTATAAAGTATTTATTACTTAAATTTATAAGTTTCATATTATAATTACTTACTGATTAGGAGATTTACCTTTAATTTTTATCCTTATAGTTTTAATAATAAAATTATAACCTTCTACTCCTCTATCATCTTTGCCCTTATCTTTTCTATAGAGTCAATATCCATCCCTTTAGAGAGTAAATAGTTTTCTATGCCCTGATATTTTTTGTTAAGATAGGCAAGGATCCTTTTCATATCATCCGATTTGGAGATAAATATTTCCTCAGGAATATTTTTTAGGCCTCTTTTTCTCATTCTTTCCTTCCTATACTTAAGAGTTGACTTGTTATTTTCTCCGGAACTTTCGTAGTCGGCTACAATTTGCTCATCAGCTACCTTGCAGATGCCAAGGATAAGCATAGTTAAAATTCCTGTCCTGTCCTTGCCGGCTGTGCAGTGGTATACTATATTTTTTTTAGCGTTTGCTACCAAGTCTAAGGCTAAAATAAATTGCGAAGCTCTTTCTTCAAGAAAGAATATATAAATCTGATACATCACATCTTTTTGAAGATTTAAATTTTCAGGAGGCATGACAGGAAGTCTATGGTAGTTGAAAAAGTCATTTTCCAAAGGGTGCTTCTTATAAATTTCTTCATCTACCCTAAAGTCAATTACATCTCCTATATCAAGTTTTTTAAAGTCATCAAGTGAAGATTCATCTAAGTTTTCAAGGCTGTCGGACCTGTATATCAGTCCTTGCCTTAATTTTTTTCCGTCCTTATTTTCATATCCTCCGATATCTCTGAAGTTTAAAAGTTTAGGATAGCTTAAAGGTTCATTAGCTTTATAGTTCATTATTTTTCCCCACCTTTCATAAAGGAATCCATAAGTTTCCTACTCATAAGAATATAAATTATGAAGATAGGTAACATTGAAATACTTGCAGCAGCCATGGCAGGCCCCCACATTTCAGATTCAGCCATCAGAAAAGTTTTAAGTCCTATCTGGATAGGAAGCTTTTCTTGACTTGAAGCAACTATCATAGGCCAGAGATAATTGTTCCAAGAGCTTATGATAAGAATTATCCCCATGGAGTAAAGGCTGGACTTTATGCTTGGAAGAATTATCTTGACCAAGATTTTAAAGTTGCTCGCCCCATCTAACCTGGCAGCTTCTATAAGAGCATTTGGAAAGGATTTAAAACTTTGATATATTCTTATATTGGCTAGGACAGAGCAAAGCTCGGGAAGAATAATTCCCGTAAGGGTATTTGCAAGGCCAAAGTTTACTATCTCTACATAATTCGGGATCATTATCGCTTGGATGGGAATAAGCCAGGCAAATTGAGTAAAGAAAAAGACTAAATCTTTTCCCTTAAAGTCCCACATCTTAAGTGAAAATGAGAATAAAATTGCTACGACCATTTGAACAAGTCCTGTTGTTAAGCTGATTATAAGGGAGTTTAAAAGCATCCTTCCCATGGGAAGACTTTTAAAGGCAAGCTTATAATTTTCAAAATTTAAAGAACTTGGCAAAAGGGAGTGGTTAAAAATTTCAGGTCCCACCTTAAAGGATGATACCAGCAACCAGTAGATCGGGAAGACTGAAAAAATACAAAAAATAATTATTATTAAGTGTTTGAAAAAATTTTTACTCTTCATTTTAACCTCTAATTGTCATAAAAGCTTAATTTTTTAGACATCCTAAGTAAAAGCAAGGATATAGTTCCGAAAAGAAGTAGAAACACCAGAGATGAGGCTGCGCTCGCTCCTATATTTGAATTTAAAAAGGCATTTTTATAGATCAAATAATAAAAGTTTGTAGTAGACCCATATGGCCCTCCTGCTGTTAAGGATTCCACGTAGTTAAATGTCCATTGAGAGGCAAAAAGCACACTCATCATTAACATCAGCATTATTTGGGGTGAAAGCATGGGAACGGTTATTTTTAAAAACTGCTTAAGTTTTGAAGCCCTGTCCATTTCAGCAGCTTCATAGTAATCATTGCTTATCATCCCTATAGAGCCTGAATATATTATCGAAGAATAGGCAAACATCTTCCATCCGGTTATAAGAGTTATTATCCTCCTCGCCCAAATCGGGTCCATAAAAAAGTTTTTACCGGATTCAAAGATGCCCAGACTTACAAGCACATAATTTACCAGGCCGTTTGTTTGGTGGAAGAGCCATTGAAATATTATGGCATTAACTACAGGAGGCATTATCATAGGCATAAAGATAATAACCCTGTAAAAAGTTCTAAATTTCGGTTCTACATCCTGGATAAGGGCTGATACTATAAGGGGAAGAACAACTGAAAACGGCAAGAGGGTGATTATGTAGTAAAATGTATTTCCCATAGCCTGCTTAAATTCAGGATTCGAAAAAAAGTTTGCAAAATTTTCCAGGCCTACATACTCAGGCAGAGTGCCCGGTATCATATTCCAACTGTAAAAAGCATATATAACTGTCTGGATAAGGGGTTTGTAAACCCAAAATCCAAGTAAGAGGATAGTCGGCAGGAGAAAAATCCATACCGACCAATCTCTTTTTTTTACTTTTGTATTATTGTCTAAACTAGTCATCGGCAATAATCCTACTTAAGCATATCGTTGATAAGCTTTTCATATTGTTCCAAGATAGGATTTATATCTTCTTGACTTGTCAAAATTTTTGTTTGCATATCTATATAGGCCTGCTTAGCTTCAGCTGCCCTGTTTCCTGTCCATATAGGACCCTTTTCTATATCTCCAAGTCTTTCTATATTTCTCTTTATCATAGGATTCTTTTCAACGTAGTCCTTAAGATACTTTTCATCATTGGCAAGTTCAGGTCTTAGAGGCAGGTAGCCTATTTCAGATGTTACAGTGTTAAATCCTTCATCACTTGTGTAATACTTTATAACTTCCCAGATTGCTTGGGCCTTCTTTTCATCCTTAGCTTTTATTACAAGACCTGCTCCTGAGTTTGTAGGTATGCTATCCTTTCCCTTAAAGCCCGGCATAGGGAAACCGTCCAAGTTCATGTTTGCCTTTTCAAAGGAAGCTTTTATGGATTCATAAACTGATGTTGAGTTGATCATAAAGGCAGCCTCTCCTGTTTGAAAAGCTTGAACAACTTCTGCATCGCTTCCTCCAAGACCTACCTTATCTGCATAAAATTTTCTCCAAATGGAGAAGGCTTCTTCAGATTCAGGACTGTTAAATAAGACTGTCTTTCCGTCTTCACTCAAAACATCGGCTCCGTTTGACTTTAAGACGCTAGCTGTTATCCAACCTGATGAGTTTGTTTCTGAAAAGGCAAGACCGTACTTTCCTGTCTTTTCCTTTATTGTCTTGCTCATTTCATACATTTCTTCAAAGCTCTTCGGTGGTTTTTCAGGATCTAGGCCTGCTTTTTTTACTATATCCTTGTTTACATACATCATAGGGGTGGAAATTGTAAAAGGAATAGAATATGTCTTGTCATCTAAAACTCCAAGCTTTAAAACTTTTTCAGGGATCCCTTTAAAAGCTTTCTCCATTTCTTCCTTAGGGAAAGTTTCTTCGTAAGAATTTAAGCCCAGGTCCTCCTTATAAACTCCTAAATTTGAAAAAGAGCCTTGAATTATGTCAACCTCTTGCCCCGCCTTTACATCAGCCTTGACCTTAGTTCCGTTGTTATCATCCATTACATATTCGACTTTTACTCCCTTCTCCTTACCAATACCTTCATTGAAATTATTTTTTAAAGTTTCAAAACCTGTTCCATATGCAGGATTTGCAGCACTGTAAGAGTAAAATTTTACAGTTACGGGATCTTGAGGATCTAGAAGATTTTTATCCCACTTAACTTCCCCGTTTGAGTTATTATTGCCATCATTAGAATTTTGATTTTCCTGACTTGTTACCTGTTGACTATTGTTTTCCTGACCCTTGTCTGTTTTTATTGTCTGGCAACCTGTAAATAATAAAAGTGACATAAAAATAGATAAAGTTACTGATCTTAACCTATTCATCTTTCTTACCTCCTTGTTTGTTTTTCTTATACAAATAGTCTATAAATTCTTTAATTTCTATCCTTGCAGATATATTTTCATCACCGAAATTTTCATGTTCGATAGATATGTAATCATTATTCAGATCTATCCTGTTGTAGCCGACCTTATTGCTTATCCTTATAAAGTCCTTTTCATTTAAATCTATGCTAAAGGAAGTGGAATCACCTATAACCTGCACAAGCCTTCCATCATAGGCCAGGGCATTCTTATGAGTATGACCTGCAAAAACATACTTGACCTGATAATTATTTAAAAGGTCTATCAGATTTTTGTAATTTACAAGCTCGCTCTCAAGCCCTTTTTGGTAGGTAAATCTTATAGGGTGGTGTAAAAATATTACAGGCTCCAAGTCCTTGCAAGCTTTAAGCTCTTCTTCAAGCCAATTCATCTGGTCTTGACCTACTATCCCTTCATGTAGATCAGGATCTGCACTGTCTAATACTATTAACCTGTAATTATCAAAGTCTTTAGAATAGTATAAAAACCCTTCGTCTTTTCTAAATCTCTTATATTTCGGAAAAACTTCAAAAAATTCTTCCTTCTTGTCATGGTTACCTAAAACGTAAAGGATATCCAAATCTTTTGGAATATTTTTTTCTACAAGTTCCTTAAATAACAAGTAATCTTCTATGTCTCCATCATGGATCATGTCTCCATTAAAAACTACGAAGTCATAAGCTTGCCAGTTTATAGACTTTAAAACTTTCTCTAGCTTTTGTGCCGGAGAATCCAATTTTTTCATTATTCCCAGGAATCTATCTCCATATTCTTTCATAATATGGCAGTCAGATATTTGAACAAATTTCACTCTATCCCTCCTTTTCTAGCCTAATAGTAATATCTATTTATTTCTCTATCTAGCAGGTCATGGTAAATAAGGCGTAAAATAAAAGTAATTTTATTTCTTTTTTCTTGATTGATATGGAATAATATTCCATAATTGTCTTGAAAGCATATTTTTAATATTTGAAAGGAATAATTATGAAAGAAAATCCCCTACTTAAGATAAGTGAAAATTATCCAAACTTTTCAAAGAAGGAAAAATTAATTGCAGATGCCATCTTAAAAAAACAAACAGATACCATTTACTACTCTATAAAAGAATTTTCAAAAATTTCTAAAACCTCTGAATCATCTATAGTGAGATTTTGTCAAAGCTTGGGCTTTAAAGGATTTTCAGACTTAAAGCTTGAAATAGCCAAATCCTCCTATGCAATTTCTAAAAAAGATGAGGCCATCTTTTCCGATGAACTATCTTCTAAAGGACTTTTTGAAGAAACTCTTAAACTTTTAAATACTTACTCATCCGGGATAGACTATGGAAAAATTAAAAAGATTGCCGAAACTATATATGAGTCTAAGCTCGTCTTAATTTACGGAAATAATGAAACAGGTCATATGGCTGACCTCTTTACCCAACAATTGATTTCAAGATCCATTCCTGCAGTTCTCTCCTATAACAAGGTCGACATGAAAAAAAATACAAACTTGGTAAACCAAGACTCTGTCTGCATCTACCTTTCTCATAGTGGTGCGTCCAAGACAATCTTGGAAAATGCCAAAACAACCTTCGGTAAAAGCAAGGCCAATATAGGTATAACTAAGTCCCCCTTGTCCCCTTTGATTAGTTACTGTGACCTTGCTATCATCATTCCTTTTTATAAGACAGAAGTCTTGGAGTATTACTTTCAAACTATAATAGCCATGTTTATAGTCCTTAACCTTATAGCGGCTGAGATAGAACTTATAGCTAAGAAAACTGATGACACCAGCTCAATTGAAATAAGAAATTATGTATATAATTCTCTCCTTGAATAAGTAAGAGGTAAGCTTAAATTTACAAAAAAAGACATAGAGCAAAGCTCTATGCCTTGTAAAAATCTATCCTATTTTCTTCCTGTAATCAGGTTAACTATTGCAAGTAAGATGACAGCACCTATAACTGAGATTATAATTTGTGCAATCTTGCCTGATGCTGCTAAGCCTAAAGCTCCTGCTATCCAACCACCGATTACACCACCGATAAGTCCGACTACTATGTTAGCTATAGCTCCCATGCTTGCGTTTTTGCCCATGATCATACTTGCGATCCAACCTGCTAAGGCACCTATTATTAATGACCAAATCATAATTAATCCTCCTTAATAAAATTCTTTAAAATAAACTAAAATTATTACAAGATATTATTACCCCTTTTAAAACACTTTAAACATGAGAAAGTTTTATTCACCCTGAGTTTTAGACAATTAAAAAAAATTTACAAAGATTTAATAAGATAAAGCTCTGACTCTAAAATTTTATCTCTTGCCTTTTAACCTATACTTGTCCCATTCACGGCCTAAGGCCCCTGCAGCCTCTCTCGGATCATCAGCTCCGGCTATGGCACTGACTACAAAAAATCCGTCTATTCCTGTTGCTGCCAAATCTTTTAGGTCCTTTAACTTTACTCCTCCGCCTAGTGTTACAGGGATGGGACTGATTTGGGCAAGCTCTTTTATTTCTTCTAAAGATCTGGTCTTTATTGTCCCGTCTTTGCTAAGTCCACAGTCAGGCTTTGTGTCTGTCTTATGCAGAGGGCCTGATCCAAAATAATCTATATCTGATACGTCAAGATTTTTAACGTAGTCTATAAGTTCATCAGTTCTCGCAGACAGACCGATTACCGCGTCTTCTCCTAAGTATTTCCTGCAGGTTGAAACAGGGAGGTCCTTTTGGCCTACATGAATTCCATCGACCTTTATCCCTAAATCTCTGGAGGCAAGGACAACTCCAAGGTCATCATCTACTAAAAGGCAAACTTCATTTTCCTTTCCGACTTCTCTTATGGCGTCAGCTGCATCTTTTGTAAGTTCAATCAACTCTCTTGTACTTGATATCTTAGACCTTACCTGAACTGTGGTAAAACCTTCTTCAACTGCAACTTTTACAATTTCTTTAAAATTTCTTCCCCTTGTGTTTTCAGAGCCGACCACAAAGTACTTGGATATATCAAACTTATCTCTCATGCTCATTAGACTTCCTCCAAGCTAAATTCATTATCAGCCACGTCTTGTCCACTAGCCAGATATAGTTCATCTAAAAAGGCAACTTGGAAAGATCCCGGCCCTACTACTCTTTCTCCTGCCCTCTTGCCTGCAAGTTTAAATATTTGTGAGGCTGTTAAGCTTGCCGTAAAAGGATCGGCTGATGTCAAGTAGATGGCACAAACTCCACCTAAGGCGCAACCTGAACCTGTTATCTTGCCCATGAAGTGAGAGCCTCCTTGATTTCTTACTATGACTTTTCCGTCAGTTATAAGGTCACTCTCCCCTGTAACAAGACAGGCTCCTCCTATGTACTTGGCTAGAGCAAGGGCTGCCTGTCTTGCACTTTCGACGGAGTCGGTGGAGTCAACTCCCCTTACCTTTGATTCATTTTCTTCAAGCTCCCAAAGAGAGGCAAGGGCCATTATTTCTGATGCATTTCCCTTTATTATAGAAGGCTTATACTTTTTAAAGGACTTTAAAAGTTCTGTCCTTAGCTCCCCTACCCCTATGGCAACCGGGTCTAAGACCCATGGACTTTTATTTTTATAGAAACTTTCCATAAGCTTTTCAAAAGTATCTTTTAAGAAGGGAAAAAGAGTTCCTACATTTATATAAGCTGATCCTCCGGTCACTGCAAGCTCTCCCATTTCATCAGGTAGGTATGCCATAGCTGCAGACCCTCCGACGGCAATTTGTGCATTGGCAACGAGGTTTATAGTTACAGTATTGGTAAGAGAGCCTGCCATAGGATTTTCCCTTCTGACTTTTTCAACAAGGTATTTAATGTTTTTTTGTATTTCTTTCTTTTCCATTTTCATCTCCATAAAAAATACCCGCAGAAACTCCGCGGGCAAAATCTTTAACACTCCCTACGATAGTTTTAGCTAACAGGTTCAAAGGGTCAGGTTTTAACCTTCTCAACAAATATGTTCCCCCGGTTCTATTTACTTTTATCTTCTTCTAAATCCTATCATTGAGATTTCTATCTGTCAATTTGAGCTTAGATTGATTTGCGTCCAAGCTTTTATAGGTTAAAATAATCCACAGGGAAAGACCCCATGGATTATCTTATTCTTAAAGTTTCGGTTTCTTTTCGTAAGATGTGTGTAAAAGTTCGTGAGCAAGAGATCCACCGATTTCTCCTAAAAATTCACTGTATAATTGTTGAACTTTTTCATTTTCATAGGACTTTCTCTTTTCCTTGCTTCTATCGACGTCATAAATTCCTTCAGATCTTTTTCTGATAACTGAAATATCTCCGTGGTGGTAAGGTTGACCTCCACCTCCGACGCAGCCGCCCGGACAAGCCATTACTTCGATGGCTTCGAATTCTTCCTCGCCGTTATTTATTTTATCAAGGAGTCTTCTTGTATTTCCAAGTCCGTTTGCTACAGCTATACGAATTTTTCTGCCGTTGATATCTACTTCTGTTGTCTTGATTCCTTCAAACCCTCTTAGGTCTGTAAATTCAAGGTCGCCCAAGTCTTCCCCTGTAAGTCTCTTGTAGGCTGTTCTTACAGTTGCTTCGATTACCCCACCTGTAGCTCCGAAGATAGCTCCTGCTCCTGTTGATTCTCCAAGAGGGTCATCGAAGTCTTCATCTGCAAGGCCGAGGAAGTTAATGCCGGCTTCTTTGATCATGCGACCAAGTTCTCTGGTAGTGATTACTATATCTACGTCTGATTTACCGTCGTTTTCAAGTTCAGGTCTTGCTGATTCAAACTTTTTAGCTACACAAGGCATTACAGAAACTACAACCATGTTTTCAGGATCTATTCCAAGCTTTTCACAAAGGTAAGTCTTAGCTACAGCTCCGAACATTTCGTGAGGACTCTTGCAGGTACTTGGTATCTCTATCATATCGGGGAATTGTTGTTCCATGAAGTTTACCCAGCCCGGACAGCAGGATGTTAAGATAGGTAGATTTCCATTACCTTTAAGTCTTTCTATAAATTCATTTGACTCTTCCATTATTGTAAGGTCGGCTGCGAAGTCTGTATCAAATACTTTGTCAAAGCCGAGTCTTCTTAGAGCGGCTACCATCTTACCTGTTACTATAGTTCCGGGTTCCAAACCGAATTCTTCACCTAAGGCAACTCTTACAGCAGGTGCTGTTTGAACTACAACTACCTTATCTGAGTGTAGGGCATCCCAAACTTTATCTATATTGGAAACTTCTGTCAAGGCTCCTGTAGGACAAACTGACAGGCATTGACCGCAGAAGGTGCAGGTAGTTTCATACATAGACCTTCCAAATGTAGATCCTATGTAAGTTTCAAAACCTCTGCCGACTTCAGTCAAGGCTCCTACTGTTTGAACTTCGTTACACATAGTTTCACATCTTCTACAAAGGATGCACTTGTTAGGATCTCTTACTATAGATAGTGAATTGTCATCTATAGGAAGGTTTGTCCTTTCTCCTCTGTATTCAACATTTTTTACATTTAAGTCTCTGGCAAGAGCTTGAAGTTCACAATCCAAGTTCTTTGCACAAGTTAAGCAAGCATTCGGGTGATCTGAAAGCAAAAGCTCAACTATAACTCTTCTTGCCTTTACAACTCTTGTGCTGTCGGTAATTATATCCATGCCTTCTTTCACAAGTGTGGCACAGGCAGGCATAAGCTTGCCGCTCCTTAGGTCTTCTACCATACAAACTCTACAGCTTGCAAGTTTGTTTACAAATTTTATATCGTGAAGATTTAAATGGCAAAGAGTCGGTATTTTTATTCCTATCTTGTTAGCAGCTTCCAATATTGTTGTATTCGGTTCAACGGACATTTCTGTGCCGTTTATTCTGATATTTACCATTTTTCCTCCTAATCCAAGATTATAGTTCCTATAGGACAAGCATCTTTACATTGACCGCACTTGATACACTTTGTTTGATCAATTACATGTCTTTCCCTTGGTTTTCCTGATATACAGCTTACAGGGCAGTTTCTTGCACACTTAGTACAGCCGATACAGCCGTCAGTTATAAAATAGTTAAGGACTCCCTTACATCTCTTGGCCATCTCTTGGCAGGACAAGTTTTATTTTCTCCTACGTGGGCATAGTATTCATCAGGGAAGTACTTCAAAGTTGAAAGGATTGGGTTAGGACTTGATTGCCCCAGGCCGCAAAGAGAAGTATCTACAACTATCTTGGAAAGTTCTTCCAATTTTCTTATAGTTTCTTCGCTTCCCCTGCCTTCTGTTATTGCGTTTAACATTTCAAGCAACCTCTTGTTTCCTATCCTACAAGGAGTACACTTACCGCAGGATTCGTCAACGGAGAATTCAAGGAAGAATCTGGCAACGTCTACCATACAGTCATCTTCATCCATTACAACCATCCCACCTGAACCCATGATGGATCCGATTTCCTTTAGGGATTCGAAGTCGCAACCTGTGTCGAAAAGTTCTGTAGGGATACAACCTCCTGAAGGTCCCCCTGTTTGAACAGCCTTAGCCTTCTTACCGTCTTGGATTCCTCCACCGATGCCGTAAACTATTTCATTAATTGTAGTTCCCATAGGTACTTCAACAAGGCCTGAGTTGTTTACCTTTCCAACCAAGGCGAATACTTTTGTTCCCGGTGACTTTTCAGTACCTACTGACTTAAACCAGTCTGCTCCCTTTCTTATTATCTGAGCAATGTTTGCATAAGTTTCTACGTTATTTATTACAGTAGGTTGACCCCAAAGTCCCTTTGTAGTAGTTCTGAATTCCTTGTTTCTAGGCATCCCTCTCTTACCTTCGATAGATTCCATAAGAGCTGTACCTTCACCGCATACAAAGGCTCCTGCCCCAAGTCTCAATTCGATTGTAAAGGAGAAATCAGTCCCCATTATATTGTCGCCTAAAAGATTATTCTTTTCAGCTTCTTCTATGGCGTGTCTTAATTTTTCAACGGCCTTAGGATATTCGGCTCTTACATAAATAAAACCTCTGCAAGCTCCTATAGCCTTTCCACAGATTGCCATGCCTTCTAGAACGCTGTGAGGATCTTTTTCCAAAACAGACCTGTCCATGAAGGCACCCGGGTCCCCTTCGTCGGCGTTACAGATTACATACTTGACCTCTTGGTCTTGAACAAAGGCTGATTCCCACTTTCTTCCTGTAGGGAAACCTGCTCCCCCACGACCTCTGAGGCCTGAATCCTTAACTATGTCTATAACTTCTCTTTGGCTAAGTTCATTTAAAACTTTTTCAAGGGCAAGGTAACCGTCCCTTGCTATGTATTCTTCGATAGAATCTGAATCTATTACATCACAATTTCTAAGTACTACTCTCTTTTGCTTTTCATAAAATTCACCGCTTGGATAAATTTCATCATCGTGAATTACAAAATCGCCTGCTTGAAGTCTTTCCATCAAAGAAGGAGTAGTCTTTTCCTTTATTTTAAGTAGTGCTCCCTTATTCATTCGCTCCTCCTTGGGCATCGAAAATAATCTTGTCAATCATATCAGGCTTTACATTTCCGATATTTTCACCGTCAACTGTGACAACCGGTGCCATACCGCATTCACCTACACATCTTGTTTCAATTACAGAAAACTTGCCGTCCTTTGTTGTTTCGCCCGGCTTAACCCCCAAGGCGTCACAAAAGCTGCCTAAAAGCTTGTCCGATCCCTTTACATAGCAGGCTGTTCCAAGACAAACACAAATTTCATGTTCTCCTCTAGGTTCAAAGGTAAACTGTGAATAAAAAGTCGCAACTCCGTATATTTCACTTGAGTGCTTGCCGAGTTTCAAAGCCATAAGGTCAACTATCGGTTCAGGTATGTAACCGAAAAGCTTTTGTGCTTCCTGTAAAATAGGCATCACTGCTCCAGGTTGATCCTTGTGAGCTTCCATGAAGTCTACAAATTCATCAAACTTATCTTTATCCTTTTGATAACAAAAAGCCATAAATTCCTCCTACTTAATATTTGCCCACATTTTAACACATGAATAAATAATTTACTTATAAATGTTTTTATTAATTATTTTAAATAAAAGTTAAATTTAAATAAGTCAAAGTTAGATCCTTTATTTTTTCTAATTTGTAAACGGACAAATTTTTTACCTGTAGAAAATTTATCTATTTAAGCCCTTTTAAAAATTATTTTAATAAATCCTACCTGGTAGCATTTTTTTGATTAATGTATAATATAAATAAATTAACAAAAAGGAGACAAATATGAAAAAGAAATCAAAGATATTTAAAGCCGGCTTACTGACAATTTTGGTTCTCCTTTCCCTGGCCTTTACAGCCTGCAGATCAAAAGATGCTCAAATTGAAAATAAACCTGAACAAAAAAGTGAAGAGACAGCAAAAGCTGAAGTCAAAGAAGAGACAGATAATAAAGCAAAGCCTGAAGATAAAGAAGGATCCGACAAGCTTGTCCTGTCAGCTATGAAAGGACCTACAGCAATGTCTCTTGCCCCTCTTAAAGAGTCGGACAAGTACCAAATAGACGTAAAGGGAACTATCGAGGAAGAAATGGCTGCCCTTCAAAAATCAGAGGCCGATATATTTCTTGTCCCATCAAACCTTTATGCCAAGTTGCAAAACAAGAGTGGAGATCTTAAGGTCATAAGCCCTAATATAGGCTCAGCTTTAAGCCTTGTCGGTTCTAAAAAAATAGAGTCAGCAGATGATTTGAAAACAGCCACCATATCTCTTACAGGAAAGGGAGCTATTCCTGAAGCCATCCTTAAACAAGTTCTTAAAGAGTACAATCTTTCAGAAAATGATCTGAAGCTTAACTTTGTTCAAGATCCTTCAGAAGCTATCCCTCAACTTTTAAAAGACCAATCTGCTTATGCCCTATTGCCTGAACCTTTTGCGAGTGCAAGTATTGCAAAAAATGAAAGTCTTATAAAAGTATCAGATATAAGCGAAGTTTGGAAGGAGAAAGGTCTTCCTCCTATCATTACTTCTGTAATTGTAGCTAAAAAAGATGTTTACGACCAAAAGAAGGAAGCCATTGATGCCTTTGTAAAAGATTACAATGAAGGGGTCAATTCTTTAAAAGCAGATCCTTCAAAATTTTCCAAAACAATAGAAGAGATGGGTATAGTTAAAGCTCCTATAGCAGAAAAAAGTATCCCTAATATAGAATTTTTAACTTACGAAAATGAGGACTTTAAGGAAAAACTGGCAGACTTTTTAAAGATAATCCTGGATCTTAACCCGGATTTAATCGGTGGAAAAGTTCCTGAAACGGAATAGGCAATGACAAATTATAAAAAGATTTTAGGCTACCTCTTCCCCTTGGGGATCTGGAGCCTAGTTTATTTTTTGATAAAAAATCCCATCATCTTTCCATCACCTTTGGATATCTTAAGGGGACTTTTATCCTTACTGAGGTCGGCATCCTTTTACTCCTACCTATTTGCATCCTTGTCCAAAATTTTTCTGGCACTGACTTTTTCTATGATCTTTTCAATCCTGACATCCTACCTGGCCTTCAGGTATGAGTTAAGAGACTTTTTCTCTCCGACAATGGCTTTGATAAAGTCTGTTCCTGTAGTTTCTCTCCTGCTTATAGTTCTCTTTTTTACCAACAAGTCCTACCTTTCAATCATAATTGTATTTCTGGTCATAAGTCCCTTGCTTTATGAAAATATCTTAAACGGACTTGAAAATATAGATCGCCGAAAGCTTGATCTGGCAAAGATTTACAGCTTGCCTGGAAGAACAGTCCTAAGATATATTTATGCCCCTACAATAATAGAGCGAGTTTTATTTTCCCTGGTCATGGCAGGAGGAGTCGGGATAAAGGCGGCAATAACTGCTGAAGTCATAAGCGGGAGCTCAGACGGACTTGGAAACCTCCTCTACATGGCAAAAATTTCCTTTGAGATGGTCGATTTAATTGCTGTTACGATAGTAATAGTGGTTAGCTCCTACCTGATTGAAAAGTTTTTTAAATTTTTATTAAAGAAATGGAAGAATACAAATGATTAAGTTAGACTTAAAAGAAAAAACCTACGATAAAAAAATTGTTTTAAGAGATATTTTTTTAACTCTTTATCCTAAGGAAATTCTAGTTATAAATGGGGCTTCAGGAATAGGTAAAACTACTCTGCTAAGAATAATTTCAGGCCTTGACAAAGATTTTAGCGGAACTTTAGAAAATAAATTTTCATCTGCGAGCATAAGTTTTGCCCAAAAGGTATTTTTAGGAAGGCTATCCGCCTTTAAGGAGATAAAAGTCGTCACAGGAGCGGATGATAATATAATTTATCAGTCTATGAAAGAGCTTGGTCTTTATCAATCAAAATAATCCCTTGCCCAAAGTCTTTCAACAGGGCAGAAAACTCGCCTTTCCCTAATAAGAGCCTTTCTCGCAAAAAGCGAGGTCATTTATCTCGATGAGCCCCTGCTTGGTCTGGATCCCGAAAACAAAAAAATTGCACTCACCTACATGAAGAAAAGGCTAAAGGGTAGGACTCTGATTTATACAGGAAGCCCCTTGGGCTTTGAGGGCGAAGAGATTTTAAATTTAAAAGAGGTCACACCATAAGTGACCCCTTTTTACTATTTTATATCAAATTTAAATTCAAGGTCTTCACCTGCAGCATTAAATTCGCTATCAACAGGAGCTTTGACAATATATCGAATATTCTTAACAGTTTCTACATCATCATCAAATAAAAATATAACCTGACCTTTTTTATTAACCTTACCTAGAAAATCACCGCCAACATCTTCTGAAACAAACATATTAGCATCAATCTGACTTCCATTATTTGTAACTATAGTTCCCTGATTAGGATAAATTGATTCAGTTTGATCAACATTGTGAGTAATTTCCATATTAATAGTTAGCATAGTCGCCTGATCTCCCTTAATTTGCAGAACTTCCTTTACCATATCATTTGGCTTTAATACAGCTAAGCCTGCATCTTTTAACTTTATTTCAAAGTTTCCGGAAGTCTGTGTCTGATCAAGTTCTTGCATAGCATATAAAGTCATATCTCCAAAATCGGGATCACTTGTTGTTTCTCCCACCTTTAACTTTTTATCAGAGCTTTTATCTTCGTTTGTATTTTCTTCTTTCTTATCTTCTTGTTTGCTATCTTCAACATTTTGATCATCTTTTTTAGATGTATCTTCTTTTTTTACCTCTTCTTGCTTTGTTTGAGGCTCCTCTACTTCAGAATTTTTGTTGGAACATCCTGCTAACAATAAACTTGCTAACAAAAACTCAACCATTAGTTTCCTTTTCATTTTATACTCCTCCTAAGATATAAATTTCACCATAAGATATAAAACATATTTTAAAAGTTTCTTTTTACTTATGGCTAATCGTTTTAACAATTTTTTTCTGAGTATTATTATATCATTTTTCTTTATAAAACAAATAGGATTTTTAAAATGATTGATTTAGTCTTTTTCTTTAATCCATATTCCACTGCAAAGACCTTTTAACAGCTCTTTGCCATGTCTTTATCTTTTGTTCTCTCTCACTCTCTTCCATCTGAGGGCTGAAGGTCCTGTCGCTATCTCTTTCTATCTTATCCCAAAAGCCCACCCTTAGGCCTGCGAGGTAAGCCGCTCCCAAGGCTGTGGTTTCTAAAAGTTTCGGCCTTTGGACTTTGACCTTGCTTATGTCTGCCTGAAATTGCATAAGAAAGTCATTGGCTGACCCTCCCCCGTCAACTTTTAAGCTCCTTAACCCTATGCCTGAGTCTTTAACCATAGCGTTAAGGACATCATTTGAAAGATAAGCTTCCGATTCCAGGACAGCTCTTACTATGTGGTACTTATTGGTCCCCCTCGTTATCCCTACCAAGGTTCCCCTTGCGTATGGATCCCAATAAGGGGCTCCAAGCCCTGTAAAGGCGGGAACAAAGTAACAGCCTCCCGTATCATCAACTCTTTGAGCCATATAGGCTGTGTCCTCTGCACTGTCAACTATTCTTATCCCGTCTCTTAGCCATTGGACAGCCGAGCCTGCACAGAAGATTGACCCTTCAAGGGCGTAAGTAACCTTGCCGTCAATCCCCCAACCTATAGTTGTGACCAGGCCGCTTTTGGAATCGACTGCCTTATCTCCTGTATTCATGAGCAAAAAGGCTCCTGTCCCGTAGGTGTTTTTAGCATCGCCTTGATTAAAACATCCTTGTCCAAAAAGAGCTGCCTGCTGGTCACCTGCGACTCCCCCTATGATAATTTCTTTGCCGAAGTAGCTTTTATCTGTCAGGGCAAGGATAGCTGATGAGTCGCTTACCTGTGGGAGCATAATTTTCGGTATGTTTAAAATTTCTAAGATGTCATCGTCCCAGTCAAGCTCATGGATGTTATAAAGCATGGTCCTTGATGCATTGGAGTAGTCTGTGACAAAGGGCCTTCCTTTGCTAAGCTTCCAGATCAACCAGGTATCAACCGTTCCGAAGAGCAGGTCTCCCCTTTCAGCTCTTTCCTGTCCCCTATCTATGTGGTCTAAGATCCACCTTATCTTGGTCGCAGAAAAATAAGGGTCGATTATAAGACCTGTCTTTTTTCTTATCATATCTTCATAGCCCGAAGCCTTTAGACTATCTGCAAGGTCGGCTGTCCTTCGACACTGCCAAACTATGGCATTATAAACAGGCTCTCCCGTCTTCTTGTCCCAAACTATTGTAGTTTCTCTCTGATTTGTAATCCCGATCGCCGCTATCTGATCTGCTTCAATGCCTACCTTAGCCATAGCTTCGACGCAGACGGAAAACTGAGTGGACCATATTTCCATAGCATCGTGTTCCACCCAGCCCGGTTTAGGGAAGTACTGGGTGAATTCCTTTTGTGCCATGGAAATTATTTGAGCATTTTTATCAAATATTATACAGCGGTTGGATGTAGTCCCTGCATCCAGTGCCATGATATATTTTTCCATATTATCTTCCTTTTTATTAATCTTCATAAACTTATTATATATGAAATTTAAAGGTCAAGCTCTGCCTTCAGTTCTTTGATTACTTCATCTGAAATTTCAAAGGAGTGTTCTTTAGCCGGGAAGGCTCCGCTTTTGCATTCGGCTATGTAAGCCTTAAAGGCTTCTTGCATGACGGCTCCTACTTCGGCAAATCTTTTTACAAATTTAGGAGTGATGTCGGAGTAAAGGCCGAGCATATCCTGATAAACCAAAATTTGTCCGTCACAGCCTGCACCTGAGCCTATGCCTATGGTAGGGATACTTATCGAAGCGGTTATAAGCTCTGCCAATTTTTCCGGCACACATTCCAAGACCAGGGCAAAGGCTCCCGCTCTTTCAATTTCCTTGGCATCTTCAATAAGTTTTTTGGCTGACTCGACTGTCTTACCCTGCACCTTAAAACCACCGAAGGCGTTTATGGATTGGGGAGTCAATCCTATATGCCCCATTACAGGAATTGAAGCATCGGTCATGGCTTTTATCCTGTCGCAAACTTTTTTACCGCCTTCGAGTTTGACGGCCTGACACCTGCCCTCCTTGATAAATCTTCCGGCATTATAAAGGGCCTCTTCCAAAGATACCTGGTAGGACATGAAGGGCATATCTCCGACTATAAGAGCATTTTTTGCTCCCCTGGAAACTGCTGCTGCATGGCTGATCATATCTTCCATAGTAACAGGCAGGGTGTCTTCATAGCCCAGCATGACCATGCCGAGAGAATCACCTACAAGAATTCCCTCTACCCCACTTTCATCAATGAGCTTTGCTGTGGAGTAGTCGTAGGCTGTGAGCATGGTGATCTTGTCGCCTGTCTTTTTTTGTTCCTTGAAGGTTTCTACTGTGTTTTTCATCTTATGATCCCTTAACTTAGACTTCATAGATGATGTTATCTATTAATCTTGCAGGTCCGACCTTTACAGCCAGGGCAACCAAAACATCTGAATCAATACTTTCTACATCTTCAAGATTTTTAAGGTCAACTATTTTTATGTAGTCAATTTCAGCGTAAGGAATTTCTGAAATTATTTTTTCCATCTGAGCAATTATTTCATCAGGACTTCTTTTATCATCAAGCATTTCTTTTGCCTTATCCAAAGCCTTATATAAAACCAAGGCGTCTTCCTTTTGGCTGTCTGAAAGATATTTATTTCTTGAAGAAAGGGCTAGGCCTTTTTCATTTCTTACTATAGGACATCTTACCAGTTCTATATCAAAGTTTAAGTCTTCGACCATTTTTTTTAGGATTATAAATTGTTGGGCATCCTTTTGACCGAAGTAGGCCCTGTCAGCCTTGGATATGTTAAATAATTTGGCACAGACTGTGGCAACTCCTCTAAAGTGGATAGGTCTGGTAACTCCGCAGAGCTTTTCTGAAAGGTCTTCAACTTTTATGTAGGTCTTGTGGTCCTTGTACATTTCATCGGCATCAGGATAAAAGACCAGGTCAGCTCCTGCCTCTTCGCAACTTTTAAAGTCGCTTTCCAAGTCCTTAGGGTAGGATGAGAGGTCTTCGTTTTCTCCAAACTGAGTAGGATTTACAAAGATAGATACTACTACTATATCATTTTCTTCCCGAGCTCTTTTTATCAGGCTCAGGTGGCCTTCGTGTAAGTATCCCATGGTAGGAACAAGAGCTATTGTCTTGCCTGCTTGCTTAAGAGGATTTACAAAATCTCTTACTTCCTTGATAGTTTTTACTGTTTTCATATTTACCCCCTGTTACTAAGTTCTTTCTTTAATATAAGATATAAAGCTATCATCTCCTTCTAGTATAACCAATCGTGAAAATTTAAATCAAGCAGATTGAATGCCTTTGATAATTTCGATAATAAAAAATATTTTTGAATTTCTGGCTTAAATTTAAAAATATCAATATATACAATTTACAAATAAATAAAATATTTGTTTGAAGGCTTGAAAATTTAAAGGAGGTCTTTTTTATTTCTATTTTTTCTCCTAAGTCAATCTTTATTTATTTGTTATTTTTATAAATGTTTTATTATTTCTTTTTACCACTTGTATTTTTATCTTAATTCCCTGATTTTAAGCCTTTTTACTTATAGTTTTCTTGAATTTGACAAAAGCAGACCGAAAAAATATGATTTTTGTAGGAGGTGTCATATGACAATTTATGAAAAGGCAAAAGATTTTGCCGAAAGAAATATTAAACCAATCGCAAAGGAAATTGACGATGAAGCAAAATTTCCTAAGGAAGTCTTCAAGGCTCTAGGAGAAGAAGACTATTTAAGATTATTAATCCCGGAAGAACTTGGTGGACTTGGAGGAACTATTGAAGACCACACACAAGTATGCTTGGCTTTCGGTGAATACTCAGCATCCGTTGCTCTTTGCTACATGATGCACAATGTATGTCTTTCAACTTTATTAACATACGCTAATGATGAACTTAAGAAGGAAGTTTGTGACGCAGTAGTTAAGGAAGGAAAGTTCACAGCTCTAGCTTATAGTGAATTCGGAACCGGTACTCACTTCTATATTCCTGAGCTTAAGGCTGACAACCAAGAAGACTATGCAGTACTTAACGGAAGAAAATCAATGGTAACTTCCGCAGAAAATGCATCTTATTACTTACTTTCAACTCCTTCAACAATAGAAGGTCAAACTGATAACTGGTTAATCCCTCTTGACAAAGAAGGCGTTTCTTTCCAAATGGAACAATGGCATGGTCTTGGAATGAAGGGAAATGTTTCCTGCCCTATGACTTTAACTGATGTTAAGCTTGACTATAAGTACATGGTAGGAGAAAAAGGAACAGCTGTTGATCAAATCTTTACAGTTATCGCTCCTTTCTTCGTAGTAGGTCTTGCTGCTGTTTACTCAGGTCTATGTGCTAATATGTGTGAAGCTGCTACTAGACACGCTATGAAGAGAACTTACCCTGATGGATCTAACCTTGCTAATATCGAAACTGTACAAATTCACCTAGCTCAAATCTATAAGATGGCCGCATCAGCAAAATATCTTACTCTTGAAGCTGCAAGATCAGCTAACAATGGTGAAGAAGACGCTCTAGCTAAGATTTTGGCATCAAGAATAAACGCTGCTGAAAACTCTATCGAATGCGGTAGACTTGCTATGAGAATTGGTGGAGGAAAGGCTTACAACAAGGCAGGCTCTATCGAAAGACTTCTTAGAGACTCTTATGCAGGACAAATCATGGCTCCTTCAGTTGACGTCTTAGACTTATGGCTTGGTAGAGCTTTAACAGGACAGGACTTGATATAATGCTTAAGATAGGTGCTGTTATTTATGATCCTAAGGTAACTGTTATCTGGGATCTTATAGGAAAATTTTTCAAAGAAAAAGGAATGGAAATCGAAGCTCACTTCTACAAGGACTACAAGATGCAAGTAGATGCTCTTTTAGCTTACGAAATAGATCTAGCTTGGAACTCTCCTCTAGCTCATTTGGACTCAGTTTTAAGAGGAAATGAAAATTTCGGCTACTCTTTAATGAGAGATACTGACCAAGGAAGAAAGACTATAATGGTCGCAAGAAAAGGAGAATTCTCAGCTCCTGAAGATCTTAAGGGAAAGGTAATCGGCTTTGGAGCCTTAGACTCTCCACAAGCAAGACTTATCCCTATCAAATATCTTAGGGATCATGGTTTGGAATTTGGTAAAGACTATGAAGAAAAGAGATTTGATATCGGCCTAGGATTACACGGAGACCACGTCGGTGGAGAGCTTGATGCTATAAAGGCTTTGGCCAAGGGAGAAGTAGACGCTTCCTTTACTCTTGACTTAAACTGGGAAGCTTGGAAGAAGGACGGTACTGTTGATGAAAACGCCCTTGAAAAAATAGGCGAAACAGGAACTTTCGACCACTGCATCTTCGACTACAATGACAAGGTTGACAAGGCTGATGTAGAAAAGTTTGAAGAAATCATGCTTCAAATGGACTACAGCAAGGAAGATGACAAAAAGATCATGGATATGGAAGGTCTTAAAGAATGGAGAAAAGGTAGACTTTCAGGTTATGATGAAATAACTGAGGCTAATAAATACCTTAACTTTTTAGATGTTTAATATATCCTTAATAGGGTCCATGCCCAGAACTGATGAGATTTTAAGAGCTCAAAGAAAACTACTATCAGGTAAGATCTCTCAGGAAGCCTTCGATGAGCTTATCGAAAATGAAACAAAAAAAGTTGTCGATATGCAAGTCGAAGAGGGAGTGGACTACATAACATCCGGAGAGCTTGGCAGGGATAACTATGTATCCTTTATCAGCCAAGCTCTTGACGGAGTTGAGCTAATGTCTATGTCACAAATGCTTGACTACGTGTCTGATAAAAAATCTTTCGAACAGATTTTAGACACCCTTGACGTTCCTGCCATGGCAATTAAAAACGCCATCTGTACAGGAAAGATAAGTAGAAGGTCAGGCATGGCAACTAAGGAACTTACAACCCTAAAAAAATTCACAGATAAAAAGGTAAAGATTACTTTACCGGGTCCTTATCTGGTTACAAGGTCTATGTGGTTACCTGAACTATCAAAGAAGGGATATGACTCAAAGGAAGAACTGGGCGAAGACGTAATAAAAATCTTTACCGAAGAAATAAAAGATCTCCAAGAGATTGGGGTAGATATCATTCAATTTGATGAGCCTGTCCTTACCGAAGTTGTCTTTACAGAAGGAAGACCGAGAACCTTTATGTGTGCGGCTCTTTCTGAAAGAAAAGACCCTACAGAGGAATTGGAATTTGCCTCCTACCTGATAAGCTCTGTCATGAGCAAGGTCGACAGGCAAAAATCTAAGCCCGCCCTTCACGTGTGCAGGGGTAACTGGTCTAAGGACGAGTCCATCCTCTTGGAAGGTCCTTACACTCCTTTGTTAAAGGTCTTTAAGGAAGCTGATCCTGAAATTTTATTTTTGGAATTTTCAACTGAGAGGGCGGGAGAACTTTCCTCCTACTTTGAGGAAGATGCCATGAAAGATAAAATCTTGGGCCTCGGTGTAGTAAATCCTCGTCTTGACGATGTGGAATCTGTAGACTTTATAGTCGACAAGGTTAAGTCTGCCCTTAAGTTTACAAGTCCTGATAAATTGATGATAAATCCGGACTGCGGCTTCGCAACCTTTGCCAACAGGCCTGTAAATTCCTATGACATCATAAGAAAAAAACTAAAGGCTATGAAGGCTGCTAAGGAGATCCTATGTCAGAGCGTATAAGAGATGGACTTGAAGGAATAGACTACTCGGACTTTTCCCTTCGTGCGACAATGAACGACCTGGAAACTGTAAGAATTTATACAGATAACGACTACTTTGTAGCAGGAGATGCTGTTTCCTTTGACAGTGAAGCGGAAAATATCTCCGCCATCAACTACTTTTGTGGTTCTTTCCTGGCATCACTTTTGAAGATGCTAGTTCAAAAGTCCA
Source organism: Finegoldia sp. (assembly GCA_034180305.1). Lineage (GTDB taxonomy): Bacteria > Bacillota > Clostridia > Tissierellales > Peptoniphilaceae > Finegoldia. Next base: position 54,969 of record JAXFOR010000014.1, read on the forward strand.
AGCTTTATAAGGTTGACATAGAAGAGATCGAGGGGAAGATAGACTTCACCCTTACTAACCCTCTTAACCTTTTAGCTGTAAAGGGCTATGATAATCCTTCTGACATAGAAAGGATAAATATAAAAATCTACTACTATGCAGAGGGTGACCAAGACGACTTAAATGAAATCTTTTTAGAAATTTTAAAGTCCAACCCAATTTACAGACTTATAGATAAATCGGTTGATCTATCTATAAGCCTTAACATGGTTATATAAAAATAAAAGCCCTATGAATCTTTCATAAGGCTTTCACCGGAGCTTAGTCTCCGGTTTTTTTATGCACTTTTCCCGACCTTTTTATAAAGAAAATAAGAGTATATTGTAGGTATAAAGACCATGGCAAGAAATAGAACAAATAAGTAGCTGATCTTATTTTTAAAGAGAAGACTTACGATGATTAAAAAAATCCCTCCTATAGACCAGATGTAACCTGCCAGCCTGTGAGTCTTATCCCAGACATAGTCAGAGTCCAAGGTCCAAGGCAATTTAATACCCATTGTGTAATTTCTCTTTGTCTTTGGCAGATAATTTCCAATCACTATAAAAGCTATTCCCAAAATAACATTCATCCAAGTAGAAATATCCAGCTTTATTCCCCTAACATAAGCAATTGTTATAAAAGTAATGATAAGACTTAGGCTTGGAATCAGTATAAGCATAAAGGCCATAATCTTTTCGTTTTGATTTTTCACCTTAGGATCTTTTGTCGTAAAGAAATAGGCCATCAGGTAAACACCGAGCATCATCAAGGGCAGGCCGAAAAGGGCAAAGGCCTTGGAAGAAAAGTCGTCAGCCTGATTGTTTATATTAAAGTGCGTCGGCATAAGGTCGGGCATTGATTTATAGACCAAAGCACTTATGATAAATTGGACTACAAATAAGCCCAGTCCTATCTTAAAAAATTTTTCCCTTTTCATTTAATCCTCCTTAAATTTCATTAAAAAACTTATCAGGTCTTCAAAAATTGAAGTATTTAGAGAATAAATTCTATAATTTTTATCCTTTTTCACACTTATAAGGTCGGCCTCAAGTAACTTTGACAGATGGTAAGAGAGGGTGGCGGGAGCCATATCAAAGTAGTCTCCAAGCTCTCCTGCACTTTTCGGGCTGTCCTTTAACATATTTAAAATTTCCCTCCTGGTCTTGTCACTTAAGGCGTTAAGAGTAGTATCCAAAGACATTTTCATCACCTATTTCGAAATATTTCTAAATACATTATAAAAAATTTTCCCTCTTATTTCAAGGTTATTTTTATTTTTTTCGAATTATTTTTTGTGAGGACTATTTGAAAAAATTTTTTTATCGGGCAAATAAAAAAGCTTTCCCGGTATTTTGAGAAAGCTTTGTCTTCTATTCACTTATCACTTTATTTCTTTAATGGCATCTTCCCACTTGCAGATGCTTTCATCTGCAATTTTTTCTATCTCAGTCCAGTCATCTTTTTGGTTTTCATCATACTTGGCTATGGTATAGAAGCCCGCATCTTTGGCTGTTTTAACGGTTAGAAGAAGGTCTTCATAGACTGCACTGTCTTCTATCTTACCTCCCAATCTTTTGCTTGCCTCTATATAGATATCCGGCTTATGCTTGCTTACTCCGATAGTTGCACATGAGAGGGCAAAGTCGAAGTACTTTGCTATGCCGAGTCTTTCCAAGCACTCGTAGATAAGGCTTTCTTCAGTTGCTGATGCAACGCAGAGTTTTTTGCCGGCGTCATAAAGGGCTTTTATATACTTGTCGGCACCGGGCTTTAGGGGGATGTCGTTTCGATAGTGGTCTTGCATTATCTTGCTTGTGTTATCTATGATGTCTTGCTCTTTTATATCAAGCTTGAACTTATCTATAAAGTATCCGGCAGCTTCATTTACAGACATAGGCATGGTCATCTTCAAGGCTTCTTCAAGCCCGTCTTCTTCTTTTATGCCGATAGACTTTAAAAATTCTCTTGGGGTGTCCATCCAATAGCCCATGGAATCTATAAGGGTTCCGTCCAGGTCAAATATACAGTATTTTTTATCCATCAATCTTTCTCCTTAATCAAGTCTCAAAATAATTCTATCAAGTTTTTATTAAATATGAAAATTTAAAGTGTAAAGATTGTGATAATTTTAAACAGCGACTTCTACTTTGCTAAATTCATCCATTATTTCCTTAAAGATTGGAAGAGCTCTTTCGCACCTTTCTCTAGGAACGCAGTAGGACAACCTGACCGATTCGTAATCTCCAAATTCCCTACCTGCTGCTATGAGCATATCTCTCTTCTTAGCCTTTTCAGATAGGCTGTAGCCGTCCCTGTCGGGTGATTTGATAAATAAATAAAAAGCTCCTTCAGGTCTTATTATTTCATAGCCCATTTCTGTCAAGCCCTTGTATAAGAGGTCTCTGTTTTCCCTGTACTCTGTAAGGTCCGGTTTTAATTTTATGCAGCGTTCAACTAAGTGTTGCATAAGGCTTGGAGCACAGAAGTGACCGACTGACCTTGCTGCTCCTGAAACTGCATCCATAAGGTCCTCGTCGTCGACATCACTTGGCACTAAGATATAACCTATTCTTTCGCCCGGTAGGGAAAGGGACTTGGACCAGGAGTAAAGGACAACTGTGTTTTTGTAGATGGAAGGTATCCATGGAAGGTCGATATCTTCAAAGACCAAGTCCCTGTAAGGTTCGTCGCTTATTATATAGATGTTGTTTCCATATTCTTTGGACTTTCTTTCCAAAAGCTCTCCCAATTTTTCAAGCTCTTCTTTAGTGTAAATCACCCCTGACGGATTTGAAGGAGAGTTTACTATGATAGCCTTGGTATGAGGACCTATATTTTTTTCCATAAGGTCAATGTCTAAGCAAAAGTCACTTGTAAGAGGAACTGTGACAACTTTTCCCCCGTTTGACTCTACAAACATAGTGTATTCAGCATAAAAAGGTGCTATCAAGATTATTTCATCGTCCACGTCTGTTATCAGGCTTCTTAAAATCATGCTCAGAGCAGGAGATGAGCCTGCTGTTAAAAATATTTCATCAGGAGTGTAGGATGTGCCGTATCTTTCATTCAGGTCGTCGACTACAGCCTTTCTTGTTGACTCGAAGCCCGGGATCGGTGTGTAACTGTGGATGTCAGTTTCTTTCATGTTCATGACTATGTCTATAAGATTTTCCTTAAGCTCCTTAGGTGGATCTACTGACGGGTTGCCAAGGGTAAAGTCCAAGATGTTTTCAGTTCCGACTACCTTTGCCCTTTCTACTCCATAAGCTGTAAGTTCAGCTACCTCTAATTTATTTTTACCGAAATTAAGCATTGTTTGGTTTAACATAATATTCACTCTCCTTGTTTTATTTTCGAGACTGTGAATATAAAAAATCCCCCGTCTCGATTACTTATAGTAAAAGAGACGAGGGATGTAAAAATCCTCCGCGGTACCACTCTTCTTCATCAATTGATGCTCTCTTAATGAATAGCTCTGTAACGGAAGCTCCCGATGATTTTTTATCATAGCCGAGTGGTAGCTTCTAAGAGATAGCCAAGAACCTTTCACCAACCGATCCCTCTCTTAATGGACTTACTTCTTGTACTTTTCCACTCCATCGCTTTATGTTTTGATAATTATAATATCAATTTTTTAAAAAGTCAATCTTTTTTTATTTGCTAAGTAATTCTTGAATGTATTCTTCGAAAGGCTTGCCGTTTACAGTGACATCTCCTGTTCCACCGAAGACATCTACACTGATCTTAAAGAAGTTAAATACTATCTTGTCTCCAAGGTCGTAGTATTCTTGAAGGTGACCCGGAACAAAGATTATTTCCTTGTACTTGGAATCTACTCCGTCAAGGTTAAGGTGTTTGATAGGGTCTACCATTGAATTAGTTATGCCCATATCTTCCATGGCAAACATGTTGTTGTTCCAAAATCTTTTTTCTTCGTCGCTACCGCCGTTTAAAAGTTCCCTGTTTGATATAGCGGACAATACCTTTCTTACTGATTCTTCGTTAAAGTTGTCGTCGTAGATTAATTTCATTTCATCTCTGTTGCTGACATCGATGATAAAAGATTCTCCTGTCTTTTCTCCTTCAGATGAAGCTTGCCAGAAATACAACATCATTTCAACTACTTCGTTATTTATTTTAACTCCCATAATAATCCTCCTTATTTATTTGTTTATTCTATGATTAATTATAACCTTAATCTAAAAAAATATCCATACTCTAGGTTTCCGTCTAATCCCATATTCAAAATGGCCAAATGTAACTATCTTTTAACTTTTAAATGTATAATTAATGATATAATGACCTTAACAATTAAAGTAAGGGAGATTTTTATGAGAAAGTTAAAGAAATTATCTGTGTTGACACTTGCCCTATTTTCCGTGGCTCTTTCTTCATGTACTGCTAAGGAATCCATAGGAAACAATCAGAAAGATGAAAAATCTGAAACTGTAGCAGTAGTAGAACCCGGAGATAATAAAACTGAAGCTAAAGAGCAAGATGAAAATAAGGGCGAAGAAGCCAAGAGCGAAGATAAGACAAAGGAAGAAGCTAAGGCTGAAGAAAAGCCTGAAGAAGAAGTAAAGGCAGAAGAAGCTAACAAAGAGAATGACCAACAAGAAAGTGAAGAAGCTAAAGAAAGTACTGAGCAAACAGGAGAAAAAGAATCCTCACTTACAGACTCAGAAAAGATGGAGCTCGATTCTATAATAAGCAGGATGGACAAGATGGCCAACGGAACAGCAGGAGCATCTCTTGCAACTGACGAACTTTTTGCCGATATAGTATCATCAGGAAGCTTTTTAGAAACTAAACAAGATGCCGTAGCTCAATATATGCAAAACAAGACAAGCGACTTGGAAGATCCTGAAAACTTTAAGGTAACTGTGAAGGCTCTTGAAAGTACAAGCGACCTTTATAAGCAAGACAAGGACCGTTATGTAAATGAAATTCTACCCGACAGTGGGGCTACTTGGGATCCTCAAATAAGCATCTCAGCTTTTGACAACTTAATAGATTCAGTTAAATAATAGATTTATAAGAAGGCTTGGCCCTTCTTTTTTTCTTGAACAAAAAATGCAAGATGGTTTATACTATCCTTATATATAATTAAAGGAGAAATGTTTTGAACTTTTTAGATAACGAAAATGTATACAGAGGAACAGCAGACTTGGAAGCTAAAAATCAAAAGGCTAGATTTATCCTAAAGACAGAAGAAAAATCCAGCCCTGATCCCTCCCTTGAAAGCCTTTTAAAGGCAATAGATGAACTTGAAGGAAAGGGATTGTCCTCTTTCGTAGCCTTGGAATCTGTAAAAGGAGTTACTGCAGGGATGATCCAGGCTATACCGGTTCTTATCGATGATGAAAGAAGCTACACCGTAGAAACAATTCCATCTACAGATGAAATAAGTCTTTTCTATATAGACGAAGTCTCCCTGGATGAAGTTAGGAAAATTTTTGAATTTTTCTACAAAAATGCCCGAGTAAAAGGTTTGGACCTATGGAATGAAAGGATGATCTAATGAAAAAAGCTTTAATTTACAATATGCCGCAGTCCTTAAGGGATTTTTTAACTTCTATAGCCTTAGACCACGACTTTGAAATTATAGAGGTTGATAACTCCTACCTTTCCACAAGAGTTGAAGATATCTTATCTAAGAAAGATCCTGTCGAAAACAGTGAGGAAGAAGTAGATATAAACTTCCTCCTTCTTGACGGCTTTGACAATGAGGCTCTTTCAGCTCTTTTAGAAACAATGAAGGAAAATAGGATCTATATTCCTAATAAGTGCGTGTCCACTCCTAACAACCTTGGCTGGCCCTTAAAAAAATTGCTCCTTGAAAATAAAGAAGAAAATGAAATCATGTCAGCCTACAGAAATCTTTCCATCCTCCAGAGACAGGCTATAGGCTACCTGAAGGAAAATGAAAATTCAGCTTTAGAAGAAGCTGTAATAGATGTAGATGCCTATATAAAAAAAAGAGACCTCAAGACAGCCGAGCTTATTGAGCTTGCTGACAGGTTAAGGTGCCTACTTAAATAAGAGTCGGAAAATATCCGACTCTTTATTTTTTTCTATTCTTTTTGTTATTTTTAGCTGAAAGGAGGCTGGTCTCTCCTGCATCTATCTTTTTTATTTCGACCATGCTCCTAAAGATCAGGTAGTCTACAAGAAGGACAAAGCTTATAAAGACAAGGTAGAGGATAATTCCCTTGACTCCCAGATTTGAAAAGCCCTTGTCCATAATATTTTTTATTAGGCCTATCAAGTTGACTATAAGCCCTGCATTTATGCCTACAACCATAAGGGCTGTTAAAATTTTCCCCAGTCTAATCTTTCTGTCCATTTTATTTTTCCTATAAAATTCGTAATTTTTAAAAAAGTCTTCCACCATATAAAATACTACAAAAGATATTAAAAATATAAGTATAAAGCCGAATGTTTTCATAACTTCTCCCGCACAAAGTAAAAGCCACAAAAAATGTGGCTCTTAGTAATCTCTATTTATTTTTATTTAAGATTTATCTTTACCTTTTCATCTGAACTTACGCACTTACCTACGATCTTAGCCTTGTCATCGAAGTCTTTTAAAATCTCAAGAGCTTGATCAGCATCTTTTTCGTTTACTGCGATAATCATGCCGTAACCCATGTTAAAGGTAGAGAACATTTCGTCAGTTTCAATATCTCCAAGTTCTTGAATTTTCTTAAAGATAGGATCTATATCAGCTTCACTTAGGTCAAAGACTGCTCCTATTTTATCAGGAAGCATTCTAGGAACATTTTCATACAGACCTCCGCCTGTGATATGAGAAATTCCCTTGACTTCAATTTTTTCAAGAAGAGCCTTTACTTCCTTAGCATAAATCTTTGTAGGGACAAGAAGTCTTTCTCCTATAGTAGTATCTTCAAACTTGTCTGTAAGTTTTATATCATTCCTATCAAGGCATGCTCTTACAAGGGAGAAGCCGTTGCTGTGAACCCCACTTGATGAAATGCCTATAAGAACATCTCCTTCTTCTATACTTTCTCCTGTGATAATCTTGTCCTTGTCAACTATACCTACTGCAAAACCTGCAAGGTCGTAGTCATCTTCTCCATAGATGCCCGGCATTTCAGCAGTTTCACCACCGATTAAGGCAGCCTCAGATCTCATACAACCTTCTGCAACACCCTTTACCAGGTCAGCCATTTTTTCAGGAATCAATTTTCCTGTAGCTATATAGTCTAAGAAGAATAAGGGTCTAGCTCCTTGACAAAGAATGTCATTGACACACATGGCAACTAAGTCGATGCCGACTGTGTCATGCTTGTTTAACTCCATCGCAAGTTTTATCTTAGTACCTACCCCGTCTGTTCCACTTACAAGAACAGGATTTTTCATTCCACTTATGTCAGGTTCAAAGAGGCCTGCAAAGCCTCCTATGTCGGCAAGGACTTCCTTGCCGTGAGTTTTTTTGACTATGTCTTTTATTATTTGGACTTCTTCATAGCCTTTTTCTTTATCTACACCTGAATCTCTGTAAGTCAGTCCCATTATATTTCCTCTAAGTTTTTATCGGAATCTATAACGCCTTGTCTCATTTCAGCCTTGTAGTCTTTTAACTTTTGACTTAAGGCTTCGTCATTTATTCCTATTATTTGAGCAGCAAGAATTGCAGCGTTTTCTCCGCCGTTTATAGCAACTGTGGCAACAGGAACTCCCTTAGGCATTTGTACCATTGATAAAAGAGCGTCAAGTCCTGCTGTAGCTGATCCGTTTACAGGAATTCCTATTACAGGTTTAGTAGTTATACCTGCTGTAACTCCCCCTAGGTGAGCAGCCTTACCTGCTATAGTTATATAAACCTTGCAGTCATCTTTTTTTACTGTATCATATAAAACATCTAGAGCTCTGTGTGCTGAAATTACTGAAACTTCATATTCCAAATCAAATTTTTTAAGTGTATTTGTTACTTTTTTTGCTACTTCAATATCTGAAGCAGATCCCATTATTACTCTTACGTCCATAAAAAACTCCTATCTCTTAGTGTAATTTGGTGATTCAGTTGTAATTGTTATATCGTGTGGGTGGTTTTCTACAAGAGATGCAGGTGTAATCTTTATAAACTTAGCTTTTTCTTGTAATTCCTTAAGGTCCTTGGAACCTGTATAACCCATACCAGATCTTAAACCTCCGACTAATTGGTAAACAACATCTGCCAGACTTCCCTTGTAAGCTACACGACCTTCTACCCCTTCAGGTACATATTTCTTAGTGTCGTTTTGGAAGTATCTGTCAGATGAACCTGACTTCATAGCTCCCAGAGATCCCATACCTCTATATTCCTTGTATTGTCTTCCTTCAAATACTATTGTATCTCCGGGAGATTCTTCAGTACCTGCGAAAAGGGATCCTGCCATGATTACATCTGCTCCTGCTGCAAGAGCCTTTGTAATATCTCCTGAATATTTAATACCACCATCTGCAATTATAGGAATTCCGTATTCTTTTGCAGCCTTTGCACATTCAACTATAGCTGTTACTTGAGGAACCCCGATACCTGTTACGACACGAGTTGTACAGATAGATCCGGGACCTATACCGACCTTAATACAGTCTGCTCCGGCTTCTATTAAAGCTCTAGTAGCATCTGCTGTAGCTACATTACCTACTATTAATTGAAGGTCTGGATAAGCATCCTTTATAGTCTTAACAGCGTTTAATACATTCTTTGAATGACCGTGAGCTGTATCGATAACTATAACGTCAACCTTTGCATTAACCAAAGCTTCTACTCTTTGCATCATATCTCCTGTAATACCTACAGCTGCTCCTGCTAAAAGTCTGCCGTGATCATCTCTGGCTGAGTTAGGATATTGGATAGATTTTTTAATATCCTTAGTCGTGATAAGACCCTTTAATCTATTGTCTTCATCTGTTATAGGTAATTTTTCTATCTTGGCTTGGTTCATCTTTTCAGCCGCATCTTCTATGGAGATGTTTTCTCTACCTGTAACAAGACCTTCCTTAGTCATAACTTCTTCAATAGCTATGCTTGTGTCCTTTACAAATCTTACGTCCCTGTTAGTCAAGATCCCTACAAGCTTCATATCATCATCTACTATAGGAACCCCGCTTATGTGGTAGTTACTCATTATTTCAAGAGCTTCTTCTACGTTGTTTTGAGGATTTAAATAAAAAGGATCAGTTATTATTCCTTGTTCTGAACGCTTTACCCTGTCTACTTCCTTAGCTTGTTCTTCTATAGACATATTTTTGTGAATAATACCGATCCCGCCTTGTCTTGCCATGGCTATAGCCATTTTAGACTCTGTAACTGTATCCATTCCTGCTGACATCATAGGAATGTTTAATTTAATTTTTTTTGTAAGCTGTGTTTCAAGTATTGTTTCATTTGGCAATATTTCTGATGGACCCGGTACCAGTAGGACATCATCAAATGTTAAAGCTTCTCCAATAAATTCCATTTATTCCTCCTTAAAATTTTTTCGATTTATAATATATTTAACAAAAAATTTAACATAAAAACAGCTCTTCGTCAAGTATTCCTAAATAGTCAAGCTTTTTATATATCACTTATATTATAACAAAAAAGACCCGGTTTAATAACCGAATCTTTTATCTATTAACTATATTTTTGTAGGCATAATTTTTAACTCCGTCAGCATCATAAATATTTTCATAACCTAGAGCGGATAATAAATCAGCTGCCTTTTTGCTTGTCTTTCCCCCATTACAGTAGACAATTATATTTTCATCTTTAGGCAAGTCTATTTCCTTAAGCTTGTCCAAAGGAATATTTTCAGCTCCTTCTATATGACCTTCCTCGTAAGTACTTTCCCCTCTTACATCTATAAGCTTGTAGTTTGCTCTTGCAGTTTCATCATCGAGGATATCTTCAAGCTCTGCTCCACTTATTTTTTTAATCATCTTAGCCTCCTTATCGCTCAGTATCCAATAGTATATACGCTATTCTTATCCTTTTTGAAAATTTTTCAATCAACCTGATTAACTTATAGCCCCTCCTCAGGAAGATCCTGCTCCCGCAGTACAGGCAAAGCAGTGGACGCCTGTCCTTATAGGTCTTCTTAAAGGTCCCTTTTCTAAAAGATCAAAAATAGTTTTTACATCGGACTTTACCCCCAGTCCCGCTGCCTGATTAAAATCGCAATCGTAAAGCTTGCCGTCCCAAGCTACAGACAAGGTGTACTTGCACATAAGATTGTCGAGAGTGTCCTCATTAAAGGCATCTACAAGAGTTCTTATATAATCGTCATAAAGGTCTGCCCTCTTTAAAAATTCTCCAAACCTTCCTATGGGATTATTGGTAAAGGCAAAGAGATTATCAAAGACTATCCCATGCTCTTCAAAAAGTTCCTTTTTATATCTTAGCTCTAAGGACTTTTGGTCAGGAGGAAGAATGGCTCCGTTTGGATTAAAAACAAGATCAATCTTTAAGTCTCCCTTGCCATAGCCGAGATCGTTTAAGCTCCTTAGGGCGTCTATTGATTTTTCATAGACCCCCTTCCCCCTTTGCCTATCGGTTGTCTTTTCTGTTGTAGATGGCAGGGAGGCAACAAGGTCTACGTTATTTTCGGCAAAAAATTTAGGCAGGTGAGTATAGCCGTCTTCTTCTAAAATTACCAGGTTAGTCCTCACGATTACGGTGTCTACAATTTTTTTAGCGGCCAGGATAAAGTCCTCAAATCCCGGCATCATTTCAGGAGCTCCCCCTGTTAAGTCTAGGGTGGTAAAAGAATACTTATCTAAGACTTTTAAGCAGGCATCTTTTACATCTTCTGTAATTACCTTTTGTCCCTTAGGACTTGCCTTTACATGGCAGTGCTTGCAGGCGAGGTTACAGATATTTCCAATGTTTACCTGCAAGGTTGTCGGCTCATCGAAGGTGTAGAGCTTATTCTTATCGGCAAGGTCTGTAAATTTTATGAGCTTTTTTATATTTTCAGTCATCTAGAAAGAAAGCTTGTCCGCCAGTTTCTTACCCTGAACAAACTGAGCAAGGGTAGCTCCCGCTCTTAGGGCTGCTGCAGCGTGAACTGCTTCTGTCATCTCATCCTTATCACAGCCTTCTGATAGACATGCCTTAGTGTAGGCTTCCACACAGTAAGGACAGCCTATCAGGCTGGCAACAGCCAAGGCTATAAGCTTCTTTTCCCTGGCAGTTAAGGCTCCGTCTTCAAAGACAGATCCGTAGTAAGTCATAAACTTTTCCCAATACTCAGGTGAATCTTCTGCAAGGATCGCATTATTAAAATCATTTAAATCTTCTCTGTCAAAATAAAAATCTTTACTCATATCAATCTCCCTTTATAAGTTCATTTTTAATTAATTAAGCTTTATCCTTAAGAAGATTTTACTATATCTGATAATACCTTTCAATTATCATCCAGGACTATTGCTAAAGTAGTCTAAAATTTTGGGCACAAAAATAAGGGGTAGAAAACCCACCCCTTAAAAGTCAATTATTATTGAGCTACTACTTTGTCAGTAAATTCTTGTCCTGCAGCTTCCCAAGCTTTCATTCCGCCTTCAGATGTTTTGATCTTGTCAGCAGGTACTTTTAATTCATTAATTAAGAAGTCTGTTCCTGCTTGAGCGTATGATTTTCCTGAGTAGCACATTAAAACGTAAGTTTTATCTGTAGGAAGTTCTTCAGCACCGGTTTGTTCTTTAACTGCTGCTTTGATGTTAGCTACAGCTTGATCAAATGCTGCTGCGTCTGCTTCTTTGATTTTTGCCATGTCGCCCTTTTGATCTTTAACTAAGTCTTTAACTCCGTCAAGGTCTGCACTTGAGAATCCGTCTACGTGACCTTTACCATAGTCTTCAGCTTTTCTTACATCTAAGAATATAAATTCATCTTTCTTGTCAAGGCTGTCTTTAACTTCTTGAGGAGTCATATATGACATTTCGTTATTGCCTTGAGCTTCTGCTGTAGCGTCAGCCGGAGCTGTTTCTGTTTGTGCTTGATTGTTTTCTGCAGGTGCAGTTTCTGTTTGTGCTTGATTATTTTCTGCAGGTGCAGTTTCTTGGTTTCCACCGCAAGCTGTTAGAGTTACAGAACCCATTAAAGCAGCTGCTATTAGTAATGTTTTTACTGAATTTTTCATAAATTCCTCCTAGTTTTTTTATCACTTATTACATTGTACTATATTAGATTTTATTTTCAATAGCAAAATCTAAGAAATGTAATCAATTTTTATTAGAATTTCCTAATATATCAAAATACTTATAACTAAATCAAATAAGTTCTTCCAAGATTTCTATAGAGTCAAATACTGCCTTAGGGCAGGCAACTTGAAGGGAATTTTTTTCAAAAATAGTTTCCACTTCTTCCGGATACTTGTTTCCCAAAAGGTCCTTGCAGGCAACAGATGAATTTCTTTGCTTAAACCTTTCGTCAAATTCCTTCATCTTTTTAGTTAGGGTCACTTTTTTCTCCTTAGCTTCATCATTTATCGGTCCGTCTCCGTTTCCATACTTAAGACCAAGAACCATATAAGCTCCTGTGACAGCTCCGCAAATTCTGCCGTCTTCCATTCCCCATTCAAAGCCTGAAGCAAGCCTTGTTAAAAGGTCCTTGTCTAATCCAAGCTTATCTGCAAAGTGTCTTACTACAAATTGTGAACAGTTTATCCCCTTGGAAAATTCTTCCATTATTTCTTCTTTTGTAATTTCTTTTGCCATTTTTCCCTCCTATTTTTTTAATTTCATCTTTACTGCATTTATAAAAAATCTATTGTCAATTTTTTCGTCAAGGCCGGCCAGCACACTTGCCAGGTGGTGGACTTCGTTAAATTCATCAAAGCGGCTGGAACAAGTCGCACAGTAGGTATAAACTTTGTCGTCTTGGATAGACTTTCTCATCTTTTCTGCAAGCTCAGTCTCTTTTTTAGAAGCAAGTCCGCCAGCCCCACAGCAATTTGTCTTAGTATATTTATCATTAAAGCCTGCTTTTAAGTGGGGCTCAATGTAGGCAAATATTTCCCTATTGTACCTGTCTGAGCAAGGGAAAAATACATTAACTTGGTAATCTATATCTTTGGAATATCCATATTCATCAAGCCATTGGTAAATTGAGATGACCTCGTGCTTTGATTGCTTTTTTAAAAGATGGTAGCAATTGGAGCAGACGCAGACAATTCTTTCAGTTTCATCCTCGTCCAAACTTGCGTTGAGCCTTTGGGTGTAGGTGTTCTTAAAGCCGGTACTCTCTACCGGGTTATTGCAGCAGTCTATAGAAAACTTAAAGCCCTCTTTTTTAAAAAGGTTCTTGAAGTATTCAGTAGTTTCAGGATAAAAGGCCGGGAAGTTACATCCCAGGTATAAGAGATCCTTGCTCTTGCCCTTGGGAACATTTTTAAAGATATAGTCGTCCTTTTGCTTAACTACAGACTCGTAACGGGGTTCTTCCTGTCTTAACAAAAATGATATCTTGTTGCCGTCCAAATCCTTGGGACAGACATAGGAGCACTTATTGCACCTGAAGCAGGAAAAGGCAAGGTCGGGTCTGTCACAATAGTCTTTTAAGTTTATGTCGTACTTTTGGAGAAAAGTACAGTTTTTTGTGCAAAGGCCACACTCTATGCACTGATCTTTTACATAGGCTAAGTAATCACCTGTATTTTCTTTTGATTTCATCAATTGGATATCCCTCCCTAAACATCTTTTGACACTTTTGCATCTTTATAATAGTTTTGGTAATTCCGTTTTCTTCAAATCTTCTGGCTGAAGTATAGATCTTGTGTTCGGATAATCCTATCTTGTAGCCCTTCTCCTTGGCTCTTATGGAAAAGTCGTAGTCCTCCATAAGATCTATTTCTCTAAAGCCACCCAGCTCGTCATATAAGTCCCTGGTAAAAAACATTCCCTGGTCACCGAAGGCTATGTTTCTGTACTTGACCCTCCTTGTGGAGTTTTTTGCCACGATATTCATGTAGGGATTGGAGCTTGTAAAGGCAAGGGTAAAGCAGCCCAGCTTGTTATCCTTTAAGATCCTCTCTATTTCAGGAAGGGGATTTTCCTTAAAGAAGGTGTCGGAGTGGAGAACTAATATTTTATCCCCGCAGGATTTTTTTATCCCTGCTACAACTTGCCTGCCCCGCCCCTTGTCAGACCTTAAGGCATTGTAACCCCTTGCCTTTATTATTTCATAAGACCTGTCATCTCCGCTTACAGAAAAAATAAATTCCCTCTCTCCCTCTATGACCTCAAGCTTGTCGAGGAAGGATTCTATATTTTTTTCTTCATTGTAGACCGGAATTATTACTGAGATCATTTATGCAGGCTGTCCATAAAGGCCTCAATCTTGGATAAAAAGTCCATGTCCAGGTAGCCCCTTATCTTTTCAAAGGTGTATCCTTCGGTCTCTCCCCTGTCCACGTATTGGGTATAGGCCATGGCAGACCAAGTTATACCCCTTAGACAGGTAAACAAGATGTACTTGACCAGCTTTTCCCTATTAACCTTAAACTTGCTATAGGAGTCATACTTATCCAAAAAGTCACCCATGGTAGCAAGGTCAAAGATGATATCAGTTTTCCAAAAAGTTGTTGTAGGAGCTAAAAAATGAGCAAGGTCTTGTTCAATTTCTCCTATTATCGGCTTTTCCCAGTCTATAATATATGAATTTTCAGGTCTGTTCCCTATTATAAAGTTGCCGTTATTCAGCTCGGTATTTATAAGAGTAGGGTTTTCAATCTTAGAATCAAGTCCCAGGCTCTTTACAAAGTCCAGCATGGAAGAAATTTTCTCTTCAACGGTCTCATCTTTTTTGTCCCAAGCCCTGTAGTGGCCAAACATCTCTACAAATTCTTCAAACATCATTTCAAAAGGCTTCTCCGCCCTTATAAAATCCGTGCCGGAAGAGTCCAGGGCGTGAACTTTGGCAAGTAAGTAAGCAGCCGTGTCTAAATCTCTTTGGTAGTCAAGAACCCTTCCGTGCAGGTACTCTTCAGTAAGATAGGAGGCTCCTGAAAGCTCGTCTGTGTAAAGACCGTAAGCCTTAGGTGTGACCTGTGACTTTTCTAAAAACTTAAGAGCCTTATACTCATAACCTATCTGGTCATCTAAGTGCATTTGAGAGCCCAGAGCTATCCTTACCAGGTAGTCGTCCTTAATCAAGTAGTTGGCATTGTATTCTCCCCTACCTATAAGTTTTACCTCATCTTCTCCTGTAAGATAGGTTACAAAGTCAAGGTCTATGTCTATGTCCCTTGTCTTTCTTAAAACTTTTACAGATAAGTTGTTTTCAGTTATCAAATCAAACAAGTCCTTGGATACATCCTTGTGGGAATATTTAAGGTCTGCAAATAATTCCCTGTGAGGTTTTTTCATACCTATTAGACTATAGCCTCCGTCTTCTGTAGGAGAATAAACTACCTCCTTGTCGTCGAGTGCCTTAAAGGCGTCTTTAAAAATTTCTTCATCAAAGTTAACTATATCTGAACCTATAAGAACCACCTTATCGTATCCCATAGCTAAGACAGTCTCTATGGCTCCTTCCATCTTGTCGCCTTCATTGCCCGGGACCTGAGGAATTATTTCATAGTCATAATCCTTTTTAAAGTCATCTATGAGATTATCAGGTGTCAAGGCTAAAATAACCTTGTAGTCTTTTAAAATATTTAAAATATTATCTATAAGCCCATAAGAAAGATTTACCCTCTGGGATGGACTTAAAATAGTCTTTAATCTGGTTTTAGTGTTATTCACATTCGGTATTTTCGTCATTAAAATTACTGCATCCATATATACTCCTATTGATACAAAAATAGGCCAAAGCTCTGCCTATCCTTATTCTTTTATCTCCTTGCTAATTTTATCAGATTTACCTCCTTATCTCTAATAGACGATAATGGATGATATTTCGGTCCAAATGTTTTAAACTTGCATAAATTTTTAAGGATTAATCTTAAAAGCCTTAAGCTTTTATAATTTTTTATATCTATATCAGATATTTATACCATTATTCGCCTTATTTTTTTGTCCTTTACTTATTAAAATATCCTATTAATGGCAAAAAAATAGCAGGTCAGCCCTGCTACTTAAAAATATTTACTTAGCTGCCTTTATTCCGGCAAGGCATCCGTCACAAACTGCTGTTGCCAATTGTCTAACGTCTTTTACTCTGATATCTCCTGCAAGGAAAAGTCCTTCGATTTCTGTTTCAACTCCGTCGCCGTTTTGGACAAAGCCGTTTTCTATCTTAAAGTCTCCTTGAAGAAAGTCTGAGTTGCCGCTTTGACCTACAAGGACGTAAACTTCAATTCCGTTTTCGTCTTCTATGCTTGCATCACTTAGGACAGCTTGAGTGATTTTGCCATTTTCGGCTTTTACTTCTTTAAGTTCGCTGTTGCAGTGAACTTCAATGTTATCACTTGCTTGAATTTTCTTTTTAAATTCATCTATGCACAAGAGTTTGTCGGCTACTTGCACTATGTGAACTTGCTTAGCGTACTTTGCAAGGTAAATGGCTTCTTTGCAAGCTCCGTCCGATCCTCCGTTTACGATGACTGTTTTATCCTTGACTTGGTCTTCTCTTCCCAAAGCCCAGTGGTAAAATTCAAATCCTTGAGGTCTTTCTATGTCAAGCTCTTTAGGAGATGAGCCTGATGCTACAACTACTTTTTCAGCTTGGTAGTCACCCTTATCTGTCTTTATGCTGAAGCTATCTTCACCTTTTGTAAGAGCCTTAACTTCTTCATTCTTAACTTCTATGTCGGCATTCTTTAGCTGATCTTCAAGTCTTTTAGCAAAATCTTCTCCTGTTTCTCCACCTACAGCTGATGCATAGTGAGATACAAGAGATACATTTCTGATAAGGCCGCCGACCTTGTCTTTTTCTAATACAAGAACGTCAAGTCCTCTTGATTTTGCATACAAGGCCGCACTTACTCCTGCTATTCCTGCTCCAACTACAATTAAATCGTACATGTGATCCCTCCTATTATTTATGTTTCTCTTTCGAACCTTTCCCCACAGTGAGGACAGGTGATAATTACTTTACCCTTGTTTCGATCAACCTTAAGTTCCTTCACACACTTAGGGCACCTTATATACTTATAGTCTTTAATATTTTTCAGCTTATTTATGTAGTGAGAAAAAAAGTCCGTCATAGGTTTTACGACCTGTCTGAACTTTTCATCCTCTCTTTTTCTCTTAACTTTTCTTGTAGAAAAGACCCTGAATATAGCGAAATATATAACTCCCAAGCCTACAAAAAAGCTTAGAGCTTTAGATTGGCGGGTCATATTTAAAAGCATTATTACGAGGATGATTATAAGAGAAAAAATTGAATAGGCATCTATCCCATACATGTTGGCTCTCCTTGTGGAAATGTATCGCTTAAGCTTTTTTAAATTCAATAAATTAATCTCCTTCTTAGGCTAATTTTATCTAAAGAACCGAAATTTTACTTATTATAAATTTCAATAAATATCTTTAGCAAAGACTTAAATATCCTTGCAAATATAGGAAAGGCTCTTGGCTATGTCGTCGTGGATAAGATAGTCGGCTCTCCTGTCGTAATCAGTCTCGTCATAGTTTATCAGAATTAGATTATCTCCCTTGAAATAATTTAGAAGAGCACTTGCAGGATAGACTACCAGGGATGAGCCTGCTACTATCATTGTGTCCGCCTTTTGAATCCACATGATCGCCTTTAAAAATTCATCTTGAGGAGGAACTTCTCCATAAAGGGTTATGTCCGGCCTTACTATTCCTCCACATTCCTTACAAATTGGAGGTTTATTTCCCTTATAGTAGTCTAGGTCATAATCTCTACCACAGTCCACACAGTAATATTTATTCAAGCTGCCATGAAGCTCAGCTACATTTTCAGTTCCTGCCTCCCTGTCCAAGCCGTCTATATTTTGGGTAATGACTCCCAAAAGTTTGCCCGCATCTTCAAGTTTTTTTAAGGCCTTGTGGGCATCATTCGGCTTTACTCCATCTATAATCAGATTATTTAGGACATAAGTCTGAAAGTTGTCGGGATGGTCGTCAAAAAATTCCCGAGAGAGCATATACTCAGGGGAATATCCCGTATCATTTTCCTGGTTGTAAAGGCCTGTCGCACTCCTAAAGTCCGGAATGCCTGATGCAGTGGACACTCCTGCTCCTCCAAAGAATACTATCTTGTCACTCTTTTCAATTATATCCTTAACCTTATCTAAAAGCTCATAGTCAGCCATAAGATCACCTCTTGGATTTTTAACTTACCTTCTGCAGGCTTCTATAAAGCTACCTGCAAGCTTTTCAGTATTTACATCGTCATACATATATTCAGGATGCCACTGAACCCCGATTACAAATTTCTTTTCAGGCAGGAAGACTGCTTCGACAAGTTGGTCATCTTCCGAAAAAGCTACCGCCTTTAAGCCTTCCCCCAGTTCATTTAAGCCTTGGTGGTGGTAGGAGTTTACCCAGATTCTTTGCTCTCCCAAGATATCGTAAAGGAGGTTACCTTCTTTAAGGTATACAAAGTGAGATCCTTCTTTTCTCTTTGAGTTGTGAAGGAGGTGAGGTGGGTAACCAGCTTCCTCTAAATCTTGATGAATATTGCCACCCAAGGATATATTTAAGATGTGAAGTCCCCTGCAGATGGCAAGCACAGGTATATTTTTTTCGACAGCATACTTTGAAAGAGCTAGCTCGTAATGATCTCTTTGATTGTCAAAGGGAGTTAACTTACCTCCGTTTCTTTCATTATAGGTTACGGGGTTTACATCAGGTCCCCCTGAAAGGATTACCCCGTCAAGTTTGTCCCATAGTTCTTTTGAAGTTTCCAGCTCATCGATAGCAGGTAAGAGAATAGGATTTCCTCCTGCCTTTAATACCATTTGAGCGAAGTTTACTGTTGTGAGATACCAGCTGTTGTTTTCTTCTGTTACATTTCCTCCGAAAAGGCCTGACGGCAAAATTGATGATCCTAGGCTTATACCTATCAAGGGTTTATTCATCTTGTCCTCCTTTTTTTAAGTAAAATCTATCCAAGCTTTATTCCCATTATCTTTGAAATATTTCCATAAGCAATTTTTTCGGCTTCTTCTTGAGTAAAATCCATCATTTCTAAAATTGACAGATACTTTTCATATACGTCAAGAGCGTGAGTCTTGTAAACATTCGGATAATTTGTTCCGAAGATAAGTCTGTCCGCTCCGAAGGCTCTTAAAATTCTATTTGTACCTTCAATCCCATAAATTTCTACAAACTTAGGAAGAACATAGGAGATATCTACATAGGTTACTCCGTTAAGGGCATCCTTCCACTTCATTCCTCCCAGGCAGGCTGTTATGAAATTTATATCAGGAAAAACTTTTATCATCCTGTTAATCTTATCAGGATCTCCAGCTCTAAAAGATCCCACCATAGACGGATAGGACTGAACCATTACAGGAATTTCAAGTTCAGCAGCCTTTCTTAAAACAGGCACCATGCTCAGGTCATCTATATCTATGGCAAGGCTTGACGGATTTACCATCAGCCCTGATAAGCCGTTAGAAAGGATAGCCTTTTCCAAAAGTGATGGAGTTATGTCTATAAAGTATGAGCCATTATTTTGGATATCTGCAAAGGCCTTAAGGATGTCCTTGTTTTGAGCGACCACATCTGATAGCCATTGATTTACCTGAGGCATATCGTAGTACATATAGCCGTCATTTGTAGGTTGCAAGATGACTTTCTTTACATTGTACTTTTCCATCTGTCCCTTTATAATTTCAAGGTCGGAGTACTTCCAGATTTCATCATCGTCTCTGTTTTTATAAAAGTCTACCAACTCATCTGTTCCTAAATGGACGTTGGCATCTATCTTCGGAATTTCCCTCCAGTTCGCCCTCTTTGATCTTCTATTAGTATCGAGATCTCTAGTCTTTGCATTAGCAATTTCATTTCCGAATTGTCCTACAGTAGGCTGACTAAATACTCTTTCTTTAACTACATCAGTTTCAGTATCTTTTCCAAAAACTTCTCTATCCAAGATAAAGCCTCCTTTTTATGCTCCTACTTTCTTTATTACCCGAAATTTTTAATCTTCACCCTTAAGGACGAGAGCTCATTTTTTTACCTGAAGGACTTTTTAAAAAGATAATCATCTCCGTTAAAGTACATGATTATCTCCCTATAAGTCCCCTCGTAAATTGATAGGATTTCATCCATAGAGTCGCTCATTCCCTCCATGGATTTAAATTTTTCATAGTCGACAAAAAATAATTTCCCCTCGACATTTTCTTCGACTAAGTCGCCTGAAAATTTATCGGTCTCGTAAAGGTAACCTACTTGCCTTTCGTCACTTTTAAGGTCATACCACTCGATCATGCCCTTGTAGTCAAGCTCGTAGACATCGAGGCCGGTCTCCTCCTTCGCTTCCCTCACAGTAGATTCATAGATGCTCTCTTTTTCTTCGACGTGGCCTCCCGGAAAGGTCAGTCCCTCCCAGCCCTGCTTTTTTACCTTGTCAAGAACCAGGACTTCGCTTCCGCTATTTATCTTTATCATATTAAGTAGTACAGTCTTCATTTTTCTATTATATCACTAGCCTTATTTATAAATTCCAAAAAATAAAGCTCCTTGGATTTTTCCAAAGAGCTATAAGAAAAATTTTTCTCTTAAAAAATTTGCAAATACTTCAGGCTTGTTTATGTCAAAACTTTTAATGTTTTTATCCTCTTTAAAATTCTCTATCCTAAAATCAGAAGGTCTAATAAAACCCTTTAAGTTTTTTTGATTTGCTACAGGTTCTCCCTCTCTTATCACTTCATATTTTTCAAACTCGCTGTCCTTTAAACCCTCTACTATGATAAGGTCAACCTTATCCATCTTAGAGATCAATTTTTTAAGGTCTCTCTCTTTCCCATCGAGCTTATAATACTTGTCATTATAGATAAGGGTTTCATAAGCTCCGTTTTCCTTGTAGTTAAAAGTATCTGTGGCCTCTTGATCGAGGACAAAGTCGTGGCCATCGTGCTTTACGACAGAGACTCTTATGCCGGTGTCGGATAAAACTTTTACCAGCCTTCCTATAAAGGTGGTCTTGCCACTGTTTTTCTTTCCACATATAGCTATAAGCGGAGTGGCGTACTTTTTGTATTCGATCGGCCTATTTATATTAATAAACTTGTCCTTGAAGGTAAAATATTTAAGGTCGAGATACTTGGTACTTATCCTGTCAAGCAAGTTTGAGAGCTTGTAGTCTTTTTTCCCTATCTGATCTTCAATTACACTGAGAATTCTTTTAGAGTAAAGGGCGGATGCGGGATAAATTCTATCCTCATCCCTATAGCAGATGCAGTCGACTTCGTCAGCAAGTCCCATCAGGCTCGCCTGGACTATAGCTTGGTCGACCTCTACCATATCGACAGGAACTGTAAAGGCATAGGGATTTTTGGTCGCCCTTAAAATTTCATAAATTCCCCCGAGCGGTCCTATGTCCTTGTAAGTGTCCTTTACTGTCTCGTAGGGAGGGAGGTCTTCATTAGCAGAAATAATCAGATCGTAGTCCTTAAACTCATCGACCAAAAAGTCTAAAAAAGTCCTTCCGTTCATATTAAGCTTTTTTTTATCGCTTCCCATCCGTGAGGACTTTCCTCCGGCAATAATTCCTATACTTACTTTCATATTTCTCCCATATAAAAACAGTCAACCTCATCGCCCGCACTTAAAGCTCGCCCCGGCTCTTGGATGAGCATGGCATTACAGGAATTCAAGTCCGCTATCATTGAATTTTTGTGCCTATCAAAGATAGTTAGGTTACCGTCCTCTTCAAGGCACCTGACAATTCTTGTAAGCCCCACAGTTTTTTTCATTTGCCCTTGTCTTATCACAGCTTTTTTGGTTTTCTTAAAGGAAGTCCCGTAAAATTTATCTGCGATTGCCCAGAAAAGGACTTCAAAGTTACAAAAGGCTGCAAAGGGATTTCCGGAACAGCTTAGGACAAGACAGTCTTTGATCTTGGAAGCCATTACAGGAGTGCCCGGTTTCATTGCTATCCCATGAAAGAGGACCTCTCCTATATCTGCCATGACACTTTCTAAAAGATCCTTGTCCCCTACGCTTACTCCTCCTGTCGTAATTACCATGTCGCTTATTTCGCTCAGTGTCCTTATCTTTTGCTTTAATAAATCCTCGTCATCGGGGCAAGAGTCCAAGGCCACGACCTCCATCCCTGACTGTCTTACTATAGAGGCAAGGGCGAATATAGTAGAGTTATAAATTTTGCCCGCTTGGAAGGCTTCCCCCGGCATCATTATTTCAGATCCCGTGGACAAGAAAGCTACTCTCATCTTTCTGATAACCTTTACCTTGGCAAGACCACAGGAGGCAAGCACTGCCTGGTCGAAAGACTTTAAAATCTTTGATCTTTCTATTAAAAGCTGACCCTCTTTTACGTCTTCTCCTATCGGAATACAAAAGTCCCCTTGCTTGTGAGAACCATTTATTTTTATAAAACCGTCTTCAAGAAGATCTACATCCTCCTGTCTTATAACCGTGTCGTAGCCTTTCGGAATATAGGCTCCTGTAGTTATCCTTATACAGGAGTCTTCCCTGTAATCAAAGTCTTTAAAGTCTCCTGCATAAGACTTGCCTATCATCTTCTTTACTGTTCCCTTTTCTAAGTCTGAAAATTTTACTGCATAGCCGTCCATGGCACTTCTTGGATAAGACGGACTGTTTATAGGAGAATAAATATCCTGAGCTAAAACTCTGTTGTAGGTCTCTTCAAGGCTTAGCTCTTCGTAGTCCCTGCACTCCTTGGTAGCCTCTGA
This sequence comes from Finegoldia sp., assembly GCA_034180305.1. GTDB lineage: Bacteria > Bacillota > Clostridia > Tissierellales > Peptoniphilaceae > Finegoldia. The sequence goes on from JAXFOR010000014.1 coordinate 77,780, forward strand.
CAAGATATCCAAAGCTTTTTTTATCGATATCATTCTATTTATCCTTCATGGCTGCCAGGCTAGGGATTATTACTCCACCTACAATATTTCCGAGAGTAATTACAAGTAGGCAGATTACAGTGTGTAGGCTCCAGGCTCTTGCCATTTGGAAGTAAAACATATCGGCTATACTATGTTCAAAGCCTGCCAGGATAAAGACCATGATGGACATGAAAATTCCCATGTACTTTCCAAACTCATGAGGATTATTTTTATATTGGTGAACTGCATTAACTACGAAGAAATTACAGAAAAGACCTAGGATAAATAATGATAGGTAAGAGTCTGTAAGCTTGGTAGTAACTAAAACTGTGGCAGCTTCTTGAACCTTTGCTCCCACCCTTGTAAGTCTTATAAGTTCAGCAACTATTACAGAGCCTACAAAATTTCCTGCATAAACTATTCCCAAGAAAGGTAGGTAAGTTCTCTTATCGTTAAGAAAGACATAACCAACTTTACCTATAAAAAGATTGTATCCTAGGGTAAGAACCATAAACAGGCCTGTCGAAAATAAAAAGGCTCCCACAACCTTGTTCTCAACTGATAGATAAACAACTCCTCCTAAAGCTATGCAAGCTCCGGCGAGAATTGCATAAATAAAATCTTTAAACTTTGTCATTTTAACCTCCTCATATCTGAATATATAGTCATTGCTTCTCCCTTACAAAAACCTATGAGGCTTAACTTTTTTTCTTGAGCTAGCCTTATAGAATTTACGGTAGGTGCAGCCCTGGAAACTAATACAGGAATTCCTGTATTTATACAGGCCTGCACTGTGGATAAAGGAATTCTTCCCGATGTAAAAGCCACCAGGTTCTTAAAGGACTCTCCCTTTTTAAGACAGGTGCCGACAGCTTTGTCAAAGGCGTTGTACCTTCCTATGTCAACGCAGTGAGCTATGATTTCCTCTCCCCTTGCCAAGATCACGGAATGAACATTCCCTGTTCTTTTAAAAAGATCTGTCCCTTGAAGATTGTAGTTGGAAATTTTTAAAAGAGTCTCCTCCTCCCAGTCGATAGGGGCAATCTCTCTCTCGCTTGTCTTAAAGCTGTAGGGAATATCTGTATAGTCTCCGCTATCTGTCACAACTTCCAAAGATCCCGGATCAGCCTTAACCTTGACATCACATTGGTCAGCTTTAAAGTCCAACTTACAATCTTCTATCGAAGAAATAATTTTTTCCGAATAAAGATAGCCTAAGACTAATTCCTCCAGCTCTCTTTCTATGCAAAGGAGTTTTACCAGAGGACTTCCGTTTAAATTTACAGAGAGCACATAGTCACTAAGGACAGTGTCTTCAATAATTTTTGTAGTATGGTTTTCGTACCTCTTAGCCTTAACCTTATTTTCTATCGCCATATCCACCTCCTATGATAAAAGTATATCAGTGTTTATAAAATAATTAAATGATATCTGCTTGATTTTAGATTTTGTAATAAATAAGCAATAAGCTTAAAAGAAATCCTAAGGGAAATAAGACCTCGCCTATAATCTTATCTACCCATTTCTCGCTAAATTTTTTAGAAAATAAATCATAGATAAAAATTCCTAAAAGAGCACCCAGACTATTGGCTGTAAGGTCTGTGCCGTCACTTACACCCACCGCTAACAGATACTGGCTTACTTCAATAAAAATGGAAAATAAAAATCCGACTAGTAAATTATTTTTTAAAGATTTATCACGTCTTAAAGATTTGATAAAAATTCCAAATGGAATAAAAGCTAAAATATTGTAAATAAAATCTTCTATAAGCATCCTCGTAGAAAAAGTTCCCGCAAGGCCAAAGGGAATGAGGTTAAAAAGTCTAACACTTCCCACTGCTTCTAAGTCAAGAGACATCTTAAACAAAAGAATCCAAAGGCAAAAAATCAGATAATAGAAAAAGGCAAAGGCTATTATCTTTTTATTCTTAAGCCTTTTCATTTGCCCTTGACCTTTCTATAGCTTCATTTTTACTGTAAACACAGCCGCAGTAATCCTGCCTGTAAAGTCCATACTTTTTAGACAGTTTTATCGACCTCTTATAACCGTCCTTTTTCTTAAAGTCCGAGCAAAGGAAGGCTGTCTTGTAATTTTTTTCAAGCCTTTTCCCTATCTCATTAATCCAATTGGCATTTTTATGAGGACTGATGCTTAAGGTAGTTGTAAGGTAAGAAATCCCAAGCTTATCTGCTACTTCAAAGGATTTTTTTAGCCTAAGCTCATAGCACTTATAACACCTCTGTGACTTCTCTCCCAGATCTTCATAGCCTTTGACTGCCTTATAAAATTCATCGCTGTGATAGGGTTCTACTATAAGGTCTACAGGATAGCGGGTGTCCATCTCTCCTATAAGCCTTTCTTCTTCCTCAGCCCTCCTGTAATATTCTTCGCTCGGATAGATATTTGGATTGTAAAAAAGAACAGTTATTTTAAAGTATTGGCTCAAATACTCAAGCACATAAGATGAACAGGGACCGCAACAGGAGTGTAAGAGCAGGCTATCTCCTCTGTCTATCTCTTCTAATTTTTTGTCTAAAATTTTTTGGTAGTTAATCTTTTCCATAGTCTTTCCTTAAAAGTCTATAATTTGACGAGGATCATCTATTATATAATCAGCTCCAGCCTCTTCAAGCTCTTTCCTATCCCTAAATCCCCAGGTCACTCCTACGCTCTTAACTCCTGCGTTTACGCAGGTTTGGATGTCTGTATTGGTATCTCCGAAGTAGGCGATGTCATCCTTAGTCAGCCCGCTCTCTGCTATTATTTCATTTAACATAGTAGGGTCGGGCTTTCTGGGATAAGTGCCGTTAAAGGACTTTATGGAGAAAAAATAATCTTCTCCAAAGATATTTTTTAGAATTCTTTTTGTAGGTATTTCAGGCTTATTGGTACAGACTGCCAAAAGCTTGCCCTTATCCCTTAACTGACCAAGGCTTTCTTTTATGTGAGGGTAGGCTTTCATATCGCTGTCATCCATCTTTGCATAAAAGTCCAGGTACTCTTTTAAAATTTTAGGTTCAAAATTTTCCCTATCGACTCCTTTTAAAAGGCCTTCTCTTTCTTCTATATCTAAAACCCTTGTCATAAGAACTTCGGGTCCATCACCTAATAAAAAATTAAAGAGCTCTCCCTCTATTTCCCTTAACCCGTTTTTAGAAAGCACTGTGTTCATCCCGGATGCTATGCTAGCACAGGAATCTATAAGAGTTCCATCAAGGTCAAATACATATAATTTGCTCATTTATTCCTCCTTGTTTTGTACAAGGCTATAGTAGCCGCCATAGGAAGATTCAATGAATCTACCTCACTTGACTGTTCTATATAAACTGCCCTTTGAACGAAAAAGTCTTTTGAAAGTCCTGCCCCTTCATTTCCAAAGGCAAGGCTGTAAGGCTCTTCAAAGTTTGTCTGTGAAAGCCCCCTCGCCCTGTCATTTAATAAAAATGAATAAATTTTATTTTCAGTAAAAACCCTTTGATAGTCGGCAAGGCTCTTAAACTTTTGGACCCTCAACCTAAAAAATGCCCCCATGGAGGCACGAATTACTTTTGGATTGTAGTGATCACAAGTAGAGCCTATAAGGGCAAGGTCGTTGTAGCCGAATGCAAGCATGGACCTCATAATCGTTCCCAAGTTTCCCATATTGTCAACCCCATCTAAAATTACATGGGAGCCGGACTTAAGGTAGGACTCTTCCTTTTTAAAGACAGCTATCACATACTCCCTGTTTTTATCTGCAAGCCTGTTAAGAGACTTTTCTGAAAAATCGTAGGGAATATTAAGATAGTCCAGTTTTTCAACCAGACTATCTTTTTCATTAAAATCTTCAGATATATAGACCAGTCTTACCAGGTCCGGCCTTTTTTCAATCAGTTCCATGCTTGGAAAAGGACCAAGACAATATGAATAATCCGAATCCTTCTTATACCTTCCTATCTTATTCAATAGCTCCTCCATTACTGAATATCCACATACTCCTTATCTGTGACCCTATGTCTTCGTAGTTCCATGGCTTGGATGAATTTTCAAAACTGTTAGGGTCGTGAATTAAAATATTTCCATTACTGTCAAGGCCGACTATTACCATTACGTGACTTTCAAAGGTAAAGTCTCCTTCTCCAACAGATATAACTATCAGATTTCCGTTTTCGATATTATTTTTAATTACCTCGTAGTCAGGATTTGCTTGAACTACCCTCATGCCGTAGGCATCAGCTACGTAAGGATAAAAATCCCAGCTTGTTCCGACATCGGATGCAAAGCCTCTCTTATCTGACATCTTTGCTATTTGACTCGGCTTTATAGACGGATCATTTTTAAGGGCGGAAACCACCATGGCGACACTTGTAGGTGCACAGCCCGTGTAACCTAAGACTCCGTTGCCGTACTTTTGATGACCCCATTCATCATCCCATTGGATATAAAGGGGAACCTTTGACCCATAACCATGCCTTGGATATTCATATTCATTTATAGTTGTCGGATCTATATACTTTGCCACAAAGTCTATGGCGTTGTAATTATTTCCTGCCAGCCTTAAAAGATTTATCGGTACTTCCTGATACTTTTCTATAATAATATCCGCATTTTTATTTTTTTCTGCGAAAACTTTCAGGTTGTTTAAGATATCTTCCTCGCTCCTAGGTCTTTTAACAAGCCTAGGATCATCCATAATCGGATCTCTTTTAACTTCTATATTGGTAAACTCAGCATCAGCCTTGCTTACGACTTCCTTGCCTGATCCCAGTTTTTGGCTCGGGATAGAGCCTATATCTATAGGATTTGTTTCCCCATCTCCCATTAAATTTATGTCAGTGGATTTTTTAGACGCCAGATCCTTCCTGTAGCTCTTAAATCCGAAAAATACCCCGACTATTACTCCAAAGACAGCAAGACTTTTTATAAGTCTTCTTCTTTTTTTCCTTTTTCTCTTTAATCTTTTTTCATATTGTTCTCTATATTGATAAGAAGAGTAAAGTTCTCTTTTATTTCTCAAACTACCACCTCACATTAAAAATATTATACCATAGTGGTCCTTCTATTAGTATAAATGCCCATTTTAAGCACAAAAAAAGCAAGCTCTCGCCTGCCTTTTGTGAAATCTTATCTTGAGTACAATTCGACTACTAGAGAGTCTGTAATTTCGATAGGAATTTCTTCTCTTTGAGGTAATCTTGTTAAAGTAAACTTGAAGCCTTCTTCTTTTTCAATGTATGGTAATGATTGAGCAAAATTAGATTCGTAATTTTCCTTAAACATTTCATTAGACTTATGCTTATCCTTTAATTCTATAACGTCGCCTTCTTGAACTTGGAAAGAAGGGATGTCAACTTTCTTACCGTTAACTTTTATAAGACCGTGGTTAACCATTTGTCTTGCTTGTCTTATAGAATTTGCAAAAGATGCTCTGTAAACAAGGTTATCAAGTCTAACTTCCAGTTGTCTAACCATTACTTCCCCTGTTGTAACATCTTTTTCGTTGTTAGCATAAGCGTTGTCAAAGTACTTCTTCATTTGACTTTCACTTACATTGTAGTAAGCTTTTAATCTTTGCTTTTCTAAAAGTTGTGTACCATATTCAGTTAACTTCTTGTCATCTCTTCCAAGACCCTTACCCATTCTCTTGTTTGCCTTTGGGTGGCCAGAAACATTTAAACCTAACCTTCTAGATAATTTAAATCTAGGTTCCATTCTCTTTGACATTTAATTCATCTCCATAAAAAATTATTTTGCCGCGATAATTTTTTAAGCCATGCTGATTATATCAAAAGACTTATAGGTTTTCAATAATTATCTAAACTTTTTAAAGAAATAAAAATTAAAATACTTTTATCTAAAATTTTTTATAAGAGCATCTATTATATTGTTTACTAGCTAAAGTCTTCTAATTTTATCTAAAAAAATATCAGGAAATATACTCCCTGATATTTTTTATTTATCTGACATTTATTTTTTAATTTTTATCTTGCCTTTATTTAATTTTATTTCCATCTTCATCATACTTATAGAAACCTTCTCCTGTTTCTCTACCAAGTTTATTTTGTTCTATCTTTTCTTCTAAAATTTCATTTATCTTTTTATAATCGTATGGTGAATTTTCATCTTGTTCTTTTTCAAATTCCTTTCCCATTTCAAGAGGAGTTTTCATTCCAACCATGTCATAAATATCAAAAGGTCCCATTGGAGCGCCAGTTGCTATCTTCCATGTATTATCTATATCTTCTACATCTGCAACTCCTGTAGCATACAAATCTCCTGCAGAAAGCATAAAAGGAATTAAAAGAGAGTTTAGGATATATCCTTCTTTTTCTTTTTTAAGCTTTATAGGAACCATTCTAATATCTTCTGAAAATTTTACTACTGTATCAAAAGCTTCATCTGAAGTCTTTGAAGTTCTCATAACTTCAGCAGTATTTAACTTATGAATATCATTTGCGAAGTGAAGAGCTAAGAATTTTTCTTCTCTTCCTGTATCTTTCATAAAGCTTGATGGAAGTAAAGATGATGAGTTAGTGCAGATTATAGTTTTTTCTGGTAAATATTCTCTAATGCTTTGATAAAAATCCTTCTTTTGGTCAAGATTTTCTGTCATAGCTTCTATAATTAGATCACAATCATCAAAGGCCTTTTCTTTATCTGTTTCGAGTTTCAAATCTTCATGAGCTTTCTTTACTTTTTCTACAGTTTTATCATGATCAAAGTTTTCTAATGAATCTACAAGTCCTCTTGGTACCAATAATTCTGACTTATTTTCTTCCAAGATATCAAGATCTTTTATACGTTCTTGTGTAAATCTTTCAAGTCTTGGTTTTGCTCTTTCAATTGAGCCTTCACTTCTTAACCAAATTGTTGTATCAAATCCACAATATTGTGCTTGTAGTGCTATTTGAGCTCCTAAAACACCGCCACCACATACTACTACTTTTTTAATGTCCATATTTCCTCCTATATTAAAAAGTTCCTTTATATTAAAAAGTTCCTTATCTGTTAACAATTTATACCCTAGCTTTTTAATTTGCAATCATTTATATAAATTCGTATATTCTTTTAACAATTATTTAATATTTTTATAGAGATTTTATAACCAGTATGGGTCATCCATTGGGTCTATAAATTTCTTAGGGTCATAGTCTGTTTTTATTTCTTTCCATTCTTTTTCTACTGCTAGGTTAGGGCTAGGTTCATTTAATTCTGGGTGAGCATTATTTGCCTTGTAGTTTGCTTCTTGACTATCCCTAACAGGTAAATCTAAATCAACATCATTTATATCTATGTCTAAGGACTTAGCTAATCTCTTACCATAATCTTCGTCTGCTTGGTAGCATAGATTTATCCATCTGTGTTTGATTTGGAAAGTAGCATCTTCCATTGCCCTAGCTGTGTTATCACATAAAACTTGTTTTTGGTCTTCTGTCATATTGTTGTATAACATGCCTGGTTGAGTGAAGTAATCGTGGTCATCTTCCCTGTAATCATATCTGTAGACATCTCCACCATCTTCCTTAGGGATATCATAAGACTTATTTTCAGTCCAGTTACCATAAGAGTTTGGTTCGTAATCTAATTCTGAGCCTAGATTTCCATCAACTCTCATTTGTCCATCTCTGTGGAATGGATGATAATCTTCCTTATTCATTCCTTTTGGAGTATTTACAGGAATTTGATGGTAGTTTACTCCTAATCTATATCTTTGAGCATCTCCATAAGCAAATAATCTACCTTGTAACATTCTATCAGGAGAGAATGAAATTCCTGGCACTACATTTGCAGGGTTAAATCCTGCTTGTTCTACATCTTGATGATAGTTTTCAGGATTTCTATTTAATTCAAATATACCTACTTCATGGAATGGGAAGTCTTTCTTCAACCACATCTTAGTAAGGTCAAATGGATTGTTTTCCATAGCTCTTGCTTCATCTTCTGTCATAAGTTGAACATACATCTTCCACTTAGGATATTCTCCCTTTTCTATAGCTGTATATAAATCTCTTTGATGAGATTCTCTATCTTTTGCTATAACTTTTTCAGCTTCTTGGTCAGTATAGTTTTGGATACCTTGTTGACTTCTGAAGTGGAACTTAACCCATGTTCTTACTCCTTCTTCATTTATAAATGAATAAGCATGAGAAGATGAGCCGTGCATGTATCTGAATGAAGATGGAATTCCCCTATCACTCATTGTAATAGTTACTTGAAGTAATGATTCTGGTAATGATGACCAGAAGTCCCAGTTAGAGTTAGGATTTCTCATGTTAGTTCTAGGGTCTCTCTTTACAACGTGGTTTAAGTCTATAAATTTCATAGGATCTCTAAAGAAAAATACTGGAGTGTTGTTACCTACCATATCCCAGTTTCCTTCTTCTGTGTAGAATTTAAGCGCAAATCCTCTTATATCTCTTTCAGCATCTGCTGCTCCTCTTTCACCAGCAACAGTTGAAAATCTTGCAAACATTTCTGTTTCTTTTCCAACTTCTGAGAAAATTTTTGCCTTAGTGTATTTAGTTATATCGTGAGTTACCTTAAAAGTACCGAAAGCTCCTGAACCCTTAGCGTGCATTCTTCTTTCAGGAATTACTTCCCTGTTGAAGTTAGCAAGCTTTTCTACAAGCCAGTTATCTTGCATCATAGCAGGTCCTCTGACTCCTGCTGTCATTGTATCTTGGTTGTTTGATACAGGAGCTCCCTGTGCCATAGAAATTTTAGGATTTTCGCCTTTTTCTTGATTTCTTGAAGGTAGGTCATCACCTAAGCCGTTTTTAGCTGTAGGATCATCCATCATTTTTTTATCTTTCATTTTATCCATTTTATCCCCTTTATCTTTTTTGTCTTTCATTTTATCTTTCCTATCATTATCTTTTTCTTGGCCCATATAAGAACTCCTTTTATTATTACAGCCTTCTTATTATTACAGCCTTCATATCAAATATTATTACAGCCTTCATATCAAATCTATTTACTAAGATATGTAATCATCGTTTTAAGCTTGTTAGTCTTTTTCTAACGACTCAATATTTTTTTACCCAATTAAATATAGAATAATAAAAAATTGTCTACACATTTGTTTTTATTCCAATTTTAAAAATTTATTTGCTAAAAATATAAATAATCTGTTATATGAGATAATTTATATGAGATAATTTTTGGGTATTAAAAACTCAAGGAGGGCATATGAAGACATTAAAAAGAATTTTATGGATTATAATGATAATTGTACTAATTCTTGTGGGTGGTTTGTTGGCTGCCATAGGGTTTGCACCTAGTGATGTAAGATATAACATCTTATCTTTTCTGGAAGATCCTAATTATGTGATGGCAACCGGTGTTTTCGGTATCATACTATTAGTATTTGCACTGATATTATTGATAGATCTCTTGGTTCATAGGAATGAAAAGAGTGAATACCTTGTAGAATCCGATTCAGGAGATGTAAAGATATCTAAAAATTCCCTAACATCTTGTGTAAGATCATCAGTTAGTAAATTCCCTGATGCTGAACTTACAAGTGTAGATGTTATTGTAAACAGCAAAAAAGAAAGTGTTGATGCGAATCTTGTTTGTAATGTCTATAACGGAGCGAGCCTACAAGATATCGGAACCATGATGAAGAAGGAAGTTGAAAGAGGTTTGATAGGCTTGACAGGTATTAGAAATGTAAATGCCACTATCAAGTTAAATAATCAAAGCAACACCGAAAAAAGAGAGTTAAGGTAGGTGGTATGGATGGATAGCAAAAATATTATTCAAAATGAAAATGATATTGTAGAAAATACCAACGAACAAACCATTTACCATGTAGACCAGGTCAAGATGAAAAAGCTTGATCTAAGAGAAGAAAGAAATGCCAAGATTAAAAACTTTGTAGGCAGAAATAAAAACAGGATAATAGCCCTTGTACTAGCTGTAGTAACAATAATTTGTTTACTTAACTTTGGATTCTTTAGAACCTTAGGAATTTGGGTAATAATGATTGTAGCCTACTTTATAGGTGCTTATCTTGATAGAGATCCAAAAGTCTTAAACTTTTTAATTAAAAGATAGGACTTTGAATTTATAAATATTTATAAAATTTTAGGAGGATTGTAATGGCCAATATTAATGAAAACGAAGTAAAAGTTGCAGAAACTAACAATAACGTAGATTACAGAGCTTATGAAAATGCTAGTGAATTTGAAAGCAAGCTAACTATAGAAGACAAGGTTATAGCTAAGGTTGCAGGTATCGCTGTAAGAACAGTTGACGGCGTGTTGGATCTTAAGGGAACTTTTATGGATTCAACTAGAGGATTCTTCTCAAGCGACGACAAAAACTACACTGTAGGTATAACTGTTGAATCAGGAGAAACTGAAGCTAAGATCGACGTAGATATCATCTTGGAATATGGTAAGAATGCAAGAGAAGTCTTCGAAGAAATCAAGAAAGTTGTTAAGGAAAATGTAAAGGCAACTACAGGTATAGATGTTGTAGCTGTAAACGTAAACGTTGAAGATCTTTTAACTAAACAAGAATACCAAAAGAACCAAAAAGATAACGAAGCTGAAAACAACCAAGCTAACTACTAATTAATTTTTTTACTCTCACTTTTATAGAATATTAAGGGCGGGCTGACCGCTCTTTTTTTGTTGGGACTTTTATCTTAAGAGTATATTTTTAAGTTGTCACTTTAAATTGTGACTTTAAAAATATTTAATATAATGATAAGATAGACTAATAAAAAATTATCATGACAAAGGAGGCAAAATGAAAGTCGCACTTATAGGAATAGGAACAGTTGGAAATGGTGCTTACGACATCATAAAGGACAGAGCAGCAGAAATAGAAAAAGGACTTGGAGAAAAGATTGAAGTTTCCTACATAGTTCCGAGAAAAGAAAAAGCCGATGAGCTGAGAAAAGAGTATGGAGATTTAATTTCTACCGATTACGACAAGGTCTTAGCTGAAGTTGATGCTATAGTTGAAGCTACAGGAGCTATAGAAGAGGGATATACCTACATGAAAAAGGCCTTGGAAAATAAGGTTTCCGTAATCACAGCCAATAAGGCGGTTGTGAGTGCTCACTTCGAAGAACTTACAGAGCTTAGCGAAAAAAATCAAACTGCCTTCTTATATGAGGCATCAGTCGGAGGAGGAATCCCTGTACTTACTCCCCTAAGACACTTGCTCTTAACTAATAATGTAAATATAATCTACGGAATTTTAAACGGTACTTCAAACTACCTTTTAAATAAGATGTTCCACGACAACGGCTCCTACGAAGAAACTTTGAAGCTTTGCCAAGAGCTGGGCTATGCTGAAAAAGACCCTACAGACGATGTAGAAGGCTTTGACTCTATGCGTAAACTTAGGATCCTAACTACAATGGCAATGGGAGAAATTCATGAAGATGAAATCTTGGTCGAAGGTATTTCAAAAATAACTGCAGAAGTTGTTTCCTATGCCAAGTCTATCCACAAGAAGATAAAGCTGGTAGGAATGGCCAGGTTGGAAGACGGAAAGATCACAGCTGTCTTAGAACCTCTTTTAATGGATGAGCAAGACCTGCTTTCAGTCTTACCTGAAGCTATGAACATAGTTAAGCTGAAGGGAAACTGGATAGGAAATGTTGCTTTCCAAGGTCCGGGTGCAGGTGCAGGTCCTACAGGCAATGCCATAGTAGCTGACCTTATTGATGCTGCAAGGGGAGCCTTTTACCCTGTAGAAAAGAAGGAAAGACTTCCTATAGCAAACGAAGATTTTGAAGCCAAGTACTTCCTCTACAAGGTCGACTGTCCTGATGAATATGTGGAAAAAAGAGACGGAGACTTTATCTTTACTAAACGGGTAAAGAGAAAAGATATAGCAGGTCTTGTCGGTGACGGCTTTATGGCAAGGGTTGATGAAGATTATAATTACGACTAAAAAGCTTGTGGGCTCATGCTCACAAGCTTTTTTTGTTTGTATGAAAATATTTTTTATTCTAAAATTTTTTAATCTATTTACAGGATAACTGTACCTTGGTGGTCAATCTCTAAAGAAATTATCTCCCAGTCATCGTTTAAGTCCTTGGAAATTTCCTTCCATTTGTTTACTATTTGATCAATCTCTACACTTTTGTCTGTAAGGAAGAGAAGAGTAGGACCTGCTCCGCTTATAAAGACTCTGCCCTTGTAGCTTTCTTCTATGGATTTCATAGTGTAGTAACCCCTGATCAAGTCTCTCCTATAAGGTTCGTGAAGCCTGTCCTTACAGCCTATGAGGATCTTTTCTATATCAGAATCCCTCAGTCCTTCGATTAAAAAGGCCAGGTGACTTAAATTATATACTACATCCTTGTAGGCTAAGTTTTCAGGTAGGGCATTTCTCGCCAAAGAAGTTTTTAGTGGAAAGTCCGGGATTGCTCCTACGAGCCTTAGGTCATTAAGACCTTCTAACTTATTTGCCAAGACCTTCCCTTCTTCCATCACCGAAAAGACACAGCCACCTAAGAGAGCGGGAGCTACATTATCAGGATGACCTTCCATTTCTGTAGCAAGGTTTAAAATGTCTTGCTTAGTTAAAGGAGAGCCCAACATTTCATTTGCTCCGACCATCCCCCCAACTATGCAGGTAGAGCTGGACCCGAGACCTCTGGCTCTTGGAACATCTGATTCGACCTTAAACCTGATCCTTGACGGATCTCTCTCTAAGAGGTCATAGATTTTTTTAGCTCCTATATAGATTAAATTATCCTCTTCAAAATCTCTGTCATCATCTGCTTCGTAAAATTCAAAAGTGTTGTAAATATTTACTGCAAGCCCTATTGTGTCAAAGCCCGGGCCCAGGTTGGCTGACGTAGCGGGAACTCTTACTTTTACCATAATTACTCCCCTGTTATTATCCTTTCCAAATCATCCTTGTCTATGATTTGGTCATGCCTTATTTCTTTTTTATCCAGTCCTTGAAGAGGGATAGGAATAGGCATCTTTGTCTTTTGATTTATCTTTTCAAGTGCGTCCTTGTAGTCAGTGACCTCCAAGCCCAAGGCCTTTGAAACAGCTTCAGGGAACTTGTAAGGGCTTGCTGTAGACATGAGGAGCATTTGATTTTTAGAACCTGTATCTTCTCTGAATTTTTTCAAGGCATAGTAGCCGACAGCTGTGTGAGTATCTACGAGATAGTTATACTCATCAAAAACTTCTTTGATAATTTTCCCTGCCATATCACTGTCGCAGGAGTAGCCGTAAAAATCTTTAAGGCCGGCTGAGGTTTGCTCATCTACTTCAAAGCTTCCCTTTTCATTTAAGTCTGTCATCCATTGATCAACTTTTTGGGGATCTTTTGTCAGGTCATAGAGAATTCTTTCAAGATTTGATGAAATCAGGATATCCATAGATGGAGATGTAGACAGCTTAAGCTCTCTGTTTGCATCGTAAACTCCTGTATTAAAAAAATCTGTCAGCACCTTGTTTTCATTTGAGGCACAGACGAAGTTTTCTATAGGCAGACCCATCTTCTTAGCGTAGTAGCCTGCTAAAATATCGCCGAAGTTACCTGTAGGTACACAAATATCGACAGGATCTCCCTCCTTTATTTTTTTATCCTTTACCAAGCTTATATAGGAGTAGGCATAGTAGGCGATTTGAGGGACCAGCCTTCCTATATTTATGGAATTGGCTGAAGAAAAAGATGAGTCATTTTTTTCGTTCCAGTCTTTGGCACTTTGGCTTCTGAAAATTCTCTTTACGCCGGTCTGAGCATCATCGAAGTTTCCCCTAACCCCTATTACGTGAGTGTTTTCTCCTTCCTGAGTTTGCATTTGTAATTTTTGCATAGTGGAAACTCCGTCAGTAGGATAGAAAACGTAAATTTCTATGCCGTCAAGATCCTTAAAGCCCTCTAAGGCAGCCTTGCCGGTATCTCCGCTTGTTGCTGTAAGAATGATAAGCTTTTGGTCTTTTTTTGCCCTTTGTAAAAATTGTGGAAGCATGGAAAGGGCGAAATCCTTAAAGGCCGCTGTCTGTCCATGGTAGAGTTCCACAACAGAAATATCTCCCAAGTCATGAATATTTAAGGCATTTGCCGCATAAAACTTCTTGTCGTAGGCATTAACTGTCATCTCTCTTAATTCTTCTATATCTATATCATCAAAAAAAGCACCGATTACATCTGCTGCAAGGTCTGCATAAAAAAAATCTCTGTCTATATATGACTTCCAATCAAAGTTAGGAAAAGTTTCCCTTACAAATAAACCTCCGTCATCTGCAAGCCCCTTTAAGATAGCTTCATAGGATGAATCTAAAGAATCCCTTCCCCTAGTGGATATGTATTTCATATTTTCCCTCCTAAACCCTATAACTTTGAACTTATTATAAGTATTTTACTTTATTTGAGCTAATATTTAAAGTGAAAAAGCTTATGATATAATTGTCCTACAAAATATTTACGGAGAGATTTATGAAATTACTACACTTATCCGACCTGCACTTAGGCAAGTCTTTAAATAATTATTCTCTTATAGAAGATCAGAAATACTGCCTGGATCAAATTTTAAAAATAATAGAAGAAGAAAATATCGACACCGTCATGATAGCTGGAGATATCTACGACTCCTCTATCCCCTCAGCCGATGCCCTGGAAATTTACAGCGACTTTGTAAAAGAAATCATCTTTAAGATGAATAAAACCATCCTGGCTGTAAGCGGAAACCACGATTCGGCTAAAAGGCTGGACTACAACAAGGCCTTTTATGAGGCAAATAACTACTACATGGATGGCGAATACACAGGAAGGGTGGTCACTCTCGAAGATGCTTTCGGAAAAATTCACTTCCACCTCATTCCCTTTATCTCCCTTGCCAAGGCGAGGACTCTTTTTGATACTCCCATTAAAAATTTCACCGACCTCTACAAAAATCTCTTAGCCGAAAAGACCTATGAAGATAGAAATGTCCTTATAAGTCACTGCTATGCCAATAACCACGCCTATGAAGACGAGGCCTACAACGAAGATGAAAAACCCCTAAGCATGGGTGGGTCTGACGCCATGGATGTCAGCCTCTTCTATGACTTCGACTACGTAGCCCTGGGTCACCTGCATAGAAGGCACAAGGTTTCCAAAGACTACATCAGGTACTCCGGAACCTTTATGAAGTACTCCTTTTCTGAAGTCGGTCAAAAAAAATCCGTAACCATAGTCGACCTTACAGATCATGTAGAAATTTATGAAAGGGAAATTTTACCCCTCCATGATTTGGAAATCTTAAATGATAGCTTTGAAAATATAATGAAGGCCGACCCATCCGATGCCTATATCCAATTTATCTTAAAAGATGACTGTCACATAGATAATGTCATGGGCAAGCTTAAGGAAAAATTTCCCAACGCTGCCAATGTTTCCTATGAATTTGCCAATAAAATTTTAGACGAAAACGACATCGACATTGATATAAATAAGATGGATTCCTATGACCTCTTCCAAAGCTTTTATAAGTACAAGATGGACGAAGAAATGAAGGAAGATGAAAAAGAAATATTAAAGAAGGTGATTGAATGAAACCGATAGAACTTACTATGCGAGGCTTTATAAGCTACAAAAACGAAGTTACGATCGACTTTAGAAAGCTTTACGATTCAAGAGTCTTTTTAATTTCGGGCGATACAGGATCCGGCAAGACCACTATCTTTGACGCCATCTCCTTTGCCCTCTTCGGCCAGGTCTCCAGGTCTGATGTGACCGATAAAAATTTAAGGTCTGACTTCTTAACAGGAAGTGATCCCTACACCTATGTAAGACTGTCCTTTGAGGTTGACAAAAAAATTTACGAGATAGAAAGAATTCCCAAGCAAACTGCAAAAAAATCTAAGAAAAATCAAAATATAAATACATCCGTGAGCCTTTTCGATATCACAGATGAAAAAAAACTTATTTCAGATAAGGTCAAGGAAACTAATGAAAGGGTAAGCAAAATAATCGGCCTTAACAAGGACCAATTAAAAAAGGTCATGCTCCTTGCCCAGGGAGAATTTGCCGACTTCTTAAAGGCATCCTCCACCGAAAAAAAAGACCTCCTGGGGCAGATTTTTAACACCGAAGTCTACAGAAACATCCAGGACAAATTAAAGGAAAGGGCGAGCGAAAGTGATAAGAGCTTAGACTTTTTAGATAAGAGACTTGAAGATGTTATAAAAAAAGATGAGGACCTTTCAGAAAGGATAGATAAGAGCCTGATCCTAGGTCATGATTTTGAAAAAATCGACCAAGTAATTTCCGATAAAGAAAAAAATCTGGACGACCAAATGGCTTTGATTGATGAAGATAAAAAAGGCCTGGAAGAAAAAAAGGATGCCCTTCTGGCTAAAAGAGCAGACAAGATAAATGAAAACGAGCAAATCGATAAGTACAAAAAGCTCCAAGCAGACCTTGAAAATTTGCTGGCTCAAGAAAGTGACTACCGAAAGCTTAAGACAGAGATAGACCTTGCCCAAAAAACAGAAAAACTCTATCCCTACCATATGGAGCTTGAAGGTATCTGCCGAGACATTGAAGAAAAGAAAGCCGACATCAGCAGAAAGCAAAATCTGCTTCAAGATGAAAGCGAAAAAAATCACGACCTCTTAAAAGAAAAAGAAACCATACCCGCCCTTGAAGGGCAAATTCAGGAAATAAACCTCCAAATAAAGACTGATGAGGAAAAAAGTAAAAAGCTTGAAGAATTTAAGGAGATTGAAAAATCTTACCTTAACTTACTGGGCTTAAGCAGTCAAATCGATGACTACAAGGAAAGCTTAAAGGCAAACAGGGAGTCCTTTGATAAGATCGTAAGCGAAAATAACTCATTAATAGAAGAAGTCTCAGGGCTTGAAGCCTCTCTAAACGATAAAAAATTAAGCTTAGGAGAGCTTAAAGGCAAGCTTGATTCAACAGAAAAGGATATGCAAACCTCAAGGAAAAACGAAGCTTTGAAAGCTGAAATTGAAAAGCTATCCCAAAAATTAACCGAAAAAGAAGCTTTACTTGAAGACCTTGAATTTGACTACAAAAAGGCCCTTGAAGGAAAGAGAAAGTTTTTGATAGGAGCCCTTATTGACGAGCTTAACAGAGATGGAATCTGCCCTGTCTGTGGATCTCACATCGATAAAAAAATCGAAAAAGAGACTTGCTCCGACCTCGATCCCGATGCACTCAGAGACCAACTTGAGGCTTTAAGGACAGAGCTTAAGCTTTTTGAAAATGATATTGCAAATAAAAGTGCCTCTATAATTTGCGACATAGACCCTTACCAAATCCTTAAAGATGACTTTGACGACCTAAACTTAGAAAAGATTGACCTTGAAAGTCAAATCGACGAGCTTGACAAAGAAGTCCAAGAAAAAAATAAGACCAAAGCTTTAAACAAAGAAAAACTCGAAGCTTTGACTGCTGAATATAAAAGGCTTGAAAGAAAAATTGCCTCCTGCAATTTTGATGAGGATGAATTTGAAAAGATAAAGATCTCATATTTTGCAAAAAAAGACGACTTTGCAGACCTAGACTTGGGAAAATTAGAAGAGTCGCTAGTCCAAAACAGGCAAAAGGCAAAGGACCTTAAGAATCAAATTTCGTCAATAAATGATGCCTATAACGAAAACGAAAAAAATATTGCAAGCCTTGAAGCCGGCATCAAGAGCGATAGAGATCAGCTTGAAAATCTTCAAGACAAAAAGGAAAGCAAGAGCGAAGACTTTGACCGCATGCTAAGAGAAAACTTTAGTGACTTCGACCAATTCAGAAGATATCTGGAAGTATTTGAAGACCTTTTAAAAAGGGAAAAAGAATCCCAAGCCTTTTATGATAAGCTCAATGAAGTAAAGATAAGCCTTGCTAACCTTGAAATATTTAAGGACAAGGAAAAAGCCGACATAGAAAAATTCGATCAAGAAATAAAAGACATTAGTAGAGACCTTAATGACCTGAGTGATAAAATTTCTCAGGTAAATTTTTCTTTTATAAACCTTAAAAATATGGCTAAAAATATAGGAGAAATAAAAAAAGACTACAAGGATAATAAGGCTCAGGCACAAATTCTAAGGAAACTCTCCAAGATAGCAGACGGAAGCATGGGAGCTGTAAGGGGGAGAGAAAAGCTAGACTTTGAAAGTTTTGTCCTCTCATATTACTTCGATAAGGTCCTCTCCTATTCAAACAAAAGGCTTTCCTACCTAAGTAACGGCCAATTTCAAATGCATAGAAAAAAAGATGCAGGTGACCTAAGGAGTAAGTCCGGGCTCGATATAGAAATCTTTGATGCAAATACAGGAAAAATGAGACCCGTTTCCACCCTTTCAGGAGGGGAAAGCTTTTTAGCAAGCCTTTCCTTAGCTTTGGGTCTTTCCGATGAGATAAGTGCAGAAAACGGTGGGGTAAAAATCGATACCCTCTTTATAGATGAAGGTTTCGGAACTCTTTCAGATGAATATCTCCAAAATGCCATCAGGATAATTGAAAACCTGTCCTATGAAAATAAATTTATCGGCCTTATAAGCCACGTCAAAGAACTAAAAGACTCCATAGATACAAAAATTTTAATAGGCTATGACAAGGTCGAAGGGTCCAGCCTTAGGATAGTAAACTAAAAGATGCAGGGAATTTTTCTCTGCATCTTTTATATACTCTTTTATTGATACAAGGCTCTTATCTTTTTAGCAGCCTCAACCATGTTTCTAAGGCTCTCGTCAGTTTCTTCTACTCCCCTTGTCTTCAGTCCACAGTCAGGATTTACCCACAGCTTATCCTTGTCAATTTTTTCAAGCATTTTTTTAAGGTCGTCATAAATTTCATCTACAGGAGCTACCCTCGGAGAGTGAATATCATAAACTCCCGGCCCCACTTCTGTTTCAAACTTATTTTTTCTTAGAGAATCTAAGATTTCCAAATCTGAACGTGAAGCTTCAAAGGTAATTACATCTGCGTCCATATCGTCGATAGCTCCTATAATATCCTCGAACTCACTATAACACATATGAGTGTGGATTTGGGTCTTTTCGCCCACCCCACTGTGAGTAAGGCGGAAGGCAGGAATTGTGAAGTCAAGGTATTCGCTATACCAATCGGATTTTCTAAGAGGTAACTTTTCCCTTAAGGCAGCTTCATCTATTTGAATTATCTTTATTCCATTCTTTTCAAGATCAAGCACTTCTTCTCTTATGGCAAGAGCTATTTGAAGGATGGATTCTCTTATGGAAATATCTTCTCTCGGGAAAGACCAATTAAGGATAGTTACAGGTCCTGTCAGCATTCCCTTTACTATCTTATCTGTAAGCGACTGAGCGTAAGTAGACCAAGATACGGTAATCGGCTCTTTTCTATAAACATCTCCCCAGATAATAGGTGGCTTTACACACCTTGTTCCATAAGACTGTACCCAAGCTTTTTCAGTAAAAAGAAAGCCTCCAAAAGTCCTGCCGAAATATTCCACCATGTCATTTCTTTCAAATTCACCGTGAACTAATACATCAAGCCCTATCGCTTCCTGATAATTTATGCACTCCTTGATTTTTTGTTTATTAAATTCAATATATTCTTCTTCCGATATCTTTCCTTTAGAAAAATCTGAGCGGTTCTTCTTTACATCTTTTGTTTGAGGGAAGGACTCGATAGTTGTTGTCGGGAAGAGACCCAGACCCAGGACTTCTTTTTGTAATTTTTGACGGTCTTTTCTTGCAGGTAGCCTTGTGTAGTCACTTTGCTTTATACTTGCAAGCCTTTTTCTAACTTCCTCGTTTTCACAAGCTCTGTCAGTTTCAAATATTTCAAGATTTTTTCTGTAGATATCATTTTTTTCATAGTCATCGTCTTCGATAAGGACAGATAGATCTTTAAGCTCTCCTAGTTTTTCTTGGGCGAAGGCAAAGTGTTTTAGGTAGTCATCGGATAAATTTTCTTCGTAGCTTGTACTATAGGGTAGATGAAGAAGGGAACAAGAAGTAGATATTACTGTTTCTATCTTCCTATCCCTTAAATCTCTTAAGATTTCAAGGGTCTTTTTGTATGAATTTCTCCAGATATTTTTGCCATTTACAAGACCCGCAAAGAGAACCTTGTCTTTAGGAAAGCCGGATTTTTTAATTAAGTTATAAGTTTCTTTGCCCTCTATAAAGTCAAAACCTATCCCATCAAAGTCCATTCCTATAAGTTGATTGTAGATATCTCTTACATCGCCGAAGTAAGTTTGTAAGAGAATTTTTACATCTTTCTTAGCCCTTAAAAGCCTGTCATAAATTTTATGGAAAAGGTCTATGTCAGAACTTTCAAGATCTTGCACAAGAGCAGGTTCATCAAATTGAAGCCAGGAAACATTTTTACCTTCAGCTTGACCTATAAGTTTTTCATAAGCTCCTGTTACCTCATCGACTACATCATCTACTCCCCTCTTGCCTGTAAACTTACAAAGTTTAAGAAGGGTATAAGGGCCGACTGTTACAGGCTTTGTTTCTATCCCATCTGCCTTGGCTTGATCATATTCGAACCAAATTTTTTCTGAGAAAAGATCTATAACAACCTCATCATCTACTTCAGGAACTATGTAGTGGTAATTTGTATTAAACCATTTTTTCATAGCAAGGGCCTTCACATCCTTCCCATCTTTTTGATAGCCCCTAGCCATAGCGAAGTAGGTGTCTATGTAAGATAAATTTAAATCCTTGTAGCTCTTTGGAATGATCCCAACCATCCCCGCTGCATCTAAAAGGTTGTCATAAAAGGAAAAGTCGTTGGTAGGAATATAATCTATGCCGGCTTCCTTTTGAATTTTTAAATGGGCCTTTCTTAAATTCCTTCCCACTGATGAAAGTTCATCTGGTTCTATTTCATCCCTGAAATATTTTTCACAAGCAAACTTAAGCTCTCTTAAAGCCCCTATCCTTGGAAATCCTATTACTGATGTCTTCATAATTACCTCCTGATATTTGTGATTGATTGTTTTTAATTTTATTTTATGGGCCCTAGCTTGTAAAATACATAAAAAAGGGGCTTATCCATAGCTTAAAACTATGGACAAACCCTTTTAATCTTTTTTTACTTATATACTTTATTACTCATTATCACCCAAATAGCCTATCATAGCCCTTATGTAGCTTTCAGCCAACCTGCTAAGCATAGACTTCTTGTGTTTGATGTAGCCGATCCTCATATCAGCTTCATCCTTTAAGGGGATAGCTATAATATCCTTTCCGTTTAGATTTTGATCAATTATCCCGCTGCAGACAGTGTAGCCATTTAGACCTATTAAAAGATTAAAGAGACTTGCTCTGTCCCTAAGCCTTATGTTTTTCTTTCTCTCTGACGGAGAAAAAATTTCTTCTGAAAAATAAAAGGAATTATGCTCTCCTTGTTCAAAGGAAAGGTAGGGGTAGTCCTCCAGCTCCTTGTTGGTTATGATCTCACGATTAGCCAGCGGGTGGAACCTGCTGATAAAGACATGAGGCTTAGCCACAAAGAGCTCATGAAACTCCAAGTCATAGGACTTTAAAATTTTATTTATAAACATATTATTAAAGTCATTTAAAAATAAAATCCCAAGCTCGCTTCTCATGTGGGCAACATCTTCAATAATTTCATAAGTTTGAGTTTCCCTCAGGCTGAAATCATACTCGTCCTGGCCATATTCCTTTATAAGGTCGACAAAGGCATTTACAGCGAAGGAGTAGTGTTGGGTAGAGACGCAAAATTGCTTCTTGCCCCCGTCCTTCTTTTTATAGCGGTCCTCAAGGATTGCTACCTGCTCTAAAATTTGCCTGGCATAACCTAAGAAAACCTCCCCTTCCTTAGTAACCGTGATCCCCTTATTGGTCCTGTTAAATATTACTATATTCATCTCTTTTTCCAGCTCGTGGATTGCATTTGTAAGACTCGGCTGAGATATGTAAAGCCTTTTACTCGCCTCTGTAATAGCCCCCGTCTGAGCAACCGTCACAGCATATCTTAACTGTTGAAGCTTCATAGGCCCCCCTTTTCGCAGATTATAATAAACTTTTTTAATAATATCATAAATCTAAAGGGAGCAAAAAAATACAAGGTCCGGTGATAATAACAAGGCCTTCTATTTTTTGCTCAAGTTTTTTAATCCTATACTAAATCAGGAACCTCTTTTGTAGAGTCAGACTTAGTTCCAAATCTTGTAATTATTGTTATAATCAGCATTGCTAATAGGACGTATTGGTTAACCAAGAAAGGAATAATATCTGCCGGTGAAACTTTTCCTGCAGTTAGACCTGAAGCCATTAAAATTTGAGCCCCATAAGGAATTATTCCCTGAATTACACAGCTTGTAGTATCTAATATTGAAGCTACCCTTGATGGTTTGACATCATATTCTTTGGTTATTTCAGAAGCAACTTGTCCTGTTATTAGAATTGATACAGTATTGTTTGCAACAGCAACATTTGTAAGTCCAACCAAGGCTAAAATTGCAGTTTCTGCACTTTTAGTTCCTTTAATTATCTTCTTAACTTTCATTATTATCCAATCAATACCGCCATGCTTACGAACCATATAAGCAAGTCCACCTGTAAACATTGATAACAAGAATATATCCAATACTCCTGTAAAACCTTCAAAAATGGTATTAGAAAGTAAAATTACATCGAATTTCCCATAAATCATACCGATTATTCCTGCCAACAATGTACCGGAAAATAGAACCAGTAATACATTCATTCCCATGAGTGCTGTTACTATTACAAGGACATAAGGTATTACATAAACTAAGTTATAACTTTCTTTTACTATATCAATAGTAGTTTCAGGTCTACCGATTATCGCAAATATAATTGTAGAAATTATTATAGCTGGAAAGGCAAATTTTGAATTCATCACAAATTTTTGTCTCATGCCTATATTTTGAGTTTTTGTAGCTGCGATAGTAGTATCGGAAATTAATGATAAATTATCTCCTGCCATTGCACCGCATATTAGGGCTGCTAACATAAGTGCCGGATTTATTCCTATCTTTTCGGCAGCACCAAATACTATAGGTCCTAAGGCTACAACTGATCCCACAGATGAGCCTGTAGCTATAGACAAAAATGTCGAAATCAAGAAAATTCCGGGTACTAAGAAATTTGCCGGAACAATTGATAAACTAAAATTTACCACTGATTCCACAGCCCCGCTTGCCTTTGTGACTTGTGCAAATGCCCCTGCAAGTAAGTAAATAATGCACATTATAATTATATTTTCGTCACCACAGCCTTTTACAAAATCATCAGCTTTTTGATTGATAGTTCCATCGAAAATAATAAATGCCACAGCTACACCTATAATTACAGAAATAGGTGATGGAATTTGATAAAATGGCATTTCAACTCCCTGAATAGAAAGTATTACACCTGATAAAACATAAACTAGTACAAATACCAAAAGAGGTATAAGTGCTTTCTTATTTGGTTTCATTTTTTAACTCCTTTAATCTTTTATAGTTTCCAAATTCACGACCATACTGCATAAAGGCGTCAATATTTTCTATCTTAGTTCCCTTCGGAATCTGACAACCTGTAGATAAGATATATCCGCATGGAGAGTCATGGGCAATGTCAATACACTCTTTTACAGATCTTTTAACATCTTCTGTATTTCCGAGGAACATAACATCTACCGGTGGAACATTTCCTGTAATAACCATATCATTACCTAGAATTTCCTTAGCTTCTGCTAGACTTTCACAATTATCCAAAGAAAAATTACCTATTCCGGAATCCTTAAGCAATTCCCACAATTTTTTTGAATCCCCACATATATGTAAACCTGGGGAAGATCCACAATACTTTTGAACATCAGCAATATTTCTCTTTAGGTAAGGAAGAGAAAATTCCTCAAATTGTTTCTTTCTGATTAAAGTTGTACTTGATACAGGATCAGCAAATGACATTCCAAATCCTCTTTTCCCAACTTCCTTGATGTATTCACCGTTGTTAACTGTGATGATATCCATAATCTTGTGAACAGCTTCCTTTTCCTTAACCATCCAACGAAGTAGAGTTTCGGTTCCAAGAATGCTTGCTGCAACTGAAAAAGGACCTGTCATTGCAGCTCCAATTGGTGCTACATCTCCAACTTGGTCTCTAATTTTTTCCAATGCTTCGATTAAAATTGGTAACTTACCATCTTTTAATGGATCTATTATCTTTAATTTTTCAATATCTTCTACAGTTTTTACAACAGGATCATTTAACTGTGAAATATTATCATCAGGATAAGATATTTCACTTCCCATTGCTTCTGCCATTCCCCTTAAAGTAGTGGATACACTTATTGAATCATGATAAAATCTCTTAAAAAGAGCGACTTCTGTATCGGCAATTACATCTGAATTAGAATAATAATCCCAAGTTTTATAACCTAAATAACCACTCATCGTAACTCCCATGTCAGGCACAATAGGAATTCTATCTATTTCTTCGCCTTTTGAGAAAGCTTCCATCCTTTCCTTTGGAGTCATCTCATCTTTAAACATATAAATCTCCCCTTTTTAATTTAAATAAAATGTAATTTTACATAATTAACTTAGTTATTACTTTATCATAAAATCATCTAAAAACGATCTTTTTAGTTATTGAAATAATTTATAATCATAATTCACAGGATTTTATCAAGTATTTAACAAAAGATTTATCTTATTTTTATATTTTTTAAAATCATTAGAAACTTCAAAAATAAAATGAAAGGTTTATCTTTCCCTTTACCTATTGAAATTTTAAATAAATTACCCAAACCCCGACCACACATTAATAGTAAACCGCAAATAAAATCTCCTATAATTTTACAAAGGGCCATTGATCCTGACTAAATATAGATATATAATATCAACATATTATTGTAAAAGTAAGCTCTTGCTAAACCGGCAATAAAGGGAGGAATAATGAAAAACAAATTAAGTAAGAAGGAAAAGATTCTAATTGCCATAGCTATAGTGGTGATAATCTTTTTGGCTTTCATATTAATCAGGAATATAAGGGATATTTCTAAGATTGAAAGTCCTATGGATACAAAGACAGAAGAAAAGGCTGACGATAAGAAGGACGAGAAAGAAAATAAAGAAGATGAAGCCAAAAAAGATGAAAAAGAGGATAAAAATAAAGAAGAAGAGGAAGCTTTGAGTTCGGAAGTTGCCAAGACTTATGCAGAAGTTTTAAAAAAGCCTGAGCAATACAAATTTCCTCTTGATAATCCTACAAGAGATATGTTCAGCTACTCTTTGATAGTTCTTTCAGGGTCAGATACTCCCGTCCTCCTTCTTCAAGAGACAAGTGATTATGGAATGAGTTATGTCAAATTTTTTAACTACGATAGTGCCAATAAATCTCTTATAGCCTATGAAGATGAGGTAGACGTAGGAACATCTCCTGCAGGAGGCTATAGGGCAGGAGTCAGCATAAATAAGGACAAGTCATCCTTAGACTTTAGGTATGTAGACGGAGCACCCAAAACCGGTGCCTGTGAAAAGATAAGCTTTAAAGACAATAAAATTGTAAGGGAAAAGTACTTTGAAGGTAATATGGATGACTTCCCTAAAGTTGATACTGAAGAGATAAAGTGGACAGACGTTGATGACTTTTCGGCCTTAGAAGACTATGGAAAGGTTTCATTTGAAAAAGAAATGCAGGAAGCTAAGCAAGAAGAAAAAAATAAGCTGGATGCCTTGATCCAAGCTGAAAAGAATAAGGGAAATACTGTCCTTTCAGGAACTATCCAAAATCTTACGGGTATGGAAGTTTTAGCCCTTCAAGGCAAGGAGCAAGCAGCTGAGACTTTCGCAAATACAATAAACGAGACCTACACCATTTTTATCCTGGATGAGCCTCAAGTTTTAGAATTTTTCTCACCTGGTTCTGCAAGTGGAGGACGACCAATGGCTTCTCATGAAGTTCATATGATTCAACTTTATCAAATTCCTAACTTGAAACCCTATTATTCAAAGCATGTGGTTATGAGTTTTATTCCTACAGAAACTGCATTTCCTACAGGTGCTGAAATTCCTATGGGCGAACCATCTACTCACACTGCTACTATTCTTGGAGTAGATTAAAAATTTAACTATCAGCTAAAATATATGAAGCAAAAAAGGGAGCCTGAGAACTTATAAAAGTTCACAGGCTCCTTTTTTCTTTGTATTTTTTATTTCCTATCTAAAAATTTTACAAGCTCTCCAAGCTCATTGTCTTCCCCTTCTACATATCCTGTATCTACTTCAAAGGTATTTAATGAAAGTCCATTTTCTTCTAAGCTTTTAAATAGTTCTTCCATATAGACTCCCCGCCTTCCTGTAATCGAACAGGTCGGGCTGTCATTTATGCCGATGATGCCGATTACTTTGTAGCCATCATCAAGATAAGCCTTGATAGCTTGGACGACCTTCTCGCTTAGGTCTTTGCAAAAGTTTCTGTAGCCTTCAAGGTCAGCATAGTCAGCGTAGGTCATGGACTTTCTTTTAAGTCCCAGAAACTCGCATTCAGGACAGGGCATCTGGTAAATTCCTATATCTCTTTTAATGATTTCTTCTATGATAGCCCTGTAGGCTCCCTTAGCTCTTGCCAGGAGCTGAACTACAGAATTTTGGTTTAAGATGCAATGGGACAGGAAAACAACTTTTTTCCCTCTTATGTCCATTAATATCTTACGGCCTTTTGAATTTTAGGCAGGGTCAGGGCAACCAGGACGCAGGTTAAAACTTTGTCTACTATATTTGATGCTATTCTAGGAATAAAGGCTGCTGAAAATATTTCAGCTCCCCCTTGTCTTAGGGCTGTGAATAAGACATCGTTAAAGTCCCCTGTGATTCCACCATAAACATAGATCGCAATCGGTGATCCGATCAGTGGAGCTACTACTGCAAGGATAAGTCCTGTGATTATAGCTGTCTTCAGGTCGAATTTAAATTTCTTAGCTATTAAACCTACTACAAGACCTACTACTATATTTACAAGAGCAAAAGGCAGGTCCTTAGGATTTTGCATAAAGGCTAAAAGGACATTTGTAAGTCCTCCTATAATCATCCCCCAGACCGGGCCGAACCAGACTGCTCCGAAAACCGTTCCCACTGTATCTAAGAACAAGAGTGGAATTTTTAGAGCTCCGACAACTAGGCCGGCTACGATGTTAATTACGATAAACATTGCAGACATTACCATTTTTTTTGTGCTTGAAAAGTTTGAATTTTCCATTTTCTCCTCCTTTAATAAAAAATTTTTATAAGTCTTTGAGCGATTAATATTATGTATAACTATCATAACATAAATACTATTGTAAGTGCTTCTTTGATTTATAAGTCTTTTTTATAGGTAAGAAATTTTTCCCTGCCTTTAAAGATTTGCTTGGATAAAAAAATCCCCTCAAAGCTACAAAAGCTTTAAGGGGTAAGTTTTAAATTTTATAATTGTCTTCCTGCTATTTCTTCCTTAATTTTATTTGTTGCAAAGTTACCTGCAAAGCTTGATAGGATTAAGCCTAATACCAAGCCTAAGAATACTAGTAAAGCACCTGTTGAAATTGTGTTTGAAACGTCTTCAGTTGTTTGAACTGCACTGTCAACTGTGTTGCTTGCACTTTGAGCAAGAGATTGAACTGATTGAGCTGCTTGACTTATACCTTCTGATGCTAACTTAGTAGCTTCTTGAAGACCTGTGTAAATATTGTCTACAGCTTCTTGAGCTTCTTGTTCATTTAATTCAGTGTTCTTTTCAACTGCACTTGCTATGGCATCCTTATCAGCTGCCTTAGCAACTGTGTCTGCTCTATCTTGTAGGTTTGTAGCAAGATTTGTTAAAGTTTCGTTTGAGTTTTCAGGATTTACAACTATGTCCTTAGCTGCTTGCTTTATATCTTCTCTTGAAGCATCCAAAAGACCTGCTATATATTCAGGTTGTAATTCTTCAACGTCAGTATCTTTTAAAATTTCGTTAACTTGATTTTGTAGTTCTTGTGTATCTACGTCTTTAATGCTGTCAGCTACAGAGCTTACTGATTGATCAGCTGCCTTACCTACTGCATCAGTTGCTGTAGATACTACACTACCTGCTACGTTTGCAGCTCCGCTTACTACGCTTGATGCCAAGCCTAATGCTTGAGCAAGGATTGTGTAAACTAAAGTAAATAACAAAAGAACTGATAGAGCCCATGTTAAAAAGCCGTGTAAAGCTCCTGCTCTTTTAGCTGCAACCCCTGAAATAAATCCACCTGCTAAGAATGAAATTGCAAGGGAAATTACTGTCCAGATTGCTGTTGATACTCCAACTCCTGAAAGTGGTTGGCTTTGTGTTGGTGAAAAGAAACCGAACCCTAAAGCAGCTGTTATTAAGTTAAGTACTAAAAATACAGTTGCGAAAGTTACTGCTCCTGCGAAGATTGCTCCCCAGGAAATGTTGGATCCTGCTTCTTCAAATCCTGAGAAATTTTTAACCCAGAATGATCCTTTTTTCTTATTTTCCATAATAAGACCTCCTTTTTATTCTTTGCGAATAACATAGCGAAAAAATATGAATAATTCCTATACTTTTAATGTTATTTGCCTCTTATGATTTCGTATATACCCGAGATGGCAAAATTTAAACATTTATTTCTTAACGAGGAATTTTTTATCCTCCAGGCTTGCTTCGATTTGGTCTAAGACTTCTTCGCTATCGGCTATTATCGTGTGGTAGTGGTAGTTTCCGGTTATATTTTTAAGGGGCTTGGAGACTCCTTTTTCCAAGTCATCCATAAAATTTTTTACGTCCTGCCTGCACTTGATATTAAGGTCTGCCCTTATGATCCCGTAGACCCTGTGGTTTACAAAGACGTCTTTAACTACTCCGCCTAAGTCAATTATGCAATTCAATTCTACTTCTGTATCTTCATCGGTGTGGGAGCTTTTTATAATCCTTTGGGGTTTATTTATGCTTTCAAGGATATAGCCCTTGTTGGTAGATATTATTAGGTAGTCTTTTTCCTTTAAGGCGGCTATGTCTTGGACTATGATCTGGCGAGACACCTTAAATTTTTCGGCAAGCTCCTTTCCGCTTACGGGATAGTTGGACTTTTCTAAGACCTCGATAATTTCTTCCCGTCTCTTATCAACCTTATTCATCTTCATACCTCAAATTTTTCATCGAAATATCTAAGACTCCTCCCTCGTAGGTAAGAGCTCCTGATGAGATGAAATCTATGTCCATCCCCCTGTATCTTCCTATATTATCTAAACTGATGTTTCCTGAACACTCTATGATGGCCCTCTTGTCTATCAGCTTAATCGCTTGTTCGGTAGTTTGTATATCCATATTATCAAGCATGATTATGTCTACCCCTTCAGTTAAAGCTTCCTTAAGCTGATTGAGGTTTTCAACTTCGATTTCGATCTTTTTGATAAAGGGATAATATTCCTTTGCCATTTGGATAGCACTTGTAACTGAGCCTGCTGCTCCTATGTGGTTATCCTTCAACATTATCCCGTCTGAGAGGTTAAATCTGTGATTTTCCCCTCCGCCGACCTTGACCGCATACTTTTCAAAAATTCTCATATTCGGAGTGGTCTTTCTGGTATCCATGATCTTTATCTTGTCATCTCCAAGAGCTTTGACGTACTTAGCTGTGTTTGTAGCTATCCCGCTCATCCTTTGCAGATAATTTAAGGCGACCCTTTCTCCTGTGAGGATTGTCCTTACATCTGCCTTGAGCTTTCCTATGACCTCTCCCTTTTTAACAGAATCTCCGTCATCATAAAATCTTTCAAGGCTGATGTCATCATCTAAAATTTTAAAGGTCAGCTCAAATACATCCATCCCGCAGATTATTCCATCTTCTTTGGCTATCAGGGAGACTGTAGCTTTTCTTTTTTCCCTGTAGATGGCATTGGTAGATAAGTCTTCTACGGGCACGTCTTCCCTGAGAGCCCTTTCTATACTATCTCTTATTTGAAATTCTTTCAGTCTTGTCTTTTTCATCTTTCTCTATCCTTTCAAGTATCCGAACTTTTGCCTTGAAAAAATCTATCGCATAACTTTTTACCTTAACTATCTTCTTATCTCTTTTTAAAGATATGTCAGCTGCAACCCTCTTGCCGTAAACCACAGCCTCCAAAAGAGAGTTTGAGGCCAGTCTGTTTTTGCCGTGAACTCCGGTGGAGGAAACTTCCCCGACTGCATAAAGGTTCTTAATAGAAGTGTGACCCTGATAGTCAACCCTTATTCCTCCCATGGTGTAGTGGTAGGCAGGCACTATGGGAACCGGCTCTGTGTGGGGATCTATGTTTTTTTCTTGTATATGAGAAACTATATTTGGAAATCTCACATCTATGTCAATTTTTATAGGAGAAAAATCCAAAAACTCGTGGTCGACCTTTTCTCTTTCCATTTCTGAAAGGATAGCCTTAGTCACTATGTCTCTGGGCTTAAGCTCATCTGTAAATCTTTTGTGATCGTGGTTTAGGAGGACTGCCCCCTCTCCCCTTACAGATTCTGATATTAAAAATTTCCTCTCAGCTTGAGAGTCATAAAAGGCTGTTGGGTGAATTTGGATATAGGAGATATCCCTAAGGTCTATATCATTTTCTATAGCCATAGCTATCCCGTCCCCGCAGATGTGTCTGAAATTTGTGGTGTTTTTAAAGAGACCACCCAAGCCCCCTGTGGCAAGGACTGTAGTTTCGGCATAGACAAGGTACTCATCTTTGTCATCGAGCAAGGCTCCGTAGGCTTGCCCGTCTTTTATCAGAAGATTTTTGCAACTACAGCCTTCTCTTATTTCTATGTTTTTTCTTTTCCTTATCTCTTTTATCAGGCTGTCCATTATAAATTTACCTGTCCTATCCTGACAAAAGGCTATCCTGTTAGTCGAATGGCCTCCCTCTTTGGTCAGGGCGAGGTCTCCGCCCTCCTTGTTAAAGGGAACGGAGTAGCCTATGAGAGTTTCTATGGCTGCCCCGGATTCATCTACAAGAATTTCCACAGCTTTTGGATCATTTTCATAGTGCCCGGCCTTCATGGTATCTTCTATAAAACTTTGTCTATCCTCCTCTGATTTAAGGACGCAGATCCCTCCTTGGGCAAGGTAGGAGTTGCTGTCCTCCAAGTTCTTTTTTGTGACCAGGAGGACTTTTTTATCAGGAGAAATTTCCAGGGCTGTGATAAGACCTGCGACCCCTGAGCCGATTACCAGGCTATCATAAACTTCTTCCATCTTACCTGCTTCCAAGCTCCAGCATCTTTTGTAGAGGTCTTAAAGCTTTTTTAGCTACTTCCTCATCGACGTGAATTTCGTTTTCTTCGCTTTGCATACAAGTTAAGATGTCCTCTACTTTAGGCATTTCCATATCAGGGCAAACTAAAGAGTTAAGGTAGTAGAATTTTTTATCCGGATAAGTTTTTTCCAACTCATAGGCCATCCTCTTTACTGTTACTATGATAAATTCATCTGTATTAAAGTTTGCGACTTCCTTGATAATTCCCTTAGTAGATCCTATGTAGTCTGCCAGGTCTAAAATTTCCTTCCTGCATTCAGGATGGGCAAGGACCTTTGCCTTAGGATGAGCTTCTTTTAAGGCTTCCAATTCTTTTTTATCTATGCCGTTGTGGATAGGGCAGTAGCCGTCTTTATTTAGGATGATATTTTTTTCAGGAATTTTTTCTGCGATATACCTTCCCAAATTTTCATCAGGGATAAAGAATATATTTTCTGTATCTAAGTTTTTACAAATTTTTTCGGAATTTGATGAAGTGACGCAGACATCTGAAAGAGCCTTAGTTTCTGCACCTGAGTTTACATAACAGACTACTTTAAGGTCGTCGTACTTTTCCCTAAGCTCTCTTATCTTGTCATGAGAAACCATGTGAGCCATTGGACAGTCCGCCTTGGCATTTAACATAAAGATTCTCTTTTCGGGATTTAATATTTTAAGAGTTTCTCCCATGAAGTAAACCCCGGCCATCAAGATAACTTTGTTGTCAAGCTCTTGACCTACCTGTGCCAGGTAAAAAGAGTCTCCTACTCGATCAGCTACTTCTTGAATTTCAGGACCTACATAGTAGTGGGCAAGAAGAACTGCGTCGTTTTCTTTTTTAAAATTTTCTATTTGTTTTTTTATATTTGTATCCATAATTTTCTCCCATTTTTCTATTTGTAATTATTTCTTTACAATATAACACAGATATAGCCTACTGACAAGTTATCTGTAAAGTTTTGGGCAAAAAAATATCCTAAGAGTTTGCTTTAATAAAGATAACTCTTAGGATATTTTGATTTTATTTTTACTTATCTTTCTTGTATCTGATAGCTTTAAATATTTCTCCTATAGCAAATGGGATAAGAGCACATGGAATAATTACCTTCCAGTGTTCCCAATGCAATGGGATAAGCTTAAACAAGTCATTTACTCCCGGAACATATACTACAAGCAGCATCAGGACAGCTGAGAAAGCAGTTCCTAATACCAACTTCTTGTTTGAGAATAAGCCTAACTTAAATACAGGAATATTTTCACTTCTTGCAGAGTATGACCTAAGCAATTCTGAACTTATAAGAGTTGTAAAGGCTATAGTCCTGGCTGCTTCGATGTGATCAGGGAAGTGAGATAGACCATACCTGTAGGCAAACAAACTTGCTATTGTGATAGCTATAGACTGGCTGGCTATAGTAAATCTCATCTTGGAATCTATTATAGGTTCGTTAGGATCTCTCGGAGGCTTGTTCATGATACCCGGTTCCGCAGCTTCAACGCCTAGGGCAAGAGCAGGGAAGGCATCTGTTACAAGGTTTAACCACAATAATTGGATTGGTAAGAAAGGTGTATCCCAGTTAAAAACTATAGATAAGAACACTATCAATACTTCGGCTATATTACATGATAGAAGGAAGCCTACAAACTTTCTGATGTTTGAATAGATTACCCTACCTTCAGCTACAGCATGAACTATTGTAGCGAAGTTGTCGTCTGTAAGTATAACTTCTGCTGTATTCTTAGCAACGTCTGTTCCTGTAATCCCCATGGCTATACCGATATCAGCCTTTTTAATAGCAGGAGCGTCGTTTACCCCGTCCCCTGTCATGGCTGCTATATGTCCATTTTCCTTCAAGGCCCTTACTATTTGAACCTTGTTTTCAGGTGATACTCTGGCAAATACTCTGGTAGTCTTTACAACTTCACGAATTTCTTCATCAGTCATGTTGGAAAGTTCCTTGCCCATCATTGCTTGGGATTCGTCTTCTGCTATACCAAGGTCTTTAGCTATGGCAACAGCAGTTTCCAAGTAGTCCCCTGTTATCATTACAGGGATAACTCCGGCTGACTTACATTCTACTATGGCATCTCTTACTTCTTCTCTAGGTGGGTCTATCATACCTGTAAGACCTACGAAAATCATGTCTTTTTCTATAGACTCTGAGTCTAAAGATTGAGGTAGACTTTCGTGAACGTTAAAGGCATAGGCCAAAACCCTTAGAGCTTGCTTAGCATATTCGGAGTTCTTTTCCAATAAATTCTTTCTTATATCATCTGTAAGATCAATTATCTTGTTGTCTAAAAGAATTCTGTTACACTTTTCGATTACTATATCGGGAGCTCCCTTAGTAAAGGATACGACCTTGTTTTCTACAAAGTTTTCGTGGAAGGTTGTCATCATCTTCCTATCTGAGTCGAAAGGTATTTCTTCTACTCTAGGATAAGAGTCGTTTGCAGCCTGCTTAGTTACCTTTACCTTTCCTGCAGCTGTAAGTAGGGCTGCTTCTGTAGGGTCTCCTGTTATGACGTATTTACCGTTTTCTTCTTCAAGGGTAGCGTCATTTGTAAGGGTCATGATGTTAAGCATAGTGTAAATAGACTTAGTGTCATCTACACTTATTTCTCTTCCATCAATTTCTAAAGATCCCTTAGGTTCGTAACCTGTTCCTGTCAAATCGATATCTGTGTCGTCGACAAAGATTTTCTTAACAGTCATTTCATTTTGAGTAAGAGTACCTGTCTTATCTGAGCAGATTACTGTAGTTGTACCCAAAGTTTCTACGGCTAAAAGCTTCTTTACGATGGCATTTTTTTCAGCCATTCTTCCCATACCAAGTGAAAGAACTATTGTTACTATGGCAGGAAGTCCTTCCGGTATAGCTGCAACACCTAGGGCAACTGATGTCATAAGCATTTCTATAGCAGTATTGTTATGCATGAAATAACCTACGGCAAAGACAAGCAGGCAGACAATAACTGTAAGCATACCGAGTTGCTTAGATAAAACTTTTAACTTCTTTTGAAGAGGAGTTTCTTCATCTCCAACAGCATCTAAGCCTGTGGCTATCTTACCTATTTCTGTTTCATAGGCTGTTCCTACTACAAGTCCGAGTCCCCTTCCATATGTAACTATAGTTGAGGAATAGGCTATATTTTTCCTATCTCCTAATGATACGTTGTCTTCTTCGTAAGTTTCTCTGTAGTCTTTTTCAACGGCTACTGATTCTCCTGTCAAAGATGATTCATCAATCTTAAGGTTTGATGATTCTATAAGTCTAAGGTCTGCAGGAACTATGTCCCCTGTTTCGAGTACTACCAGATCTCCGGGAACTATATTCCTTGAGTCGATTTCTCTGATCTTGGAATCTCTGATTACCTTAGCCTTAGGACTTGCCATCTTTTGCAATGCTTCTATTGACTGTTCGGCTTTTCCTTCCTGATAAATTGATAATAAGGCATTAATAATTACTATAGCTATTATAAGAAAAGCATCCACTGCTTCTCCGATAAAAGCGGAAATAATAGCTGCTATTACCAGGATGATTATCATAGGGTCTAATAACTGATCCTTAAGCTTGCTTAAAAAAGATTTTTTCTTCTTTCCTTCGAGTTCATTAGTTCCGTACTCTTTAAGCTTTTCTTCAGCTGCACTCTGGCTTAAACCGTTTTTGCGATCAGTCTTAAGAGTATCGATAACTTCTTGTTCACTCATTTTGTGCCAATCCATATATCCCTCCTTAAAGTTAAATAGGAATAGCTTATAATTTAGGTA
This sequence comes from Finegoldia sp., assembly GCA_034180305.1. Taxonomy (GTDB): domain Bacteria; phylum Bacillota; class Clostridia; order Tissierellales; family Peptoniphilaceae; genus Finegoldia. The sequence goes on from JAXFOR010000014.1 coordinate 112,748, forward strand.
TTAAAAAAAGACTTTCACCTAAGCTTAGGCAAAAGTCTCGCTTACCGCATAGGTCCTGCACCGGGTTTTACCGTAATGACGACGCAGTATTTACAAGCTACTCCCTTTCGTATAGCTAGAGTATAACAAATCTGATATAAGCTTTCAAGAAAAATATCACCTTATTATGATTTTAAAAGTTTCCCCTTCATTTTTTAAAGCTATTATCCTGGAGCCCGGATAGGAGTGTTCACTTACAAACTTATCTATAACTGAAGGATCTTTTGTAAAGTGCATAGGAAAGAGAACCTTAGGGTGAGTCTTTTCCATAAATTCATTTACACCCAGGTCATAATTTTCTTCAAGACGGGGATCTACCGGGAAGAAGGCTATATCTATGTGGTCAAGCCTATCTATCTCCTTTGAGAAAAACTTTTGCATCTGCCTTCTCTTTTCTTCTCCGTCATCAGGAAATATCCAGTTGTTAAGATCTCCTGCAAAAAATATAAAGAGCCTGCTTGCCTGCATATAAATAGAAATCCCCTTATCTGTAGAACCGAAGCCTGTAAAATCTATCCCGAAGGCTGATACAGTCTGCCCCTTTTTTAAGACTGATATATCTGAATTTACCATTTTCTTTTGCCTTTCCAGGTCATCATCAAGATAAATTATATTTCCGTCAACCTTAAAGTTCATTATCTGATCGTAGACATCCTGACTTACTATGTACTTTATATTTGTAGCCTTGTCGTAGTCAAAAATTTTATCATTAAAATGGTCGTAGTGAGAATGGCTTACTACAAAGATCACATCCTTATCCTTAGGATTTTTCGGAAGCTGTCCCCTATAATAATCGAAGATAATTATTTTATCATTAAACTCCAAGGCAAAACCGCTGTGATAGATATACCTTATAATCAGATTTTCATCCACTTTTATCACCCCTTAAATATCTTATATCAATATTATTAAATGTTTAGGCAATTTGCAAATATATTTAAGGAGACTCTTAGCTTTATTCGGATATAAATCCTTGCTCTTTTGATAGATTTGGGTATATATATATAATTAAAGTAATATTTGAAAGAGGGTAGCTTTTTGAAAAAAACTAATGCAATGAGAATTTTAGATTCCAACAAAATAGACTACAAGGTCAGGGAATACAAATACGATGACGAAAGTTTTTCAGGTGAGTATGTGGCTAATATGCTGGGAGAAGATCCGGCCTCAGTCTTTAAGACCTTGGTAACCGAGTCCGGTGACGGAAATATTTTCGTATTTCTAGTCTCTGTTAAAGACGAGCTGGACCTAAAAAAAGCAGCTGCAGCAAGCAAAGTTAAATCTCTTTCTATGCTAAAAAGCAAGGATCTCTTAAAAACTTGCGGTTACCTCCACGGAGCCTGCTCTCCTATAGGGATGAAAAACAAGTTTAAGACCTACATCGATGACATCGTAGAAGGTCAGAACCTAATCCACATATCAGGTGGCAAACGAGGCTATCAGATAGAATTAAAAAGCTCCGATTTAATCGAGCTTGAAGATATAAGTGTAGTTGATATATCAAAAAATTAATATAAAGGGGAATTTTATGGATTACGAAAAACAAGTGCAAGCTATAACAGCTTATATAAAAGCAGGTGAAAAAAATAAAAAGGACTTGGCAATGGGCCTTGAGATGGAACACTTTATCATAAACCAGGAAAGTCTACAAACCGTATCCTATTACGGAGATGACGGAGTAGGCTCAGCCTTTAAAGACTTCGAAAACCTGGGCTTTATTCCTGAAATCGAAAACGGAAACATCTTAAATATGCAAAAAGATGAGATAGCCCTTTCTACTGAACCGGGCAGCCAATTTGAAGTTGCCATCAGATATAACAAGAGCCTGAGGTCTTTACAAGAGTTCTACCTTAGATTCTTCAGAAAGCTCGTTCCTTACTTTGCAGAAAAAAATCAACTCATAGCAAACCTCGGTTACCAACCTCTATCAAAGATTGATGACATAAAAATTCTACCTAAAAAAAGGTATGACTACATGTACAAGTACTTTGATGAAACAGGAGATATGGGTCACAACATGATGAAAGGAACAGCCTCCCTCCAATGTATTATAGACTACTGCGATGAAGATGACTTCGTAAGGAAGTATAGGCTGGCAAACTGCCTGTCCCCTATCCTCTACGCCCTCTTTGACAACGCCTACATCTTTGAGGGAAGCCCGGCTCCTTTTAGGAATATGAGAGAAATAATCTGGGAAAATACCGACAAGGACAGGTCAGGTATGTTTGAGATAGGCTTTGACGATGACTTCTCGTATAGGAAGTATGCAGAAAAAATTCTAAATACTCCTATAATCTTTATGGAAAAAGATGGAGAAAAGATTTACACAGGCAAAACTCCTTTTAAGGACCTCCTTGAAGATCCTGACGATAAAGACCTCATCTTTCACGCCCTTTCTATAGTCTTTCCTGATGTAAGAGTAAAATCCTATATTGAAATAAGGATGATGGACTCTATCAAGTACCCTCTTAACTTCGCAGCCACTGCCTTTATAAAGGGACTTTTCTACAATGATCAAAATCTGGAAAAAATGGATAAAATCTTTAGAGGTGTCGACTACAAGACTGCCCTTAATGCAAAGAAAGACTCCAGACAAAAAGGACTTGACGGCTTGTACATGGGTCAAAAGATAAGCGACCTTTCCAAAGAGCTTGTGGCTATGGCTAAGGATGGACTTTGTGAAGATGAAAAGGGACTGATAAAACCTTTGGAAGATATGCTTGAAACAGGCAGAAATCCGAGAGACAACTTCGAAAAGATATACAAGGAAGACGGCTTAAGGGCTGCTATCTTAAGTAACTGTCCTAGCCTTGACGACTTAAATAATTTGCTTAAATAAAATTTATAAAGGATTTGGTGATATGCACTACACAGGACAAGTTTACAGACCTCCTGTTGAAGAATGGACTCAGCTCTTGGAAGTAACCTCCGGCTGCTCCCACAACAAGTGTAGCTTCTGTAGCATGTATAACAAAACAGACTTCGCTGTATCTCCCCTTGAAGACGTGGAAGCGGACCTTAAAGAAATAAAGCAAAGATGCAAGAGGCCTGTCGATAGAATCTATCTTTTAAACGGAGACCCCTTTTGCCTATCTACAGAAAGACTGTCTAAGATAGCAGACTTGATCCATGAGCAGCTTCCGGGAGTAAAAACTATTACCTGCTACTGCTCTTTAAAAAATTTAAAAAACAAGACTGTCGATGACCTGAAGTTTCTTAAAGAACTCGGCTATGATCAACTTTACGTAGGGATAGAAACAGGTTATGGGCCGGCCCTTGAGCTTATAAATAAGGGGATGACCCTTGCAGAATACAGGGAGGAACTTAAAAAGTTAAAAGATTCTTCTCTTTCCTACCACGCCTTTTTAATAATGGGCATTGCCGGAAAGGGGAAGGCTAAGAAAAATGCTCAGGACTCTGCCAAACTTTTAAACTCCTACCCTCCCCTATCCGTGTCCATCACTCCCCTTGACCTAACGACAGAGTCAAAGCTCAGCCTCCTTCGGGATCAAGCTAAGTTTAAAGAGGCAACGGAAAGGGAAATATTAGAAGAAGAGATTTATCTCTTAGAGGCCTTGGACCTTCCTGATGATACAATCTTCAGCTCTATCCACCCGTCCAACCTCTTTAATGACAAGGGGACCTTTGGAGAAAAGGATAGACTTATAGAAAATATAAGCTTTATCTTAAGCCACATATCTACGGTAATTTTAGATAATCCGAATAGAAAAAGACTTTATGCTTTGAAATAAAAAAGGAGACGATTTTATGCACTATACAGGACAAGTATATAGACCGCCGGCTGAAGCATGGACACCACTTTTAGAAGTATCCTACGGATGTTCCCACAACAAGTGTGCCTTTTGTACCATGTACACTCACACTCCCTTCGGGATGGCGAAGCTTGAAGATATAGAGGAAGATATCATAGAATTAAAAAACACCTCTATCTACCCGATAGAAAGAATCTATCTTACAGGTGGAGACCCTCTTGTAATGAAGGCCGATAGACTTATAGAAATAGGAAATTTAATTCACAAATATATTCCTGAAATAAAGACAATTACCTGCTATGCCTCCTTCTACAACCTAAAAAATAAGAGTGTAGAAGATTTAAAAAAATTAAAAGAACTTGGCTATAACCAACTTTATATAGGAGTAGAAACAGGTTATGAGCCTGCTCTGGATATGATAAACAAGGGAATAAGCCTTGATGAAGCCTATGAGCAGCTTAAAAAGTTAAAGGCAGCTGAAATCGACTATATAAGTATCCTGATGTTAGGGATCGCAGGAAAGGGAAAGGCAAGAGAAAATGCACAAGCCACTGCCAAACTTTTAAACACCTACCCTCCTATTTCTCTAGGAATTATGACTACAGATGTGCAGGTGGGATCAAAGCTTTATGAGTACAGGGAAGAAGGAATCTTTGTCGAAGCGACAATAAGAGAAGCCCTCGAAGAACAGATCATCCTCTTGGAAAATTTAGACTTTCCTCACCCTGAAAAAGTAACTTACAGCTCCTTTCACGTAGTAAATCCCGTTCAAATAATGACTACTTTAGATAAAAAGGATCAAATCATAGACGAATACAAAAAGGCTCTTAGAGATCTCCCGGATGAAGTTTTGGATAGACCAAATAAGCTACATGCAATATAATAGATTTGGAATTTTTCCCTATAAAGGATTTATTCCTAAAATTTAACAATAAGGGTGTAAAATGATAAAAAACAAATGGTATGGTATTCTTCCTTCAAAAAAAGTAAAAAAAGGGGATATTGTAGGGATAAAAAGATTCGGCACGAACCTGGTCCTCTTTAGGACAGAAGACGGAAAGCTTTCCTGCCTTACTGACGTATGCTCCCACAGGGGGGCAAGTCTGAGTCAGGGAAATATAAAAGACAACTGCATAAAGTGTCCCTTCCACGGTCTGGAATTTAACAGTCAAGGCGAGTGTGAATTAGTTCCTGCCCTAGGAATTGAAAATCAGGAAAATTTGGATCGCTTTAACTTAAAAAGCTACAAGGTCGTAGAAAAATTTGACATCATCTTTGTTTTTTACGGAGATGACGAAGAAAAGAGCAAGGAACCTGCTCCTTTTGACCTACTGGGTGAATATATAGACGACTCCTTTGTCTACAGCGAACTTCAAGACCCTTGGAATACCCATTATTCCAGAGCTATAGAAAACCAACTTGACGTCGTCCACCTTCCCTTTGTCCACTACAATACCATAGGCAGGGGAAACAAAACCCTGGTAAATGGACCTAAGGTAATAGCAAAAGACGATAGCCTTATAATAACATCAGCCAACAATGAAGTAGACCACGGACAAAAACCTAAGGCAAACAAGGACGCAGTTATAAAAGAAACCAACCTTAACTTCCTCTTCCCTAACGTCTGGATAAACAGGGTTTCAGACAAGATTAAAATCGTAATCTTTTTTGCCCCTGTCGATGATGAAAACACAGTCCTCTTTATAAGATTCTATAACAAGATAACAGGATTTAAACCGGTCGATAAGTTGATCGCCTTCTTTGGACGCTACGGCAATAAGGTAGTCGAAAGACAGGACAAGAGGGTTGTTATAAACGAACTTCCAAAGAGGTCTTCTCTAAAAATGGGAGAGCACCTCGTTCCGGGTGACCTGCCTATAATCCAATACAGAAAGATAAGAGAAAAACTTATCCAAGAAAACAACACAGATGGTAAGCAAAAAGCTCAAGCCAAGAAGATCAAGATAATAAAGCTGATAAACAAGAAGACAAACAAGACAGGACAGATGATAAAAATCCTGCCCAAAGCAAGGAAGATAGTGAAGTTAAAGAAGTAAAAAAAGAAGATTCTCAAACTAAGGAAAATTAATAATTAAGCTGACCTTGATGTGTACCCATAAAACTGGACACAATATTTAATTATCAATTAAACCATGGATGCTTTCCTATATTTTGTAGGAGGCATCCATTTTGATTTAGCTTGAATCCTCTCATTATTATAATAATCTATATATTTTTCTATTGCTTCTGAAAATTCCTCAAATGACTTATAATCTTTTTCATGCCCATAATAAATTTCATTCTTCAATCTTCCAAAAAATGTTTCCATGATTGCGTTATCATAA
>JAXFOR010000016.1:0-35278 GCA_034180305.1 Finegoldia sp.
TTTTGTTGTTTGCATTGGTATTTCTTCAACTTCAAGACCGTATTCTTCAAGGTAGCCGTTTTGTCTTGCCATTGTCATCATAAGGTTTCCGCTATGACCTCTTACCCATCTTACCTTGCCGTCTTCTCCTTGTAGCTTATCTTTAAAATCGTGCTTTGCCTTTCCTTTATTTTCACTTGTAGTAGCTTGCTCACTTGTTTGTGTATTTTGCTCTGTATTTTCGCCTGTGTTTTTGTTGCAAGCAGTAGTTGAAAACATCAAAGTTAAAGCCAGCATAGTAACTAATAATTTCTTTTTCAAATCTCTTCCCCTTTTGCTATCTGATTGTTAAGTTAATTTTCTTTTATTTTACGTATATAATTACAAATCTATATGTATAAAGCCTTCTAAGAATTTTTTATTTTTTCTTGGACATCCTTATTTATTTGATATACAAGTTCATTTCTAAGTTCTACAGTTTTTTCATTTCTAACTCCATCTCTGCTAGCTCTTTGCTCATCTGAGACGGTAGTTTCATATATAATGTCACTTCCACTTTGGCCTATTACAAATATTTTTTCAGCTAAAAGTAAAGCTTCATCAACATCATGGGTAACAAAGAAAACTGTTTTTCTAGGAGTAGCATCCTTCCATAAATCCAAAAGCATATCTTGAAGACTTGCCCTTGTAACAGCATCAAGTGCTCCAAAAGGTTCGTCCATAAGTAAAATAGGTGGATCTATCGCAAAAGCTCTGGCTATTGCACATCTTTGTCTCATACCACCTGATAGTTCCTTAGGTAAAAGATTATAAATTTCAGGCTTAAGACCTACCTTTTCAATCATATCGACTGCTATATTTTCTCTTTCAGATTTACCTAAATTTTTAAATTTTTGACCTATTGCAAGCTCTATATTTTTTCCTGCACTCATCCATGGATAAAGACCGTAGTCTTGAAAAACTACCCCCTTATCAAGTCCCGGCTTGGTATTTTTTTCTCCACCGAAATATATTTCTCCTGAGCTGGGCTTTTCAAGTCCTGCCAAAAGACGCAGTAAGGTTGACTTGCCTGACCCTGATTTTCCAAGTAGACATACAAATTGTCCTCCCGGCACTTCTATATTTATGTCATTAAAAATGTTAACTGTACCTGTTGAGTATCTAAATGATAAATTTTTAACTATTACGCCGTTATCATTGCTTAGTTTCATTTTAAATCACCTCCCTGAATATAAACTTTACCAAAAAATAAGGTCATTTTAAAAATTACATTAATAAAAATTTCAAATAAATAAGCTTATAGCTTTTTCTCATAAAATTACTTGAAATTTTTAACGAAAAAAAGCTATAAGATTTAAATTATCGGCTCTGCTAACACCTAAGCCTTCCTTATCTGACACAAGAGATCTTTAAAGACAGGGAAACCGCTTATAGGATCTTTGTTCGTTAAATCTGTGAGCTTGTTGGCGTTGGCGTCTTTCCAAAGACCTAGTTGAAAGTCCTGACCTCCTCCTACATTAAGCTCGCTGTCTCCTCTTTTTATCTTATCTGAAATGGTTGCCTTTACTTTTATTTCTCCCCTGACAGTTGAAACTATGACCTGATCTCCTTCTTCTATGCCACGTTCTTTCGCATCTTGGCTGTTCATATGGACAAGGGGAGCTTCTTGGATTTGGACTAGCTCGGGAATATTTAAATGCTGAGTCCTGAAGGTTGTTTGAATCCTGGCTCCTGTGTTTAACTTTATAGGATAGGCTTTAAATATTTCAGGGCTGTTCACTTCTCCTTCTTGAGCCGGAGTGTAGACAGGCAAGCCATCATAGCCGAAGCTTTCTAAGAGCGTAGACTTAAATTCAAACTTTCCTGTCGGAGTGTTAAAGCCCGGTCTGTCATCATTTTCCCTAAGTCCACCTGTTTTAAATTTTTCATAGCCTGCAAATTTAGGCATAGGTAGCGGGATTACTTTTTCTCCTGCTTTGATCTTGGCGAGGACTTCCGGCGTGCTCGCAAATCTTCTTTCTATAAGCTCTTCAAAATTTTTAGGGAAGCAATCTCCAATGCCCATCTTTTCTGCGAGGTCATGGACTATAAAGATGTCATTTTTGCTTTCTCCTATAGGTTCTATGATTCTATCTCTTATCCTAACTTGATTAGGGTAGACTACGTATGACTGATCTTCAAAGTAAGTTGTTGAAGGCAAGATTACGTCTGCGTAAAGGGCATCCTTTGTCATAAACCTGTCGACAGTGACAAACATTTCAAGCTTTTTAAGGCTCTCTTCAAAGAGCTCGCTTGAAGGATATGATACTGACAGGCAGGCTCCTACATTAAAGAGACCTGCTACCTTATAAGGGTCTTCCTTTAAAACTGCCTTTGGAAAACAGGTAAACTGTGGCTGACCTATTAGGTTTGAAAAAAGTGGATACTCTCTTGCTCCTATAGGATTCAAGCCGTAAGTGTACTTTGAATTTTTAGGTCCAGTTTTTGGTTTGCTAAGGATTATAGTTCCTTCCCTGTCTATGTTGCCGGACAGAGCCCACAAGCAGTAAACCGACCTAATTGTTTGAACACCTGAGTTTGTATACTCAAGACCTGTGTAGGCGTTAAGAGCAACTTTGTCGGAGCTTATGATCTTGGCAAGGTCTTTAAATTCTTTTTCACTTAGACCTGTAGCTTTTAAAACTCTGTCCATGTCAAAGTCTTTGACATAATCTCTGAGGTCTTCAAAACCGAAGGTATAGTTTTCTACAAAGTCTTTGTCGTATAAGTTATTTTCGATCATGTAGTTCATAAGTCCGAGGACAAGGACAAGGTCTGTTCCTGATTTTACTATAAAGGCCTGATCGCAATTTTTTGCCATTATAGAATCATAGTGGTCTACGACTACAATTTTTGTTCCCCTTTCTCTTAACTTTTTAAATTTAGTGTAGAGAGTCGGTGGTGATGCAGTCGGTGGGTTAGCTCCCCAGACTACAATTGTATCTGCCTTATCAAAATCTCCCCTTATGTTTTGTTGGCGCACCCCCATGGTAGTCATCGGAGCAAAGACTCCAAAGGCTACAAAGCACAAGGATGATACTGATGCGTTGTTAGGCGAACCGAGATGAGAAAAGATTCCTCCTCCACTTCCATCAGGAGCTGTAAGCCTTCCTGTAAAGTCTCCGAAGACTTGATCAAAGCCTCCCCTGCCGAAGTGGGATGCCAAGGCTTGAGGTCCATACTTGTTTATAATTTTCTTAAAGCCGTCTGCAGCGTATTCCAAGGCTTCGTCCCAGGATGCTTCCCTAAACTGAGCTGTCCCCTTAGGACCGGTCCTTATCAGCGGCTTTGTAAGTCTGTCCTTTGAATAGACTATGTACTTGGCCTTTGACCCTCTAAGACAGATAGAAGATGGAGTGTGCTTTTGTGACGGTCTTATCTTGTCAATTTTTCCGTCTAACAAGTCAATTTCTACTGCACAGTTGCCGGGGCATATACCGCAAATGCCTTCAACTGTCCTTACATTTTTTTCATCGATAGTTTCAGCCATAAAATCTCCCCATTAATTTGTTATTCCTTTATCAGCGGTTTTATTTTATCACTTATACTGTCTTGACTGATATTAAAATAAATTATAAAAGATCCCACTTATTGAAAATATATTCTAAATGTTTAGAAATTTTAAATCCATAAGTGAGATCTTTTTTATTAAAAGTATAAGTTACTGTGATTTTGTCTAGGTTTAGAAAAATTATCCTTTATTCTTTTATCTATAAAAAATCACAATAAGTGTTTTTGAAATTTGAGTTTAAAATCCTTTTTTGCCGCAAATGTAATCTTCGAGAGGATATATGATAAGGACGTAGATGATAAAATTCCCCACTGCGTGATTTATATCAAATGGGATTGATGTCATATACCTAGGGATAAACATATGCATTCCTCCCAGGATAAAGATCGCTTCCATTACGGTTATAATTAGTCCATATAAGAGGCCTGATCCTCCGAGAGCTATCGCCTTGTTCATCTTAGTTTTTTTTATGTTAAAGACGTTAAAGATAAGGTAGTTTAAAATGGCGAGGATAAAAAAGTCCGCCACCTGAAAGAGAACCCAGACCCCGAAGCCTAAGATAAAGCTTGTAACTACCATAGTAATAGCATTTACAAAGATAGATTCTTTTAAGCTTTTTTCTATGGCGAGGATCAGGATCACATCTGAGAGGATTTTTACATTAGGTATTATGTTTAAGTATATCCTGGTGATGATGCATATGGAAGATAAGATAGCTAATCTTGTGAGATTTTTTACCTGCATTACATTTGTTCGAATTTAAACTCTACTTTGTCGTTTTCCTTAGCTTGGTAATCACCTATACCTACCTGTGCCATTTCTCCGTTTACATAGTACATCCAGTATTGTTTCTTATCGTTGTCTTGTTTGATGCCTTTAAGTTCTGTCATCATTCCGTTTTCAAAGACAGCTCCTTGATTTTCTTCAAGGTATTTTTGTAAGTTTTGTCCTTCTTCAAGAACCACTTCTTCTGTTAAAATTTCCTTATTATTAACTGTATCGTTGATAACGATTTGAATCTTTGTACCTTGTTTTTGAGTGTCTGTAGATGCCCCTTGGTCTGCTGTATTTTCAGTAGCAGATTTTTCAACTGTAGGAGCGCTTGAATTTGAGCAAGCTGTTGTTAGTGTTAATGTTGCCAAGGCAAATAGGGCAAATATTTTTGTCATTAATTTTTTCTTCTTCATGTTTTTTCTCCTTTTATATAAAATTTAATAATTTATATTGTATCTTATCTTTTTAATTTTTTCCTTAAAATTTTTGTAAAATTAATCCTGATAAACAGCCTCAGGGATTTCTCCGAGCTTGGCACCTGCTGAGTACTTTCTAACGGCATAGATAAAGGCATCGAGATTTTCCGGAGGAGTATTAACTTCTGAAACACAGCCGGTGGAGATTACGTAACCCTTGGGACTGTCTGCCCCGTTAATGATGCAGTTTTTTACAGCCTTTATGACATCTTCGGGACTTCCTTGAAGAAGTACATCCAGTGTAGGTACATTGCCTTCGATAGTTATTTTATCTCCGAAGGCCTCTTTCGTTTCGCTTAAGCTCTCCAAATTATCCACGCTTATGGAGCTTATGTTAAGGTCATATAGTCTATCCCAATAGTCCTTGATGCCCCCACACATATGGATAGGAGGCTTATTACCGGTTATTTTGACTATTCCATCAACCAGGTCTCTAAGATAAGGAAGGGAAAATTCATCAAATTGTTTGGGTCTTAAAAGGTCTGTTGATGTTGCAGGATCTATGAGGCTGACAGAAACATTTGGTCCAAAGACTTTTTGAAAAACTTCCGTCCATTTCAGACCACAATCTTTAGAAAATTCCATAAGCTCTTTTAAGCCTTGGGGATCTTTTCTTACGTCTCTGAGTAATTTTTCAAGTGGTCTTAAGGTTGCAGCTGTTGTGAAAGGGGCAGGAAAGGTTGCAATAATTTTTTGATTCGGAAATTTTTCTCTTATTTTCTTTCCAATTTCTATAACAATTTTAAGGGCAGGATTTTTCTTAGGATCAGGAAGAGCGACTTTGCTCATGTCTATTTTCTTATCAGCCATTAAAAAATGGTCGGCAAAGTAACAATTGCCATCAGTAAAATACAAATCTGACCCACAGACATCACCTATGAGAGTTAAGGCAAAGGCAAAGTTTATGCCATCTATGTGGTAGGCTTCTATTCGTTTTTGAACAAGCTTGGAAAATATATCAAAATCCTCTATCATTTGGGCAGTCGAATATCCCATAATATGACCATATACTTGGTCAAAGCCCCTTATATAAAAAGGCAGGTGGTCTACCCGTTCTCCCCTCATATATTTTTCTAATCTTTCTTCATCTGTCATCTGAGGCTTGTAATTTATAACTTGATCGTGAAGTTTTTCCTTATCCATACCAACCTCCTTTGATAATTTTTCCCTATCTCCTAATTTTTGATAATGTCGTCAATTTAAATATGCCTAAGGCTCTATAAAAAATTTTTAATATTATTTGCTATAAAAATTTTCTAATCAGTCTTGGTAAACAGCTTGAGGGATTTCTCCAAGCTTTGCATCTGCTCCATACTTTCTTATTGCATAGATAAAGGCATCAAGATTTTCTTCAGGTGTAAGCGGTGACAATCCACACCCTGCAGAAACTATGTAACCGGATGGGCTGTCGGCTGCTTTTATTATGCAGTCCTTTACAGATTCTATGACATCTTCCGGACTTCCTTGAAGGAGTACTTCAACAGGTGGTACATTGCCCAAGATCATCATCCTATCTCCTAAAGCTTCTTTGGTTTCTCTTAAATTTTCCAGATTATCTACGCTGAAAGAAGCTATGTTAAGGTCATGAATTTTTGACCAAAATGCCTTGGTGTGACCACACATATGAAGACTCGGCTTTTTGCCTGTTATCTTGATTATTCCTTCAACCAAATCTCTAAGGTAAGGAAGGGAAAGTTCATCAAATTGCTTTGGGCTTAAAAGGTCATTTGCTGATACAGGAGCCGCTATGCCTACTGTTGCATGAGGACCGAACTCTTCTTCAAATACCTGAACCCACTTTAAAGCGGCATCTAGGGAAAATTGCATAAGGTCCTTAAAGCCTGCTTGATTCTTTCTCATATCTCTTAGTAGTTTTTCGACAGGCCTTATGGAAGCAGCTGTTGTGATAGGTCCTGAAAGGGAAGTGCTGATTGTCTGATCGGAAAATCTTTCTTTTAACTTCTTGCCTTTTTCGAGAATTCCGCTAAGGACAGGATTTGTCCTCGGATGCGGAAGGTCAATCTTTGACATGTCTATCTCCCCGTCTGCCATTACAAATTCGCTGACAAATTCAGGTCCATCATCAGGGAAAGATAGGACAGAGCCACATGCAGCTCCTATAAACTTTAAGCCTAGAGAAATATTTATTCCATCTACATGATAAGTATCTATTCTCTTTTGGATAACTTCACAAGATGCATCAAAGTCCCCTCTTAACTGACTACTTGTATATCCTAAAATATGCCCATAGGCAACATCAAGCCCTAGAGAAAAAGGCAGGTGGTCTACTCTTTGCCCTGTTAAATATTTTTCCATTCTCTCCTTATTTGTCATTTGAGGCTTGTAGTTAACAACTTCGTCGTGAAGTTCTTCCTTATCCATGTTATACTCCTTTTATAATTTCCAACTTTTCTATTAATTAATCTACTATTTCCCCATCTTTAAAGTCGGGATATGCCAGAGAGTCGATAAAAATTCTCTCGTAGTTTTCTGTTGAGGCGAGCTCAATGTAGGAAACTTTCTTAGCCAAGTCTTCAAGATCCTCTTTAACCTGGTCGCTCATCAGAGCCATATAGGCTCCGGTCTTAGACGAGTTACCCAGGTATTCAATCTTGTCATAAAAGGCCTTCGGCAAGATTCCTGTTCCTACCAAAAACTCTTCCTTAAGGTAAGAGCCGAATTGACCTGCTACATAGACCAGGTCTATGTCTTCAAAGGTCAGGTCAGCTGCATTTACAAGGGCCACAAAGCCTGATAGGATAGCTCCCTTGGCAAGCTGAACCTGTCTTATGTCCGCCTGGCTGATGTAAATATTTCTATGCCTGCCTATGATAAACTCTCTAGCCTTACCTTCTGCTTTTATAAGCTGCCTACGGTAATCATAAGGCAAAAGGTCTTCCTTTTTAACCAAGGCCCCGTTTTTATTAATTGTTCCTGTCCTTAAAAGTTCCTTTACCAAAGCAAGAATTCCGGACCCGCAGATACCTACGGGATAGGTGTCGTCTATTACCTTAAGCTTTATGCCTTCCCGAGTTATAAAAACATCTTCGATAGCTCCGCTTGCAGCCCTCATCCCACAAGAGATGTTCATCCCTTCGAGAGCAGGACCTGCAGCACAAGAGCATCCGTAAAGCTCTCCTTTTTTGGAAAGCACAATTTCTCCGTTAGTACCGATGTCGATAAAGAGGATGTTTTTATCTTTTATTTCCTCATTTTTTGAAAAAACATAGACCCCGCAAACAACGTCAGAGCCTATAAAGGCAGACACGTGAGGAAGGGTGTAAAGAACTGTATCTTCTCCCGCTTCTATACCTATCTCCGATGCTTTTAGCTTTTTACCATCAGTAAAGGCGGGCTTGTAAGGATATCTTCCCAGTCCACTAGGATCAACTCCTAAAAGGAAGTGGTCCATAGTTGTATTGGCTGCGACAACTATTGAGACGATTTCAGTTGGGCTGACGGATCTTTCCTTGCAGACAAGGCCTATCATACTGTTTATAGCTCCAACTATAGACTTTTGTAATTTTTCAAGGCCGTCAGGATTTTCATTTGCATAGGAAATTCTCGTAAGGACATCCAGACCGTAATTCTTTTGGGTATTAACCATTGAGGCGTCAGCCAAAATTTCTCCGGTCTTCAGATCAACCAGGGAAAGAGCCAGAGTTGTAGTTCCAATGTCTAAGCAAATTCCGTATCCTTCACGATAGTCTCTTTTAAAGTCCGGCATATATCCTTCTGTAAGGATCTTGCCCTCCCTTTCCTTTTCTATAAGCTCGACTTCAATTTCGTCCCAGTCTCTGATATAGCAGGACAGACGCTTCCCATCATCAAGGTCAGCTTTTTTAATGTGCTTTTGTTCAGATGGACTTATGGGGTTAGGATTACCTGAGCGAATTTTTACCAGACACTTCCCGCAGGTTCCCATCCCATTACAGGAATTATCTACAAAGTAGCCTTGGTTTAAAAGGCCATCAAGAAGAGAAAGCTCCTCTTCAACTTCGAAGCTTTCTCCACTCCCATATATTTTTACTTTTTTCATATGACTTTTAACTTAGTCTAATCCGCAAAGTTTTTTAGCTGCCTTTGCTGCATCAACTGCTGTTTCAGTGTAACAATCTGCTCCGATTTTTTCTGCAAACTTATCGGATACAGGACCTCCACCGATCATTACCTTTACCTTGTCTCTTACGCCTGCTTCTTCAAGACCGTCTATAACAGTTTTCATTCCCGGCATTGTAGTTGTCATGAGAGTTGACATACATACTATATCAGCATTTTCTTCTACAGCAGTATCTACAAATTTTTGTAGAGGAACATCCTTACCAAGATCAATTACCTTAAAACCTGAAACGTCGAGCATAATTGTTACTAAGTTTTTACCTATATCATGAGTATCCCCTTCGACAACCCCGATAACGACAGTCTTTTGGCTTTCCATTCCTTCGTCTTGTTTAAGGTGAGGTTTTAAGACATCAAGACCATTGTACATAGCATCTGATGCTATAAGAACGTCTGTTATAAAGTATTCTCCTTGGTCATAATAGTCTGAAACGACATTCATTCCTGCAACAAGACCATCCATTATCGCATCGTAAGGTTCATATCCTGCATCTACATACTCTTGTGCAACCTTTGCTGTTTCATCATCTTCCATATCTACTACCAATTGCTTTAAGTTTGCAATTATTTCTTCTTTAGCTCTTGCCATTTTAATTCTCCTTAATTATTTTTTAATTTTATAGTTTTAATTTTCCCCTTTATATGGTGTCCTTCGTCTTTAAGACAAGCTTGGCCGACAATTTTCCCCTTAACCTCGTCACTTAAAAGAGCATGACCGTAAGTTAAATTTTTGTCAACATCGATAGGGACAAAGTCCGCCCTTTTTGAATCAATTAGGCCGTAACTAAGCTTAGGACAGAGGTGAAAGACAGCCCTGTCAGCTATTATTTTTTGAGCATCCGGTAAAAAGTCAACCAAAAAATTATCTATGTAAGCTATAAACATTTTTTCTCCGAGGATATTTACTCCGGTTGCAGGGTCTGCAAAGGAAATCACGTCTACCCCTATATTTAAAAGCTCTTCTATATAGCTAAGTAAATTTCTTTTTAGTTTGTCGTAAACCTTACCGAGAGTTTCCTTATCCTTTCTCATAGCTACAAAAATTTCCTTCGAGTCTATCAAGCCGATTAAGATAGTTATAGGACCTGATATATCATAGATGAGTCTTTGGGAATCTTCCTTTAGGATCCGACCTGCGTCAAGAGCCTCTTTTAAAGTCCCCTTAGTAAAATCAAGGTCTGGAAGATCTAGTATATCTCCTATTTTTTCTACTATCGGATCTCCCGCTCTTACACCGTGCTTTTGGTCGGAGTAATTTACCTTACCTCCCATCGCCTCTGATTCTAGGCAGGTAGAAAAGGGCAGTCTGGCATAATGGCTTCCTGTAGCTTCCTTTCGAATCTTTGAAAGCCTTGCCATAGATTCAGCTTCCCTGTAGGCCTTTGGAAAGGCAAGGTCGGGATCTTTTTCCATGATAGCTGATAGGTCAAACTCTTCAATTTTAGGACATGGGTAGTCCCTGATTTTCAGCTTTTCCATTTTACCTCCTTTTATATAAATTTTATATAAGTATTACTTTTTTTCGATAATTACCAGGTCATCGGAAAAATCTTGTCCATCAAGGTCATCAATTTTTACCGATGCAGGTGTCTTGCTCACTAAGTAAGATTTTTCTCCTACGTAAATTTTTCCCTTGGCCCTGATAAAATTATCATCTGAAAAGTACTTTAAAGCTTGGTCTAAATTTTCAAACTTCAAAAATTTTTCTGTTCTTGTCTTGGGTTCATCATCATGGTGGTGGTCGTGATCATTCTTTGCCTCATGGTGATGATCTTCTTCGTGGTGGTGACTTTCTTCGTGACAATCTTTAGAATTATCTTTTCGTCTTTCGGTCTTTATCAGGTCGAGGATTTCTTCCCTAGCTATATCAAGAAAGTTTTCCTTTATGATAAAAGCATCAGAATTTTGCTCCTTAAGCATTTGATATACCTTGTAAATAGATTCTTTCCCAAGCTTTTCTATATCTGTGATGTATATTATATCAGCGTTTTTTATCTGGTCATTAAAAAATGGTCCGAAGTCTTCGTGAAATAAGAGGTAGCTGTCACAATCGACGATTGTAACTGCATTTAAGAGCTTTACTTCGTCAATTTGTCCTACAACATTAAAGACATCGCTTAACTTGGCAAGCCCTGTCGGTTCTATAAGGCAAAGACCGTAATCCATACTCTTTATATTTTCAATTTCTCTCTTAAAATCGTCCTTAAGGCTACAGCAAATGCAGCCGGAATTTATCTCTATGATATTATCAGCTTTGATAAGCTGAGAGTCTATGCTCACATCTCCAAATTCGTTTTCCAGGACCGCTGGCCTTTCATCCAAGCCTCCTAAAAGATGGTTGATAAAAGTCGTCTTACCCGATCCTAAAAAACCTGAAATTATAATTAAATCCATCTGATCACCTTCCAATTTATTTTATCATATCCATACTTTAGATATTTTTAGAAGATAGGACTTATAGGGAAAATTGATAAATAATCAGCAATTTTAGTCAAAAAAAACTCAGTGAAAAATCACTGAGCTTTTCTTATGCGTAAGGGAGATATTTTTTATTTTCAGCTTTTAAATCAGATATTTCTAAGGCACCTATCGGCTCTACTCCCATAGACTTCATAGCTTGTAGGACCATTTTTATTTCAGACATCTTATCTGTTTCATTTTGGTAAACAAGGATACCTTTCTTTATGCCGGCTGCTTCTTGTGTCAAAGACGGTTTATCTTTTATAGGACTTACAGTCCTTATCTTATCATCAAAGATAGAGTTG
Source organism: Finegoldia sp. (assembly GCA_034180305.1). Lineage (GTDB taxonomy): Bacteria > Bacillota > Clostridia > Tissierellales > Peptoniphilaceae > Finegoldia. The sequence goes on from JAXFOR010000016.1 coordinate 11,664, forward strand.
TACTTATCTGCGATTACTTTAGTATCGACTCCGTAAGAGAAGAGGCCTGTGTCATCTTGATCTTTAATTCCAGCATTTAAAAGTCTTAGGGCTTCAGTGTTATTTGCAGTATAGTCTTGGGGAAGACTTGCAAAGGAGTCAAGTCTTGTGTTGTCCTTAAGCTGATCCTTGTCATAGACTACAGGGTCATTGTAAAAACTGATAAAGCTGTAGCAAACTCCTACCAAAAGACCTAAAAAGGCTCCTATGACTATATCTTTTACTAGGTGAGAATTTTCAGGTTCATTTGAACTTGCAGGATCTAAGATTTGAATAGTTGTATCTCCCATGTATTGGTCTGCAAGTTTGTCTGCTCTTTCATAGAAAGTTTTTAAAACTTCATCAGCCAGTTCCTTATCTGAGTTTTGGTACTCCATAGTTATTATTGAAGTTCCGTCCGCTATAAGAATTTTTACATTTTCTTTTAATTCCGCCTGATCTATTTCAGGGTTATTTATTTCCTTAGCTACATCTTCAGCTACCTGGTCAGATTCCAAAATCTGTTTTACATTATTAACTACTTGTTGGTTTAGAGTAAGCCTTGTGTCTTGGATGAAGAGCCCTTCTCCTTTAAAGTCTTGAGGATCTCCAATTAAAATTGACATAGTTGACTTGTAAGTTTCGGATGATAAAACTTTTCCGAAAACTATTGTCAAAATAGAAAAAACTACCATAATCCCTATGATCTTGGCTAAATTCTTTTTAAAGGCCTGCAAGGCGTCTCTCAAAGTTATTTCTCTCAATATATACTCCTTCATCTTCTTTTTTTCTTTTGCTAAGTAGCCACAAGAGAATTATAGCTACTAAAAGTCCATGATACATTAAGCCTGTTAACAAATCTACACTCAATAGGTTATAGACAGGAACTATTGTCACGGCTATAGATGTCCAAAGAGGCATCTTCTTGTAGGATATTTCGTCCATTATCCCGAAAAGCCAGCCTACTATTGCTGAATAAATAAACATTCCCAAAAATCCGAAATTAACATATCCGTTTGCCATAAATCCTGTGTTAACCCAGGTATTAGGGTGGCCATAGTAAATTTTAGAGATAAGGGCCTGGATCGGATATTCATACGGATAGGTCAGAGGTACCCATGACTTGTCAGACATATATACAAACTGCATATCCTTAAAGGCTTCATAATACCTGAAATGATTATCCGCTGTTACAAACATTACCCTTCTTATGATTACACTCATCGGTTGCCAGATATCTGTAACCAAATAAAAGGCAAAGCAAAGGACAGTAAGACCGGCTAAAGCTGTAGTAAGCAAGTTTCCGGTATACTTATTTCCCTTAACTACGGCAATAAATATAACTAAAGCCGGGTAAAAGAGCATTGACTTGTGGGAGGTAAATCCGAAAAATAAAACCTGACAAACCAAAGATATTATTGTTCCTATCTTGTTTTTATCCCAGATACAAAGGGCTATTAAAGTCGGATTTATTATCTTTCCATACCAGTTCATTAAGTATAAGAATGGTCCCGGGAAGATGGTCCTTTCGGCCTCTCTTCTGTAGTCATATACCTTAGTAAAATCAAAGTTTAAAAACTTAAGCCCTCCCCTTGCAAGGATCCATAGGAACATCAAAATACTCATGGTAGCAAATATATACAAGATTTTCTTATGACTGATTGTCTTATCGGACAAGTTTATCCTGACCTGAGGGGCATAGGCAAAAAATTGCACTATATAAAAGGAAGCCACCAAGGCGTACATAAATATCCGTGAGTAGTCCTTAAAGGCATAGATACTCGTAGCCGGCACTATCAGGAGTAGGAAAAATAAGACACAGTAGAAATCGGTTATCTTTTCTACCCTGTGTCTTATTGTATAGGCCATAATTATAAGAATCAGGTATCCCTCTATAAACTTCACAAAGTTTAAGTGATTGTAAAGACCCATGTAGGTAAAGAGAGGGCTGATGACATAGGCATAGCTTATATCCAGAAACACCCTATACACAAGAAACATGAATATAAAAAAGATTTTGGATTCTAAAAGTCTTTTAAAATCATTATTCATATTCTCTCCTATTTATTTTTTTACTTAATAAATTATAGCATAAAGTCCTTAAATTTATTAATTAACTTTGTTGGCAGGAGTCCTACCCTCTTTCACATCCATTACATTTTTAAAAGTATACTCTGCCATTTCACTTCTAGCCTGATAAGATGCATTTCCCAGGTGAGGTAAAAGCAATACATTGTCTAAGTTCTTAAGCTCATCTGAAACTTCAGGTTCAAATTCGTAAACATCAAGACAAGCTCCCTTGATCTTTTTATTTTTAAGGGCTTCTATAAGGTCTGCTTCAGAAACGACCTTCCCCCTTGATGTATTTATAAGGTAAGCAGTATCCTTCATTTTATCAAAAGACTCTTTATCTACCATATGATGAAGTTCATCTGAATAAGCTGTGTGAAGGCTTACTATATCAGCTTCTTTTAAAAGCTCATCTTTTTCAACCTGTCCGGCTCCTTCGACTTCCTTTTGGCTCCTGTTTGAAAAGATAACTTTCATATCAAAGCTTAGAGCCTTTCTGACAAGGTCCTGTCCGATTGCTCCCATGCCTATAATTCCTAAAGTCTTTCCTTCCAGGCTTTCTCCAAGTCCATAAACAGGTTTCCAACCTTCAAACTTGCCTTCTTCGACTTCCTTGCTCATAGAAGTTATATTTCTCATAATATCTACTATAAGTCCCATAGTGTATTCTGCCACAGACTTTGCAGATGACTTTGCCGGAGCATTTGTTACAAAGATTCCCTTTTCCTTAGCATAAGCTATGTCCACGTTGTCATAGCCGGCTCCAAAGTTTGCTATGATTTTTAGGCTGTCAGCTGCATCTATTACTTCCTTGTCGATTTTTTCACTCAATGGACAAACCAAGGCGTCCTTTCCTTTTAGTCTTGATTTTAATTCTTCCTTGCTTAAAAAATCTAAAGAGTCATTATAGTCTACATCAAAATTTTCTTTATATTTCTTTAGAGTTTCTTCAGGTATCCTATTGCTTATAAGTACTTTCATTAAATCATCTCCTCTAATTTTTTAGTTGTCATCTTGCCTTTCTCAAAGATAGCCAAGTACCTTACTCCCATATCATAAAGGTACTTAAAAGAGTCTTTAAAGTGGTATTCATATATTTCTTGTTTATGACAGTCACTTCCCACACTTACAAGTTGACCACCCATGTCTAAGTATTTTTTCATAGCGAATGTGTAGTAGTCCTTGTTATCATATTGGTAGACACTTCTGGTATTCCATTCCAGGACTTTTTCATCATTTATAAGTTCCTTAAAGATTTCACCTAAGGCTTGGTCAGCCAAGTCCAGGTTTGCTTTATCAAAGCCTGTCCTCCTTATGGCAAAGTCAATGTGTGTTAGTATGTTATAATCCTTGAAATTGGTAACGGCTGTTTTTATATCAGTATAATATTGCTCCAAAACCTCTCTTTGGTCGTAATTTATTATTTGGCTACCCATATAATCGGAGTACTTATCAGATTCATGAACAGATAAAAGTTTTATATCGTAATCTCTTTGGGAGAGCTTTTCTTCTATTCTCTTATGAATTTTGGACCTATAACCTATTTCTATCCCCTTTAAAATCTGTTGCTTATGATTTTGATTAAAGTCATCTATGGTCTTTACATACTTGTCATAGTCTATATCTATGTCTCCTCCATCAGCATAGACTGATTCCAAATCCATATGCTCAGTAGTTACCAACTCATGGTCGACTAAAGCCACATAATTTTCTAACTTCTCATCACTGTCAAATGAAAAGTCTGTATGAACATGTTGATCCCTGTATTCCATAAGTCCCTCCTATTCGCTTACTATTTGAATACTTTTACTTGTCCCAAGCCTTGATGCTCCTGCCTCTATCATAGCTATTGCATCTTCCTTAGTCCTTATGCCTCCACTTGCCTTTATACCAAGCTTGTCACCGACTATCCCTTTTATAAGACTTACATCATGGACAGTTGCCCCTGTCCCTAAAAAGCCCGTAGAGGTCTTTACAAATTCAGCTCCGCTTTTCATTATTATCTGACAAACTTTCATAATCTCATATTCATTTAAAAGGCCTGCTTCGATGATAACCTTTAAAATTGCCTTGTCCTTGGTTTGGGCAAAAACTTTTTCGATGTCTTCTTTTACATATTCATAGTCTGATGCCTTAAGTCGGCCTATATTTATGACCATATCTATCTCATCCGCCCCGTTTTCTATCGCCTTCTTAGCCTCGTAAGCCTTAACTTCAGAGTCCATCGCCCCGAGAGGAAAGCCCACAACAGTACAGATATGGATGCCTGTGTTTTTCAGCTGCTCGCTTGCTAAGGCTGTGTATCCGGAGTTTACACAGACGCTTTTAAAGTTGTAATCGCAAGCTTCATTGCAAAGGTCTATAATATCGGCAGGCTCAGCGTCAGCCTTTAAGAGAGTGTGATCTATGTATCTGTTTAATTCCATCCTAGTCTCCTAATTCAAGTGCTATTTCCATCATCTTTGTAAATGATTTTTCTCTTTGCTCAGGGCTTGTCTTCTTATCGAAGTGAAATGAATCTGAAATAGTTAAGATTGACAATGCCCTTGCATGGTTAGCCGCTGCTGTAAGGTAAAGTCCATATGACTCCATCTCTACTGCAAGTATTCCCATCTTTTCCCACTTCTTCCAGCCATAAGCCTTTTCGTTGTAAAAAATATCTGAAGAAAACACATTACCGACTCTGACCTTGATACCCTTATCTTCTGCCACATCCGTAGCCTTTTTTAAGAGGTCATAGTCACATAGGGCTGATATATGTCCATCCAAGTCGTACTGGTAGGAAAAGTTTGAATCGGATGAAGCTCCCATGGCTATGACTATGTCATACAGGTCGAGGTCCTCGGCATAGGCCCCGGCAGATCCTACCCTGATTAGATTTTTTACTCCATATTCATTTATAAGTTCGTAAGAATAAATCCCCATTGAGGCTATTCCCATTCCTGTTCCCATCACAGAAATATTCTTTCCCTTGTAGGTCCCTGTATAGCCTAACATATTTCTAATTCCATTAAATTTTTTAGAATTTTCTAAATAAGTGTCTGAAATAAATTTAGCCCTCAAAGGATCTCCGGGTAAAAGGATAGTCTGTGCTATTTCTCCTTTTTTAGCTTCTATATGAGGTGTAGCCATAAATCCCTCCCAAATTTAAATTGTCATCATTTTCATTATATCACGTATATATAAGCAGCTTGACATCATGGAGAAATTTATAAAAATCTTAAATAAGGCTAAGCAATTTTTCTAAATCTATTTTAAACTTATCTTTGCTACAAATAAAAAAACCGGCAATCAGCCGGTCTTAAATTTTAATTAGTCATTTATTTTTGGTATAAGCAAGCCGTAGTTGCCGTCATTTCTCTTATATAGCAACTGAACCCTGCTAGTTTCTTGATCTTCATAGATAAAGAAGTTGTGATTTAGAAGTTCCATTTGCAAAAGAGCTTCTTCGCTCGTCATAGGCTTTAAGACAAGTTCTTTTTCTCTTACGATCTTACCTTGATTTTCTTCGCTTTCATCAGGAGTTTCATTTTCCACAAGCTCGAATCTGATTGTTTCTTTATCTTGATATCTCTTCTTTAATCTTGTCTTGTGCTTTCTTGTTTGTCTTGAAATAGAATCCAAGACCCTGTCCATAGAAGCTTTCATATCTTGATCAGATTCTTCAGCTCTTAAAACGGTACCCCCGTCTAAGATAATAGTTACTTCTGTACGAACCTTATTAGCTTCTGCTTTAAATACGACTCTCGCTTCTTGTTCTTTGTTAAAATACTTATCAAGTTTAGCTAGTTTCTTTTCAGTGTAGTCTTTTATATCATCTGTTAATTTGATGTCTTTAGTCGCATAATTAATTTTCATAAAATCAACTCCATAAATATTTTAAGAATTTCTTCTTTATATCATTATATACCATATAAATTTTTATAACAATTTCTTTACGCAAAAAAAGTGCAAGTTTTTTTAAACTCGCACTTTTGCAATCTTTTATTAAATTAGTCAAGAATAGTTACTTCAACTGTTCTTCTACCCCATGCATTGCTTTCAGCCTTGCTTGAGAATACTAAGTCTATTCTGTTTCCTTTGATAGCTCCACCTGTATCTTCTGCTCTTGCATGACCGTAACCTTCTACATAAAGGTTAGTTCCTAGAGGAATTACGTTAGGGTCTACTGCAGCAACACCCGGTTTGATTGGAGTTCCTAAAGCTGTTACACTGTATCCACCATTTTCAGCAGGATCGTCAGTATAAGCAGTTGCTTCCATAGTGATCTTTCTTCCACTGATTTCTTCTTCAGCTTCTTCCTTTGGTTCTTCCTTAGCTTCTTCTTTAACTTCTTCATTTGAAGTATCTTCGCTAACTTCTTCTTTAGGAGCTTGTGTTTCTTCAGTAGTTTCTTCTTCTACTTCTTCAGTTACAGCTTCTACTTTTTCTTCTGTAGGAGCTTCTGCCTTTTCTTCTTCTACTTTAGTTCCTTCTTCAACCTTAGGAGCTTCAGTTTCTTCTTTAACCTCTTCAGTTAATACTTCTTCTTTTTCTTCTGCAGGAGCTTGAACTTCTTCTTCAACAGGAGCTTCCACTTTTTCTTCTTGCTTTGGAGCTTCTTGTTTTACTTCTGTTTTTGAAGCTTGAGCCTTAGTTTCTTCTACAACTTCCTTCACTTCTTCTTGTCTGACTTCTTCGAGGCTTGCCTTTTGTGCATAAACTGCTTGGCTTGCAGGCTTACTGTAAGCTACTTCGCTTGAAGCTCTTTCCATACATCCTTCAGGTGCTACATAATCTTTAGTAATGAATTCTCTGCTTATATAACCCTTTGTGTAGCCTTCTGCCTTCTTATATTCAATTTCTAAGTAGTACTTGTGTAATTTACCTGAAACTTTTTCACCTTTTTTTATAATTCCAAGTTTCTTACCTTTGCCACTTTCATCGGCTCTTACATATACATCACCTTTTGTATATCCTACAAAATCGTGATCCTTTTTTACTTCGCTATATTCTGCTACTTGGCTTTGAGCAAATGTTACTTGTGGTGCTACTGACATAGCTCCTAAACAAACTGCTAAAAAAGCCTTATACATTTTTTTATTATTAAACTTCATAAGTTCCCCTTTCAATTTTTATGTGTTTATCAAGTACCCGCTAAGTTTATTACAAAGCGGTTACAGAGTCAAGAAAATTAAAAGAGTTTTTCCAGCCTTTTTGATTAGTCTTTTATTTACAAAATTTTTGTATTCGCATTAATTATTTTTAACCTCTATAAATCCCATGAAATAAATGGTTACAAATTAGTTACAGAAAGTAACTTTTTCCTTTTGTACTCAGAACACAAAAAATAAAGATATTACAAAAGTGTAACATCTTATAGTTCTCCTAATTCTCTTTTAACTTCATAGGCAAATCTATTTACTATTTTTTCCTTACTTATTAAAAATCCGAAGAGTCCTCCTATTGCAGAAGAGCTTTTTAAATCGAGGTCTATATCCACAAGACTTCCTCCGCCCTCTCTGTCCTTAAACAAAATATCTACAGCTCCACTCACATTTTTTGAAAATAAGTCAGCCTTAATTCTCTCATTTGGGACATATTCTTTTATAGTGTAGCTTATATTTACTCCTCCACGGCTTATGCTGTAGTTATTTTCTTCATCTTCTCTGATAGATTTTTCGAATATCCTCTTTTCTATAAGCTTAAATACTTCTTGTCTTTCTGAGTCAAATTCTCTTATAAATCTGTTAGCCATTTAAAATTTCCACCTTCCTTTCTATCTCTTCATCTATCTTTTCCATGTAGTCATCTAAATTTTTGTAGTTCCTGTACTTTTCTATCCTATCTCTTTTTAAAATTTTAGAATTAGAAGTCATCCCCAATCCTAAAATACTTTCCTTCTCTTCGTTTATAGCCACATTGTAATGACAAAAATATCCGTTTAGAGAAAAACCGATGTTTTCCATATTAGCCAAGATGTTTTTTTGCCTGTACATATAGTAGGGTTCATAGGTAGTCTTGCCCATAAAGTCCATGACAAGCTCCATCTGCTTAAAGGCTTTTTGCCTATCATAAACTTCATCGAGCTTTTGGGAGTACCTTGATCCATTTTTTATAGCCAGGGTGTGAAAGGTCACGTTGTGGGGCTGCAAATTTTTTATTATCTCCAAATTTTTACGAGTGTCCTCTACTTCATCATCTAAGAGGCCCAGGATAAAATCCATATTTATGATAAAGCCCATACCATAGGCCTTTTTATAAATTTGTATAAGTCTTTGGTTGTCCTGACTTCTACCCATAGTTTTTAAGGCTCTTGGGTTAAAGGTCTGGGGGTTAAGACTTATCCGAGACACCCTATGTGCTTTCATTATGTCTAGCTTTTGATCATTTATTGTATCTTCTCTACCCGCCTCTACCGTGTACTCTATTTGGCTTTCTTCTAAAAAAGAATCCTCGATTAACCCTAAAAGGTCATCAAGCATAGTCTCATCAAGGCTGGTCGGTGTTCCTCCTCCTATGTATATGGAAGAGATTTTTCCCTTGTCTAAATTTTTAGATATCTCTTGGATTTCTTTTTTAAGGTAGCTTAAGTATTCGCCCCTCCTGTCATTTTTTTGATAAAGGCAGGTTGGAAAGGAACAGTAGTCACACCTGCTGGGACAGAAGGGAATATTTATATAGATATTAAATTTTTTCCTGTCTATGGAAAGCTTGGCTTGATTTGATCTTATATCATATAAGAGGTCGAGTTTATTTTCCTTAACCAGGTACTTTTCTCTTATTTGATCTCTGGTGTAAATGTAGGTAAGCTTGGAGGGCTTGGTCCCTGTTAAAAGTCCCCAGTCACTTTCGTAATTATAAAGCTTTGAAAAAATTTTATAGACTATCCTCTTTAGGTCAAGTCTACCGGAAAAATTATAGACTCTTGATTTATATACTACTTTATCTTTCTCTATAAAAAAGTCAGGATTTTCTCCAAAGCTAAGATCGCTTTTTTCGGCAAAGATGGAAAAGATGTCTATTAAGTCCTTTTTATATCTTTGATCTCTTAAATCTATTATCATAACTTAATAAAAATCCCTGTAAAAATACAGGGAAGATCCTTATAAATCGTCTTCTATTACAGAGGACTTTGAGTAGGCTGATGGCTTTCCTTCAAAGAAGTCTGTCTTTATAAAGTTAGGGTCTGAATATTCACTTACCCACTTCATGGAGTCAGGTTCCTTTTCATATCCTTCATAAAGCTTTTCAAAACCGAGTCCACTCGCTCTTAAATTGCCAAGGTACTTGATGTAGTCTTCAACCATGGTCATGGATAGACCTTGGATATTGTCACCTATTACATACTTGGCCCAAGATATTTCCTGCCTTACTCCTTCTTTTAGCATGTCCCTATAAAGGTCGACATATTCATCGGTAAACATTTCAGGCAGTTCTTTTTTTAGCTCTAATATTATGGACCTGAATAACCAGAGGTGGGTATTTTCATCCCTGTTGATATACCTTATTTCCTGAACAGATCCCGGCATCTTGCCCATTCTTCCAAGATTGTAGAAGAACATAAAGCCTGCATAGAAGTAAATTCCTTCTAAGATATAGTTTGCTATAAGAGCCTTCATAAGATTTTCTTCGTTCTTATTTTCTAAGAAGTAATTGTATTGATCCCCTATAAACCTGTTTCTTTCAAGTAAAAATTTATCGTCCTTCCATTGGTATAAGATATCTGTTCTTTCTTCAGGCGAGCAGATTGTATCTAGAATATATGAATAGCTTTGAGAGTGGACTGACTCTTGGAAGGCTTGAATAGAGAGGCAGAGATTTATTTCATTAGCTGTGATGTAGGCTTCCAGGTTAGGCAGTTGAGCAGTTTGCAGGCTGTCAAGGTAGATAAGGAAGGAAAGAATCTTATCATAAGCCCTCTTTTCATATTCATTTAAGATCCTATAATCCTTTATATCTTGATTTAAGTTTATTTCTTCCGGTATCCAGAAGTTATTCATGGCCTGTCTGTACCAGTCGCTGGTCCAAGTATATTTTACATTGTTAAAGTCATTTAAGTTAGTTGTATTTCCATTTACAACCCTTCTCTTTGCGAGTTCAATATCTCCATCTTCATTAAAAAGTCCACGTCTTTTTAACTCATCCTTGTTTTTATCGTAAACCATCTTTTCTCCTTTACTTATACTTATCAACTAAATAATCAAAAGCTTCCAGGTATCCTTGGTCTCCTTTTCCCTTTATAACCTTTTCTGCATAAAGGGATACATAGGAAAATTTTCTAAAATCCTCTCTCGCATCCACATCCGAAAGGTGAACCTCAACAGTAGGCAGGTCAACAGCCTTTAAAGCGTCCAAAATCGCTAAAGATGTATGGGTATAAGCTGCAGGATTTATTATTATTCCATCAGCCCTGCCATAGGCCTTTTGGATAAAATCGACAAGGTCTCCCTCGTGATTTGATTGATAAAATTCTACTTCGACATCCTCTTTAGCTGCCTTTAGTTTTATCATGCTCTCGATGGATCCCAGGTCCTTCTTTCCATATATATCCGGCTCCCTGATACCCAGCATATTTAGGTTGGGTCCGTTAATAATAAATATTTTCATTGTAATCCTCCCATATCTGATGAGCTGTCTTATTTGCCGAGTAATTATTAAATCTCTTGTCACTAAATCTTAAGTACAGTCCCATCCTCTGCTTTCTTATCTCTGAGACCGTATACTTTTCATAGAGGGGCCTGTTATTAGTGGCAAGTTTGTAGTTCGGCCTATCTATCATATAAATTAAGGAATTTTGATGAAGAAGGTAAAAGTTTCGAGGTATGGTTACAACTCCTCCCCCTGTTGAAATAATTTGTGAAGATTCTTTGAAAACCGCTTCCATAACCTTCGCCTCTATTTTTCTAAAGTAGGCCTCACCTTTTTTCGCAAAAATTTCACTTATAGGACCGTACTTTTTTTCAATCTCTTTATCTATGTCCACTAGCTTCCTTCCCGATATCTTGGCAAGTCTTTTGGCAACTGTAGACTTACCACAGCCCGGCATCCCTATTAAGGTTATATTCATGGCATCTCTTCTTATCTTATTTACCAGGCCTTCGACTACATCATCACTGATCCTTTTATCTAAAAAAAGTTCTACAGCTGCCTTTGCCTGGTAGACCAGCATCCTAAGCCCGTTGTCATTAGGGATTCTGAGCCTGTCCGCATCCATCAAAAAAGAAGTCTTGTTTGGGTTATAGACAAGGTCGAAGACAGCCTTGGGATTAAAATCAGCCAAGTCTATGAGCTTTTTTAAGTTGTTAGGATACATACCGACAGGAGTTGCATTTATAAAGACGTCCGTATCCTTGTAATAGTCTTTATCAGAAAATTTATGGTCGCCCGACCTACTGATCCTTTTTACATCTGAAGCTCCCAGTCTTTTAGCCGCCTCTATGGCCGTCTTTGAACTCGCCCCATTTCCCAGTATGGTAACCTTCATTCCTGAGATGTCTAAAAGCCTGGATATCATATAGATCATCCCGTCTATATCTGTATTGTAACCCCTGACCTCTCCCTTATCGAAGACTATGGTGTTTACTGCTCCGATTTTTTCAGCATCGGGGCTTATCCAAGTGCAGTACTTCATCACTGTTTGCTTGTATGGAATGGTAACATTTAATCCGCCCAGGTCATCTCTTGAAAAAAATTCATCAAGCTTATCTTCTTCCAGCTCAAAATATTCGTAAGTATAGTTTGCTAAGCTTTCATGAATCTGCTTCGAGTATGAATGTTTTAAAGTTTTTCCGAGTAATCCGTATCTCATAGTATCACCCTTTTTCATTATTCATTCTTTATAGTATAACAGACTTGGCTCTTTACAAGGTATTTTTACCCATAAAAAAATCCCGGATAAACCGGGATAAAATAACTATCTCTTTGAGAATTGTGGACTCTTACGAGCTTTTTTCTTACCGTATTTCTTTCTTTCCTTCATACGAGGATCTCTTGTTAAGAAACCTGCTCTTTTTAATTCAGGTCTATAATCAGGATCTACTTCCAATAAAGCTCTTGCTATACCGTGTCTGATAGCTCCTGCTTGTCCTGTATATCCGCCACCCTTTACATTTACGCTGACATCATAGCTTTCAAGATTGTTAGTTACTTCCAAAGCTTCTCTTGCGATTACTCTTAAACTTTCATAGTTGAAGTATTCATTGATGTCTTTTTTGTTTATTGTAAATTTACCGTTACCCGGAGTTAAAATTACTCTAGCTACAGAAGTTTTTCTTCTTCCTGTACCTTGATATCTATTGTTGGCCATTATACTACCTCCTATTTAACAATCTCTAACTTTTCAGGATTTTGAGCCATGTGATCGTGTTCTTCTCCTCTGTAAACTCTTAACTTCTTAGCCATTTGACGACCTAAAGAGTTGTGTGGAAGCATACCTACGATTGCATGTTCAACTGCCTTTTCAGGATTATTTTTAAGAAGGTCTCTGTAAGATACAGTCTTTCTACCGCCGATATAGCCTGTATAGTGAACTAATTCTTTTTGATCCAACTTTTTACCTGTTAAAACTACTTTTTCAGCGTTGATTACTATAACGTAATCTCCTACATCCGCATTTGGTGTGAACATAGCTTTGTTTTTTCCTCTTAAAACACTTGCTACTTGGCTTGCCAATCTACCTAGGGCTACGCCATCAGCATCAACTACATACCATTTTCTTTGGATGTCATCTTTTTTTGGTACATATGTCTTCATTTTTTCTTCCTTTCCTTTATATAACAATATTTGACTATTTGGACTTCGCTGTCAAAAAGCGATTGTTTTCTCACCGGGCATTTAGACATCGCCTTACCCGGCCATTGGCGATTTTCTGTATTGTATAAAAGGAAACGAATCCTTTTTACATACCTTTTAATTGTACCATAATTTACCGGTCTGTCAATGGCTTTTCTGCGATTTTTACAAGTTTATAGGAATTTTTTTCACCTGTAAGCTTATAGACCTCATCAAACTTTGAAAGGTAGGCCTGAGGAAGATTGTTGCTTATGTAGATAAGACTTTCAAACCTTATAATCGCATCTGCAAATAGAACCTTGGCTTGACTATTTGGAAGGCGGGAAAATAAATCATCAATTATCGCCCATGAAGAGCTTTTATTTACCAGCCTCTTATACATTACAAGCTCCCTGTCCTTTTCGCTGTACTCTTCAAAAGATTTTTTCGAAGTAAGAGCCGTATCGTAAATATTTTTTAAGGAATTTACCTTTTTATCAGGATAAGCATTAAAGAGAGTTACATTATTTTTGTAGTCGGTGTCGAAGAGGTAGTCATCCCTTCTGGATATGGAAAATACATTTGACATATCTAAAGCTCCTGATCCTATTCCGTCAAAAAGGATAAGCCCCTCGTCCTGCTTTAGCTTAAAGGTTAAAAGATCTGATATAAGACTTTGGGCTAAGGAATTTTCAACCAGGATAAGATATTTTTTGCCTCTTTCAAATTTAGCATCAACTTCAAGTCTTATATCATCTCTATCCACAAGGACGTCTACAAACTCATACTTATCTACGCTTTCCTTCTTTTGAGTATCTTCAACCATAATATTCATATCAAAGTCCAAGTCATCGACAAAAGGCTTTATAAATTTAACCTTTAAAATAGGGTCGACCAACCTTCTTATGTCGAAGTAAACTAAATTTACATATATAAGAGTGAGGACAAATAAGGTTAAGTCGATGCTGCCTTCCCTGATAAGTTTTAAGTTATAAAAGACAAGGACAGAGTTCATAGAAAAGACAAAAAGTTTTGAAATTGTATTACTATAAGCAATTGATTTGTTAAGTTCTATAAAGCTGTCGACAATCCTAGCACTCGCCCTTTCAGTGTACTTTTCCAGGTAGGTCTTGGATTTTTTTTCTATATTTGCCCTCCCCCTTATGATATCGTTAACATTTTTGTCATACTCCTGCCTGATTTCTTCTGCCCTTTGATCCTTATCTCTGATATTATAATTAAGTTTTAAGTTTACAAGAGAAGAGACGAGACTTATTAAAAGAACAAAGAAAATATATTCTTTTCCTATGGCAAAGGACAAGATTATAGAAAGAGCTATGGTAGAAAATATGTCAGCATAAATCATAATTTTAGGCTTTATGTACAATTCCTTTAAAACTTTTGCCTGTTCGTTTATGTTGGTAAATTTTTTCTCATTATTATCACTTGAAGGACTATTTATCTCCACATAAACACTGTCCCTCTTAAACTCCTGTTCGAATTTAAGACCCATGTTGTTTAAAACCCTTATATAGAGGTGGTCTAAAATCAGATAAAAGGCGGCAAAGGCAAAGATCCCGATAAAACTTTTGGATATATCAATATCTGCGCCCTTTAAAATCAGGTCAAGAATATCCTTTAGGTAAAACGATGTCATAGCTATTAAAACTCGAGATACTACCTGAGCTAATATGACGAAAGCAAGCTTGAATTTATTTATGTACCTATACATTTTTCCCCTCTTATTACTTAGTTTTTACTTATACTTTAATTTTATTTATTATCATACAAGTAGTCAATCGATTTGCGGATAAATTGATCAAGCTTTAAAAATATAAATTAAATTAAGCTTATCAAAAAAGTAAAGAGTAGGCTAAGAATATATGTATTTATTGAAATAGAGATAAAATGATTTTATAATTAAGTTGATAATAGCTATTGGTTGAAAATAAAATTTATTACAATATTTAGAGGAGCCAAAAATGATAAAAAATATAAAGAAATCTATAGAAAATTTTAAAGAAAGATGGAAGGATATGAATTTTCTCTCTCGCCCGGCACATATTTTGGTCGGCCTTTTGTTTTTTATTATCCCTTTCGAAATGCTTGTTATCGAATCCTTCAGCTATGGCTTATTTGATGCTGAGTTTGTATTCTTCCTCTATATATTGTCGATAATAGTAGCTATTATAGCAAGGGAATTCAAGCTCGCCCTAGTCGCACTCTTAGGTGGCTTTATTGTTCTATTCATAACTTATTTTACAGCAGATGCCCTGTGCTACTATTTAAAGAAATTTTTCGACATAGACATCTCCCACAGGGATGCTTGTTTAACAAAGCTTTATAAATTTATAGCTTAATCTAAGCAAAAAATACAAGATTCTTGACTTTGGTAAATAAAAACACCGGCCTCGTGAGTTCTAAAAAATTTTAGCTCACTTGCCGGTGCTTTTAATTTTTATTTAATTATTTATTTTTATATGATCCAAAGTTTAAATCTTCCTGACTTTCAGCAAGTCTAACTCCGTCTGCTATAGTCCTTGCTATAAGGTGGTCAGGGATGGAGTGAACCCTTAAAACCTCTGCTCCTTGGTAGGCTGCTATAGCTGTAAGAACAGCTGAGCCCTTTTCCCTGTTTTCCCGGCCTTCTTCTGTTTCTGTGTCCATGTTAAAGCCGAGGTCGTTTAAAATATTTACTATAAATCTCTTTCTGGATACTCCTATAAAGGCAAGATAACCCATATCATGAAATACTTTTACGCAATTTCTAAGGAGGATAAGATTTTCTCTTTTAGTAAGTCCGAAACCTATACCCGGATCGAGCATTATTCTCTCATCCTTAACTCCTGCCTTATGAGCAACTTCTAGAGATCTTCTTAAGTAAAATTCCATGGCGTCTGTGATTTCCATGGCATTCATTTTTTCTCTTTCAACGTCAGTGAAGGCATTTTTACCTTCGAAGGATGGAAATATTTTAGAGCCCTCGTGGTCAGGTCTTTGGATAACAGGGTTATACATCAAGATAGCTCCCGCATCTGAATCGGCTACAACTTCTGCCATCTTTTCATCGCCTAAAAATCCTGTGATGTCGTTTATGATATCTGCTCCGGCCTTGATAGCTTCTTCGGCAACGTCTGCCTTCCATGTATCTACAGATATTGCAACATCTGTCCTTTTTTTAAGCTCTTCTATAACGGGAACTACCCTTGCGATTTCCTCTTCATTTGCAACTCTTGTGGAGCCGGGTCTTGTGGACTCTCCACCGATGTCTAACATTTTCGCCCCCCGGTCTATCAATTCCAGAGCACGATTTACTGCCTTTTCTTTCCCATACCACTTTCCGCCATCTGAAAATGAGTCGGGAGTTACATTTACTATCCCACAAAGAATAGTTTCTCCTCCTGATCTTATTTCCTTATCCTTATAGCTGAACTTTATCATTATTCACCTCTATAGCTAGTTTTTAAAAATAAAAAGCAGCTCATCTGAACTGCTTTTATCTTAAGCTTCTTCTTTTAATTTCCTAAATACATTACCGGCATCATATGATGATCTTACGAAAGGACCGCTTTCTACGTGAGCAATTCCTATAGATTCACCATACGCTTTATATTCATCAAATTCATCAGGAGTTACATACCTGTCAAGCTCGTAGTGGTTTCTTGTAGGCATCAAGTATTGACCTATAGTTACTATATCAACTCCGACTTCCTTAAGGTCGTCAAGAACCTTGTGGACTTCTTCGTTACTTTCTCCCAAGCCTACCATAAAGCCTGACTTTGTGATAAGATTTTTTTCTTCCTTGGCATATCTTAAAACTTCAAGGGCATTTCTGTAATTTCCTTGTGGTCTTATTTCAGGGAATAGTCTTTCTATTGTTTCGACGTTGTGGTTAAGGACATCAGGTCTCTCATCCATAACTATATCTAAAAGCTCATGCTTTGCATGCATATCCGGAATAAGAACTTCTACCTTTGTATCCGGATTTAATTCTCTGATATCTGCGATTACATTTTTAAATTGAGTTGCTCCTTCGTCTGCAAGGTCATCTCTTGTTACACTTGTTATTACTGCATACTTTAAGCCCAATTGCTTTACAGCTTCTGCAACGTGAATAGTTTCTTCCCTTTTTACTTCTCTAGGCTTGCCGCATTCTACATCACAATACCTGCAGTTTCTTGTGCAGTGATCGCCAAGGATCATGAAAGTGGCAGTTCTTGATTCATAACACTTCATCTTGTTAGGACAGTCAGCATGAGTACATACTGTATTTAATTCCAAACCGTCTACAAGGCTTTCAACTTCATGGAAGTTTTCTCCACCTTCTATTTTTATCTTCATCCATTCGGGTTTTCTAAGCAAATATATCACCTATAAAATCTTTCTTGTTCATTCCTACGATATAATCGTCTATACAAATATCATTTAAAATTTCTTCGAATAAGCCTACATCCATTTTCTTACCCTCAAACTTTTGAGTAAATTCTTCTATGTCCTTATTAGAGAAGAAGTCACCTTCTATAGCGAAATTTTCCATTTTACCATTATTAATATCATAGACGTATTCAACTATTCCAAAAGGATGCTTTACCTGATATCTTGCCTTAGTAGCCCCTTGTCCGAGTATAAAGTCTTCGTCCTTAAATTTTTGAACATAACTTTCTATCTCGTCCTTGTCTTTTTCATCAAGCTTGTATTCTTCAAGATTTAAATCGTTGATAATTCCGTCTTGGATAGCGGCAAAAAATCCCTTTGAATCAAGATCAACCATATCACTTAAAGTCGTTACTCTTGACTGAACAGATTTAACTTGTTTACCTTCAAATTTTATCTTTTGTGGAGTAAGAGCATGTGAAAGCTTTTCCATATTTACATTATACAAAATAGTGCCATGATGAACAACCATGGAATTTTTCATGTATTGGGCATTACCGCTTACCTTACTTCCGTTTACATGGATGTCGTTTCTTCCTACAAACTCAGCCTTTATCCCGAACTTCGCAAGCTGTTCAATGATAAGCTCTGCAAAATATTTAAAGTCATTACCGCGGTCCTGACTTTCTATAAAGGTAAACTGAGCATTAAGCGGGTCAGTATATATGGCTCCCCCACCTGAAAGTCTTCTAACAAGCTTGATATTGTTATCTCTCGCATACTTTACATCAACTTCTCTGAAAAGATTTTGATGCCTACCAAGCAAGATTGCATCGTCATTGCTCCACAACATAAAAATTGGAAGCTTGTGATTAGCGAAGAAATATTCAAGGGCGTGGTTATAATATGGATCCCTACTGTCGTTTTTAAAATAATATTTTAGCATTTTACTCCTCCTGATGATAAAAAATTTTTGTCCACTAAAAATTATACTACAAGTAGACAAGCTTGTTTATTTTTTTAACGAATAAATTGAGAAAAACAAATTAATAAGAAATAAATGGGAAAAAACTATAGATACTAAGTAATTTCGTGCTCTATTAAATCTTTCTTAAACTTTCCTTTTTATACTATAATGTATGTATTAATAAAGGGGGCTATATGAAAACCAGATCAGCTACAAAAACTAAGTACAAGTTTAGGGTAAATAAAAACATGACAAATTTTTACGGCTTTATGCATGGAGGAGAGCTTTTTAAGATGATGGATACGGTTGCAGGGATCTGCACGAGAAATTTTTGCGAAAATCCTACTCTTACACGAGCGACAAATAATCTCTCCTACATAGCACCTTCCTATATCGGCGATATCATAACTGTCACTGCTATAATTGACCATACAGGAAGAACAAGCATGGAATGCTTTGTCGAGGCTAGAGGTGAAAATGGAGACCTTAGGGCATCAGGTTACTTTACTATGGTCAGTGTGGATGAAAATAAAAAGAGCAGGGAAATTCCCTCCCTTATCTTGGAATCAGAAGATGACAGAAGAGCTTTTGCTATGAGTGAAAAAAGAAAAGCTCTTTATAAGGAAATGGCTTCTTTAAAAGATAGATATGAATGAGATAAAATTATCTGTCAGATCTTTAGTTGAGTATACGGAAAGAAGCGGAGATATTGACGATAGGTTCAGGGACTCCTTTGACAGGGCCAAGGAGGGGAGAAAGATCCATAGGATGATTCAGGAACAATATGGTCAGTCCTTTTCGTCCGAAGTCCCTCTTAAAAATACGACCGTATACAAGGACATCAAGTACACAGTCCAAGGTCGAGCCGACGGAATCGGAAAAGATGAGCACGAATACATAATCGATGAAATAAAATCAACCACAAGAGAGCTCGATGAACTTGAATACAATTCAAACAAGTACCACTGGGCTCAGGTCAAGTGCTACGGCTACTTCTTTTGTAAAGATAAGGGGCTTGACCACATTACCCTCCAGCTATCCTACTACCAGGTAGATAAGAAAGAGCTTAAAATTATTAAAAAGGCCTTTAACTTCGAAGAGCTTGAAAATTTTTATATTAGCCTCTTAGAAAAGTATGCCGTTTTTACGGAAATGATTGCTTCTCACATAAAATTAAGAGATGAGTCGATAAGTAACCTCGTCTTCCCCTATCCTGCTTTTAGGAAGGGACAAAGGTATTTAAGTGCAAATGTCTACAAGGCAATCGAAAAAAATGCCAACCTCCTGGCAGAAGCTGCGACAGGGATCGGAAAAACCATCTCTACCCTTTTTCCTGCCATAAAAGCTCTTGGTGAAAATCTTACTGATAAAATATTTTACCTTACCTCAAAGTCCACTCAGAAAAAAGCCTGTCTTAACCAAGTCTTTATGATGAAGAAAAAAGGTCTTGATATCAGAGCCATAGAGATCACTGCTAAAAATAAAATTTGCTTAAACGATCAGGTAAAGTGTAATCCGGATGACTGTCCCTATGCCAAGGGTCACTTCGACAGGGTCAACGCAGCCATCATAGATATTTTTGATAATGAAGATGTAATTACAGATGAATTGGTTAGAAAGTATGCCCTAAAGCATAAAGTCTGTCCTTTAGAACTGGAGCTCGACCTTACAAACTTCTGCGACCTGGTTATCTGTGACTACAACTACGTCTTTGACCCGACAGTTTATCTGAAAAGATACTTTGATGAAGTCGTCATAAGAACCTGTCTACTTGTAGATGAAAGTCACAACCTGGTATCTCGGGGCAGGGATATGTATTCATATGAGCTTTTCCTAAATCAAATAGAAGATATAGCTTTTAAAATTGAAGTTGAAAACAAAATCGAGGACAGGGTAAAAAAATCTCTGATGAAAATTGCTGAGCAAATAAGAGGAGAAATGTACGAGGACAAAAACTCCACAGTAATCTATGAGCTCTCATTAGGCCTTATCGATCTTTGTATGGAGGCAAAGGATGCGATCTCAAAGCTTTTAATAAAAGAAAGAAATCATCCCTTATACGACAAGCTTTTAGACCTCTTTTTCGACTTAAATAAGTTTATAAAAATATCCGACTACTATGACGAGTCCTTTGTAACCATTATCCGAAGTGAAGGCGAGGAAGTGTCCTACAAGCTTTCCTGCCTTGACACCCACACAATTTTTAAAAATAAACTTGCCCTCATATCATCTGCCGTCTTTTTCTCTGCTACCCTATCCCCTTTGGGATTTTTTGCAGATATGTTCGGCCTGGATGATTACTATAATATAAGGATAGAATCTCCTTTCCCTAAAGAGAACCTGAGGGTAAACCTTATAAAGCTTTCTACTCGCTATAAGGACAGGGAAAGAAACAAGTACAAGATCGCCGGAATTCTTAAAAGTTTAAATCAAAGATCGGGAAATAAATTAATTTTTTTCCCCTCCTATGGCTATATGAAAGAAATTCTTGATATAATAGACTTTAAGGTGGAAGTGCAGGAGGCTAACCTGAGCGAAAAAGATAGGTTGGACTACCTTTCCAAGTTTAAAAAATCTTCATCAGTTATGGGCTTTTGTGTCCTCGGTGGAGTTTTTTCAGAAGGAATCGACCTTATAGGAGACAGGCTCGAAACGGTCGCTGTAATCTCTGTCGGCCTTCCCGGAATCAGCCTTGAAAATGACCTCATAAAAGAACACTTTAACGCCTTAGGTAAAAACGGTTTTAACTACGCCTACCTCTACCCCGGCATGAACAAAGTTCACCAGGCAGGAGGCAGACTTATTAGAGACATCTACGACACAGGAGATCTTTACCTCATTGATGACAGGTTTGACAGCTACCCATATTTGTCACTTTTGCCTAAACAATGGAGAGACTACAAGATAATCACAAATATAAATCAAATAAAATAAGAAAGGAAGATATTATGAGCGAACAAATTGAATTCAGATTTGATACCCAATTGCTTATAGCAGGAGAGGGCTTATCATCAGATGAAATAAACCAACATATAATGGATAACTTCAAGGGAGACTGCCTTTTAGTAGTAGGAGATGACGATTTAATAAAAATCCACTTCCATACTAATGAGCCATGGAAGGTGTTGGAATACGGACAAAGCATCGGCGATATCCACGATGTAGTAATAGAAAATATGCAAAGGCAAGCAGATGGCTTACAAGGCTAGAAAAAGACAAGTAATCGAAGGAACAATTGAAGAAAATGTATTTCCTAATAGAGGCCTAGTCAAAATTGACGAAAGCCTCTATTCTATTAAAAATACAATTAAAGGTCAAAAAGTATCTTTCGTCAAAAAAAAGAAAAAGGGAGACTTTATCGATTCTAAACTGGTGGATATCTTAGAAAAATCTCCCTTGGAAACAGAAGAAGGCTGCCCGGTAAATCAAAAATGCGGTGGCTGCATCTACCAAAGACTTCCCTATGAAACTGAGTGTGACCTTAAATTTTCATCTCTGAAAAAACTCTACCAAGACATCTATGACGGCGAACCTGTCTTTAATCCTTCAGTAAAAGTAACAGCCTACAGAAACAAAATGGAATACTCCTTCGGAGACAGCGAAAAGGGAGGTCCTCTTGTGATAGGCCTTCACAGCAAGGGAAGATTTTATGACATATGCAACTGCATCGACTGCAACATAGTAGACGAAACATTTAACAAAATAAGAGAGTCCCTCCAAGACTACTTCCGGGAAAAAGGCTATCCATATTACAAAAAGATAGCTCATACAGGTATATTAAGACACCTTATAATAAGAAAGTCCTTTTACAATGACGAGTACATGGTAAACCTTGTAACTACAAGTGAATTTGAAGATACAGCAGACTTCGTAGACTTTACAAGATCCATAGATAAGAGGATAGTCTCAATTTTTCATACCATAAATGATAACGACTCAGACGCTGTCGTAGTCGATAAACTTATCCACCTCTACGGAAAAGAATATTTAAGCGAAAATATCTTGGGTCTTGACTTCAGGATATCTCCCTTCTCTTTCTTTCAGCCCAATCCTGCTCAAGCAAGCCTGATTTATAAAAAGGCACTTGACCTTGCAGGCGACCTTGAAGGCAAGGAAGTCTATGACCTCTACTGCGGAACAGGAACAATAGCTCAAATCTTTGCCAAAAGTGCAAAAAGCGTAACCGGAGTCGAAATAGTCGAAGAAGCCGTAGTAAAGGCAATAGAAAATGCTAACTTGAACGGACTTACCAATACCAAGTTTGTAGCAGCCGACTGCCTGGACTACATGGATCAAGTTGAAAAGAAAGACGTCATAGTCCTTGACCCTCCAAGAGACGGCATTCACCCTAAGGCAATAGACAGACTGATAGATATAAATCCTGAAAAATTTATCTACATCTCCTGCAACCCTGTAAGTCAAAAACGTGACCTGGAAAAATTCCTGGAAAGAGGCTACGAAATAAAAGCTTTAGAATTTTTCGACCAGTTCCCGAGAACATACCATGTGGAATCAGTTTCTCTTCTTGAGAGAATAATATAAATATTTAAAAGCAAGCAGATCCGTGAAGGGTCTGTTTTAGTATAAGTGATATTGATATGCTATAAATGTGATTACTGATCTATAGTCTTAATTTGCTTATAGATGCAAGCTATAGAAGATAATAATTTAATAGATTTCAAAGTTGATACATGAGAGGGTTAAAATGAAGAGTGTTTTGATTATAGAGGATAATAAAGAAATTGCCTTACAAATGGAAAAGTATTTAGTTAATAATGGTTATGAAGTAGAGCTTGCATCATCTTTTTACGAGGCGACCTATAAGATTAATGTAGATATGGATGTAGCACTATTGGATATAAATCTACCAGATAAAGACGGTCAACATTTGATAGAAAGATTAAAAGATAAGGACATAAGAGTTATTGTAATAACTGTAAAAAATGATGAAGATTTTATAATTGCTGCCCTAGATCAAGGAGCAGACGACTATTTAACTAAACCATTTTCCCTTGCAATATTAAGGGCAAGAATTGATGCGGTTTTAAGGACAATACCTATAAGTCAAGACAAAATAATTACTTACAAGGATATCAAAATAGATTTAAATGATTCAAAAGTTTATTTTAAGGGAAATCTGGTGGAGTTAACTTCTCTAGAATATGAAATCCTAGTCTTATTTATTAAAAATCCTCACAGAGTTTACACACGAAGCCAACTTCTTGAAATGTTCTGGGAAGATAGGGATAAGTTTGTAAATGACAATACTCTCACATCAACTATTAAGAGAATTAGAGAAAAACTTGATAAGGAAGTAATTTCTACTGTTAGAGGAATTGGATATAGGATGGATTGAGATGATATATGTATTTTGGATAATAAGTCTGGGACTTCTTTATTATTTTTTAGAAAAAAGAAAGAAAAATAGAATAAA